>NZ_LZZM01000184.1 GCF_002006345.1 Clostridium puniceum
TAGCGTAAGCTAGTAAGACCCCTTGAAGACTACAAGGTTGATAGGTCAGAGGTGTAAGTATGGTAACATATTTAGCTGACTGATACTAATAGGTCGAGGGCTTGACCAATATATAATCAAGTTGTAAGTATACATTAAAAGTTATGTGCAATTTTCAGAGAACAAAGTTTGTTTGATGAAAAAATAGTATAAGCGATGAACTAGAGTTTTTAAGGAAATTCGACTTATATTCGTTCGCTGAATATAGTTCATTTAGCTAAATCAGAAATTTAGATTGAACTAGCATCTCGTGATGATGGCATAGAGGTAACACTCCTCCCCATTCCGAACAGGACAGTTAAGGTCTATAGCGCCGATGGTACTGCACGGGTGACTGTGTGGCAGAGTAGGACGTTGCGAGGTAAACAAAAAAGATAGTTATAATGACTATCTTTTTTCATGTTTAAGAAAGTATAAAAATTTAAGCAACTTTATATAAATCAGTTATATTAAGATAATAATAAAGATAAGTTGAAAACTAAATTAGTGTTCACAAGAATTAGCTTCTTTGAAATACTAATTATTATATATAAAAGATATATCTTATTTTTATTCTTAAAATGTGAAGATTATTAACAATTTCAATTAATACTTTAGAATCAATTTATTAGACTTTAATTATTAACTAGAAAAGGGTTAAATTTGATTGCACTGTTATATTAATACGGATAAAAATGTTTTAAATGAGAAATACACTGTTGAGGCCTTGTACACTCTTATAAAATCGCCCTTAATATGAATACAGTCATCATGAATGAGTTATTTGTGTTGTATAAATAGTATTTCATCTCTTAAATGCATTAATGCCATAAGCAAATCTGCAAAAATTTGATGTTCTAATATATTTTCATTAACAATAAGATTGGATAAAATATCTCTACCACCAATAACAAGTTCTTTAATTTTACGATAATCAAGCATTTCAAACTGAATTTCATGGTCATGGGCAACAAATTTATCATTACATGATTTTAAATCATTAAAATCTAAATCTAAGCAATGAATTTTATTATTTCCAGCGGCTATTAATTTTACTAAAGTAAAACCAATATCACTTTAGTAAGAAAGGTCACTATGAATTATAATTTGATACTCCATTTCATAACTTTTATATGGTAAAATTGGATGTGATATTATGAATTTATAAATAGGAGTACTTATAATTATGAACAATAAAATTTTAATTATTGAAGATGATATAGCTATTAGTGAAATGGTTAAGAATTACTTAACAAAGGATGGGTTTTTAGTCGTGACGGCATTTGATGGTGAAGAGGGAATTGTTAAATATTTAAATGATAATTTTGACTTAATAGTTCTTGATTTAATGATGCCTAAGCTGGATGGAATGGAAACTATTAAATTAATTAGGGAAAAAAGTTCAATTCCTATTTTAATTATGTCTGCAAAAGACAATGATGTTTATAAGGCTATAGGTCTAGGGCTAGGTGCTGATGATTATATTACTAAGCCTTTTTCTATGATTGAAATTTCTGCTAGGATTAAGGCCGGAATTAGGAGATCAACTAAATATTTAGGAAATCAAAAAACTGAAAAAAATGTACCTATAAAAATTGGCAATCTTACTATTGATTTAGATAATTTCTTGGTTATTAAAAATGGACATCCTGTACGGCTGACATCTAAGGAATTTGAAATATTGAAATTATTTATAAATAATTTCAATAGAGTATTTACTAAAGCACAAATTTATAGTTTTGTTTGGAAAGAAGAGTATTATGGAGATGAAAATGTAATCAATGTTCATATGCGAAGATTAAGAGAAAAGATAGAGGATGATCCATCAAATCCACAATATATAAAGACTCTATGGGGTATTGGCTATAAGTTGGAGGGAAATTAAATGACTATTTTATTATTATTGATGGTTATTATTATTTTAATTATCATAATAATTATACAGTATATGTCTAGAAGAGAAAGAAGTAATAATTTAAAATATATACAAAATAAATTAAAGACAATTATAAGCGAAGCTAATTCCGAAAAACTCTTAGTTGTTACTGATGATAAAGAGCTTAGAGAATTACTTGTGGTTATTAACAATCTTTTAGATTTTAGTCAAAAGGTATTTGCAGATTATAAAAAAAAAGAAATGTCTATGAATAAAATGCTTTCTAATATTTCTCATGATTTAAAAACTCCACTTACAGTGGTACTTGGATATATTGAAACCATGAAATTAGATGAGGATATCTCAAAAGAAGACGGAAAGATGTTGATTTCTAAGGTTCATAAGAAAACACATGAAGTAATTGATCTTATAAATAAGTTTTTTGATTTGGCCAAGCTAGAATCTGGAGATAAAGAAGTTTCTTTAACAAGGGTTAATATGAATGAAGTTTGTAGAAAAAATATATTGGATTTCTATGATAATTTAACAATTAAAGGATTTCAAGTAGATATTCAAATTCCAGATGTGACTATTTATGCCCTTGGTAATTTGGAAGCTTTAGATAGAATAATGAATAATTTAATTTCTAATGCTATTAAGTATGGAAATGATGGTAAGTATATAGGTTTGAATTTAAGTTATGATGATAATTTTACATATGTAGAGATTTGTGATAAAGGCAAAGGAATAGATGAAATTAATATTGAAAAAGTATTTGAACGTATGTATACCCTTGAAGATTCAAGGAACAGGTTATATCAAGGAAGTGGATTAGGACTTACAATAACTAAAAGGCTTGTTAATAAATTAAGCGGAGAAATTTTTCTTGAGAGTAAACCTTATGAAAAAACTAGTTTTACTTATAAATTAAAGCGAATTAAATACTAAATTATATAAGATGCTTAAATTTAAAAAGCATCTTATTTTTTTACTTAAGAAATAAGTAAGATTTGATTAATGAAAAAGAGAGATTGGTATTATAGTATAAAAATATAATTAATAATGAAAAGAGGAGATTATTAGATGAAAGTTTTAGCTATTAATGGCAGTCCAAGAGGAGAAAATGGAAATACGGAGGTTCTTTTAAAACCGTTCCTTAAAGGTTGCGAGGAAGAAGGAGCAGAAATAGAAACAATTTATCTTAAAGACAAAAATATAAAGCATTGTAGTGGATGTTTTACTTGTTGGATAAAAACTCCAGGAAAATGCATTCATAAGGATGATATGGAGGAATTACTTGAAAAAGTAACAGAAGCAGAAATAGTGGTCTATGCTACACCGTTATATATTTATACTGTTACTGGACTTATGAAAGATTTTATGGATCGTAAGCTTCCACTAGCCACAAAAGACATAATTAAAGTTGGTGATCAATATTCTCATACTAAACGTTATGAAAAAAAGTCACCTGCCAAGACTGTATTAATCTCTAATTGTGGTTTTCCTGGAAAGTATAATTTTTCAGGAATTTTAGAGACTTTTAAGGTTATGACAAAAGGAAATTTAGCAGCAGCTATTTTATGTGGACAAGGTGGCGTGCTTGGTGCTATTAAATTTAATGATGATCTAAAGACAATGTATGAACCATTTTTCCATGCATTAAGAAGTGCAGGAAATGAAATTATAAATTTAGGATATATAAAGACTGAAACTCAGGAGATACTTGATAAAGAGGTAATTGATCCTGAGATTTATATGAAGAATGCCAATGAAAATTGGGGAGAATAGGAGAAATTATATTATGGAAAAATTAGTAAATAAAAAATATTCAGTATTAAAAAATATATTTAATAAGGATTTTATTGTAAGTGCCATTATACCTATAATAATATTTTATATATTTAATGACCATGGAATGACTATAGATGGAATAATATTATCTGGGGTATGGAGCATAGGTGTAGTTTTAGTTAATTTTATAAAAGAACGTAAAATTAACGCACTTGCTTTGATCAGTGTTATTTTTTCTGGAATAGGGTTAATTGGGACTGTTATTTCACAAAATGCTACATTTTATTTAATATCTCCTATAATACAAGATATTTTAGTGGCTTTAATTTTTTTTGGATCTTTGTTTTTTAAGAAAAGCTTAATCCAAGTAGTAGTTGAACAAAGTTATTTAAAAAATGCTTCAGAAGAATTAAAAAAACGTCCAAAATATAAATCAGCTTGGAAGATACTAACTGTATTATGGGGATTTGTGAATATAAGTCATGCAGTTTTGAAAATTATATTATTTTATTCAGTTTCTACAAGTGCTTATTATGCTATAAGTACTGCTTATGGAACCATTTCTTGTCCAATTTTTATAGCATTGTCTATTATGTTTCCTAAATGGTATTGGAAGAAATAAATTTATAATATAAAATTACAGTTAATAAAGAAAAGAGGGCTTTCAGATGGAGTATATATTAAGAACGACAAATCTATCAAAAAAATATAAGGATAAAGAAGTTATAGCAAATGTAAATATGAATGTAAAAAAAGGAGAAATATATGGTTTCTTAGGGCCAAATGGGGCAGGTAAAACTACAATTATGAAGATGACAGTAAATCTTATTAAGCCAAGTATAGGAGAAATCGAGATTTTTGGTGAAAAACTTAATAATAAATCGTATGAAACTTTAAAAAGAATTGGAAGTATTATTGAATATCCTGTATTTTATGATAAATTAACTGGCAGAGAAAATTTGGAAATTCATTGTGAATATATGGGGTATTATGATAAAAGTGCTATTGATAACGCATTAGACTTGGTTAATTTAAAGGGGATAGACAATAAACAAGTTAAAGATTTTTCACTAGGAATGAAACAAAGGCTTGGAATTGCAAGGGCAATTATAACTAAACCAGAGTTATTAATACTTGATGAACCAATAAATGGTCTTGATCCACTTGGAATTAAGGAAATGAGGGATATATTAAAAATGTTAAATAAAGAATACAATATAACAATTTTAATATCCAGTCATATTTTAGGCGAAATAGAACAAGTAGTTGATACTATAGGGATAATAAATAATGGAAGTTTAATAAAAGAAGTTTCTATGGAAAGCATTAGGAAAAACAATACAGAGTATATAGAAATAGTTACAAAAGATTGTATAAAAGCAGCCTTTATTTTAGAAAATGATTTGCATATTTCTAATTTTAAAATTATAGATAATGCTTTAATAAGAATATATGATTTAAAGTTCTCTCAAAAGGATATTTCGAAAGTTTTAATTTTGAAGGAGATTGAAATTGAAGCCATAAGTAGGAAAAATAATACACTAGAAGATTATTTCTTGAATCTTTTAAATGGAGGGAAATAAAATGTTTAAATTAATTCAATTAGAAATTAAGAAGTTTAAAATAAAAGGTAATTTAAAAGGTGCTATAATTGCTAATTTGATTATTCTTGCAAGTTTATTATTGTCTATCTTTGTAACAAAAGCTAATAATGAAATAATTTTTAGCAGATGGGATGATATATTTGGGAGTATTGGTACTTTTGTAAGAATTACTTTTTTGATTTTTTCATCAGTTTTAATTTCAAAATTAATAATTAGTGAATATAAAAATAAAACAATAAACATCTTATTTATTTATCCTGTAAATAGAAAGAAACTTATGATAGCAAAGTTATTTCTTGTAGTAATGTTTACTTTTATAGCTATGATAATATCAAACATTTTTATCACTTTTAGTTTGCTCATTTTAAATGTTTTTATAAATTTTATTAGTGAGTCCTTAACTATGGATATTTTATTGCCCAATTTAATTAATATTGCTTTATATTCTTTTATTTATTCATTTATAAGTTTAATTCCTGTATATGTAGGAATCTTAAGAAAATCTAGATCTTCTACAATCTTAACATCCGTTATATTAATAAGTGTATTAAACAATGGTAATAAAGGACATAACTTAAGCAGCATTATTATAATTCCAATTATTTTTGCAATTATAGGAGTAATTAGTTCTTATTTATTTATAAAAGATGTAGAAAAAGTCGATGTTGTGAATTTCTAAATAAGACCTACTGCTGTCATATTTAATTTGATATACTTTAAATAGAACAAGAGATAAGAAGTAATGAAATTTGAATGGAGAAAGAAAGCCTAAGGAATTTATATGTCAAAAGAAAAAGTAGAATTATTAACAATTTCAGAATTTTAATTTTTTATGTAAAATAGCAAAAGTCCCTCAAAAATTTCTTTGAAATTCCGAGGGACTTTCTATTTATATTAAATATATTATAAAAATGTTCTTCTTGATGATATTAATCTTAGTTCAGTAGTGTCTGTTATATCATAATTATCATGAACTGCAGAATTACCACGGTTTGCATCATATACATAGTCTATATTGGAAAATAATGCACTAGAAATAAATCTCAATACGTTAGTAAAATGTGACTTGTTATTCATAATAATCCCTCCAATTTGTTATTGTTAAATATTCTTTAACAACTTCTTCTTAACTTTAATTACTATACTTATAATATAAATGAATATTCTGAAAATTTCATCTCTATAATATTTCTTGTTTAGCAAAAAAATAGCCAAATATCTAAAAAAATATATATAAATAAATTTAGAATTATATATATAATAACAAGGTGTTAAAAATAATTAATAATTCATAAAAATAATAGAAAAATATTATATTTATAGCTGTATAGAAAGTATGTAGATATAAATAAAAAAAGAAAATATGGTATGTATAAAGTGAATTAATAAAAGTATGTGCAATAAACCTAGAAGATATGTTATAATTTTTCATAATTAATTAATATAAAAAATTATATACTGCTAAATTTAATCAAGTGACAGAGGAGCATATTTTTAAAGAAGGTGATGAAAATATGAGAATTGTTTGTGAAGAATTTGAAGTAGTCTGGAGATGAAATTATGGGAATAAAGATGATGCATCATGTATGCATTCAAACTAATAATTATAAGCAATCTTTAGAATTTTATACTAAAATTTTAGGCTTTGAAGTTGTACAAGAAACTAAAAACTTTCATAATAGAGATTTTAATACTTGGTTAAAATTAGATACATTCATGATTGAGTTGCAAACGGCTAAGAAAGAAGAAAAGTTAAATAAGTGGAATAAATCAAATGAAGGAATAGTACATATGTGTTTTTTAGTAGAAAATGTACAAGAAGAATTTAATAGTATAATAGAATTAGGATATAACAAGTTTAAGATAAAAAATGGGAAAACAATTTATAAAGTTGAAAATGGTTATTTATTCAAAATTAAAGCTCCAGAAGGTACAGAAATTGAAATAAGAGATGGAGATATATAATGAAATATCGAGAGATAATTATAAAAGAATACTTGATTCATGGATTAATAAAGATGGTTCTATTTTAGAAAAGGTATTTGCTATAAATGCAAAATACATAGAATGTTATGGTCCTGCTTATGACGGATTAGTTCAAATTCAAAAATGGTTTAAAGAGTGGCAAGACTATGGTAGTGTTTTAATTTGGAATATAAATAAATTTTTACATAACGGAGAAAATTGTGTATGTGACTGGTATTTTGAATGTGAATATGATGGTAAAATTAATGGGTTTAATGGAGTTTCATGGATTAAATTCAATGATGAAAATAAAATTATTGAGCTTAGAGAATATCAATCTAAAGTTCTCAACTATTTTGCATACAATAAAAAATAGAAAAGATGGTATAAGTGATTAATCTCAATTATTGGTCTTATAGAATATGAATTTTGGACGTACTGAATCAATGACACGTTTACCATATGGCGCTTTAGCAGAAATTGACTGTAATAAAAAGAAATTTAGTATTTTAGAATCAGAGTTAAATGATTATATAGTTAAAGTTAATAGATTATTTATATTTATTAAACAAGTTAATTAATATAATAGATCGTTTAACAAATATAAATAATGGATAATTGATAAACATAGAAAAATATAAAGAATTGTAAAGTATAAGAAATCCATATAATATAAAATCAGAATTAATCAGATGTTAGTTTTATAAATGGAGTTGAAATGAAAATGATTCAAAAAGAAGAACAAGAAGTATACGATACTTTAAATTCATTAAAAATTAAATATGTCAGATATGAACATAAACCAATACATACTGTTAATGAAGGAAAGGAATTAGATATATCAATTTTAGGAAAGAAGTGCAAAAATCTTTTCCTTAAAAATGGCAAGGGAGATATTAATTATATTGTAATCTTAGATGAGGATAAAAGTATAAATCTAAAATCTCTAGCTAAAGGAATTGGAAGTACACGTTTATCATTTGCACTAGAGGAAAAGTTATTTGAAAAGCTAAAACTTGCATCTGGTTCAGTTACACCTTTTGGTATAATTAATGATGTTAATAGAGAAGTAGTAGTTTTAATTGATAGTGAATTGGTAAATGAGAAGATATTGAATTTTCATCCTAATATTAATACAGTAACAATTGGAATATCATATATAGATTTGGAAAAATTCATTAGATGGCATGATAATGAATTTTTCCATGTACAAATAAAGTAGTATTTTCTATGTATAATCGTTTAGGGAAAGAAATAGGAGTGTATTAAAACATCAGCGATAATAGATTATTTGAGAGAAAGAGAAAAATATTTAAAATTATTCTTTAAGACATATATTTATAAAAAGGATGGAAATTTAGCAATGATTATTCAAAGAGGAAAAGGTGAAGATGTTCAGGCAATAATAGATATAATTAGAGAATCTATTATTGATATGGAATCACAAGAGATATTTCAAGGAGATAATATTTATCCAAATGAAGATGTAATAAATAAAGATATTTTTGAAGGAAATATATATATGTTCTAAAAAATTTTGTTCATTAAGATTTAATTTCTATATTAGAGTGATTGGACAAGCGACTAAATTATGAACTTTCTTAATTGGAACTTATATACATATTATGAAGAAAATATTATAAAGGCCTTATTGTTTTAAATGACTTTCAAGAGAAGGAATATGAAACAATAAAATGGAAGTATGATACAAATAAAAATTTAATTATAAATAGATTATGCGTTAATCCAAAATATAAAGGTAAAGGAATTGCGACAACACTTATAAAATATGCTGAAGAATTTGGCAAAGTTAACAAATATGAATCTATACGTTTAGATGTATTTACTAATAATTCTAATGCATGTAGATTATATTTGAAAAATAGCTATGAGCAAAGAGGTATTATAACTTTTAGAAAAGGCCAGTTTTGGTGTATGGAAAAGAAATTATAGAAGAGTTTGTAACAATAACATAGTTATGAAATTTCATCAACTTATTTATGTAAGTAAATGTTTATAATAGCATTATATAGTAATATAATTAATGTATGGGTAGTGCAAATTGTATAAATTTATGAGAGGGTCATAATATGTATTTAAGCACATTAAATGATTTAAAGTATTATGTTGATGATCTATCTATAGGTAGTGATGAAAGATTAATGATTTATGTTGGAGATGGCTGTGAAAAAGAAGTACAAGATATGATGAATTTCTTAAATTCAAAAAATATATTATTTTTTGGTGGGATTTATTCCAAACTATTAGTAGGTGATAGAAGCCTATCAAAGGGATATATTGTAAATAAGGTTAAACCAGTTTATTGTTCAATAGTATTGCCAAATTTAATGAGATTTAATAAAGAATTAGATAAGAATGAAAATTATATAGCTTTAGTAATTGCAGATGGCCTTTCAAGTAGATTTAAGGAATTAATAGATACAGTATATGATAAGTTAGGTAATAAAGTTAAATATTTAGGCGGAGGCGCTGGATTTTATAATTTAAATCATAAGCCGTGTATATTTGATAATGATGGAATATATGTTGATAGTTTATATTTATGCATTATTAATTCGGAAAATAAAATAGTAGTTGAGCATGGATGGAATATATTAAAGGGACCTTTTAATGTTACAGAAGCTAACGAAAATATACTTTCAGAATTAGATGGAGAGAATGCATTTGAAAAATATAGTGAAATATTAGAGGATGAAACAGGACTAGCAATATATAAAGAAGATTTCTTTACATATGCAAAGGAATACCCATTTGGAATAATGAATGGTGCTAATAGCTATTAAAAAAGCAGGAGGAAATTCAGTAAAATATACTGAATACGAAGCTGGAACTATAAAACCAATAGGACATTTTGCATGGGTTAATACTTATGAAAATACAAAAGTAATTGATTGGTTATTCAAACAATCAATTAAGTAATTAATTTTTCAGTTATGCATTAATTCGATATATATGGAAATCCTAAAATATAGAAGGAGTGATATTTATGGCGAATAAACGTAAGAATACTAAAAAACAAATGGCTTCACTTGGATTGAAAAAAACTCCAAATGGTGATTATGCTTATATTGATCCCGAAGATAAAACGGGATCATATAAGCCTGTAAGAAATAAGAATGATAAGTAAATTAATGAGCTGCTTTATAATGAATTTAAAATTCTGTTAAGGCAGCTTTAATCATAGATATAAATGATTATCTTATTTTTATGTTGTAAAATACTTCTTTTATTAAATTTGTATAGGTAAGTTTTAATAGTTATATTAATTAAAACACATAGATTAGTTTTTTAAAAGAATAGAATGAAAAGTTTAGTGTTGCTATTTTAATCTTTTATATCCTCATAAAATCTTCATAACTTTTTATTATAATGACTATATGATAGAAGTGAATTATAATATAAAATATATATTACTAGAATAAAATCGAGTAATTAGGTGGAGGGAACTATGAGCATTAAGAGAGAGATTATTAAAGTTTATGACATGACATGTACTTCTTGTGAAGAAAGAGTAGAAAAAGCACTAAAGAAAGTTTCTGGAGTTATAAATGCAATGGCCAGTTATAGTGCTCAAAACGTAATTGTTGAATATGACGATAATATTTGCACTAAGGAACAGTTAACGGAAACTATTAATAAAGCTGGCTATAGCACTAAGAATTCAAACAACATTAAATTTGCTGGATTTTTTCTTTTAGTTTCAGCTATTTTATTAATTGGTAACTCTACGTCTGGATTTGATATGAGTGCTCAGCTAAATAATGCATCTTACTTTGTATTATTTGTTGTAGGCATGCTTACATCTATTCATTGTGTTGGTATGTGTGGGGGAATTATGCTTACACAAAGTGTATCTAAAAACAATATTGTAATAGAAAAGCAAAATGAAGTTAAGAATTTAATGCCTGCAATTTTATATAATGCTGGAAGAGTAACTTCGTACACAATTATTGGTGGTATTGTTGGAGCTTTAGGTTCTGTACTATCACTATCCCTTAATGTAAAAGCAGGACTTCAAATATTCGCAGGATTATTTATGGTAATAATGGGACTAAATATGTCTGGATTTTCTCTGTTTAGAAAATTTAATATTAAATTGCCTTGGTCTTCATGCAAAGTAAAGAATAAACCTAAGGCTCCTTTCTTAGTGGGAATATTAAATGGATTAATGCCATGTGGACCTTTGCAAACAATGCAGCTTTATGCATTAGGTACAGGTAGTGCAATATCGGGAGCAATATCAATGTTTTTATTTTCACTCGGAACAGTTCCTTTAATGCTATTATTTGGGGCTATATCAGGTATTTTAAGCAAGGGTTATACAAAGCAGCTTTTAAAGTTTAGTGGATTTTTAGTAATAATACTTGGAATAATAATGGGAAATAGAGGATTTGCTCTTGCTGGGATTGGAGTTCCGAATTTGAATACATTAGCTCAAAGTATTTCAGGAAGCGAAGCTCAGGCATCTACAGCTAATGTAGGAAAACCAACTATAGAAAATGGAGTACAAGTAATAAGAATGACTGCAGATAACAAGGGTTATACTCCTAATGCATTTTATGTTGAAAAAAATAAGCCTGTTAAATGGATAATTACAGGAAGTCAGCTTAATTCTTGTAACAATGCAGTAGTAGTACCTTCTTTGAATATACAAAAGACTTTAAAAGCTGGAGAAAATATAATAGAATTTACGCCAGAAGACAAAGATATAAATTTTAGCTGTTGGATGGGCATGATAAGAGGTGTAATAAAAGTTACAGATAATATTGATTCTGTTGATACATCTAAAGCAGATTCATCTATTCCAGCACCAAGTAGTGGAATGAGCTGCTGCACAGGTGGAAGTGCAAGTAGTGAGCCTCAAACTCCAAGTATATACGGAGACGATTTAAGTAAAGTCCCTACTGATAGATTAGTGAAGAGAGCTGAAATTTCTGGGAATACTCAAAGTTTAAATATAAAAGGAACAGGTTATGAATTTGAGCCACTTGTAATAGTTTTGCAAAAAGGCATAGATACAAAGCTTTCTATAGATCTTAATGAGTTTGGTAATCTAAGCCAAAGTTTTTCAATAATAAATGCAGACATTGGAGCTCAAGTGACTAGTTTTAAAGGTGAAAAAGGCATTGTAAATGTTGAATTTAATATAGTTAATAGTGGAACATATCTTATAGTTCAAAATAATGTAGCTGTTGCTGGAATAGAAGTTACAGATTCATTAAAAAATGTGAGTTTAGAAGAGGTTCGTAAAAGATTTATAAGTTAATAAAGGTATGCCATAAAAATTAAAAGTCGATATCCATTAAATTGATGGGATATCGACTTTTTGCATTTATTAATGTAAAAGTCTTTCATTAACTTCCTATTTATTTTTTACATATAAAATTCATAAGTTTATGTTAAAATACTAAATATATTAATATAAAAATTATATGGAGTGTATATTATGGGTAATATTTTAATAATTGAAGATGAAAAAAGTGTATCAGAAGTTTTAAAGGCATATCTAGAAAAAGAGGGATATAGGGTTTATTCTACTGAAAATGGATTAAATGGAATTGAAATTTTTAGAAAAGAAAAATTTGATCTTGTAATTTTAGATTTAATGCTTCCAGATATTGATGGTGAGGAAGTATGTAATATACTTAGAAGAATATCAGATGTATATATATTTATGCTAACTGCTAAAAGTACGTTAAATGATAAAATTGAAGGATTAAAGATTGGTGCTGATGAATATCTGACAAAACCATTAAGTCCAAGGGAACTTACTGCTCGAGTTAATGCTCTCTTTAGAAGAGTTGGTGTAAGCAATAATAATGTTCTGTCAATTGATAAGTGTAAATTAACAATTGATAGTGATAAAAGAGCGGTTAAGTTAAATGGAGAGGAAATAAATTTAACTTCCAATGAGTTTGATATATTATATGTTTTAGCCTCAAATAAAGGAAAAGTATTCACAAGAGAGGCCATAATAGAGAGAGTTTTTGGCATTGATTTTGATGGTTCTGATAGAATTATTGATGTTCATATTAAGAATTTACGTAAGAAGATTGAAGAAGACAGCAGGTCTCCAAGATACATAATTACTGTTACCAAAGTTGGTTATAAATTTGGTGATGAAATATGAAGCAAAATATTAGAGAGCGCTTAAGTTTTATTTTAATTTTTTGTTCTGTAGTTTCAGTATTGTTATCAGTCTTGATTATAAATATGACAATAACAAATACTTTTAATAAATATATGGAGAATATACAAACTAAAAGAAACACAAGATTGATAGAGTATTTTCAACAAATTTATAGAAGTGATGGTAGATGGACTTCGACTTCAGGTGAAGAAATGAAGCATGAAGCGTATATGAGCAATTATTGCTTAACACTTTTAGATGAAAACAAAAAAGTTGTTTGGGAAATGAATCATGAGGATATAAAATATAAAAATCATATGATGGTAAATGGTAAAGAAGAAACTGGAGTTTATAATACTAATACTTTTGATATAAATGCAAATGGAAAAACTGTAGGATATATTATAATAGGTCAATATTCACCTGTTTTATTTTCTCAAGAAGATATAAGCTTCAAGTCTCAGATTAATAAGAGTATTATATTTAGTGGTGTATTAACGTTAGCAATAGTAGCAGTAATAAGCTTGTTTTTATCAAAACAATTTTCCGAGCCTATAAAAGCAGTTTCAAAAACTTCTGTAAGTTTATCTAAGGGAAATTATAATTCTAGATCAGATATTAAAAGTAACATTGAAGAAATAAAAAATTTAACAGAGAGCATAAATTCTTTAGGTGATAAATTAAATAGCCAGGATTTACTACGAAAGCGACTTATTTCAGATATATCTCATGAAATAAGAACTCCTCTAAATGTACTTCAGAATAATTTGGAAGCAATGATAGATGGAATAATACCTGTAACAACTGATAAGCTTAATAATTTAAATGATGAAGTAATAAGATTTGGTAAGTTATTAAACAACTTAAATATATTAAAACAAATGGAGTCAGATGAAATAGTACTTAATTTAGGATTAGTTAATATAGGAGAACTTCTTTCAACTGTGCTTAGTGACTTTTATATTGCAGCAGATGAAAAAAATATAAAATTAATTATGAATAAGGAATACGATAGAGATTATATGGTTTTAGGTGATTGTGATAAATTAAAACAAGTATTTATAAATCTTATATCTAATGGAATTAAATTCAACAACATAAATGGAAGTATATGGGTTAATGTTAGGAGTGATGTAAATTCTGTTATCATTGAAATTAAAGACAATGGTATGGGTATAAAAAAAGAAGATTTACCTTATGTTTTTGAAAGAATGTATCGTGGAGATAAAAGCAGGCATAAGATTGAGGGAAGTGGAATTGGTCTTACTCTTGTAAAGAAAATATTAACGCTACACTCAGCAATTATAGATGTAGAAAGCAAAGAAAATAAAGGTACTACATTTACTGTATGCATAAATAAAAATAATGAGATTGTATAGAAAATGGCGAATTTTAGTATTAACGCTTGACCGTAGTGGAAAATAGATAGCTAGCATAATCAAGAAGTAAATTAGTAGTATAAAATCGTATATAAATAAACTTCTTTATTAATTTTACAAAAATTATTTTATAAAGATAGTATATAATAACCCTTCATAAAATCTACACAATTTATATTTATAATGTATTAATAAAGCAAATATTAGGAGGAATTTAGATGGGAAAAAATAAAGCAATAAATGAGCAAAAAATTTTGAGAAAGAAGCAGCTTAATAATTGTAAGAAATTAATTATTATAGGAGTAGCTGTAATTAGTATATTTGCTCTAATAGGATGTTCATCTCTAAGTAAGAGCAGTGAAACCAATACTAATAATTCTGATAGTAATAGCAGCAATTCAAGTGTCGATAATAAAGAAAGTAATAGTAACAAGGAAAGTAAGAGTGAAGATACTAATAAAGCTGCATCAAATGTTGTATCAGGAATAGAAATTAATAAATCAGAAATCTTGAGCAAAGTAAAATTTTATCCATATGAATCAAATGGTATTAAAATGGAGGTTCTAGCACTAAAGTCTAGTGATGGGACAATAAGAACTGCTTTAAATACTTGTCAGGTATGTTATAGTTCGGGAAAAGGCTACTATGTGCAAGATGGTAATGAATTGGTGTGCCAAAACTGTGGAAATAGATTCAGTGCTGATATGATAGGTAAAATCAAGGGTGGATGCAATCCAGTACCTATATTAGATACAAGTAAAATTGATGATGGAGCTAAAATAACAATTGATAAAAATTATTTAGATAAAAATAAAGCTTATTTCAGTAATTGGAAAGCTTAGTGGACACAGTTAATAAAAACAAAATTAAAAATAGAAATTATATTGGAAGTATTTATAATTTAGGTATTTCTCTTTTATTTACTGATTATATTAAAATATATATTGACAATAAGTGAATGATCGTTTATTATAAAACATAATAGAGGTGTTAAAAATGAGAAGAAGAGATGATGAAAAAGAAAAAAGTATAAAGGAAGCTGTTATTAAATTAATACTTCAAGAAGGATTTCATGGTACTTCTATTTCAAAGATAGCAAAAGCAGCAGGAGTTTCTCCGGCTACAGTTTATATTTATTATGAAAATAAAGAGGTAATGCTTCAAGATATATATATTGAATATTCTGAAGAGATTTTTGAATATTTACTTAGTAAGCTTAAGAATGTTAACTGTGGAAAAGAGTTTATTGAAATACTCGTAAAAGAATATTATATATATATTAAAGAAAATGGTGAGATTTTTCATTTTGTAGACCAATTTTCAAGTTGTCCTGCACTAGCAAATCAATGTTCACAGCATACAGGCATAAGCAATTTAAATAAATTGCTAGATGAAATGAAAACAAAGAAAATCTTAAAAGACTTTAGAAATGATAATTTAATAGCAATACTACTGTCACCAGTAAAAAAGATTGCTATAAATCAGTGTATAGAGGATGTTCAACAAGTAGAATTATTAAAAGAGATGACAATGATTATGCAGATAGCTTTACTAGTATAATTTAAGCGAGAGGATTTTGTTAAAGGATAATTACAGAAAAATCTCGTTGTTATTTTAAAAATTAATAAATGAACATTCACTTAAAAGAAAGTTAAAGAGAGGATGATTAAAATGATTAATTTAGATGAAAGAATTAAAAAAGGATTAGTAATGCCAATATCAAATATAGTTTTGTTACCAGGAATGATTCACATATTAAGATTGGATAAAGTTGGGATAGAACAAATTGAAGCTTTAAGTAAAGAAGATCAACATAACATTGCATTACCATTAATAAAAAATTTTGACCAAGGTAATTTAAATAAAGAAGATTTTCATAAAGTTGGAGTTTTATTTCAAGTAGATGCACTTGAAAAAACAGAAAAAGGATATAAAGTAACAATTAAAGTATTAGATAGAGTAGAAATTAAGGACATTACTGTAGTAAGCGGTTCCGTTATAGCTGATTTTGAGCTTGCATCAGATTTTATTGATATTACTGAAAAGAGCCAAGAAGAAATGGTGGAATATATAAAAAAGATTACTAGAGAAATTAGTGAAAATTTCAAAGGTTCAGATGAATTTATGAAAAAAGTAGATGAAAAGAAGGACCTAAATAAACTTATAGGTTATCTTGCTCAATTTACTCCACTTTCAAATCAAGAAAAGTATGAATTGATAGAAACTCAATCTATAAAAGATAGAGGACTTAAGTTTATGGATTATATTCTAAAACAAAAAGAAACTTTAAGGTTACAATTTGAAATGACAGAAAAATTATCTGAAACTGCTAATAAAAATTACAGAGAATCAGTATTAAGAGAACAATTAAAGGCTATACAAAGCGAATTAAATGAAGGGAAAAGTAATGGCAGTAAGACAAAAGACTATTTTAATAAAATTGAAGACGTGCAAATGCCAAAAGAAATAAAGGAAGCGGCATTGGAAGAATTAGGAAAACTAGAAAGTCAAAGTCCAAATAGTTCTGAATATAATGTTATACGTAACTATTTAGAATTATTAATTCAACTTCCTTGGAAGCAGGTGGAAGGTAAAATTCCAAACTTAGAAGAAGCACGACAAATTTTAGATGATGAGCATTATGGACTTGAAAAAGTAAAGGATAGAATAATACAACATCTAGCGGTTATGGAACTTAAAAAGAATAAAAAAGGATCAATTTTATTATTGGTTGGCCCTCCAGGAACTGGTAAAACAAGTTTAGGCAAAAGTATTGCTGAAGTTCTTGGTAGAAAATATACAAGGTTAAGTTTAGGTGGTGTACGTGATGAGGCAGAAATTAGAGGCCATAGAAGAACTTATATAGGAGCAATGCCAGGAAGAATTATTCAAGAAATCAAAAAGGCAGCAGAAAAAAATCCAGTTATGGTTCTAGATGAAATAGACAAACTAATGGTAGGTTATAATGGAGACCCAGCTAGTGCATTATTAGAGGTACTAGATCCAGAACAAAATGATACTTTTACTGATCACTATTTAGATTTACCATATGATTTATCAGAAGTATTCTTTATAGCTACAGCGAATTCATTAGATACTATTCCTAGACCTCTATTAGATAGAATGGAAGTAATTAATATATCAAGTTATACTATGAATGAAAAATTCCATATTGGTAAAAATCATCTAATTCCAGCAGTGCTTGAAGAACATGGATTAAATAAAGAACAATTAGTTATAGAAGACGGAGCATTAGAAAAAATTATTAGCGAGTATACGTTAGAAGCTGGAGTAAGAGGACTTAAAAAGCAATTAGCAACAATTGCAAGAGTTGCTTCAGAAAAAATTGTATCTAACAAAGGGGAACTACCATTTAAAGTTACTGCAGAAGAGTTAAATGATTTACTTGGTAGAAAAGTTTCTAGTCATGACAAAGCTCAAGAAGACAATCCACCAGGTGTTATTACAGGACTAGCTTGGACAGCAGTTGGAGGAGAAATATTATTCATTGAAGCTACTGATATGTTTGGAAGTGGACAAGTCACTCTAACAGGCCAACTAGGTGATGTTATGAAAGAATCAGCAAAGATTTCTTTAAGTTTATTAAAATCAAGATTACCTATGAATGTTGTAAATTTTAGGGAACGAGATCTTCATATTCATGTTCCATCAGGTTCTGTACCTAAAGATGGGCCTTCGGCAGGAATTGCATTATTTACTGCACTTGCATCACTTTTTACAGGTATAAAAGTAAATTCAAAACTTGCTATGACAGGAGAAATCACTCTAAGAGGAGCAGTGCTTCCAATTGGAGGACTTAAGGAAAAACTACTTGGAGCTCAAAGAGCTGGAATAACAAAAGTATTAATTCCAAAAGAAAATTTAATTGATTTAAAAGATGTTCCAGAAGAGGTTAAGAATGAATTAACTATCATACCGGTAGAAACAGTAGAAGATGTGCTTCGTGAAACTTTAGGAATATCATTACCTAGAATAGAACATGTATTTAATCCTAATAGTCTTGTTGAAGGAACTTTTAGTGTAAGTCAAATAGGTAATTAATAGTAAAATCACAAATTAAGGCTTCTATCTATTAATTAATGGATAGAGGTCTCTTTGTTGAGTGTAAATATTTATTGAATTTTATTAAATAAACTATGTATTGTGAATTAATAAATATTATTTTCAGATTAGATAATTGCTGAATTAATTGGATTTATTTATACAAAAAATATATTTAACATATATATTTTAAATATATAGTGATTATTTATGGTACAATATTAATTATTATTAAAAATAGTATATAAATAGGAATGTATATTATAGAACAATTTTAGGAAGGAATTTATCAGTATATGATTAGTATAATAAATATTATCATTGTGATTTTACTTGTATTTATGAATGGTTTTTTTGTAGCTACAGAATTTGCAATGGTAAAGGTGAGAAAATCTAGAATAGAAACATTAGCGATTGATGGAAATAGAAATGCAAAGCATACATTGAAAGTTGTTAGAGATTTAAATTCATATTTATCGGCATGCCAGCTAGGAATTACTTTAGCATCTTTAGGTCTTGGTTGGGTTGGAGAGCCAGCAGTTGCAGATCTGTTAATGCCAGTATTTAATTTATTAAATTTGTCAGAAAATACATCACATTCAATTTCATTTATTTTGGGATTTTCGATTATAACTGGACTTCATATTGTTCTTGGAGAATTAGCTCCTAAATCATTAGCAATTATTAGTTCAGAAAAAATAGCTATGCATACAGCATTTCCACTTATAATGTTTTATAAGGTAACTTATCCAATAATGTGGTCTTTTAATCATAGTACTAATTTGGTTTTGAAAATATTTGGAATTTCACAAGTTGAAGAACATGAAGCAGCCCATACCGATGAAGAAATTAAGCTTTTAGTTGAAGACAGCTATAAGCATGGGTTAATAGATCAAACCGAATTAACTTTTGTAGATAATATTTTTGATTTTTCTGAGAAAACAGTAAAAGAAATAATGATACCTCGTACTGATATGGCATGTATTTTCATTGAGGATTCTTTTGATGAAATAATAAATTATGCATTAGAAGAGCAATTAACTCGATATCCAATATGTAGAGATAGCAAAGATAATGTTATTGGCTTTATACATATTAAGGATTTATATCGATTAAAATTTGAAGGCAATGAGAATATACAGGAAATAATTAGAGAAATTAAATTTGTACCAGAATCATTGTCAATAAGTGAGTTATTTAAGACGTTTAAAAATGAAAAATCACAAATGGCAATAATTATTGATGAATTTGGCGGCACATCAGGATTAGTAACTATAGAAGATATTTTAGAAGAAATTGTTGGTGAAATTCAAGATGAATTTGATGATGATGGAGAAGAGGATATAAGGAAAACTGAAAATGGCAGCTATGTTGTAGATGGAAAAGTTATTATTGAAGATATTAATGAATTGTTAGAGATAGATATTGAAGATGAGAATATAGATACTATTGGAGGATGGATTTATTTTCAGCTAAAATCATACCCTAAGGTTAAGCAAAAGATTACTTATAAGAGTTATGAGTTTATTATATTGAAATGCGATAGGAAGAGAATAAGTAAAATTTTAATAAAGAAAATAAGTGATAATGAAGAAAGCGATATTTAGTTTGTAATACAGTAGTTAAGATTAATTATTTTAATATTATAAGAAGAAAATTTGATTATAGAGAAGAATTCAAGAAATACCTTTAAAACAGGTATTTCTATTTTTTATGCAAGAAAATTATAAAACTTTAATTTATATGATAAGTTGATAAAATTCAATAAATATAAAGTGTCGATAAAAATAATCTCATGCTATAATATAAAAGATTATTTCTTTTAATGTATAAATATAGATAAATGAAAAAAATTATAGTGAAAGGATAAAAGAATGGAGATTATTTTTACGATTGTGGAACAAGTAAGTATTATGTATGTACTTATGGTGATAGGCTTTATTGTATACCGCAAAAAATTAATTAATGAAGAAGGAACAAAGCAGTTATCAAATTTGTTAGTTTGGGTTATTAACCCATTAATTATGCTTACACGTTATCAAATGGACTTTTCAATGATTAAATTAAAGGAACTTGGAATTTCTTTTATTATTTCTTTAGGTGCTATGTTAGTTGGATTTCTTATGGGAGAAATTATATTTAAGAAAAATCAAAATATTGATAAATTTGCAATTGGATTTGCAAATGCAGGATTTATAGGAATACCATTAGTCACTAGTATTATGGGGATTGATAAAGTTTTCTTTTTATCTGCATATTTAGTTTGCTTTGGAATATTAAGCTATACTTATGGAATTTATATGGTATCAGGTAATAAAAAATTGATTACAGCAAAAAAAATGATGTTAAATCCTGGAATTATTGCAGTAGTATTTGGATTATTGATTTTTATTTCACCAATAAAATTACCTATAATTTTCTATAATGCTTTTAATCTAGTAGGGGAAACCAACACTCCTATTGCTATGATTCTTTTAGGCACTTACATAGCAAAGTCTAAGTTTATTACACTATTTTCTGATAGACATGCTTATTTTGTGTGTTTTGTAAAACTTATTATAATTCCAATGGTAATAATAGTATTATTTAAGTTTTTACCAGCAGAGCTAATAGAAATTAAAACAGTGGTTTTAATTGCAATGTCTACACCAGTCGGTCTTACGGTACCAATGTTTTCTCAAATGTATGGAGGGAATTATGAATATGGTGCAAAATTAGTTGGATTAAGTACTTTATTATCATTAGCAACAATACCAATAATTTTATATTTAGCAAATATCATTTGGTAAAAGTTTAATGTATTAAAAGAAAGGCATCTCAAAATGATTTTTATCGTATTTGAAACACCTCTTTGTATGTTCATTTGAGAAAGGGATAAATGAACATAATAATTATAAAGTTATAAAACTTTATAGCAATATACTATAAAGTGCATGGGCATTACTATTTAATAAATTTATTATACAATAAACAAGCAAAAAAACAATAATTTTTAATATTCCGACAATTTTATTATAAAGATAATAATAAATATTTTAAGAAGAAAGAACTGTATGGATAAATAGTTTGATTTTAGAAAAGAAATCCTATAGAATCAAATAAGCAAAAGGGTTAAAATGTATATAGTACATAACTAACTATAAGGAGAAAAATATATGATTAAAATTAGTAAGGAAAATTTATTAAAGGATACTATAGATTATGAAGAATATTCAGAAAATGTGTGTACTCTCACATTAGAGGAATTGAAAGAAGCAGGAATGCTTCAATGTGGAGGATGCTGTTTAAAAGGTGAAAATAAGAATAGTAACTGCAATGGCTGCAAAAGTAAAAAAGTTGTAAAAAATAATATGGATTTATAAGAATTTTGGAGAATTATAAAAATATTAAATATATTGTGGATTTAAAGAAAATAATAATATATAATTGATTTGTTTATGATTTAAATAGATTAAAAAGATTTGGAGGGAGCCATCTTTGGGAAAGCCAAGTATTTTTAGTAAAGAATATGAAAAGAAAATGAGAAAAAGAAGAAGAAATACAATAATCATTTCTTTGGGTATATTAGTAGTAATATTGGGGATAATAATTAAAGTTATATATAATCCTATAGATTACACAAACATTAAAAAAAATATACAAGCATGGATTGATAGTGATACTACTAATGTTGCAGAAAAAACAAAAGCTGAAAATAAAGAAGTTACAAATGAAGAAAAAAAGGAACCAGTAAAAGAAGAACCAGCTAAACCGGTAGAACAATCAATAGATGTAGCTTTAATGAGTGGAAATATTGCAAAAGCAATCTATACAAGTGATATTAATGGCGGAAAAGTATTTAAAACTTTGGAAAGCAGCGAAAAAAATATTAGTTTTAATATTAGTCCATCTGGAAAGCAGATGCTTGTAACAGATAATAATGCTTTAATTAATTTGTATAATGTAGAAGGTATTGCTAAAGTATTATCTAAAGACCAATATATTTCTAGTAGTGGTGGAATTTTTACAAGAGCAGATACCCTAAAGGCAAATCCAAAATATTTGTGGAATGTAAATTCAAAATTTATAAATGAAGAAAAAGTAATATTTGTAACTAACAGGCCATATTTTGGAGGCAGTAATCTTAAGCAATATTTATGGATAACTGATATTCAATCTGGTGAAGATAAAGTGCTTTGGGATTTGGCAGGAGCTAATATAGAGATTGCTGAAAAAGAAGATAAAGGTGTAAAAATTAATGTTGATGGAAAAGTTTATTATATAGATGTAAATGGTAATTATATTCAGTAAACATATATTATAATAAATTATTTGATAAAATTTAGAGATTTATGGTATAATGACTTAGTTAAATTTAAGATGTACACTATTTTTAGGAGGAAAGAATAAAATGAAAGCTAACGTGGAAAAAGTAGAAGCAAATGTTATAAAATTAGAAATAAGGGTTGAAGCTGAAAAATTTGATGCAGCATTAACTAAAGCTTATAATAAAAATAAGAGTAGATATAATATACCTGGATTCAGAAAAGGAAAAGTTCCAATGGCAATGGTTAAAAAATTCTATGGAGTTGAAGCATTTTATGATGATGCTGTAAACTTTGCTATTGATGAATCATATCCAACGGCATTAAGTCAAGAAAATATCAGACCTGTAGATTATCCACAAATTGATATTGTAGAACTTGGAGAAGGTAAAGAATTAGTTTACACTGCAACAGTTACTACTTATCCTGAAATAGAACTTGGAGAATATAAGGGATTAGATATAAAGAAACCTGTATATGAAGTAGAAGACAGTGAAATAGAAAAGCAAATTGCTGAAATGCAAGAAAAAAATGCTAGAATTGAAGTTAAAAAAGAGGGGACTGTAGAAAACGGTGATATAGCTGTTATAGATTTTAAAGGATATATAGACGGAACTCCTTTTGAAGGTGGAGAAGGAAATGATTACTCTTTAGAAATAGGATCAGGCACCTTCATAGATAATTTTGAAGATCAATTAATTGGTTTGGCAGTAGGTGATAAAAAAGAAGTTAATGTTTCTTTCCCAGAAGCTTACGGTAAAGATGAATTAAACGGAAAACCAGCAATGTTTGAAGTTGAAATCAAATCAATTAAAGTTAAAGAATTACCAGAATTAGATGATGAATTTGCTAAAGATGTAGCAGCAGTTGATTCATTTGCAGAGTTAAAGGAAAATCTTAAAAATACATTAGTAAAAAATAACGATGAAAAAGCTGAAAGAGAATTTGAAGAAGCTGTTATTACTGCAATAATTGAAAGTTCAAAAATGGATATTCCAGAAGTTATGGTAAGCAAAGAAATTGATGCTATGATGCAAGACCTTGAAGGAAGATTAAAATATCAAGGATTAAGCTTAGAACAATACATGGAGTTTACTGGAAATACAACTGAAAAAATGAGAGAATTCATGAAAGAAAATGCAGAAAGAAAAGTTAAAGCAGATTTAATTCTTGAAGCAATTTCTAAGGCAGAAGAAATTAAAGCTACAGAAGAACAATTAAATGCAAGAGCTCTTGAATTAGGAAAAATTTATGGACCTAAGGATCCAGAAAAAATGGCTAAGATTTTAGTTAAATCTCAAAAGAACATGATTGAAAAAGACATAGTAATCGAAAATACTCTTAAATTTATAAAAGAAAATTGCAAATAATTTATTTTAAGATATAATATAAAATAAGTAATATGGATTATCAAATTGCCAGAAAAAAAAATCTGGCAATTTATTCAAATAATAATTAACAAACTAAGAAAAAGAATATATAATTAGAGTTAGATAGAAATATAATAGTAAAAGGGAGGATTTACATGAGTTTAGTACCAATGGTTGTAGAGCAAACAAGTAGGGGAGAACGTTCCTATGATATATTTTCAAGATTATTAAAAGAAAGAATAATCATGTTAAGTGGCGAAGTAAATGATGATACTGCCAATTTAATAGTGGCACAATTATTATTTTTAGAAAGTGAGGATCCAGATAAAGACATTTATTTATATATAAATAGCCCAGGTGGATCTATAACTTCTGGAATGGCTATTTATGATACTATGCAATATATTAAATGTGATGTATCAACAATATGTATTGGAATGGCAGCTTCAATGGGAGCATTCTTACTTTCATGTGGAGCTAAGGGCAAAAGATATGCACTTCCAAATTCAGAAATAATGATTCATCAACCACTTGGAGGATTCCAAGGCCAAGCAACAGATTTTGAAATACATGCAAAAAGAATATTAAAAATTAAAGATTCTTTAAATAAAATCTTAAGCGAAAATACTGGTAAGTCTTTAGAAACAATTAAGGCAGATGTAGAAAGAGATAATTTCATGAGTGCCGATGAAGCTAAAGCTTATGGATTAGTAGACGATGTAATAACTACACATAAATTAGGGAAAGATAAATAAAAGAAAATTTTAAGTTATAGTTTTAAGTGAGGTGAAAATATGGCTAAATATGATGAAAAGAAACAGTTGAAGTGTTCATTTTGTGGAAAAACTCAAGAACAAGTAAAAAGATTAATTGCAGGTCCAGGAGTATATATTTGTGATGAATGTATTGAATTATGTTCAGAAATAATAGCAGATGAATTCCAAGAAACTGTTGACTTTGATCCTAAAAGTGTCCCAAAGCCAAATGAAATTAAAGAATATTTAGACTCTTACGTTATTGGGCAAGAAAGAGCAAAAAAATCTTTATCAGTAGCAGTTTATAATCATTATAAAAGAATTAATACTAATAAAGAAGATATAGATGTTGAATTATCTAAAAGTAATATTTTACTACTAGGACCAACTGGTTCAGGTAAAACATTACTTGCACAAACTTTAGCGAGATTTTTAAATGTACCTTTTGCAATAGCTGACGCTACAACATTAACAGAAGCAGGGTATGTTGGAGAAGATGTTGAAAATATTCTTCTGAAGTTAATTCAAAATGCAGATTATGATGTAGAAAAAGCTGAAAGAGGAATAATATATATAGATGAAATAGATAAGATTGCAAGAAAATCTGAAAATCCATCTATTACACGTGATGTTTCTGGAGAAGGTGTGCAACAAGCACTATTAAAAATATTAGAAGGAACAGTTGCATCTGTTCCACCTCAAGGCGGAAGAAAACATCCTCATCAAGAATTTATACAAATAAATACTTCTAATATATTATTTATTTGTGGTGGAGCTTTTGATGGAGTTGATAAAATAATTGAAAACAGAACAAGAAAGAGTTCTATGGGATTTGGTGCACAAATTCAAGGTAAGCATGAAAAGGATGTTGGAAGTTTACTTAAGGAAATTATGCCAGCTGATTTATTGAAGTTTGGTTTAATCCCAGAATTTGTAGGAAGACTTCCAATACTTGTTACATTAGAATCTTTGGATAAAAAAGCATTAATCCAAATTTTAACTAAACCTAAAAATGCGCTTGTAAAACAATATAAAAAGTTATTTGAGCTAGATGATGTTAAGTTAGATTTTAATGAAAAATCTTTAGATGCAATTGCAGAAGAAGCTATAACAAGACAAACAGGAGCTAGAGGATTAAGAGCGATTATAGAAGATATAATGAATGAAGTAATGTATGAAATACCTTCAGATAATAGAATTACTAAGGTTACAATAACCGAAGAAGCTATTAAAGATAAGAAAGAACCTACAATTGAAAGACTTGAAGAAGGAAAAACTAGACCTAGTTTAGTTAAAGCTAGAACTAAAAAAGACATAGAATCTGCTTAGATTTTTTCGAATTCCCTCATCGTTTAATTATAAAATTAAGGATGGGGGAATTTTTTAGTTAAGTCCAATGTAATCTTGGATAATTATTGAAAGTATTTTTTTATTTAATTCATAAATTAAGAATATATTTGTTATATTAAGCAAATAATAGTAGATATAAAATTAGAAGGAGGAAAAGTATATTTTTAATAATAAAATACAGCCAATAATGCTGTGTAATATTATTAATAAATATATTTAATGATTATGACAAATATATTTATGATTTTGCAAATTGTAGTTTTAATTCTTATGATTTATGTAATATTCAATTCAATAAATAGGCAGCAAACTAGAAGTAAAAGTATTGTAATTGATAGAGAAAATACAAAGGAACTTAATAATTTAATTAAACTAAGACAGATATCTTTATCAGAGCCTCTAACAGAAAGAAGCAGGCCTTCATCTTTTGATGAAATAGTAGGCCAAGAGAAAGGAATTAGAGCGTTAAAAGCTGCACTATGCGGACCTAATCCACAGCATGTTATTATCTATGGACCGCCAGGAGTAGGTAAAACAGCAGCAGCAAGACTTGTATTAGAAGAAGCTAAAAAATCAAAGGTATCACCTTTTACTGCTAAAGCAAAGTTTGTTGAATTAGATGCTACTACCTTAAGATTTGATGAAAGAGGAATTGCAGATCCTCTTATAGGTTCAGTCCACGATCCTATATATCAAGGAGCCGGCTCATTAGGAATTGCAGGTATTCCACAACCAAAAGCGGGGGCAGTAACTAAAGCTCATGGAGGTGTTTTATTTTTAGATGAAATTGGAGAGCTTCATCCGATTGAATTAAATAAGCTTTTAAAAGTATTAGAAGATAGAAAAGTATTTTTAGATAGCTCCTATTATAATTCTGAGGATACTAATATGCCTAAATATATAAAGGAAGTATTTGATAATGGACTTCCAGCAGATTTTAGATTAATAGGTGCAACTACAAGAGCTCCAGAAGAAATAATTCCAGCTATAAGATCAAGATGTGTTGAAATATTTTTCCGAGCTTTATTGCCAGAAGAAATATCACAAATTGCTATGAATTCTGTTAAGAAAGTTGGACTGGAAATCGAATTAGAAGCAGTTGATGAAGTTAGTAAGTATTGTACGAATGGAAGAGAAGTAATAAATTTAATACAATTATCTTCTGGCATTGCAATTAATGAAGAGAGAAAAGAAATAACATTAGAAGATATTAAATGGGTATTGGAAAATGGCCACTATAATAAGATAATATCTAATAAAATCCCATCCAAATCAAGAATTGGAGTAGTTAATGGATTAGCAGTATATGGAGCTAATATTGGTATGTTAATGCCGCTTGAGGTTAGCTGTAAAAAAGTTAATAATAGGAGAGGCGAACTTAAGGTAACTGGAATTGTAGAAGAAGAAGAAATAACTAATAACAATAAAAAAATCAAGATGAAAAGTACAGCTTATTCATCAGTACAAAATGTACTTACAGTTCTAGATAACTTATTTGATTTGTGTACAGATAAATATGATATACATGTTAATATTCCTGGAGGGATGCCCGTTGACGGTCCTTCAGCAGGAATAAGTATTGCAACAGCTATATATAGTGCAATAACCAATCAAAAAGTAAATAGATTTGTAGCAATGACAGGTGAAATAAGTATATTAGGAGCTGTAAAAGCTATAGGAGGAGCAAAAGCAAAAATATCTGCAGCTTTTAAGGGAGGAGCGAAAAAAGTTATAATTCCTTACGAAAATTATGATACAGCACTAAATGAAATATGTGAAATAGAAGTAATCCCAGTAAAGAATTTTAAAGAGGTAATTAAAATTGCTATAGAGAATTTAGAGATAATTAATGAAAATGATAGAGAAATATTATCTGCAGAAGCCAATAATATTTTAAATAATTAAAAAGATAAAATTCAAATGAAAAAGCTTTAGCTATTGAAAATAAAATTATATTTTCAATAGCTTATTTTTATCTCATAGCTTTTTTCAAAATTTAATATATATGTTCTGAAAAATTTTGTTCATTAAGATTTAATTTCTATATTAGAGTGATTGGATAAGACAACCAACTAAATTATGAACTTTCTTAATTAGAACTTATATATATGTTATAATAAATTAATAGTAATTATATTAAATTACTCATATATGAATAAATGTTATTTTTTTGCTCATTTTGTAAAAACACTAGGATAATAGCAAGTTTTTTATATTAAGAATCATTGAAAAAGTTATCTATTATGTGTATACTAAATAAGTCAAAATAAATAATGTAATATAATATGGGGGGAAATAGTAAAATGAAAAAGTTATATACACTTCCACTAATTCCTTTAAGAGGTTTGACTGTTTTTCCTAATGTGGTTGTACATTTTGATGTGGGAAGAGAAAAATCTACAGCAGCTATTGAACAAGCTATGTTAGATGGGCAAGAAGTTTTTCTTGTAGGTCAAAAAAATTCTGTGGTAGAGGAACCGAATCAAGATGAAATCTATTCAATCGGAACTATATGTAAAATAAAGCAAATCCTAAAAATGTCTGATAACACTATTAGGGTTCTCGTAGAAGGTAAAGAAAGAGCTAAAATAGTTGAGTATATAGAGGGTGAAGATGATT
The DNA here is from genome assembly GCF_002006345.1 of Clostridium puniceum. Taxonomy (GTDB): domain Bacteria; phylum Bacillota; class Clostridia; order Clostridiales; family Clostridiaceae; genus Clostridium; species Clostridium puniceum. The sequence goes on from NZ_LZZM01000184.1 coordinate 29,245, forward strand.
ATATAAAGGTTTCAATAGAAAAATTAGGAGATAAAATAGTTAATAGTGAAGATCTAGATGCTTATATTAAATATTTAGATAAAGAATTCCTAAAATTATTAAAACTTAATGAAGAAAATTATGGAGAATTTATTAAAGTAATAAATTCATCTGAAAAACCAAGTGATTTTGTGGATATGGTAGCTTCTTATGCAATTACGGATGAAAAGTTAAAGCAAGAAATACTAGAAACTATAGATTTGAAAAAAAGAGCAGAAAAAGTCCTAGAAAGAGTTAAGATTGAAATTTCTATAGCTAAAATCCAAAGAAAAATTGCTAATAAGGTAAAGAATACTGTCGCAAAAGAGCAAAAGGAATATTACCTAAGAGAACAAATAAAGGCAATTCAAGAAGAATTAGGCGAAGATGATCAAGAAAAGAAAGAAATAGCAAAATATGAAGAAGCTTTTGAAAAAGCAAAGCTTACTAAAGAAGTAAAAGAAAAAGTTACCTATGAATTATCAAGACTTAAAAATATGAGTGCGACATCTTCAGAAGCTAATGTCATTAAAGCATATTTAGATTGGATAATGGACATTCCTTGGGGAAAATATACTAAGGAAAATATTGATATCATTAAGGCAAGAAAAGTTTTAGAAGGTGAACATTATGGATTAGAAGATGTTAAAGATAGAATTATAGAGTATTTGGCTGTAAAACAGTTTAGTAAATCTCAAAAAGGTCCGATTCTTTGTTTGGTTGGCCCTCCGGGGGTTGGGAAAACATCTATTGCAAAATCTATAGCCAATGCGATTAATAGAAAATATACAAGAATCCCACTTGGTGGAATGAAAGATGAAGCTGAAATTAGAGGACATAGAAGAACTTATATAGGTGCTATTCCTGGAAGAATTGCTTATGGATTAAAGGAAGCGAAATCTATAAATCCACTTATGCTTTTTGATGAAATAGATAAAGTGAGCTCAAATTATAAGGGTGACCCATCTGATGCATTATTAGAAATATTAGATAGTGAGCAAAATAAAGATTTTAGAGACAGCTATTTAGAAGTTCCAATTAATTTATCAAAAGTTATGTTTATAGCAACAGCAAACACTTTAGATACTATACCAAGACCTCTTTTGGATAGAATGGAAGTCATTGAAGTATCAGGATACACTTATGAAGAAAAATTTAATATAGCTAAAAACCACTTAATAACTAAGATATTTAAAGAATTAGATATTCCAGATGATAAAATTAAAATAGAAGATGAATCTATTAGAGAAGTTATAGAAGGATATACAAGAGAATCAGGAGTTCGTGGATTAGAAAGAAAATTAGGTTCACTTACAAGAAAGGCTTTAGCGGAAATGCTAAAGCAAAAAAAGAAGGAATATGTAGTAAAGGTTCAAGAAGTTGAAAAACTTTTAGGTAAAAGAATATTTGATTTTGACAAAATTGATAATGTGGACAAAGTTGGTGTGGTAAATGGTATGGCATGGACAGCCTATGGTGGAGATACTCTTCCTATAGAAGCTATGGTTATGTCAGGTTCAGGTAAATTAGAACTTACAGGGAAGCTTGGAACTGTTATGCAGGAATCTGCTAAAACTGCTTATAGTTACGTTAGAGCTAATGCAATTAAGTTTGGAATTAAGGAGTCTTTTTATAAGGAAAAAGACATTCATATACATGCACCAGAAGGAGCAGTTTCTAAAGATGGACCATCGGCAGGTGTTACTATGGTAACTGCACTTGTATCAGCATTGTCAGGCAAGAAAGTTAGACATAATGTAGCAATGACAGGAGAAGTAACATTAACAGGACGAGTTCTTCCTATTGGTGGATTAAAAGAAAAATCTTTAGCTGCATTTAGAGCTGGTGTAGATACTATAATAATTCCAAAAGAAAATGAGAAAGATATAGAGAAGATACCAATTTCAATTAGGAATAATTTGAATATTATTTCGGCAAGAGAAGTAAATGAGGTATTAAAAAATGCGTTAATTGGAGAGGATACAAATGAGAATTAAACAATCAGAGTTTATTACTTCAGCAGTAAAAAGAGAACAATATCCTATAGATAATAGAGTTGAAGTTGCTTTTGTTGGAAGATCAAATGTAGGAAAAAGTTCTATAATAAATTCATTAACAAATAGAAAAAAGTTAGCAAAGGTTAGTCAAACTCCAGGAAAAACAAGATTAGTAAATTTTTTTCTTATAAATAATGATTTTTATTTAGTTGATTTACCAGGGTATGGATATGCAAAAGTATCAAAGGCAGAAAAAGATAGCTGGGGAAAAACAATCGAGTTGTATTTAACAGGTAGAGAGCAATTAAAAAGAGTTGTTTTACTTGTAGATTCAAGACATAAACCAACAGGTGACGATATTATGATGATTGAATGGTTTAAACATTTTGGATATGATGTTGTAGTTATTGGAACAAAAAGTGATAAACTTACAAGAAATGAATTAAAAAAGAATGAAAAAGTAATAAGAGATACATTGAAATTGGGTGCTGAGGATAAATTATATTTCTTTTCATCTTTAAATAAAGACGGAAGAGATGAACTGATTGATAATCTTTTCTTAGAATTTGCAACTGACTTAGATTAAATGTACTTGTGATAAGTTCTGGAAGTTGAGGATGTTTATGAAAACACTCCATTACAAATTTTAAATTTGTAATGGAGTGTTTTTATATTTATTTAAATTTATATTATTAAGTATGATTTTAAAATTATATTTAGAATAAATGTGTCAAAAATTCTGAGTAAGAATAATATATAGTATAAAAAAGAAAAAATATTTCCAAGGAGGAATATGTATGGAAATGAATGATATCCTAAATGGTTTAAATTCATGCGATGATGATTGTAGCGATTCAAGAACTGACAATTGTAGTTGTGGACCAAGCTTTGGAGGACCAGGATTTGGAGGTTTCCCAGGTGGTTGTGGTCAAGGAATTACTGGCTGTGGATTTGGTAGCTGGATTTGGATTTTATTAATATTATTTTATTGTGGTTGTGGAAGAAATAGGATGTTCGGTGGAGGAAGAAGTTGTTGTTGTGAAAGAGAAGATGATTGCTGCTGTAACAAAGGAAACTTTGGTGGTGGAATATTAGGTAATTGCTCATCATTTTTGTTCTTATTAGTAATATTATTCCTTTGCAATAGTAATAATAATAACAACCTTGGTTTTTGTGGAGGATTAAATCCTTGCAATACTAATATTGGTTGTGGTTGTTAAAATTCTAAATTTTTAGGAAGGAGAGATAAATATGTCTAGAAAGCATAAATGTTGCTGTAAAAAGAAACGCCATCACGACTGCTGCTGTGATTCAAGATCTGGTCTATTAGGAGGCGGAAGTAGTTGTACACCAATCTTATTTCTGTTAATAGCCTGTGGGTCAGGATTATTAAATTCTAATAAGTCATTTTTAATTATTTTACTATTCTTATTATGTGGTGGATGTTTTTCTAATCTTTTAGGTTCTGGAAGCTGCTGCGAAGAATCTAAGTGTTGCTAGTAGGATAGTGGATAGAGGGCTTTTTTAGCCCTCTAAAAAAATGTTCAAAAACATAAGCATTTTAGCTTGTAAATACATATATTAAAAAGAGGCAATTAGAATTGAGAGGATTAAAAAATGGCTAAGCACAAACATAGAGACCAAAGTGCAAGAATAAATGATGCTAATAATACTACTAATAATAATAGTAATAGTAATGTTAACAATAAAAGTATACCTTTTGGTATAGATCCTATGCAGCTTATGGGCCTATTAGGGGGGAATTTTGATATTAACAACATGGGTAGTATGTTATCTTCAATGAATACCAATGGATTTAACTTGGGCAATTTAGGTTCAATAGCTCAAATGATGGGGTTAAACTTAGATAATAGCTTTTCACAAGGAAATATGTCTAATCAAAATAATGATTTCAATAAAAACATTCATACGAATGTTAATCAAAACAAACAATATAGTAACATGAATCAAAAAGGAACTGTAAACCAAAATATGGATAGAAGTAATAAGAAAGAGACAGACGGTAAAGAAAATGATATAAATTTAATGTTTTTAACTGCATTAAAAAGCTATGCTCATCCCGATAGAATAAAATTTATAGATAAAATTATAGAAGCATATAAAAATGGAGAATTTAAAGATATTTAAAAATAAAAATATTTGAAATAGTGTATACAAAAGAAAAATGTGTCAATAATATAAATGTAATAGAAAAATTATTCTCTTACGTACTTAATGAAATTTTAGTTTTACTTCATTAAGTAACCCCTCATCCCCCTTTAGGCCGCATTATGCGGCCTTTAATTTTTGGCGAATAATAGGTTAGCATTCTAGTCCATTTTGTGTGACAAGAAGGTTCGATTTTGTATGCACTCACTGAGTAAGTGACTAAAATAAAATCTTATTATTATTTTCTTTGAATATGACTTATTTTATTTTTTGTATGGAATTTATCTTGTAAGAAGTATTATATTTTTCTAAATCTAATAATAAAATAAGTTCATTTTTATCGTTTTGAGAGCCTTTAAAACTACTTTTTTCGAAGGATAATCTCCAACGTAAACTAGAAGGTTCCTGGGACTCGGTCCATTTATAATCGTAAAAGAATCCGTTTTGAAAAGAGTAAGAATAATTATCTTTATCTAAATTCCAAAGCAAAGACAAATCTTTTTTATCAATAGTAGAAGCAAAAATATCAGGAAGATCATCAAATACATAAGGCAGTTGAACTAAATCTATGAATTTTGTTACAGAATCAAGTGATGGAATATTTAAATTATCTTTTGTAGTATCTAAGGTAGCGTCATTAATGAGCATAAAACTGTTTAATGAAGCTAAACCTTCTGAAGATGATACAGAATAACATTGAGGCGTTTTGGAATTTTTTGAATCTAATATTCCTAAAATATTATTAGCACTTGAATAAAGTAAATCAAAATTCCGTTTATTCCAATGAAACACATAAGAAATAGGCTTATCATTTTTTGCCCCCTGTATTATAAGCTCAGGAATATTATCTCTGGAAATATCATTAAGAAAAACTTTAGGCTCCCAATGACTATTATTAGTAAAAAGTATTTTATCGTTAATTGAATCTGAAAGATAAAAATTATTACTAGAAGAAATTATATTAAAATCGATTTTATTTTGCGAATTTAATAGTTGTAAATGTTCCTTTCTACCATCTCCGGTTAAATCTACTTGTATAGTTTGATTAATATTTATTGGAGAAATAGTTTGTCTTGAATCAGTGTTGCTATAGAAAAAATGTATGAGTATTATAAAAAAAACTATGAGCTCTATATAAAATACTGTATTAATTAAAAAATTTTTCTTTAATATTAAGATTTTCATTATGTATCACCTCAATAGATTATATGTTAATATTTAAGTTCATATTAATAATATAGAAGTGATAAAATAAAAAAAGATTATAACTTTAAATAAAATATCTAAAGTTATAATCTAAACAATGTTTATTGGCAGTTAGTGCAATAACCATAAAAATAAACTTTGTTAGAAACAATCTTATAAGTAGTATGATTTTCTGCCAAGGAATTAAGATTATCAAGTGTCAAATCTTTAAAATCATCAACTTTACCACAACCTAAACATTGTAAATGAGGATGAGGAAAAGAATTTCCATCATACCTAAAGTTACCTTCGCCAACATTTATTTCTTGAATTAAGCCAACTTCAACTAATGTTTTAAGAGCCTTGTAAACAGTGGCTAAACTCATAGTAGGATATTGAATATGAATATCTGTATATATAACATCAGCAGAAGGATGAGAAGTTGTATTAATTAGGTAATTATATACTGCAAGCCTCTGAGGAGTTAATTTTAGCTTTTTTTCCTTAAAAATTGAAGCTATATGATCCATTTTGTGATACCTCACTTATAATATATTTATGCTAAAATTATAGCATAAATATTTATAAATATCAATTGAAATTATTTGTAGACAATAATTATTAATTGGCTTCTTTGTGAAATTATATACTAAAAAATATTTAATAGAAGCGATATCTAGTTTGTAAAAGAAAGTGAATGAACCAGATTGGAATAATTAACAAAAACTATATAGAAATTTAATATAAAATGTGAAAAAATTATTGTATAGTAAGAAAAAATTTGCTAAAATATAACTGAGGGGTGAATGTTAAAATATTAACATACTTTTCGAAGTAATAGGAAATATTCCACAGAATAGACACAAATTTTATTACAGACTTTTGAATAGATAGCCTATGATAAAAGATGCAAATATATGAATTAAAAGGAGGCGTATTTTTGTGGGAAAGTATAAAGTTGGGGATGAATTAATAGTAGTTAATGATCCAAGTAAAGATAATGAAAAGTTAAAAGAATTAACAAAATTAACAGTTGATGGTGATTTTGCTAATATATCTTGGGGAATCAAGATATTAGAAGTAGAATACGATAAGCCAAACGTAACATTAACTTATAAAAATGTTAAAGGTGAAAAAAATAAAGTTTTTTCAGAATGTAAGGATATAGCAAATTTTGATAAAGAAAAAGTTTTAGAAAAAGCACTACTTAGAGCTTTTCAAAATGAACTTATAAATATTTCTGTTGTTAAAAACACTTGTGAAATTTAAATAAGATATTTGCGGAGGAGTAGCTTTCATTTGAAAGCTGCTTTTTTCAATATATCATTGTAAAATCTTTACTTCTTCAATTATATGTAATATAATTGACTCATAAATTGTGAGAGTTTATGAAATGCGATAAAAAAAGGGTGGCGGGTTTTATGAGTAAATGTCCATTTTGGTCAACTAAAAAAGAAAAAGTTGAATGTTACAGTGAATGTCCTATATTAGTTGGAAATTCATCAGAAAGGCAAGAGCGTGAACACTGCATTTTTAATGAGTGTACAGAATCAAGCAATGTAAACTTTAGAGACATAATGAAGGAAGAGTATAGTTTCTTAAATTTATCTATATATGATGATGATAAAAATATTAATATTAATTACTAAAATAAACAGAGATTAGAATATTTTAAAGTACTCTAATCTCTGTTTGCTTATGTATCTTGAATACAACCGAATAATGGTCAGAGTGATTTTGAGGTTAATCTTGAGGTTCATAAGAAGCTGTAAACTTATGAAGTAAAGACTGCTTTAAAGACCATAAATTTTGTGATAAATCAACATAATAAGTATGAGGATTTTCAAATCTAAGAACTTCTGACCATAATTTATCAGTTTCAATTTTTGAAAATTGTTTAATATCTAAAACCGTAGGTGATTCATAGATACATTTACCTTTTTCAAAGATTTGAACTTGAAGCTCTTTAGTATAGTAGTTTTTAAATTTCTTTCTTTTCCAAGTATGAATAGGATCAAACAATACTAAAGGTTCTTTTTCATTAACAGTTTCATCTCTTAAAGTAATTAAATCAGCTAAAGCTTTATGAGAATTTTTATCAAAAATTCTTATTATCTTTTTAAAACCAGGATTGGTTATTTTTTCATCATTTTCACTTATTTTAATTTTAGGAATTAATTCATCATTATTTTCTAATGCAACCAATTTATAAACACCACCAAATACTGGTTCAGATTTTGCAGTTATAAGTCTTTCACCAACTCCAAAAGAATCAATAGAAGCACCTTGATCTAATACATCCTTTATAATATGTTCATCAAGTGAGTTAGAAATCACTATTTTACAATCTTCATAACCAGCAGCATTTAGCATTTCTCTGCACTTAGTTGTTAAATAAGTAATATCACCAGAATCTATTCTAATTCCCTTAGGTTGCTTGCCAAGAGGTTTTAAAACTTCATTAAATATTTTTATTGCATTCGGAATACCAGATTTTATAACATTATATGTATCAATTAATAATACGCAGTCATCAGGATAAATTTCAGCCCAAGCCTTAAAGGCATCATATTCGGTATCATATAATTGAACCCAGCTGTGGGCCATAGTTCCTATTGCAGGAATGTTAAACATTCTATCTGATAAAGTACAAGCTGTTGAACTACAACCACCAATAATAGCAGCTCTAGCGCCATAAATTGCACCATCATATCCCTGAGCACGTCTAGAACCAAATTCCATTACAGGGCGGCCTTCGGAAGCTCTGCAAATTCTATTAGCTTTTGTGGCAATTAAAGTTTGATGATTGATAGTTAAAAGAATCATTGTCTCAAGAAATTGTGCTTGAATTACAGGGCCGCGAACAGTTACAAGTGGTTCATTAGGAAATACAGGATTTCCTTCTGGAACGGCCCAGACATCACAAGTAAATTTAAAGTTTTTTAGATATTCAAGAAAATCTTCTGAAAAGGTATTTTTACCTCTTAAATAAGTAATATCGTCGTCCGTGAATTTTAAGGCTTTTAGATATTCAATTAATTGCTCAACACCAGCCATTATGCAATATCCACCTTCATCAGGAATTCTTCTGAAAAACATGTCAAAATAAGCTATTTTGTCTTTAAGTCCTTTATCAAAATAACCATTGCCCATAGTTAATTCGTAAAAATCAACCAGCATTGTTAAATTTCTTTCATCTTTTACATTGAAATTAGATTTATTATTCATAATAATCTCCTTTAAAAAAATATATAAAATAATTACTTTTTAATAATTGCTATATTATTACATTATAAATAAAAATATATAAAACTATTGTACATCTATAAGTCTTTTATTACAATATTAGTTGCTGTTTGTTCTAAAAATAGTAATTATGGCTAAAATTAAAATTGGTATAGATAATAAATAGAAATAAGAACGAGATATTATGAAAATTATAATATATAATTGAAATATAATATTTGAAAGTAAATATTAAGTCAAAAGAAAGAAGGATTTAAATAGTGGGGTACAACCTTGATAAATATCAAATGAGTGCAGTAAATGCAGAAGATAAAAATGCGCTGATAGTTGCAGCACCAGGGTCGGGTAAGACAACGGTTATAATAAACAAAGTTAATTATTTAGTAGAAAATAAAAAGATTGCTAATGGAAATATAATTGTAATAACATTTACAAAAGCAGCAGCTCAAAATATGAAAAATAGATATGAGAAGGCTTTTAATAAAAATATATCTCCGTTTTTTGGGACTTTTCATGGATTGTTCTACAAGATGCTTTTAAAAGGTGGAGAGAAGATAGATATAATAGATGGAGGTATTGCTCATAAAATAGTTAGTAATGTGCTAGGAAAATATTTTGATGAAGTTAATGAAGATAAGATAAAAGAAGCAATAAATAATATTTCACTATATAAAACTTCTAGGATAGCTTTAAGTGAATTTAAACCATCTGTTGCAAAGGAAATTTTTTCAGAAGCACTAGAAAAATATGAGGAATATAAGAATGAACATAATAAAAAAGATTTTGATGATTTAGCTATAGAGGTATTGGAATTACTTAAGAATGATAAGAGTATGCTTTTAGCATATAGAAAATTATTTAAATATGTATTGGTAGATGAATTTCAAGATTGTGATGAAATGCAAATTGACTTTCTAAAATTAATAAATGAAGGAGAGGATAACAGCCTTTTTGCTGTTGGAGATGAGGATCAATGCATTTATTCATTTAGAGGTTCAAAGCCTGAATATATGGTTAGCTTTGATAAGATATTCAAAGAGGGAAAAAAATATTATCTATCAATTAATTATAGAAGTAAAATGAATATAGTCGATAAATCAAAGGATGTAATAAGTTTTAATAAGCAAAGAAATAATAAAGAAATTAAATGGAATAAAGATAGCACAGGGATTATTAAATGGTTTAGTCCATATAATGAAAAAATGGAAGCTGAAAGCTTAACTGATATAATTTTAGAAAATAAAAAACTAGGCATTCCATATGAAGATAATGCAGTATTATATAGAACAAATATAGAATCAATGACAATGATAGATGTTTTAACAAAAAGAAAGATTCCATTTACATTATTAGATAGAGAATATAATTTTTTTGAGCATTTTATATGCAAAGATTTAATTGCATATTTGAAATTATCAATTAATCAATTTGATACAAATAGCTTTTTGCAAATAATAAATAGACCTTTTAGATATGTAAGTAAGGGAAATCTTGCTTATATAAAAAGTTATATCCAGGAAGAAGATCCATTTACCATATTAATGAATAAAACAGACACACCGCCTTTTCAAAAGAAAAAGCTTGATGACTTAAGAAAAGATATACACTATTTAAATAAAGTATCATTATCATCTGCTATTGCATATATAGTTATGGATTTAGGCTATATAGATCATATAAAAGGATATGCTCAAAAGCTTAACCAAAGCTCAGAGGATTTAGAAGATATAATAGAAGAATTTAAATTAGCAGCTGAAGGCTTTAAAACCATATTTGAATTTTTGCAACATATAGAAGAAATAAAACAAACCATAGAAGAAAGTAAAAAAAAGACAAAAAGAGAAGGAGTTATTTTAAGTACTATACATGGAGTAAAAGGAATGGAATTTAAAAATGTATATGTAATTAATGTTAGCGAAGAAACAATTCCTCATAGTTCAAGTATAAAAGATAATATAGAAGAGGAGAGAAGATTATTCTATGTTGGAATAACAAGAGCAATAGATAACCTTTATTTGTTTTCACCAAGAAGCAGAAGGGGGCAGTTTAAGGAAGTTTCAAGGTTCATTGTTGAAGGTAAGTTAAATGATATGATTGTGGAGACTTATGGTTATGAAGAGGGAGATAAAGTAGCTCATAAGACTTATGGTATTGGGGAGATTGAAGAACTGAAGGAAGACAAAATAACATTAAGCTTTGGTAATACTATTAGGAGTTTTTCTTTTAAGATTTTGATTGATAATGGTTTGATACAGAAGGTTGAATAGAATGTTTTTTTGGAGAGTGTTTTGGAGTAGAGAGTAATACAAAGAACAAATGAAATGATTGATAAAGGACATAAACGCAACTATTATAAAACTTTTATGATAAAAATAAAGGCATTTATTTCATACTGTTTTAAAAGAGAATATTTAGTTAAGTTTTAAGTTAAAATACCTAATGTATTATTAGAGAAAAAAGCTATATACACAGAAGCTGAGGTTGAAATTTTATTAAAAAAACCGAATCTAGAAGAATGTTTAGTGGGTAATTACAGGTCATGGGTTTGCATAAATTTCTTTATAGCAACTGGATGTAGAAGTGAGACTTTATTAAATGTGAGAGTAAAAGATATTAATTTTGATAATGAGAATATTTTATTTAGGCATATGAAAACTAAGCGACAAATTAATGTTCCATTACCAGACGCACTTAAAGTTGTATTACAAGAATATATATCAAATTTACAATTAAAAGATGATGATATATTATTTTCTAAATTAAATGGTGAAAAGATGTGTTACAGTACGTTGTATCAAAATATTACTAGTTGTTTTAAGTATTGTAAGGTGAAAATGAGAGGGGTAAACACTTTTACGAATACATTAAGTACACTTTTTATCAGAAACGGCGGAGATATTTACAGGCTTAAAGCTCAGTTGGCTCATACTCAAATAACAACTACTGAGAGATATATTAACTTATTACCAGTTGAATTAAAAGATAATTTATTAAGGTACAATCCTTTGGATGTAATAAGCAAGAAGAATAGAAAAGTGAAGTTGGATAGAAAAAATGATATATATTATAAAAGGCATATACAATTTTGTATGTGTCTTTTTCGCATGTATTAAAATAAGTATAACATCACTTATATTTTTGTGATATAATAATTTTACTCGATAATATTATGTGAGGTGATAAAAGAGTGGATAATGAAATATTAGAAATGTTGAAAGAACTTAAAGAAGGTCAAACTAGGTTAGAAAATAAGATTGATGATAATACAAAGGGTATTAAAGAAATTAAATTTGATATAAAAGAATTTAAAGATCAATTTACAGACTATGAAGGTAAAAGTTCAGCTAACCATGTTGAGGTAATAAATAAAATTAATGATATTCAAAAAGATTTAAATAAAGTTGAACTTGTGACTGCAAGTAATTGGGTTGAAGTTACTAAATTAAAATCAGTTAAGTAATATTTTAGATAGGCTAGGAGAAATCTTAGTCTTATTTTTTATGCAAAATTACAATAACCAAGAGGATATTACAATTATTTAGAAAAAGAATCTATGTGCATAAATGACTTTGTTATTCAAAAATATCATATTAATAAAGAAATATTATCAATATTTCAAAAAGAATTTTATAGCTATAATCAAAAAATAGAAAATATAAATTTTAATGAACCAATAAGTTTAAGAATTTATTGTATGTATCAAGATATGATGTTGACTGTAGAGAAATTTGATTATTATTATATAGAACAAGAACTTTGTTCTCCAGAAGAGATGTGCAGATCGATAATTTTAAATTATGAAGAAGAAATAAAGCAACAAGATAATAAAATTTGGGAAAATATTCAACAAGAAAGAAAAAAGTTAAAAGAAATGATATTAAGTGATGAGGAATTTCACAGATGTACAAATAAGACTTTAAGAAAAACATATGGTAATAAAATAATTAAGAACAATTCTAAATATAAAAAATTATTCTTAAATAATGGACATGGTTGGTATGATGTACCAATTGATGATTATATAGAATTGCTTTGGAGAGAATATAAAGAAATATGTAATAAATCTACGGTAACTGAGTATAGGATTAAAAGATAATAAGACTGTAAATATTTTTGTGTATTCTGATTTTCTTCTTAGAAATAATCTATAACTTAAGCACTTAGACTAATCTTTAATTTTGTCTAATAATAGATATTTATAGTGAAGGAATTATTTATCCACTAAGTATATTATCTCCAATTAGTGGCAATAATATACTTAGGACAAATAATTTAAGAGAACTTTAATTTTAGGAATATCCTAATTTAAGGTTCTTTTTCTTATGATTTTTTATCTAATATATCACTAAATACTATATTAAAGCTGATTAATAACTAAATCTCAATCCGGATAATTTCTAGTCCATTTCTTGGCTACGCGTTCAACGGCTAAATAGAGCATCTTTAATAAGCTATCATCATTCGGAAATATTAGTTTGGTCTTTGTTACTTTTCTGAATTGGCTATTTAAGCTTTCTATAACATTAGTAGTATATATTATCCTTCTTATATTATCTGGAAATGCAAAGAATGTGCTCAAGTTATCCCAATTATCTTCCCAACTCTTAACTACATTAGTATATTTATTAGACCATTTATCTTTCAATAATAGCAAATTTTCCATTGCAGCTTCTTCATTAACAGCTTTGTAAATTCCTTTCAAATCAGTTGCAAAGATCTTTCTGTCTTTGTAAGGAATATATTTCATACTAGATCTTATTTGATGTATTATGCATCTTTGTATTTTTGCAAATGGAAATGTAGCGCCGATAGCTTCTTTGAAGCCATTTAACCCATCAACGCAGAATATAAGGACATTTTGAACTCCTCTATTCTTAAGGTAGTTTAACACAGATAGCCAGAATTTGCTGCTTTCATTAGCTCCTATCCATATTTCTAAAACTTCTTTTTCACCATCTAAATTAACACATATTACAATATAAGCAGCTTTAACTATAATTTGTTTATCTTATCTTACTTTATAATGTATAGCATTCATAAAAACAAATGAATATGAATTTTCCAATGGTGTATTTTGCCATTCTGAAACTAGCGGTAATATTCTATTGGTTATATTTGATACAGTTTCAGCACTTATATCTACGCAATATAGCTCTTTTATTTGCTCCGATATATCTCTAGTTGTCATTCCAGTTGCATAAAGTCCTAAAATCTTATCTTTGATACCGTTAACGGATCTTTGGTGGTTAGGAACTATTTTAGGTTCAAAATCACCTTTTCTATCTCTTGGTATATCAATTTGTATAGGTTCTAGCTCTGTTTTAACAGTCTTTTTCGAATACCCATTTCGGCTATTCGCATTAGTTTTCTTTCCATAGCCTAATGCTTCGTCCATTTCAGCGTCCAAAGACTCTTGTAAAACATCTCTAAACATTTCCTTTAATGCACTTAATATATCATTGGCATTGGTGAAATTTTGTTTCTTTATGTATTCTCTTAATAATTCTTTCGACACATTTTCCATATAAAAAAACTCCTTCTTGTAATAATTTGTTATCTCAATTATTGCCAAGAAGAAGTTCATTTTATTCAGCTTACACAAAATTATTTACAGAACCAATTATGAATAATAATATTTTAATTACTTTATGTTATTAAAAAGTTTTAATATTTGTTCTTTTGGAATTGGTTTACTAACTAAATAACCTTGAAATAAATCGCACTTATATTCATTTATATAATCTAGCTGTTCTTTCGTCTCAATACCTTCAGCTATAACTTTAAATTCAAGCTGTTTCATAAGTGTTATTATCAAACCTACAATACAATTTTTTTCATCAGCACTTAAAATATCATCAATAAAGGATTTATCAATTTTCAATACATCCATAGGAAGATTCTTTAAATAAGTTAATGAAGAATATCCACAGCCAAAATCATCTAGAGCTATTTTTATGCCTCGTTTCCTAATTTCTGAAAATAACTTTGATATATCTTCAAATGATTCCATAAAAACAGATTCAGTAATTTCTAATAATAAATATTTAGTAGGAATACTAGTTTCATTTATAATATTAAATAATATATCCTTGAAATTTTTCTGCATAAGTTGTGCTGCAGATACATTTATTGAGATATAAAAATTTTCATGCCCTAAGTTTAAAAGCTCCTTAGCAAAATTACACGCACTTCGTATAACCCAAGTTCCTATTTCAATAATGTGGCCTGATTCTTCTGCAGCTTGTATAAATTTATCTGGTGCAATAAAACCTTCTTTAGGGCTAATCCACCTTATTAAAGCCTCCATTCCTACTATTTGACCACTAACTACGTCTGCTATTGGTTGATAATATAAAACAAATTCGTTATTTTCAATGGCGTTATGTAAATCATTATGTAAATTTATTTTCTTTATAGTATTTTCACCCATAAAAGTATTGAAAAAAGTATATTTATTTTTTCCTGATTCTTTTGAATAGTACATTGCAGTATCAGCATTTTTTAGTAATTCATTCACATCAGCACCATTTTCAGGATACAATGCTATGCCAATACTAGAACTAATATGAAAATATCTACCATCTATATTGCATGATTCTGATATTTTGGAGAGAATTGTACTTGCAATATTCTCTATAACTAGTCTATCCTTTGAGCCTTTATAAATGATAATAAATTCATCACCACTAAGTCTAAAAGCAGTGTATTCATCTTTATTCATAGAATTTATACGTTCCGCCACTAATATTAACAATTTATCTCCAACAGGATGTCCAAAAGAATCATTTATTATTTTAAAATTGTCTAGATCTAAGAAAAACATTGTAAAATCTTTTTTCAACTCACTTAATTCTCTAACTGCATTATGTAAAGATATCCTATTGGGAAGTTTGGTAATAGGATCATAAAATGCAAGGTTGTTTATTTCTAATTGATTTTCTTTTAATTGAGTTATATCTTTATAAGCACCATACATCCTTATTAAGTTTCCAGCTTCATTATATTGTAGTTTTACATTTGCAAGAATCCATTTGAATTGACCAGTTTTACACTGTACTCTATAAATAACATTATTATCAATAAATCCATTTTGCATATGCATTGATCTTGTTTTTATTACAATATCTCTATCCATTAGATGAATTATATTATACCAATCATTAAAAGTAGGTAGTTCATCATTTGTATATCCAAGTATTTCAAACAATTTATCAGAGTATTTTCTAATATTAGTTTTCATGTCTTCTTCCCAAATTATGTCCAGTGAAGATTCGGCTATTAATCTATACTTTTCCTCACTTAATAAAAGTTCATTTTGTTTGTCATTCAATTCAATATAATTCATTTGCAAGGATTCTTCAGAGGCAATAAGTTCTTCATATAGAGTGCTAATTTCTTCGTTATTTTCAATGAGTTTTTTTTCAATTTCAATTTTTTTCTTTATATTAATGATAAGATATACAATTAAAATCATGAGAACTATAAATACTGAAGAAATAATATAAATTTGTTTTTTATATGTTTCATAGAATGATGATGGTTTATTAATTATTGTACTATTTTGGGGAAGAACCGCTGAAGTAAAACCATATTTTTTTAATATATTGTAATCATAGATGGAACTCACTGATTTTTTGTCTATAAAAGAAATTGAATTTATATCTTCTCCTCTAAGGTTTCTTAGAGCAAGATTACCTATATCAATGCCATGAACTTTAGCGCTGATTACACTACCACCGATACAGCCTTGACCTATAAGTGGCTCTGATGTAGTAAAAATTGGTACCGGACTGCTAGTGGAAATAATATTTAAAAGTTTATTAACTGGAAGAGGAAGATCTTTTGTATCTATGTTATAAGCATCAAGAAGAACTATACTGTCATCTTTAAGTGTTGAAGTTTTATTATATATTTCATCAATATCATAATTGCTTAAATCATATATAATAAGATTTTTATCAATTAATGATACTGACTTCTTAATTAAATTATAATAACTTGTTCCAGTTTCGGTATTTTCATGAATAACATAAATATTTTTCAATTTAGGTTTCATTTTTAATGCGGCTCTAATAGTGCCCTCTGGATCAATGGATTCATAAATACCAGCTACATTAGAATCACCTTTTAATATTTTATCTGCAGACTCTTTGTGTACTCCACCAAAAATTAAAGGCGCATCTGAAAATAAATCCTTTCTATATTTTATCGCAAAGTTAAAAGCAGCATCATCGGTTGTAATTATCAAATTAATTTTTTTATCAAAGTATTTATATTTATAATATTCATATAGCCTGTTCAAATTATCTTCTGAATTATATCTTTTCCAATCCATATACTCCACATATTTCATAACGTTTTCTTCAGAATTTAAAGTATCAATAATTCCTTCACATTCTCCATCAGTCCAATAGAATCCCGTAGAGTAGGAGTTTATTATTAAAACATTCTTATTAATTTCATCTGCTTTTATCCCCAGTTCTGGAGAAGTTGATATAAGAAATAATAGGGAAATCAAGAGAAAAAAAATTTTTGATATTTTGAATTTTATAATGTTTTTCATATAAGTATTCCCCCTATTTTTATTATAAAAATACAAAATAGCTATATTATAAATTAAATGGTATAAATATAATTATAATTCAAAATATTCTAGTTTTCTACAAAAAAATAACATTGTTTAACTCACATGTATAATTAAATATTTAATTATATAAGTTCTAATTAAGAAAGTTCATAATTTAGTTGGTTGTCTTATCCAATCACTCTAATATAGAAATTAAATCTTAATGAACAAAATTTTTTAGAACATATATATAAAATCATCTATGT
>NZ_LZZM01000185.1 GCF_002006345.1 Clostridium puniceum
ATATACTCCCAGGAAATTAACATCAATATCTCTATTCAAATATTAAATTTTCACTAGTTAGACTTTCACCATATAGACTTAAATATTCGTCTATGGATTTAGTATTTTCAAATACGAGGAAATTATATTGTTGGACAATCTGTGGATAACTAATAAAATATAGATATTATGATGAAAGAGAAAATAACAGTAAAAGACATATTAAATGATAACTATAATGATTTCAAAAATAAATATTGGAATAAGGTACTGAAATATATGCGAAAGCATATTGATGAAGCAGTAAGTAAGGCTTTAAAGTGTAGTGATATTAAGTATGGATTTGCAGAATATAAGTGTGAAACATGTGGAGAGAGCACAAAAGTTCCATTTACATGTAAAAGTAAATTTTGTAATAGATGTGGTAGATTATATACAATGAAATGGGCTGAAAAACAAAGACAAAACATGATAAGAGTTGTACATCGACACAGTGTATTTACACTAGCGAAGGAACTAAGAAATTATTTTTATTCTAAGAGAGAATTATTAAAAGAAAAGAATAAACAAAATGAAGTTAAGAAATCATGGAAACAAAGAATAATAGAGAGTTTTGAAAGAAATCCATTATGATGCAATAAATGTGGAACTGAAAAATTTTTATGGAAAATATGGCATAAGGATTATGGGGTGATATATGATATAAGGGAAACGAGTAACAGAAAGGATATATTATATGAACCAAAAAGAGATAAAGTACATAGAAAAGTTTTACAAATATTATTGATATAAATGTAATTATAGTGAATTGGCTCCCGCGGACATCGTAGATGAGTTTGCTGATATGGATGAATATTGCGATGGAGAATACAGTTCAGAACAAGAATGTAAAAGGAAGGAATGCCAGTAATGGAGTGCCCTAATTGTAATGCGGATTTTTATTATTCAGGAGAAACGAAAAGAGAAGAAGGCTCATATTGGATTGATGAAGATGAACCTTCTCAGTTTTAAAATTCACAAAACTCATAGTCCCCGCTAGGGGATTTTTTATTGAGAAAGGTTGACATTAGGAGTACCCATTCTAGACATGATGTTTTCCCTAAATGAAATTTTAAGAATACATGATTTATAGAATATGTTACAATTTATATATAATAGTAAATTAGAGTTAAGTAAAAATTATTTGTATAACATGCAGATAAATAGTAATTTCGAGTACAGATTATTTATATAATCTTCATTGCATTAAAATACACCTAATGCAATGATTGTTCCCTGAATTCTTGATATATTTGTAACGAGGAGGTGAGGTTATGGATTGGCAGAAGTGCATGAACCAAGCACTTGATTATATTGAAAATAATCTATCTTGTGGTATTGATTATTATGTAGCGGCAAAGATCATGAACTGCTCGGAGTGGGAATTTCGCCGAATTTTTTCTTTCTTAGCTCAAATTCCATTGTCCGAATATATTCGTCGCAGGCGATTAGCTATGGCTGCAATAGATATTAAAAAGGGCGAAAAAATAATTGATGTTGCTATACGCTATGGATATGAATCTCAAGCAGCTTTTTCAAGAGCATTCAGTCGATTTCACGGAATAGCGCCATCTTTGGCTCGAGATGAGGGGGTGGCTCTAAAAACATTTCCACGCCTGACCTTTAAACTGATATTAATGGAGGGAAACGGTATGAAAAAGAATCCTAATCACAGAACTAACATTATAGGTGCTGGCGAAGTTGGTTATGCAATTTCGGTTGATATGGACAAGAACAACATTCATAAAACTAATAGTTCTTTTTGGGACACTAAGGGAAACGAGGTTATAGGTACAACTGCACTTCCTAAATATGGCGCATTTGTTTCGGAGGAAAAATGTCATCTTTTTGGGGATGTATCAGGGAAAAAGTTGTTAGAAATAGGCTGCGGAACTGGACATTCTCTAAAATATCATGGAGATCACAAAGCTTCTGAACTATGGGGGATAGATATTTCTGAAAAGCAAATAGAAAAAGCTAGAAAATATTTATCATTGTATGGTTTTTCTGCAAAATTAATCTGTTCACCAATGGAAGAAGACTGTGGAATACCTGTAGATTATTTTGACTATGTTTATTCTATTTACGGTGTGGGTTGGACTACTGATCTTGAAGGTACTTTTTGCAGGATTGCTTCTTACATAAAAAAAGAAGGTGTATTTATTTTCAGTTGGTCTCACCCAATACATAAATGCGTTGCTATCGAAAATGATTTGCTTTCTTTTAAAAAAAGTTATTTTGATGAATCTTGGTATTCTGTATCTCTTGAAGGAGGTGCAATATCTTTATCGGATCGCAAACTATCAACTTATATAAATGCATTAACAAAAGCAGGATTTGTCATTGACGAAATGATTGAAGAATCTGACGATGAGATTATTCAATTATATAAAGATAGTGACTTTGCTAAAAAAGCAAAAATGCTTCCTGTAACATTTGTAATCAAAGCAAGAAAATTA
Organism: Clostridium puniceum; assembly: GCF_002006345.1. Classification (GTDB taxonomy): domain Bacteria; phylum Bacillota; class Clostridia; order Clostridiales; family Clostridiaceae; genus Clostridium; species Clostridium puniceum. The sequence continues at coordinate 2,478 of NZ_LZZM01000185.1, forward strand.
TAGCAATTAAAAATTATTATTTTTTTACATTTAATGAAATGCGTTTCCTGCTATAGTATATGAGCATAATTCGAAGTATGACAAATTCTAATTTGTGCAGATATTTGGAATATAATTTATTATACAATTTTCTTTAATTGTATAACAACCAATAAGACACATTATTCTAAGTGAATAATGTGTTTTTTATGTGAAAAATTATCTGAAATTTTAAGAAATGAGGCGGGAGGTTCTGGTAATATTATCAAAAAGTGTTACAATAATAAGTAAAAATTTAACTCATAAGGAATACAAAGCAAGGGAGCGCAAGAAGAAAAATTGAAGGGTTAGACGATAAATTAAAACCACCGACCTTTATTAATTTAGCTCAAAAAAAATAGTGCCTCACTATTAAAAGTATTAGCAGGACGGCGTAGGGAATAATGATATTTAGGCAACTGAGTTATATCCATTATTTAGATGTTTTGAATGGTCTAACAAATCAGTCTGCCTATTATAAAGTTTATCTAATGAATTTATATCAACGCTTGTAATTTTACTTAAAAACTTAATTCAAATTCAAAGTTCTCAACTAAATCTATTAATAACTATCTTAATGTACGAGGGTCACTTTTAATTTGTAACATAATCTCCTTTATTACTAGAAGTTAATACTAAATTATATTAACTTATAACCATTCCTACAAAACTAAAACATTTATGTAATAATTTTAAATGGAAATGAATATATTTTACATTATAAACTTGCAATGTAAATACTGCCTACTTTATATAAAAATAAATATTTACTTTTCTAATGCATGAGTTATAATTTAATTGTTAATTAAGATATATTATGTAAATAAATGCTATTATAATTTGATTGTTATGATAGGTTTGATTTTATTATAAATGGCAGTGTAAAACATCTAAAAGTAGCATGAAAGCACATTTCGTTTCTAGTCAATTTTTAGTAAGATTAAAGATAGAATATTTATTTTCAAATGATAAAAATATAAAAGAGAGAGGGGAAATAACAATTTTTGATAATGAAATTTTATCACCAAATGAAAAATTAAAAAGTATTAGAAATCTTATAGGAGCAACTCAAGAAGAAATTGCTGAGAGAGTTTGTACAAAATATTTAATTAGTCAAATTGAAAATCATAAGAAAAAATTGAATTATAAATTAGCACTTGGACTTGCTAAAAATTTGAATAAAATTGTAAAAATAAAAAAAATAGATATTTTAGAAATTACAGCTGATAAATTAATTGAAAATGAAGATATTCAGGCAAATTATTTATTTAAGAAGAATATAATAGATGGATTAAAAAAGATTAAAGAAATTAATGAACTTGAAGAAAAGTTGAGTGAGGGAGAAAGCCTGATAAGAAAATATAATATTGAAGATAGCATGAAAGTTGATATGTATAAGCTTGCGGCTAATATTTATTATTTAAAAGAAAAGTATACCCAAAGTGATGAAATGTGTAGGTATGGATTAAAAATATGTCTTAACACAACAAATACTTTAGAAGAAGCAAGCTTATATATAAGTAAGTCTCGCAATAATATGGCTAGAAAGAATTATATTGTCGCATTAGAGCAACTAGATTATGCATTAAAGCTAAATAATGATATAAATAAAAATGAGATTCTTCAACGAGTATTTTTTAATAAAGCACTTATATATACTTATATGAATATATACGATAAAGTTCTAAAATACTTAACAATATTAATAGATAAATTTGAATTGAAAGAGAAGCAGTTACTTGATGTGAAAATGTTGCATGCAAATTGCTTAACTGAACAAGATAAACTTGAAGAAGCTAGAAATGAATACATTGAAATATTAGAGCCTGCAATGAAATTTAATGATAAAGACCTGCTGGCTATGACTTACAGGAATTTATCCGAAGTATATTTGAAACAAAAAAAATATAAAGATGCAGTAATAGCTATAGAGAAGTCACTAGATTATAACAATGGTAACTGGTATCTAGCTGAAAATCTGTATTTTGCGTCAAAAGTATTTAAAAATATGAATAAAGATGTTGAAACATATCTTTTAAGAGCACTAAAAACATGGGAAAAAAATAATGCAGAGAATGCAGATATAATTGAAAAAATAATTTATGAGCTAGTTTTAGTTTATATTAAAAGAGAAGACGAAAAGAATATAATGCTAATGACAAAAAAAGTAGAAGAGTTAAATATAGACTTTTGTTTAATTTATGCGGAACTTGTAAAGTACTATAGATATCGGAATGAAGAAAAAAGTATATATTATAATGATAAATCAATTGAAAAAATGAAAAAGATTAAAAAAATCTAAAAAAAGTTTTTTTAATCGCAAGTTTCAATATAATGTTACAATGTTGATGATAATAAATGTAAAAAAAGTAAACATAAAAGGAAGGTGTATTTTATGAAAAAAATCTTAATAGCAGTAATAGCAACATCAATGCTATTAACAAATGCTGCATTTGCAGCATCAAAAACCACAAATAATGATACTAGCAAAAACAAATCGCTGTCTAGTGCAAGCCAATTTCAGTTACAAATTAATAATCCAGGCGGATGGTAAAGTAATAAATAGAAATTGAAAAGAAGTATTGAAAAATGTAATAACAAAAATTAAAGAAGTTGACCAAATTCAATAAAAATTTGGTCAACTTTTTTGAATTTGTAAAATAAGGGAAATGGCTATATAATTTATTTCGTGGTAAGCATTAAAAATAAATAAGTAGATAATATTAATAGAGAAGGCTGAAACTCGTTGTTGTATTAATAAGAACACCAGGTTGTGTTTGAAAGAAATCTATAGTAACTTACAGTTATTTTACACTGCTATTAGAGAAATGGAGGAATTAAAGTTGAAAAATAATGAAGCCATTTCTCAGCTTAACCAAGCTATGGAAAAAGCGAGGGCAGATTTGTACAAGGCCATTGAAATATATGGGAGGAGTTCTAATGAGGTGGTAATTGCCAGTCAAAAATTAGATGAATTGATTGTTAATGCATACAAAGAGCAACTTAATACAAACAATAAATAATATTTATAGAAAGGCGTGGATTAGGTGATAATTAAGGAATCAATCGAAATATTTAGGGAAGATACTTCAATGGAAAAATTTAAAAAAGAAATTAAATTATTAAAAAGTGCTGGATACAAAGTATATGAGCAGCACGAGAACTATGTGTGTGTTTACCAAACTGCAACGGTAATAGATTCGAATTTAATTGTTAATAAAAAGAGTAAATAAAAAACCGACAGTAACATAAAGTCACCTATGGATATTGCCGCATTGTTTGTGATGTTAAGTGCATTAATATTATAATATAAAATACAAAAAAGCGTTAAATACAATAGTATAAATACGAGGTAAAACTTAGTTTTACAAAGGTTATAAAAAATACACGGTGCTTAGTCTCCGAAATTAGTTCAAATATATTGACTTTAAGTGAATTTGTTAATTTATTTACTACTGGCGGTTTCTATAGATTAGGGATTATAATTGACTGTAGCGCGCAAGGGATAAATGATAATAAAAGCATATGAATTGAAATGCAGAATAAATGCAATGAGCTAAAAATTTCTTTAGGCTCATATTTCTAAATACAAAAAATAACTATTTATGGTATAATAACCTTAATTTAAATATGTTGGAGGGAAAAAATGAACAAGAGTGTCAGATTAATTTACTGTATTTTTGGAAGCATTATACTTGTATTACTAAGCCATCCAATTCCACATGATGTAATAAACGGAATATTTTTTGTAGGGACTGAATTAAGTGTATTAACCGATTTTGTTTCAGCTATAGGTGTCATATTAACTGCAATTTTTGCTGTAATGTTGATAAAAGAGAATTGTACATCTAAAAAATAAATGAAAATATTACAATTCTTGGGGTCAAACGATGAAATTAGAGCAAGAGGGGACTTTTACAATAATGGTACAACCACGGCAACAGCGGCAACAGGCGGAGCAGCATTCTGAGTTGGTCAAGGTGTGACAGTATCATTTCAAGTTAGTGTAGTTTCAACCAATTATAAATACTGTTATAAAACATGTAGATTAAACCCATTTAACTATTAATAAATTACTTATTATATAAATAACAACTTAAAACGTTTAAAAAATAGCATGAAAGTGCATTTAGTTTTTAGTCTATTTTTAGTAATATAGAGTTAGAGAGTTTATTTTTATAATAAAATAAACTCTGCAATGGTTGATTGGAATTATGACATTGCAGATTTAAAATAGAGGGGCGGGGCTAATAACAATGTTTGACAATGAAATAATTTCCCAAGGTGAAAGATTAAAGAGACTTAGAGAGATGTACCATATAACACAAGATGAGATTACACAGGGGATATGCTCAAGAACTAATTTAAGTAAAATTGAAAATAACAATCAAAATCTTAGTTTCAAATTAGCTATTGGATTTGCAAATAGATTTAATGAAATTATAAAAAAAAGGGGATTAGATATTAAATCTATTACAGCAGATTTTTTAGTGAAAGATGAAAATGAACAAGCAAATTATATTTTTGTAAAGATTTTAAAAAAATTAAAAGAAGTAGAAACGATAGATTTATTTGACCAAAAGTTGAGAGAAGCCGAAGAGCTAATTCAAAAGTATAACATTGAAGATAGTAGAAAGATAGAGTTGTATAAAATTATAGCTGATATTTATTATAATAAATATCAATATACTAAGAGTAATGAAATGTGTAACAATGGATTAAAAATATGCATTAATTCGAACAATGTTAAAGAAGAAGTGAATTTTTATATATATAAATCTAGAAATAGTATAAAAACTTTTCATTATAATGAAGCTTTAAAAGATCTAGATTATGCAGAGCGATTAAATAATAATACATACAATTCTGATCTTTCTGAAATGATACTTTACCACAAAGGGCTGACATATAAAAAAATGTGTAAGTATGATAATGCTTTAAAATATTTTAAGATTTTAATAGAAAAACCAGCAAAAAACCAAAATTTATTAATAAAGGCGAAAATGGTATATGCAAATTGTCTAATGGATCAGTATATAAAATTTGAAGAAGCTCAAAAAGAATATTTTGAAATATTAAATTTATCAATTGAAGCTGATAACAAAGATTTCATAGCATTAACTTATAAAAATTTATCTGAGTTGTATTTTAATGAAAAAAAGTACAAAGAATCAGCAAAATATATAGAATATGCATTATTATATACTCCAAGAAATGAATATCTTAACGAGATCTACTATTTTGCAGCGAAAATTTATCAAAATCTAAATGAAGATTTTGAAGATTATCTTTTATGTGCATTAGAGATATGTGAACAAAAAGATAGAGAAAATTTAAAATTAATTGAAAAAATACTTTATGAATTAGTACTTGTTTACTCAAAAAGAAAAGATGATGAAAATATAATGATAATGGCAGATAAAGTAGAAGCGTTAAATATAGACCACGATTTGATTTATCCCCAAATTGCACATTATTATAAAGGTCGAAATGAAGAAAAATGCAACTATTTTTTAGAAAAATCTATTGAAAAGTCAAAACGAATTAAAAATATTTAAAAAATTTTTTTTTTAATCGCAATTTCCATTATTATGTTACAATGGTGAGTGAAACAATGTCGATAAACTCACTATATGAAGGAGGTGAATTTATGAAAAAAATTATATTAGCGGTAATAGCAACATCAATGCTACTATCTAATGTTGCATTTGCTTCAACAAAAACTACACATATGAATACGGGCGAAAACAGCACAGAGTCTAGTATGAAGCAAAATAGTATGTATAATTTAAATTCTACTGATCCACATTGATAACTATAAATATAATTAAAAATGTAACCCCAAATATAATAAAAAGGTGAGCGAATTTAATCAAGTACACTCACCTTTTTTTCATTTTACAAATATTAGAGATGGCAATATAATTTATTTAGGAAGTAAGCATTTAAAATAAATAAGTACATAATATTAATAGAGAAAGTTGAAACTTGAAACTCGTTATTGTTTTAATAAGAACACCAGTTTGCGCTTAGAAGAAAGAAATTCATAGTAACTTACAGTTATTTTATACTGCTATTAGGGAAATGGAGGAATTAAAGTTGAAAAATAATGAAGCCATTTCTGAGCTTAATCAAGCTATGGAAAAAGCTAGGGCAGATTTGTACAAGGCTATTGAAATATATGGACGAAGTTCTAAGGAGGTAGTAATTGCCAGTCAAAAATTAGATGAAGTGATTGTTATTGCATACAAAGAACAACTCAATATAAACAAAGAATAGTATTTATAGAAAGACGTGGATTGGGTGGTAATTAGGGAATTAATAGAAATATTTAAGGAAGATACTTCAATTGAAAATTAAATTTTACTACGTTTCAGCATTTAATAGTATATATAATAATATATAGAACCATCCCCTCTGAGAGTACAATATAAAAGCTACAACTTAGTTAAATAAATGGTTGTAGCTTTTCTTATATTCAAAATACCTACATTTTCTTAATACGGTTAAATTAATGTGGCAGACATAATTTTATATGTAAGGGTGTTAATGTTAAGCATAACAGTGACACCATTTCTAATAAGTTTAGGAATACACGGCATGGAAGAAGAAAAGTAAGATAGTATTTGATAGGGATAAAAGTTTATGTGAGTTATATATTAGAAACTTATATTATACATATGGACTTATACATAATAACTCTATTAAAGTATATCACATAGAGCCTATAATCGAAGCTTAAGACTTAAGATTAGATGTTTATATAATTGTGTACTTATCACCATAAGATTGCAAATAGGGGAGAAATGCCACAGAAGTATTAAAAGATATAGTTAAAGATTAGCATTTAATTAATCTTAATAAAATATATACTAAGATACTAGTATGGTGCTTGACATATATTGAACTTAGAGGTAATATGTTATAGATAGATATGGTTATAATTTGCAAATAATACATAAAAAGGAGCTGTTTGTATGAACGAAAATCTTTTGAAAAATATGGCATGCACACTACTAGTTTGCACAGCTACGTTATTAGGAGGAAATTTTGTGACGACAAATGCTGAAACAGTAAAAAACAGTAAAGCTAAAGTACAAGCTATAACAGTTACTAATTTTAAGACATTAACAGAAAAAGTTGAACAATGTGTTACTGTTGATGAGTCAAAGGTATTATTTGACAAAGACAAAGCTTCTAAAGCAGGTCTTACAAATCAGGAAATTGAAAGATTGAGTAATATTTATAATGAAATGAATCAAATGATAAAAAGTAACAAAGCATATATTTTTAAAGCAGATAATGGTAACTATGATGTAAAGATTAATAAAACTAGCAATATCATAAATGCAGATTCAATAGACACTAAAAGATGGTATGGGTATGATTTTTACTTCACTCCTACCGAATGTGCTGATGCAGCTACATATCTACAAGATGGTGCTACAGCAACTGTTACTATTGCAGGAGTGCTAGGATTAATTGGTGTTGGTATACCTGAAGCTGTTGTTTTAACTGTTGGAGCTGGAGTAGCAGTCTTAGGTGATGATTACTTGTGGAGAGCTGCTAACCATAATGGTCTTAATGGTGTATATTATGATACTACTGGAAATGTAAATTTCTCAATAAATTATAATTAATATGAAAGATAAAAAAATAATAATTTCTAATATGCTATTACTTGTAGTAATAACACTTATGTATGTTACTAATTATTTTAGGGATAGAATCCCGTCTAATATTTATGACAAGTTAATGATTATATATGGAGTCATGACTATAATTATAGTTATCGGATTCATTATAGTGTTTATTAAGAAATGATATTTAGAAATCTTAATCAATCATAGAAGGAGTAGTTACTAAACTACTCCTTCTATGATTGTAGACCAAAAGGACTCGGGATAGTTTTGGTTATTAGTAATATTTTTATACTTAGTAAACGCCAATATATGTCTTATATACATTTTATTTCTAACTATGCTAGTATCAAGCATAGTGTTATATATTATATTACTCAATTATTTGAGCTTCAATATCGCTTCCAGCAGCATGCTTTTCTAAAAGCTTTATACCATATTTTAGAAAAGTTTCAATATCGGTCTTGCCACTAAAAGAATAAACGCATATTAAAATTTCATTTACATTGTATGTTATCATAGCTCTTTCTGAATCACTAGTAGGACTTCCAAAGCTACTAATGGAATCAGTTAATACAGGAAGATTATCTATATTTATTAGTTCTTTGCCAATCCCTTTATATTGTTCGCCTTCTTTACCTATCATTAATAAAATAGGTGAATGTAGATTTTTAATATCATATGAACCTACAGGAAACTTTGATTGTAATGATATTAAATTATTGATATCTACAATATTGTTTATTTTATAAATATCTTTTCCTTGTAATATTCTCCTGATTAATGCTTCAGAAGACAAACGATATTTACTAGGTGCTTTACCTAATTTTTTATATACTTCTCTTCCAGCTTTAATTCTAGGCAAGGTTGACAAGGCTTCAATATGTATTTCTTTCTTTAATAGGTCGCAATAATTGTTAATTTCTTTTAATAAACTATCACTGCTATTTTCAACAGTTACATGTGCTTGTATACATCCAAGCGTCATTTGAGGACAAACTTTCTTTAATTCTTCGCAAATTGATATATCTATCATAATATAATAAAACTCCTTTTTATTTTTTTAAAATAATAATATTTTATTGTAATGCGAACTTAGTATTCCATTTAAATTACAATCTCTTTTCAAAATTACCTATGACAGAAACACCTTCATTAATTATTATGAATGCATTCGCATCTATCGTCTTTATATTTTTTTTAATAAAATTAGCTTCATATTTTGAAGCTACTGTTAACAAAACTTTTATGTTTTCACTAGTATAAGCACCACTTCCTTGCCCAAAAGTCGCGCCTTTATTTAATTTATCCAAAATCAAATTCTCGATTCCATCTACTTTAGTAAAAATCATAATAGTCACCATAATGTTTTGATAGTGAGTTTTATAACATATTAAAATGTTATTTATATATTATTATATCTTTTTAATTAAATAAGTCTTTGCTGAAATATAGTTAGTTTTTAGTCTATTTTTTGATTCTTTTTCTAAATTCTGCAGGTGATATTTTTTCTGAGTTTTTAAATACTTTGGTAAAGGAGGAATTATGTTCATAACCTATCATCTGAGAAATTTGTAAAATTGTTAAGTTTGTATTTAAAAGAAGTTCTTTTGCTCTCTTTACTCTTAAATTTTGTATATATTCAGTAGGTGAGATGTTCATATTATGTTTAAACCATTCACTATAATAACTAACGTTATAATGTTCTATACCTGCTAATTTCTTTAAATCAATATCTTCTGTAAAATGTTCATTTATATATTTAATGGAATTAGGCAAATTTTCAGTAATAATAAAATTATAAAAGTAAAGAAATAAATTATTTATAGAACTAGAATTTTGATTAATATTATTTTCGTTTAATAATAAATATCTTATCGCTTTCCATTTATCATCAAATAAAAAGTTCCTTCCACCACACATTTTTTCCATGTCATATTTGTTTAGCATGCTATTAGGTATATCTAAAACTAAGAATTCATTATTGTTGTAACTATTAAAAGTATGCTTACAATCTGGAGGGAGAAAGAACACTGAATCATCGTTTAATTTCAATTTCTTATAATCAGTTTCTATAGAAAGTACACCATGAAGTGGCAAAATTAATTGCCCATATTCATGAGCATGGGTATTAGTTTTAAAATTATATATTCTACGCTCACATTTTATATTATTCAAAAGCACTCCTTCTTTCCATGTTCATACTACAATTTAAAATTAAAGTCGTAATTTAATTATATCATAACCTTAATATTTGACATTTTATTATAATGAGAGTTATTAAATAATGGAGAAAATACTAACAGGCTTTAGAATATCAGGCATTTTAGAATTAAAGGTCAAAAGATTTAATGATGGATTTGGAGATAATTTAAAACTGATATCATAGGTACAATAGATACAGAAAATATTTGTAACTTATAGGAGTCTAAATTGTATTTATTATGAATAAAAATGATTTTATTGTCGAATACTATTTTATGAATTGTAGAATTATTATATATGTAGAGGAGGAAATAATAATGAATAAAAATTTAAAAAGGGTTATGGGTTTGGTGATATTAATAACCATTGTTTTTTCATATATAATGAATGTAAATGTAATGGCTAAAATGCCTAATGATAATGGTGTAAATTTAATTCTGGATGCATTTAAATATAATGATACTCTACCAAAACATTTCCGAAAAACTACAGATTTAACAGTTATAAAAGACAATAAAGATCTGATGCTTAATGGCTTGGATAAATTAAATATTTCTGGAAGTCAGCAATTTTCAGGAAATAATATTCAGCTTTTAACAAAAGCTATTGATACTTCATTACCTATAACAGTAATAGATTTAAGGCAAGAATGTCATGGATTCATAAATGGATTTGCAGTTAGTTGGGCAGATTCAAAAAATAATGCAAATGTCGGTCTTACTAGAGAACAAGTTATATCAAAAGAAAACAATGATCTAAAAAATATTAAATTAAATGAGCCCATAAGTTTTTTTAATAATCCTAAAGAAACTATGGTTGTTAAAACAGTTCAAAATGAAGCAGAACTTACTAAATCAAAAAAATTATCTTATGAAAGAATAACCGTTAGAGATGGAGGAATACCAACTGATGACATGGTTGATTATTTTATGGGATTTATAAAAAATAAACCCAAAGATTCTTGGTTGCACTTTCATTGCAAAGAAGGAATTGGAAGAACATCTACTTTCATGATAATGTATGATATGATTAATAATTATAAGGATGTTAGTGCTGATGCTATAATTAAAAGACAATTAGCATTAGCAAATTTCGAGGATGTTACATTAAAATCTTTTTATAATAATGAAAGAATAGGCTTTTTAAATAAATTCTATGATTATTGTAAAACTAATGGAGATTCATTTAATGTAAAATGGAGTGAATGGAAAAGTAAGTATTCTAGTATTGAGAAAGCAGACAATTCTAATACTGCACAACTATTAAACATAAACTCTAACTATATAAAGAATAGCGTAATTCCTAAATTTTTACATGTTGTCTCTTTAGATTCCATGAGACCTAATGAAAGAACAATGATAACTAGCCTTCAGGGGCTAGTTAATAATCATTGTTCTTTTCAAATATATACGATTAATTCTTCTCAGCTAGATTATAAAATATGGCTGGAAGATTTAAAAAATAATTATAAAGTGTCTTATGAAATAATATCGGATCCTTGGGGATTAGTAAATATATATAAAGATTATATAGAAGGATATGTGCTTTATAGCAGCAAGATACCAAAAGATTCCTCAATAAACAATGCTTGTTCTTTAGCAGGATTAAATAAAGCTTTGGTCATTGATGAGGCAATAGAGCCTAGAATAAAAGAATTGGGTATAAAATTTAAAGGAGATTGTAGAAATACAGACGAAAACTGGGCCTATAATAATTTATGGAATAAAGGCTTAAATCATTCCATAGTAATACAGCTTTCTCCTGATAGAATTGATTCCTTAAGAGATTATGCTATAATGACTAAATCTTTAATATTTTATGAAGAAAGCATAGATAAAACAGTTCTTAGAGATAAAATATTTTCTTCCATGGAGGGGAATCCTACTTGTTTAGGATGGGGACCAGATGAATTTATTAATGTAAGTACAGCGTCAAAATATGGAGTGAGCATGGTTGCAGCAGATTGGTCCTATAATTTAACTACTTTAAGCGCTTTTCCACAGCCTTGTCTTATCAAAAAACCTTCATTAACAATTCCTAAAGAGGATAATGTTCACTATGTTACTTTCATAATGTCAGATGGAGATAATCAACAGTGGAATCTTGGAACTAACTATGGATCTCCTAAATGGTTTGGTTATCCTAGTAGAAACAAAATTGCTTTAGGCTGGTCTATAGCTCCAGTATTATATTATTTAAGTCCTACTGTTTTTAATTTATATTATAAAAACATAAGTAATGGTAATCAAGGAAATAACTTTATTGTAGCTCCTTCTGGAAATGGATATATATATCCAAGTAAATTTCCTCGTAATAAATTAAGGTTATATATTAACTCGTTAAATGATTATATGCAAAAAGTAAATGAAAATTACGTAGCAATAATAGATGATTCTGCATTTTATGATATTGATCTTTGGAATAATTTTACTAACAAGCCAAATATTCAAGGATTATTTTATCTTGATTATCATAGACATGATAATTATAAAGGAAAAATTTTATGGTCTAATAATAAGCCTATAGTATCTTGCAGGGATTTACTTTGGAATTCAATTGAAAATGAAGATGAGTTAGTGAAGAAAATAAATGACAGGGTTACTTTAGGACAAATAGATGTCAAAAATCCTGAAGCGTACACTTTTGTTTATGTTCATGCTTGGTCAAAAGAGGCAAGTAATGTTGAGAAGGTTATAAACATGCTAAAAGAAAACAAAAGTGTAAGGATAGTCACCCCTGAAATTTTTATGCAATTAATAAAGGAAAACATTAAAGAATAGTGTCGTAAGTTAAAAATGTTATCTTAATTTGTAATGAACATTTTAATTATTGCTAGTAAATTGAGAAATACTCAATATCTAAGTTTGAACTAGAAAATTGAATTATATTATATGAGCTCTAAAGATATGTTTATATCATAGTTTTGTGATATAAAAAGCATAATAGTAATTATTTAACCTTTTGATATAATTGAAGATGAAGTCGAAATAAAGAAAGAAGAATATGATATGGTAATTGAGAAATTGAGAAGAGGCATAAATTTCACCGAGAATGAAAAAATAATTTCTGAATTTATATTGAATCATCCTAATGAATTTCAAAAAATGAGTAGTGAAGAATTAGGCAAAACAACATTTACAAGTAAATCTACTGTTATTCGGTTATGTAAAAAATTGAATGTTTTAGGTTATCAAGAATTAAAAAAGGTGTTATATTCAGAGCTTAATGAGGAAAGGCTTCTTGGGAAAGAAGATGTATATCCAATTTTAAGTAAAAAAAGCACATATATAGAAATTGATATTTTGCTTCAGCAAGTGTACAAAAAAGCTATTGATGAAGTAAATTTGTCCAATAATCAAAACATTATAAATCGAATTATTAATCAAATGATTAATATGGAGAAGATAGAGTTTTATTCTACAGGTATGGGATATGCAACACTCGAAACTGTGTCTCATAAATTTAATTCTATTGGAATAGAAAGTACTGTAAGTAGTACTTTAAATGAACGATATTTAGTATCTGCTAAGAAAAAGTTTAAAATTATGGCTTTTGTATTATCTATTTCAGGAAATAACCCATTCATCATACGTACGGCAGAAGTATTAAGACATTTAGGTATATATTTAGTAGGGGTAGTAGGTCCATTATCAGATGACATATCTAAGTATTGTGATGAATTAATACATATACCAATAAGTGATTTTGTAGAAGGAATGGAAATTGTCTCCAATCAACATAGTATCAATTATATTTTTGATATGATATTTACACAAATGTTAGCAAATAAATATGAAGAGATAGTAGCTTGGCAGAAAGAAATAAGTTACGATTACCATAAAGATATATTTAAGATGACACCAAAGTGTCAAAAATGAAAAGGAAATAAAAGAAGATTATGAACCAGTAGTACAATTGGCTTCAATTATATTGTGATTTAAATAATGTGGAGTTATATTCTTATTTAAGAAGATAAACTACATTTATAAAGATGGGAGAGAGCAATATGGAAGAAGTATTAATGGAGATAATAGCGAATGCTGGAAGTGCTAGAAGTAAAGCCATGGAATCTATAGTGAAAGTTAAAAATGGACATTCAGAATTAGCAAAAAATAGTATAGAAGAAGCAAATACTTTTTTAGAAAAGGCTTATAATGTTCAAACAAAGTTAATTCAAGATGAAGTAGCTGGAAATAAAACTGAATTAAATTTATTAATGGTTCATGCTCAAGATCATTTAATGAATGCTATGACTGTAAGAGATTTAGCAGAAGAAATTGTTGAAATCTATGAAAGGTTTAGTTAGATTAAACTGGAAGGGTTGAAATGGTGTTATGAGATGAATAATACAGAGCATAGTGAGAGAGCAGCAAAAAGAAGAGAATATATACTAAGTCCAGTAGATGGAGAAGTAATTTCAGAGTCTAAAATAACAGATATGCTTTTTGGAAAGAAAGTGTTTGGAGAATATGTTTCTATTCATCCTAAAAGTAGTAAAGTATTATCTCCAGTTAACGGGATAGTTGATAAAATAGAAAAAGATGGACATTCTATTTTAATAATTTCACATTTAGGAACAAAAATATGTTTATATGTAGGAGAAGATATTAATTTATTAGAAGGAAATTGTACAAAGATATTTGTCTCAGAAGGAGATAGGGTAAGAGAAGGAGAGGTGCTCCTTATATGTGATTTTGATGAAATGGAAAGGCTGGGATATGAAACTAAAGTTATTACTGCTGTAATAAATCAAGAAAATATAATGGATATTATTACTTTATCACAGGAAAAAATAAAAGGAAAAGATAAAGCATTCGCTATTATTTTTTACCGTAGTTTGTAATTAAAGAAGGGTATATTTGTTTCAAAAAAATTCTTGATGATTTTGTAAGTTAAATTAATATATTGAATAAAGAATAAGAGAATTTTATAGGAGAGATATTATATTGCTGATGAAAGGTTTTGGGATAATTAGAGAAAAAATAATAAATAAAGAGTAACATACATAGGGGAATATGTAATGTTACTCTTTACTTTTTATATTTATGGGGTAAATATTTATGAAAAACATTTTTATTAACACTGTAATTTTATTATAAATTATTATTGTGTCAGAATAATGACAAATTTAGATTATAATAATTAGATTTTAAGTAGTAAACAATAACCAGTGTATTTAAGTATATTTTTTAAGTTAAATTTAATATATTTTCCGCTTTTATATAAAATGCAATTAACAAATATTTGAGATAACGATATATTTTAAATCCGAAAAGAGCAGAACTTCTGTTAATGTTAGAAAAAGGTACCACAATTGCTTATAATGTATGTATTATATAATACAAAAACCAAGGTTGTAATTTTATGGCTAGATAGGTCAAAGTTTAAAAGAGAAATATATTCGATTTTTAGGAGGCGAAATTATGATAAAAAGAATTAGTAAATTAAATGCATTATTGTTAACTGCTACTGCATTTGTATCAATAATACCTGCAACTTCAGCAAATGCCGCAACTAAGCTAGAAACTTTAACGGGTACTTTAGAATCAGTGCAAGCTTTCGATGGTGGGAAATATATATATGATGGTTATAAAGATAATAATCAAGATACATCAATTTATCTTTTTAATGGAACTAAAGATATTGAAATTAACAATGTTACCTCATTAGAAGGTGCTATTAAATATGGAAAGAACGATTTAAGTTTCAATAATTCAAAAAAGACATTATTAAATTTATCAACTGGAAGCGTTGAAGATGAAACAATTCAAGATAAATATAATTTTATGAAAATTAAATTATCTTCTTCAGTTATAAAAAAAGTTAAAAGATATAAGGATTTAGACTTAGCTTCTTTTAACGTAAATACAACTCAACTCAATTCAAATCAATTTGGTGATGTATGGTATGAATACTCAATTAATGACTCTAAGGTACAATATAAGGGGTATGTGTCTATAGATGGAACATATATTGATGCTAGCGAAACTGCAAATATAACTTTCTATGCTTCAAGTACAAAGAATACTTATACTTATAACAAAGTTACTTTTGATAAAATGAAAGATACTAAAAAGGTTGATGGAATCACATATTCATTAAGAGAGGGGAATACTCTATTTGCAGACTCTGGCTATATATATAGAATAGTTGAAGTTATATCTGATAATTCAATTGAAGTAGCTTCAAGATTTATTCAAAAAATAAGTAAAACAAAAGGTAATACTGTAGATGGAGCTTATATTCCAAATTCAGTTGAATCTTATGAAATATCAACATCTGATTATTCAACATTAACTAACTCAAAATCTCAAGTAAGACTTATTGATTCATCAATTTATGTAATAACAAATGAAGCAAATCAATTAAGTATATCAAAATTTGATTTAACTAAGTCAAGGGATAATTCTGATAGTTCAAAAACTTCAGATAGAATTAGTAGAGTTAAGTTGGATGATACTTATAATGATATTAAAAATGAAAATGCAACCGCTTATGATATAGATGTTAATGGGAATGTATGGATTTTATATAAGGGCTCAATAAGCAAGGTTGTAAAAGGTTCATTAAGTATTTTATATACTGTAGATAAATCAATGACTAATTTATCTGTTTACGATGATAATGATATAGTGACTTGGAATAAAGATAATGACATCTACTCAGTAGTTAATGGAAAGGCTGGAAATGGTACAGATACAGGGAAAAATCCAGTTACGACTGGATGGGTTAGTTCAAATGGGGCATGGTCATACATTAATGCAGATGGAAGTAAAGCTACTGGCTGGGTTAAAATTGGACCTACGTGGTACTTCTTAAATTCTAATGGAATAATGCAAACAGGTTGGATTAAAGATGGATCTAGTTGGTATTACTTAAATACATCAGGTGCTATGCAAACAAGTTGGATTAAAGATGGTTCATCATGGTATTATTTAAAACCATCAGGTGATATGGCAACAGGCTGGGTAAATGATGGTGGATTATGGTATTATTTAAACTCCTCTGGTGCAATGCTTTCAAATACTACTGTTGATGGATATAAATTAGGACCTAGTGGAGCTTGGATTAAGTAAGAATAAAATAAAGAAATATTGATTAATACAAAGGATGTATAAGTCAATTAAATAAAGAGTAGCACACATAGGGGAATATGTATGTTACTCTTTATTTTTTATATTTATGGGGTAAATATTTTATGAAAAAAAGATTTTACCAATCTTGTAATTTTATTATATTGTATTATTGTGTCAGAATAATGGCAAATTTAAATTAATTATATAAGTTTAATATGGTAGATGTTTAAGAAAAATAAAAGTTATTAGAGTGAAGACTACTTAATTAAATTTAGCAAGTACTATTCACTCTAATATTTACTAAATAATCATTTAGTAATAGCAACTTCTCCATTACCAATTACGGCAATGAGATCTCCATTTCTAATAGTACCTAAGTTTATAATTTCATTTAGATTATCAAATTTCTTATAGAATTTCTGATTACCGACAGAATCAATTATTAGCAAAGTTGTAGGAGGGTTTATTACAAGTTTTGCAGTAGCATTAAATTCCTGTGGAGTTGAAATATTATATATTCCTTGTTTATAAGTATCAGACACAAAAATTGCTTTTGGAATTTCTGTAAGAGCAATTGTAGATATTAAGAAAACTATTATAAAAATTTTAAATTTCATCTCATACACCTCACTATATTATATTTTGTGTGGTTTTGATGAAAATATACATTAGATTAATATAACAGTACCATTGAGAATCAAGAAGATTTATTTAAAAGAAAATATTGAAAAGAAATTCATAAGAAGCTTTTGAACGAACATAAAGAAAGAATTACAAAAATACAATTCTTTCTTTAGGCTATAAATTATGTCTAACGATTTTCATATGCTCCTAAATCTGGTGCTGCCCCTAAATAAGGTATTCCTACATCTACCCCTTTATCAATTAAATCACTAGAATTAACTAATTTGGCAAAGCCATTGTTTGGTAAGCTTCCATCTGAATTTCTTGGAGTTTTAGCTAAATTTTCAGTTAAACCAACAAAATCAGCCGCATTTGGAGTAATTTTTAAATTCCAAGTATTATTTTTTTCAACAGAACCAGTAGCAATTTCATGATCTAATGAACCACGTACAGCAAAAGATACATTATTGTCAAATTCCATGTTTGAAGCATCTTCAAACATATAATTATAACCATTTCCAAAAGAAACACAATTTTGAATAATTACGCCACCTTTATGACTATTTTGATCAAATCCTTTTTTAGATCTAAAATAGTTATCAAAGGCAACACAATTTTTAACAACATGTACACCTTTTGAACTGCCACCAGTACCATTTCCACCTAGTTTGAATCCATTTCCATTTCCTTGATATGAACTCATTTTTTTGCCCATTTTTTGTTGATATATTGCATCAAAATCTGTTTTGTCACCATTATGCCATGTCCAACAGTTAGTTATTTCAACAGGCCAATCTGTTTCGTATAAATCCCAACCATCATCTGAATTTCTCCAAGAACGACAATTTATAAACTTGTTGCCTTTTCCGTTGTGCATTTTACATGAAAATCCATCTGCATCACCACCAGCATTATCAAAATCAAAATTAAGATAAGAATCACAGTTTATTATCTCATTATTAGCACAAAGAGTTCCGTTTGGATTAACAGTTTCATGTGCAAAACCAAGTTGTATTCCAGAATCACCATTATTATGTGTTACACAATTTTCAATCTTATTGTTGTTACCTTCAATTTTTATTGCATTATCTCCTGCATATTGTATTTCTAAACCTTTCAGGTGCCAATAATTTCCTGTTAGATAAAAACCTCTTGATGCAGCAGCATAAGGTTGAAGCGAAAAATCAATAACTGGTTTTTCATCTGGGTAAGCAAATATATTGATTTGATTTGTTGAACTTCCTGATTTAACAAGATTAATTGTTGATGAATATTTATGTATACCACCTCTTAAATAAATTGTCTTGCCTGGTTGCACAACTGATACTGCATAATTTAAAGTTTTAAATGGTGCTTCCTTAGTACCTTTATTAGAATCATTTCCATCATTTGATACATAAATATCATATGGTAATTCTTGAACAGCTGCTTGTGGTGTTATTTTTGTGTCTACAATAGCAGGCTTTTCTTTCGCCATAACCATATTAAATTGTGTTGGTATTGTTGTAGTGACCGTTGCTAATAAAATAGCAGATCCCATAACTAAACTTTTAACTTTTAAACGATTTAACATTATTAGTCCTCCTACTTAAATAATTTAATATATAAGCTCTAATTAATAAAATTCATAGTTTGCAAAATTAACTTGTTTAGATTGTTCGAAATATATAATAAATTTAAATGAATAAACTTTTAGAACATACATATTTTTTAATTATTAAAAATTTTTAACTTTATATAAATATTCACATAATACATAAATTAAATAAATAACTAATCCTTTAAATATGGACAATAGTACATCAAAAGATAAAAAATAGATATTTGATAGTTTATTACTTAAAACATACTTTTTGTGACAATAATATTGAATGTCACACCAATATATGGTATATTTTTATGATGCCAACATATATTATAAAACACATTAAGACAAAATATATTTTCCTTGAGTGGAATATAATATAAAAGTTAAAGCTTAGTTACTTATATTAATTAATAGTTGTAGCTTTTGTTATTAAAAGTATTCAGAAAAGTATCAAAAATAAATTATTAATGGTTGATTATATATGATTTTAGATCCTTTCGTAGAATTATGAAAATGTGTGCATGTATTTCCCAAATCGTAGATTACTACAGGCAAGAAGGGTTTAACTAAAACGGTTAAGCCACATTTGATTTATTATTAAATATCTTTACTTTCTCAAATACTACATATAGTAACTCAAAGAATATCTTATCCTTTGTTACTACAAGTATTACTAAATAAACGCCACAACATACAATTACATCAAGTACACATGATAATATTATGCCTGATACAAATTTATTTATAAAAAAGATTATAGGAATAAATATTAAGGAGTAATATAAATATTTTAAATTTTCAAAGGCAAATAATTGTATATCGAGCTTAAGTTCCTTTTTTACTAATCTGTATTCCATTGCTATGACCACTAAATTTACAATTAGAGTTGTTCCAATTACTGTAGTTGGTGTAAATATATTAGTAATAACTAAAAGTGTATTTAATATTAAATTTAATATGCCTCCAATTAAAACTAATTTAGCATCTGCTTTTTCTTTCCCGAAAATATAAAGTATTTGATCTGCAATAATACGGTCAATTCCAATTGTTATCATATATATTGAAAATACCATTAATATTGGTACTGCAGCAAGAAATTTATTTTCACCATTTCCCATTATTAGAATAACTTGTTTGGAAATTCCAAAGAGCCCTATTGATGCTGGAAATAATAATAAAAAGTATACTTTAATTATTTTATTAAGTAATTTTAAATAAACTTCTTTTGAATGATTTTCTAAGTAATTAGAAAGTCTAGCCATAGAAACTTGAACTATTGTAAACATTAAAATATCTATCATTGACATTATTTTTTGCGCTACAGAATAATATCCTGCCTCGGTTGAACCTATATTACTATTTATCATGTTTTTATCAAGCCAGGTATATAAAATATATGTGTTAGCAAGTACCACTACTGAAAACATGGGTTTTAGATGTTTTTTTAATTGTAAGTCTGAGAAATCAAATTGTATTTTCTTTTTGATATATATAAAACTTGATATATTATTGATAAAATTTATTCCACAAGTAAGATATATGTAAAATAGAAAATCTTCTTGTGTTTTTACAAAGCATATTGTTAGAATATTATATATTATTTTAACTATCGTAGTTTTTATCGCTATAAAATCATAATTTTCTAAAGCCTCATTAATCCATTCAACATTAAACATATTGAAAACTATGTTTAATCCCATAACCATACATGTATAGAAATATCCATAATTTCTACGCAATGTAATTAGAAAAAGTACGTATAAAACTGAAATTATAGTTGTAGTAACTATAGTAATTACAAATAAACTAGTAATTGTTTGCTTTAATTTTTTTTTATCATCTCGTACCCGGCTTACTTCTCTTAATCCATATTGATAAATTCCAAAGCTTGCAAAAATCATAAAAATTGCAGTATAGTTTTCACCTATAGTTATATATCCATTTAAGTTAGGTTGGATTGCATTAAGTACGAAAGGCATTACTATTATTGGTAAAATTATATTAGATATATTTAATACTGCTTTGAAAACAGCATTTTTTGATATAGATTTAGACATAAGTACCTCCTTATCACATAATGTATTTTTAAGGTTGCAATATTATGGTAATATAGTAATTGAACTGTTTCAATTGATATATATAAATATCTAATATACTTGAAAAGTATAAAATATTGAGTTGAATATAATTCAACTTACTTGATTATCATTAGAGGATAATAATATGGAGTGATGAAATTGAATAAAGAGCTAGAAGAATTTAAAGAAATAGATGAAAAGGTCAAGAGCAAATTAAACTATATTAAAGCAAATATTGATATTATGTCCAATAATATTAATGAGGTAAAAGCATTAAAAAATGATATATATGAAAAAACTTCTAAAGTTTTTATGTACAATTTAAAAAAATTAATTCAATTAGAGTCAACACAAAAGAACTTAGCTAATAAAATTGGTATATCAGAGGATCTGCTTTCTAAGTATAAATCAGGAGATGCTTTTCCATCCATAGAAACATTACTATATATTTGTGAAGTATATAATATACGAATTGAAAAGCTTATTTCAATTCCATTAACTATGGGAGATGTTGAGAATTTAGAAAATAATAATGAGCTTGAATTTAATATATTTGAAGAGAAATATTATGTTTATTTTCTAGTGACTAACATAGCTAAAGAAGGAAGTTTACATGAAGGGATTTTCGAAATTAAAAGCGGTAATGTAAGTTTTAAGATTTGTTCTAATGATAAGGTTATTAAAAATTTTTTAGGTCAGTATACTATTTCTAATAAAATTATATTTTTCAATTTACAGAGTTCAAATGATGGAATTACATATATGAATATGATTAAACCTAATGTAAATAAAAATAAATATGTTGGTGGGTTAGCTATGATGATGCTTCCTTCCGATGCAAATAGCAAGCCATGTGTTCAAAAGATTTTGTTTAGCAAAATTAAGCTTGATAGAGATGTATATTACAATGATTTAAAGGAAATTTTAAGTTTTTCTATAGAAGGAGCAAGCTTAGGGCATGTTAAAATATCTCAATGGGAAGATGAAGCAGCTTATAATTTTATATTAAAAATTCTTTAGGTTATTAGAGAATCACATGAAATCGATGTGATATTTCACAAAAATATAAAAACTAAATACTTTTTATTTGGTTGAAGAGGTATAATATACTTGATATTATTAGTAAATAATTTAAAATATTAATATAAAGACCAAGGTGAAGAGAGGTGTAGAAATATGGAGGTTGTTTTAGAACAATTTATCCCATCAGACAGACCTAAGAGGATTAGTAATATTCTTAAAAATATATCAATTCTTTTTGGTGTACTTACATTAATGATGATATTTGGATCAATTATAATTGGAATAGCACTTGGAATAGTAGCTGTGCTATTTTTTTTAGGAAGCTATGTTATGTATGTTGATTATGAATATGAATTATATAATGGTGACATTACTGTAACAAAGGTTTATAATGCAAGCAGAAGAAAAGTTGCGCAAAAGATTAATAGAGATGATGTTAGAAGAGTATATTCTACTCAAAAGAAAGATGTGCTTAAGAATGGTGTAGCAGCATATTACAATACTAATCTAAATGGATTAAACATTTATACCTTTGAATTAAATAATAATAAAGTAGTCCAATTAGCATTAAATGAGGAAATGGAAAAGATAGTTAAAATAATTTATGTTCAAAAAATGACATATTAATAGAATTATATATTTAAGAAGTAAAGTGTGGTCTTTTAGTTATAATATGAACTGTAAAGATTACGCTTTATTTTTTTGGTAAATATCGTGCATTTAATGTCACAAGTTAGTTTAAACTGATAATGTGATATTTTTTTCATTTATTTTGTTCCATATAAATTTATGAAAAAATATGGAACTGATACCTGGGACAAAAAATAAAGTGGGTTTGAAAAAATTAAATAAGAAAATAGATAAAATCATATAGTGGAATAAATGCATATAAAGCACTTAAATACAAGGAAATAATAAGATTTTGTAGAATAAAAAAGTCAAAATAGAAAAAATAATTTATAAGTTAAAAAAATAAGCTTGACACATAATATATGGAACTGGTATCATATAATCATGAAAACGGTTTGAGATGTTAATCGAAAATTAGGAGGTAAATTATGAAAGAACAAATAGTAGCAAGAGAGATTCTTGAAAATATTGGTGGTAAAGACAATATTAAATCAATGGAACATTGTGCAACTAGATTGAGGCTAATATTAAAAGACAAAGAAAAAATTAATGAAAAAGCAATTGAAGCAATAGACGGAGTAAAAGGACAATTTTTTGCAGCAGCTCAGTATCAAATAATTCTTGGAACTGGTTTCGTAAATAAAGTTTATGATGTTATCGTTAAAGAAAATGGAGATTTAAATACCGGAAATAATAAGGAAGAAGCTTATAGTCAAATGACAACGCTTCAAAAGATTTCAAGAACCTTTGGAGATGTTTTTGTTCCGATAATTCCAGTGCTTGTTGCAACAGGATTATTTATGGGACTAAGAGGACTTATGCAAAATTTGGGAATACAAATGAATGAAAATTTCATTCTTTTTACACAAGTATTAACAGATACGGCTTTCGCATTTTTACCAGCATTAGTTGCATGGTCAACAATGAAAAAGTTTGGTGGAACACCAGTTATAGGTATAGTAATAGGTTTAATGCTTGTATCGCCAAGTTTACCAAATGCTTATGCAGTAGCATCAGGAACTGCAACACCAATAAATCTCTCTATACTAGGATTAACAGTTCCAGTTGTAGGATATCAAGGATCTGTATTACCAGCATTAGTACTTGGAATTATTGCAGCTAAAACTCAAAAAGCACTTAAAAAAGTAGTGCCAGATGTATTAGATTTAATAGTTACGCCATTTATTACATTGTTAATTTCAATGATATTAGGATTATTAATAGTTGGACCAATCATGCACAATGCTGAACAAATAATCTTTGGAGCAATCAAAGCATTTATGGGGCTTCCATTTGGAGTTGGAGGTTTGATAATCGGAGGAATTCACCAACTTATAGTTGTTACTGGAGTCCATCATGCATTAAATGCTTTAGAAGTTGAATTATTAGCAAGCACAGGAAAAGATGCGTTTAATTCAATAATAACTTGTGGCATTGTAGCACAAGGTTCAGCAGCGTTAGCAGTAGCATTTAAGACAAAAGACAAAAAGAAGCGTTCATTATATATTTCATCAGCAATTCCAGCATTTTTAGGAATCACTGAACCAGCAATTTTTGGTGTTAATTTAAGATTTATAAAACCATTTGCATTTGGTTGCGTCGGTGGAGCAGCTGGTGGTATGCTTGCAGCAATACTTAAATTAGCAGGCACAGGAATGGGAATAACAGCACTGCCAGGAATGCTATTATATGTAAACAGCTTACCAAGTTATATTTTAATTAATGTAGTAGCAATGGCAGTAGCATTTTGTTTAACTTATTTCTTCTTTAAAGCTGAAGAATAAAACTTTAAGTACAATGTGAAAATTATTATAAGATATAGAATAGATAGATTTAGCAGAAATATATATTATGGCTAAGTCTATCTAGCTATATTAAAGTAGTTATAAACTAAAATTCAATTAAAAACATGTAATTAAATATAGTTGTAAATCATATGGAACGAGTTGTAATTAAGATAAAAGATACCAATGAATAAGTTATTTTTAATAATGTGCAATAATGATATATAATAATATTAATTAAAGCTTATTTATGGAGGAAAATATGGATAGAAAAGTTACAATTCAGGATATTGCTAATATGGTTAATGTATCCAAGAGCAGTGTTTCTAGATATTTAAATGATGGATATGTCAGTGAAGAAAATGCAAAAAAAATAAAGGAAGCGATTGAGAAGACAGGATTCCAAACTAACTTTTTTGCAAAAAGGCTTAAAACTAAAAAGACTGGATTGATTGGAATTGTAATTCCAAGAATTGATTCTGTTACAGTAGGTAAATTTTTGACTGGAATTAATAAAAAGTTAAAAGAAAATAATTATCAAGGGATTATTTTAATCAGTGAATTAGATATTGAAAAAGAATTATCAAACATTAATAGTCTCCACCAACAAGGTGTTGATGGAATAGTTATTAATTCTATGGCCATTACTAAAAAACATATTGAATTAACAAGTAAACTTACTATTCCAACAATTTTTACAGGGCAAAAAAATGAATTTACTAATTATATAAAAATAGATGATTATGAAGCAGGGCAAATAATGGGCAACTATTTTAAATCTATGGGTCATACTAAGATTGCTTTTTTAGGTGTAAATGAATGGGATAAAGCAGTAGGTGTTGATAGGAAAAATGGATTTATTGATGCTGTGAAAGAGAACAATCCAAAATGTGATGTTAAATTTATAGAAACAGATTTCTCTTTCATGAATGCATATAATAAGGCAAGTGAAGTATTGGAATATAAGCCAACAGCTATAGTTTGTGCTACAGATAATATTTGCCTCGGAGTACTTAGATATCTGCATGAAAATAAAATTAAGGTACCAGAAGAAATTTCAGTAGCTGGCTTTGGTGGGTATGATATAGGTACTGTTTCATATCCAACACTTACAACTGTAGCTTTTGATTATGAATTAATTGGAACAAAGACAGCAGAAGGAATTCTGGATTTAATTGAAGGAAAAGAGTTACAAGAAAATAAGGAAGCACCTTTAAAGCTTGTAGAAAGAGAAAGTGTTCGATCTATTAAATAAAAATAGGTTTTTAAATTGTTTTCTCTATTCAATTAAATCATGTTTTCTAAAAAAGAATAATGAAAATAAATTGATATTTAAATGTAGAAAATTAATTAATAGGAGAAGAGGAAACTGATGCTAAATGAAAAATCCTACAAAAAAATAGAACAAGATTTAAATTTATATTATAGTAATAATAACAAAGATATATGGAGAAATAATTTTCATATTGAAATGCCATTTGGTTTAGTTAATGATCCAAATGGTTTAAGTTATTTCAACGATAAATTTCATATATTTTATCAATGGAATCCATTTGGATGTGAGCATAAAACAAAGCACTGGGGTCTAGTCACAACAACTGATTTTGTGAATTTTACTAAGCCTCAAATAATTTTAAAGCCAGAAGATTGGTTTGATAAAAACGGCTGTTATTCTGGATGTGGATTAGTTAAAGATGACGAATTAAAATTGTATTATACAGGAAATGTGAGAAGTGCGAGTGGTGAAAGAGAATCTTATCAATGTGTTGCTGCGTATAATAAAAATGGAATTGTTGAAAAGCAGGGGGTAATTATTGAAAAGCAGCCAGAGGGGTATACAGCTCATTTTAGAGATCCATATATTTTTATAGAAAATAAAATTTACTATATGGTATTAGGTGTTCAAAGCAATGATTTAAAGGGAAAAGTTTTGATTTATAAGTCTGAGGATGCTATGAAATGGGAACTTCTAGGAGAGTTAAAAACAGACATGAAGAATTTTGGTTACATGTGGGAATGTCCTAATTTGGTAAAGATAAATGATGAAAAATATGGATTTATTTTCTCACCACAAGGATTAGAAAGTATGGAATTTAAGTATCAAAATATATTTCAATCAGGTTATGTAATTGGCAGCCTAGATTTAAAAGAACTCAAACTTGACAATCATAGTGAATTTAAAGAATTAGATATGGGATTCGATTTTTATGCACCACAAGTATTTAACCATGATAATCAAAATTTAATGTTTGGATGGATCGGTCTTCCAGATAAGGATTTTGAATATCCAACATTTGAACATGGCTGGATGTATTCTCTAACTATTCCTAGAGTTTTAGAATATAAAAATAATGTATTGTATCAAAAACCATTTGAAAAATTAAAAAATCTAAGACAATCCCAAATTCTAAATATTAATGATTTAAGTTGTAGCGATTATAAATTAAATTTAAAATCAAGATGTGCAGAGATAATATTAAATTTAGGAATTTCTGAAACTAATATTGTACAAGTAAAGTTTAAATTTAAAGATGAATACATATTAATAACTTATGATAAAAAGAGCCAAATATGTATTATAGATAGAAGTAACATGTGCTTAGGCGGAAAAGGAATAAGAAAGTTTAAGCTAGAGACTGGGGAAGAGTTAAAGTTACATATGTTTATTGACAATTCAGTTATGGAAATATATTATCAAGATGGATTAGAAGTAACAACTTTAATGTACTTTCCAAAGGATGATAAATTAGAAATTGAAATTAAAAGTGATGATAAAATTCAAATTAATGAGTTATGTGCATGGAATTTAAGGAGTGTAAAATATGAGTAATAATATTTTTTGTATTGGAGAACTTTTAATCGACATGGTTTGTGTTGATAATAAAGGTTTGAAAAATGGTGAAAAATTTGAAAAGAAAGCAGGGGGAGCACCTGCAAATGTGGCAGCAAGTATATCAAAATTAGAAGGTAATGCGTACTTTTTAGGCCAAGTGGGGGTTGATTTCTTTGGTAAATATCTAATAGAGTTATTAGAGGATTTAAATATAAATACTGAAATGGCAGTATCTAAGGGAAGTACAACAATAGCACTAGTTGGAATTGATGAAAATGGAGAACGTAATTTTGATTTCTTAAGAGGTAGTGATGGAGAATATTCTTTTGAGAATATTGAATTATCTACGATAGATAAAGGAGATATAATTCACTTTGGTTCAGCAACAGGATTTTTAGAAGGGGAGTTAAAGAAGACATATTTTAAATTATTAGAGCATGCAAAAGCTAATAATATATATGTATCCTTTGATCCTAATTACCGTGATGCCTTAATCACAGATGACAAGTTAAAAGGATTTGTAGAAGATAGTATATCTTTCTTAAAGGCAAGTGATTTTACAAAGCTTAGTGATGAAGAATTATTACTATTAACAAATGAAAAAGACATTACTGCAGGAGTTAGTAAATTACATGAACTAGGTGTTAAGGTTGTTACTATTACTTTAGGATCTAAAGGTACTTACTTAAGTGTTAATGGAGAAAATGAAATAATTCCATCTATCAAAATAAAACAAATAGATTCAACAGGGGCTGGAGATGCATTTGTTGGAGCTGTATTAAAACAAGTTGCTGATATTGAGGAAAAGCAAAGTATAAGTTTTGAAAAGTGGAAAGATATAATTACATTTGCAAATAAAGTAGGTGCAATTACATGCACAAATTATGGTGCAATATCATCAATGCCCACATTAAGTGATTTAGATTCTCTAAAGGTATAAAATAAAGAACTTGTTTAGAGTGACTAGATAGAGCAATATAAAACTAAAATAGAAGAGGTATATTTCCTAGGAAATTAGGAATATACCTTATTTTATTCAGATTTTTTTTATTTTGCTTGGAATTATAATTAATAATAAAATAATTAAGACCATGTAGTTTTATTATTAAAGTGTATGTTAAAATGTTTTAAAAAGTAACAGATGAAATATGAGTAATTAATAAATTTGTTTATAGGAGTATAAATAATATGAGTGATTTTATGGAATTAGCAAAGGAAGAAGCTACATTAGCAATGAATAAAGGCGAGATTCCTGTGGGGGCAGTAATTGTAAAGGATGGTATTATAATAGGAAGGGCACACAATTTAAAAGAAACCTTAAATGATAGTACAGCTCATGCTGAAATTCTTGCAATTAAAGAAGCTTCAAAGAACATTGGAAATTGGAGATTAAATGGAACTGAAATGTACGTGACATTAGAACCATGCCCAATGTGTGCTAGTGCTATTTTTCAAAGCAGAATATCTAAAATCTATATAGGAACCTTTAACAAGGATATGGGTGGTTGTGGTTCTGTAATAAATCTTTTAGATAATAGAGGATTGAATTCATTTGTAGATGTTAAGTGGCTCTATGATGAGGAGTGTTCAAGGTTATTAACAAAGTTTTTTGATGAGAGAAGAAAAAAGAATTATAACTAAATTGTATTAATTACATATTTAAAAGCTAAAAAGAAAGATTTAGGAATGGAAAACTAAGAAATGATTTTCAAAATTAAGTTTACAATAAAAACAACGATTAAAATGGAAAAGGCCTATAGCTAAAAATATAAGCCTTTTACTATTTTAATTTACCATGGAGGATTTTCCATTAGATGAAGTGCACCGTTAGATTTTGTCGGTGTTGGAGCGGAAGCATGTTTTGGTGAAACTGCTACTATCACTAATGTTAGCATTAATGAACTTAAACAAAAACTTAGTGTTTTATTTAGCTTTTTTTTCATAATATTATCACCCCTTTATGTTATATATTCTTATAATACAATAAATTGGGGGTTTTGTTAATAAGGTCTTTAGATAGAGATAAATAGTAGTTAGCATCAACAATATTATTTTTATTTAAGTATATAGACGCTAGCTCGTTATAAATTAAAATTAAATCACCACTGTTAGTATCCTTTAATAAATCAGCAATTTTTAAGTATGATTTTTCTAAGTTATGAGTATCGTTTACTGTATCATATATACGTGCCATTAGATAGTTCCCTTTTACTAAATAATCAAGATCATTGTAAGCTTCAGCGTATTTTAATCCTAACTTTAAAGTTTCAATGGAATTAAAATATAACTCTTGCTGCAATAAAACAATTGATTTTTCTATGAGTGTATGTGATAAATTAGCTTTATCATGTTGAGTTCTAAATTTTATAGCCATTTCAAAATATTCTATACTTGTTTTAAAATCATTTTTATAGGAGTAGGCTAAGCCTAAATTATTATATATAATTCCTAATGAAGAAATTTGAGAATCTCTAATCTCTTCAATTAGAGATTTGTATATATAGATAGCATCATCAAATTTTTTTTCAATTTCATAACAACGAGCCTTCAAAATATTTGCATTAATATAGTAATTAAAAGTTTCATTCTTATTACATGTAGACAAATAGTTATTTATCTGAATCATAGCTAAATCTATATTATTTAATAGCATAGAGCATTTAGCTATGTGATACAAAGATATATCCTTAATTTCAGTATTATTGTAAAGCAATGAATAATGACGTGAGAGATTAAAATAAGATAATGCCTCTTTGTATTGTAATAAGTGCGCTTTGGAAAGAGCACTTTTCCAATAAAGATAAGGTATATCTTCATTTTGATTTATATCTTTATAAATATCTATAGCATTAATATAATTAATAAAAGATTCTACGAAATTCTTTTTATCAAAACAAGAATCTCCCTTAGCTTTATATGCTACAGATTTAACTTCTAGTAAATTATATTCAATTGATATTTGCATAACCTCGTCGAAAATCTCATCGATATTATTGTTTTCAAGTTTTTCTAAACAATATATATTGGCATCGTCAAATTGTGATCTTAATAAATAGTCTATATCTACATCTAAATTAATTCCTAATTTGTTAGCTTTTTTATTAAATTTTTTAATTATAGAATTAGCAGCATCATAGGTTAAGTTTCTTTTTCCAAGTTCTATCATACTTATGAGAGGTCTTGTTATGTTTTCCGACACTAAATCTTGTTGGTTCATGTATAGCTTTGACCTTAAAGCTTTAATTTTTTTTCCTTGAGTTAAAAAAATCATATTATATCACCTAAAAACATTATCTTTTGCTAACATTATATAATATTTATTATATAATTAGCAAAAATTATTTACAGAACTATTGGAATTATTCTTGTACAAAGCCTTTCTAAAATTAAAGCGAAAATAATACAGTTTAATAAAGTAGGGTTCTACTGTTGACGATTATATATTAGCGTAGTA
Source organism: Clostridium puniceum (assembly GCF_002006345.1). GTDB lineage: Bacteria > Bacillota > Clostridia > Clostridiales > Clostridiaceae > Clostridium > Clostridium puniceum. Next base: position 33,431 of record NZ_LZZM01000185.1, read on the forward strand.
GAATTAGTATACAAAATTAAATAAAATTTTTGTTAGGTGAGGCTCCTATATAGATACATGCTGCTGCCCGGAAACGTCGAGAGACGCCAATGGGTCAACAGGTATTACCGGATTAAGGTTCTACTTAATGTAGCCGAAAACTTTGTGGTTTTCTATGCTATATAGTGCTAAAACTCAACGAGTGAAGAAGATTCTACAAGTATGCTATGGATATATTTATATATATTTCTACGTGTATTTTGTAATATAATGTTATGTGTTTTAGTAACCCTTCACCGTGAGTGAAGGGCTTTTTATTATTTAAAGGAGGTGTATCCAATGGATGGTGACAGTACGGATAAGTGTGATAGGGATTTTTATTTAAGCTTAAGTAATACTATTTTTATGGGCATTAATTGGATGCACTTTTGATGCCCTGAATTGAAAGGGTGAGGTAAATGGAAAAAGCAACAAGTTTCTTCTTTAGTAAAATTCTAAATAAAGAAATTTACAATATTTCTGGACAAATAATTGGCAGATTAAAGGATTTTATTCTTGATTTTAGTCAAGAAAAGCCTACTTTAATATATATACAAATAATAAATGGGAGAAAATCTTTTTATATATCAGCAGAGTCATTTGATGTATCAAAGGATCAAAAAGAAAGATACAGGATCAAAATAAATAGCGAAAGCATTTTGATAAAGCAACCTGATGAAAATGATATTTTTTTAGTAAGGGATTTTTTAGATAAACAAATAGTAGATATAAATGGCAGAAAAGTAGAACGTGTTAATGATGTAAGACTTGGAAATGTAAATTCTAATTGGCAGCTTATAGCTGTTGATATAGGAACTAGAGGATTACTTAGACGACTTGATGTGGAATATCCTTTTATCAGATTTTTAGGACTCTTAAGATATCAACTTAGAAACAGATTAATTATTTGGGATAATGTACAGACTTTAGCCACAGGAATTAATAATCTGCAGCTTCATATGCCAGCGAATAAAATTGAGACTTTGCACGCTGCAGATATAGCAGATATAATTGAAGATCTTGATAATAAAAATAGAGATATATTATTTAACAGTTTAAATAATCAAAAGGCAGCTGAAGTTTTTGAAGAAATTGAAACTGATGTTCAAGTTGGTCTTTTAAAATCTATGTCTGACCAAAAAGCATCTGACATACTTGAAATTATGCCATCTGATGAAATAGCTGATATCTTAGAAGAAATAGAGGAAGATAGAGCAGAAAAATTACTTACTCATATGGATGAAGAAAGTCAAGATGAAATTAGAGAACTTATGGAGTACGAAAAAGAGACGGTAGGAAGTATTATGTCAAAAGATTTTATAACTTTCCTTCCAGATATAACTGTGAGTGATGCTTTGTCATGGTTTAAAGATAATAATCCTGATGAAGATGAAAGCTATTATATATATGTTACAAATGATAGAAATAATCTTATGGGATCTGTTTCTTTATTCTCGCTTATTATGTCTGATAAAGGCACTAAACTTTATAATATTATGACTACAAGACCTAATAGTTTAAAAGATACTGATGAAGTTGAAGATGCTATTAGCTTAATGCATAAATATAATCTTGTTTGTATGCCAGTTATAGACGAGGATGATACTTTGGCTGGTGTAGTATCATTGAACGATAGTATTCATGAGTATAAATTATTGAGGAGGGTTGTAATATGAAAAAAATATTGTCTAATAGATTCAAAAAGATACTCTTTATTATGACAATTATTGGACCAGGTTTAATTACTGTAAATGCAGGTAATGATGCAGGTGGAATTACAACCTATGCTTCAGTTGGTGCGTCATATGGATATAAAATGCTATGGGGATTACTTTTAATTACATTCAGTCTTGCGGTGATACAAGAAATGAATGCAAGAATGGCAGTAGTAACTGGTAAGGGCTTGTCAGATTTAATTAGAGAAAAATTTGGTGTTAAGCTTACTTTCTTTGCAATGACTATTTTATTGATTGCAAATATGGGAGTTGTTTTTGGAGATTTTGCAGGTATTGCAGCAAGTTTAGAACTTTTTAATATAAGTAAATATATATCAATACCTATTGTTTCTGTAGGAATTTGGTTTCTTGTTACTAAAGGATCATATAATAAGGTAGAAAATATTTTCTTGCTATTTACATTTGTATTTTTTACTTATATTATTTCTGCGTTTTTAACAAAACCAGACTGGAGTTATGTTGCAAGATCAATGGCTTCGCCTACTATTGAATTAAACACAGGTTTTATTCTTACATTTATAGGTATGATTGGTACAACAATTACTCCATATATGCAGTTTTATCTCCAATCATCAATAGTAGATAAAAAAATAAGTATATCTGAATATAAATATGAAAAAATTGATGTTTATTTAGGAGCCTTTTGGGGAAATGCAGTAGCGTTTTTTATAATTGTCTGCACAGCAGCAACGCTTTATAAAGCTGGAATAACTATAACTTCTGCAGAGGAAGCAGCGATGGCCTTAAAACCGCTAGCTGGAGAATGGGCATTTATACTTTTTGGGGGAGGATTATTTGGAGCTTCAGTTCTTGCTACAGCTGTCATACCTCTTTCTACGTCATATGCAATATGTGAAGCTTTCGGGTGGGAAAGTGGTGTTGATAATGATTATAAGGATGCACCTGCTTTCTTTGGAATATACACTGGAATAATTATATTAGGTGCATTATTCGTGCTAATGCCAGGAATATCACTTATTAAAATTATACTTGTATCTCAACAAATAGCAGGAATATTATCGCCAATCATATTAACATTCATGATAATTTTGATTAATGATAAACGTATAATGGGAGAACATGTTAATAATAAAACCCAAAATATAATATCCTGGGCAACAGTTATATTTATTATAACTTTATCTATTATTTTAGTTATATCACCCTTTATTTCATAGTGATATTTATATAGGATATTTCTTAAGCAAAATTATTAAACTTAAAAATTTTAGAATTAATAGTAATGTGGATATATTAAAAAATGCATGTAAGCGCAATGTTTATGCTTTATGCATTTTTTCGCTTATCTAGACATTTTATTTATTAACCGTATATATTTTTTTAGAACTAGTTAAACTAGAAACTATTAAGATGTTAAAATAAATTAATCTATCATAAATAAAATGAGATAATATTATCTACAATGAAAATTGTATTACAAAAAATATTCAGTTGAATTAGATATATATATATGATATTATGAAAAAGCATTAAATAATTAATAAAGGAAACTTGACTCACATACGTTTGCTGAGTAAGTGATTCACTTAAAATCATAGATTGCACCATATAAAAGTTCGAGAACCCAAATACAAGATTTGGACTCTCACTTTTAGTTTTCTATTTATGGAGAGATGTCCGAGTGGTCGAAGGAGCACGCCTGGAAAGCGTGTATAGGGGCAACTCTATCAGGGGTTCAAATCCCCTTCTCTCCGCCACCAGTGTTTATGCGTGCTCCACCTTATGGAGATATAAAATTACTACACACGTTTTTTATTGAAAAATAGTTGAAACGTGTGTATTTTTTTATGTAAAGGTGGTAGATGTTTTGAAAAGAAAAATGATAGAAGTTAGTACGAAAGATATGACTTTTGACAAAGGTTTTGACGAGTTTATCTTTAATTGCAGAGCTAGGAATTTAAGACCTGCAACAATTCAATTCTATGATAATTCTATAAAGAGTATTTATAAGTTTATTGATCCTAAGATGCGAATAAAGGATATAACTAAGGCAACAGTTGATAACTTTATTATAGGTTGTCAGAATGAATTAGATATAAAGGACATAACTATACATACTTATCTTAGAGCTCTAAAAGCCATTCTATATTATTTCATGAAAATAGGATACATGGAGAAATTTCATATAGCATTAATAAGATATGATAAGCCGCTAATTGAAACCTATACAGATGAAGAAGTCAAATTACTGCTAAAAAAACCAAATAAAAATAAATGCAACTTTATAGAATTTAGAAATTGGGTAATATGCAATACGCTTTATGCTACAGGCATGCGATCTTCTAATTTGACTAATTTAAAGATCAATGAAATAGATTTAGATAATAATTTGATAAGTCTAAAAACAACTAAGAATAGGAAACCTCTAGTAATACCAATAACTAAGTCGTTACAGCCTATTTTAAGGGAATATTTAGCCATTAGAAAAGGGAATGAGAGTGACTATCTATTCTGTTCAGCTTATGGTAATAAAATCAGTAGGGATGCTCTTAACGGTAGTATGAAGATTTATAATAATAGTAGGTATGTAAACAAAACAGAAATACACCGTTGGAGACATACTTTTGCTAAGCAATGGATTCTTAATCATGGAGATATAATAAAGCTCCAAAAGATACTTAATCATAGTAATTTAGATATGGTCCGTAATTATGTTAATATGTTTACTAAAGACTTGCAAAAAGACTTTGAAGAATTTAATCCTTTAGAATTTGTTAGTAAAAAATCAATAAAAATGCGAAAATAAAAAATAAAGGAGAGAATTACAATGGCAAGAATTAAGCTAAGAGCCTTTAGAGACGTTAAAAATTACACTAGAACTGTATCAGATTGTTATGAAGAATATATGAATTATTGTAAGTATAGGGGACAGAGAGAGGCTACTATTGAGAGTAAAAAAAGTTTCTATAAATATGAGCTGCCAAAGATGATAAGTGTTGATGAAAATATAACTAAAATAACTGAAGGTATGGTTCAAGCACATGTTACCAGTATGATGGATAGAGGCCTTAAAGGAAATTCTTATTCAACATTCGTGGTTAAATTAAAAGCATTTTTAACGTATTGCTTTAAAAAAGAGTATTTGAAGGAATTTGAAATTAAAATACCAAATGTATTATTGGAGAAAAAATCTATTTATACTGAGAAAGAAATAAAAATGTTATTAACCAAACCTGATTTAGATACTTGTGTTATAGGTGATTATAGATCATACGTAATGATTGCTTTTTTCATGGGAACCGGATGTAGAAGTCAAACCATACTTAATGTAAGAGTAAAAGATATTAATTATGAAAATCAATCAATATTATTTAGACATATGAAGACTAAAAGACAGGAAACAGTACCATTGTCAAGATTTTTAAGAGGTGAGTTGTTGGAGTATATAAGTAATATGGGTCTTAAAAATAATGACTTGTTGTTTCCTAAAATAGATGGTACTCAAATGTCATATAATACTCTTCATGAAAATTTAGAGAATTATTTCAAACACTGTAATGTAAAAATGCATGGAATTAATACATTTAGGAACACTTTCGCTACTATGTTCATAAAAAATGGTGGGGATATCTATAAATTAAAAGTACTATTAAATCATAGTACAATAAAAACTACAGAAAGATATGTTAATTTACTTCCATTAGATTTTAAAGAGGAATTACTTCAATATAATCCATTGGATGTTTTGAGAAATAGAGTTAAAGGCACCAGAATGAAATTAAAAAATAGAAAGTAAAGAAGGGGAGATATTAATTTATCTTCCATTAATTGCTGGATTTATTTAGAACTTTTAGCAGCTCTCTTTGACTTTCTTTTTCTCATTATTTCATATAAATATGCGTCCGCTTCTGGCATAATTATCAACCCTTTCAATTATTATTTTCGTTTATTGAAATGACGTAAGATTTCTAGTAAATATTTTTCAGCTTCATTCATATATTACACCATCCTTACCCTTCTACCGGTTATTAAATTGTGAAGTATTCTGACTCTCTCTATGCCTTTTAAATTAGCATTTATAAAACAATGTCTTATACCTTTTATGTCCTTATAGTAGCCATAGAAGCTTTCTATATCTTCACATATAGTAAATACCTTACACTTTTTACCTCTATATCTAAATTCATTGACTTTCTTAACTATATCTTTGACGTTCATGATATAAACCTCCCATATTTAAATTTACTTAGTGTCTGCTTTCTTTTTAGCTACTTTAACATACATATAGATTAATTTTAAGATTTTAGGATTGTTAATACCTTTGACCATTTCAATTATTTGTTCTTGCACTTAGATCAACTCCTTCAGCATTAATTTTCTTTTTAAGCTCTACTGCACAGGCATAAAGTAAGTTTAATGTTTTAGTATCATCAATAGTTTTAATTAGTTCTATTAATTGATCTTTCATTTTCAACATTCCTTTCTATAGTTAGTAACTGTTTTAAGTTATCTAAAAGTCTAGATAGTTCTAAAATGATTTCATGTTCACTCATAATATTCTCACTCCTAAAAATTTACTATTGCAATTTAGAAGCTATCAATGTATTATTAAATTGTTCAGATTCAATTAGTTAATAGCTTCTTGAGGTATATAGTTTTATATATATCTTTTATTTTTATCCATTAACTTATAAATTTAATATCATATAAACTAACAGTTCTAATGGTACCGTCTTCCAATTCAATTACAGCCTTCAGAAATGTTCTATCTTGGCAAAATTCATTTATTATTTGATGGAAATAACCATTATATAAAATTTTTATGTTATCCTCCGAATCACATTTTAATACCTCAACTTTTCTTAAATTATCTCTATTCATTACTTGATTCTCCTTTTTATTAAATTAATATTTTTTGTTGAATTTCTTTTGGTTTAATATCAGCAATTTCTATTGAATCATCATCTTCTATGCTAAAGTTTACTGGAGGAACTAACCACCAACGCTTAGAAGCACCATTAGCTCTAAAGGTCTTATTATTTGGAGGAGGAATAGCACCAAGTTTCATTAATGTATTTCTTGACTCTGTATTAGGTTTTATATCAAGCTCATTACATACTTGTGTAAAAGTTTTGTATAGCCAATATTCATTAGGTGCTGACCAATTTAAATTATCCATAACCCTTGAGTCAGCTTCAGTTTTAACTTCGAAATTAGAGTTAACAATATATAATTGCTGCTCTTCCTCTTTATTTAACCAATGAGGTTCTTTTTTATCTTTTAAAAGATGCATTATTTCTCCCCATAACTGGCTAATGTCAATATTATGATCTACAATTATATTAGTAACATTAATACACCAGTAACGACGATTGCCTGTATTATCTTCAAGAAATTCATTATTGTTAATGGTTGCATAAAATGAAGTTACTCTGGGATATTCTTCGGCATTTGTACCATAGGGACGCCTATATCTATCTTTGGTCCTGGTGAAAAACATTTTTAAAGCGTCAACAGTATCTTTTTTTAAGCTTGTTTTTAATTCACCAAGTTCTACAATTAAAGCTGATGTAACGTCAATAACATCATCAACTTTTTTAGGATTAATGAGTTTATCAGTATCTATCCACTGAGAATTAGGCAATAGTGTTTTTATCCAACGTGTTTTTCCTAGACCTTGATTGCCTTGGATAACAAGTATACCATTCATATTTTGAGTACCATCATTAAAAGATATATTTGCAGTACCTATAAGCCATTTTTTCAGTAATAGTAATTTGAAATTATTGTCATAATCATCTGAGGTTATTATGGTATCTGCTAATTGCCTGATGTATCCTTCTTCATGATTCCAATTCTTATAACATTCTTCAAAATAATCTCTTGCCGGATTATATGAGTTAGCTTGAGATACTCTAAATACGAAATCTCTTAAATTTGATTTGCTAATATTAAAATTGAATTTTACACACAAAGAATATAAATCTTCCATACAAGCAACACTATTATTTTTTAAGCTAAATATATTGCCTTCAAATTCAAGTTTTTTAGAAAGTTCATTGTATCTAATTGTAATATGGTTAAGCTCGCATATACGCTGAAAATTTTCCCATATCTTTTTTGGAAAGCCTTCTTTAGTCACATATTTGAAATTTCTATTTTTTATATAATCCCACTTATCGATTAAAGCTGCTTTAAAGTCATTTAACGTTCCACCACTTTGGAAATAATCAGTGATATCGAAATTTGAAGGAAACTTATTCCATCCTTTAGGATATATCACATTAAACTCTTTTGCATAATCTTTAAGTTTATAATATAAATCATCCTTGTACTTTTCACCTGGATGACCTGTATCTGGACAACAATAAACTATAGCATCTTTAAATATACTATAATCAAATTCAGTTACACCTTTAAATGATGTTGCCAAATATCCAAAATGAATAAGTGTATCAGCATCTTTTGCGCCTTCAACGATAAATATATCTTTATTATTTTTTAATCCATCTAACAACGTATAGAAGTTATACGGAACTGCATCAGCTTCACGCTTTGGAATTACATTACCGTCATTATTAATTGATAAAAAACGGCTTGTACTTTTATTGGCAATATCTTTAAACTTAGCTTCAAAATATATAGGTTTGTTGTACTGATCCACAAATATATAAGTGTGTATATGCTTTAATGGATTATCATTACTATCTTTAAAGTTAAGCTGTTTTATAGCTATTTCTACTTTTTCAACTAAAGTCATTAGTCTGCCATATTCTTCATTAGGCTCAATATTTAAGTACTTACAGGCATCAATATAGCGTACATTTTTATATTTCATATAGAAGTCAATGCAATCGCCACCTTCACCACTTGAAAAGTCTTTAAACATCCATTTGTTATTTTTACGATTAAAATAAATCGAAAAGCTTGGAGTTTTTTCGCTTACGAAAGGTGAAAGCATTTTATTATTTCCGTCAAATCTTTGTCCTGTTTCAGATTCTATTAAATTTTTTAGATCTATGTTTTTAAATTCTTCCTTTGTCAAATGATATCACATACTTAAGACTATGCTTAAAAAGCATCAGTCCTTTAAATATCACTGTTTTATCGTATTTTTTCATAAGTTGTACATAATCTGTAAAAATCTTAAGATTCATCTATTCCACCTCCATTTACTCAACATCTAAATAAATTCTATAAAATTTACCTGATCTATAAGGTTTGCTGATTTTGGCTATAGTTGCTTTTGTTGATAATATTTCAATTATTTTATTTTTTTCAGCATCTGTTTTATATCTAAGCTGTAATTGCATAAAATTATACCTCCAGTTTATAAATTTAATTTTTCTATAATTTCGTAATATTCCATATTGCCATCAGTTCTATTAAGTTTCTTTAAGTTGCATTGATCTAAATCTAACTTTCCAATTATTGAATTATCAGATATTAATTCTGCAACTGTTTTATCATCATTGAACTTAATTTCATTAATGATAAGTATCATGCTTTTACTTGGTGTCATTATGCAAAATTTCATTTTGATTCTACCTCCAGTACAAATACTAATTTATTTTGTGCTAGCTATAAGCAGGAGCTAACCTTTACTATTAGATATGATTTTTTAGAATTTTAAGATAGGATTTTTAACTGGCTGATTTTTCAGCTAGGTTAATTTTCAGATAAGAATAATTCTTGTACAGATGATCCAAGAGCAGTAGCAATTTTCTTTAAGGTACCTAGTTGAATATTATCAACTCTACCATTTTCAATTTGTGAAATAGTAGTTCTACAGACCTTAGAATCTGTTGCCAAATCATCTTGAGTTTTGTTGTTCTTTACTCTTTCAACTTTTAATTTTGAATATGTCATATTATTTACCTCATACGAACATATTGTTCATATTTTCCGTAATTAAATAATAACTCAACGATTTGTTCGTGTCAATATATTTTTGAATTGATTAGTGAACTTTATGTTCATATGTGATAAAATAAAAACATCTTATATTAAAGGAGACAAGTACATGAGTTTAGGTGAAAATATTAAAACTGAAAGAAAAAAGAAAAAAATTAAACAATCAGAGCTTGCTCATGAATTAGCAGTTACAGTTAGAACTATTCAAAATTATGAAAGCGGAAACAGACAACCTAATATTGAAACTATAAAAAAAATATCTGATTTTTTGGATGTACCACTAGATGAATTATTAAACGATGAATCAACTTCGTTTTCAAGTATATTAATAGCAGCTATTTTGCGTATGGATTATGTTAAAGTAGATCTTCCTCTAGATACCGATTTTGCAAATGAACGTGAATTTATTGAAAATGGAGGAAATCCAGAAGATTATAGTTTTGAAATTATTAGATCACATACAGAAATAAGTATAAATTCTTTGAAAAAATGTATAGAAGAAAATAAAGAATTAGAAATTGATGAGCAGCTAAAACTTATTGATTTTTGGTATGACAAAAGGTGGGAAGATGATGAGATTGAACTTGAAGAATTTTATCACCAGAACATTAATAGAATCAATAAAAATCCTATTATATCAAGTAAAATAAAAACTTTACTTTATGACGGAGTAACAAAAAACGATACAGAAAAATTAGTTGATTTATTAGAAAAATATAATTTTAAGATAAATATATCAAGTAAAAATGATGAAAGCATATTAAGTATATATAACAATGAAAGTCCTATAATAACTGAATTTGAATCTAAGTTATTGCCTATATATAATGAAATTATAAATAAAATCGATAGTTATGCAAAATTTATAATTGAAGATGAGTTAAAGAAATTAAAAAAAGATTAATTATAAATAATACTAAGCATTTTATGATCCTTTACTAATTTCGTAAGGGATTTTTTTATTTCACCTTAAACAATGTCTAAAATATGGAAACGTGACGCAATGTGTGACACCTGTAAAAACTCTATAAATCCCATAATATCAAGGCTTTGAGTGGGCGTGACGTGACGTGTCGAATTTTTTTCTATGGCGCGCATAGGGTGTATATATGGCATATTACACCTTATATTATTATTATTTATTATATATAATATATAGTCACAATAGTCACATAGTAGTATGTAAGCAAGTAATATCAACACTTTTAGAATGTGACAGTAGTATAAAAATAGCGTCACAATAGGGTCACATCTTAATTAAGCGTCACACATATTTATTTATATGATTATTGGAAAATATTAAGCTGAAAATATTTAAATAAAAATAGCCTTAAGCTATTGAAAATACTATGATTAAAGGCAATAATATGTTATAATAAATACAAAGATAGAAATAAAAATGAATAGAAAAGTACCCCACTTTTAGAAGTGGAAAGCATTAAGAATTTAATGGCTGCGGGAAATAAATTTTACTAAACGTAATTATGAGTTAAGTGATTTATTACCGTAGCCTTTTTATTTTATCAAAATATAAGGAAAGGAGAAATTAGTAATGGATTTGTCGCAAGTATCAACTAAAGAATTAGTAAATGAATTAAAAAGTAGAGAAGGCATAGAAGTAATTACTACAGGACTATATAAGAGTTATGTAGTAAGACCTGAAAGCACTACGATGGTGTTTGTATATTTGAAAGAAGATGAAGGAGTGATTTGTATTGAATGATAAAGCTAAGGAACAAAGAAACGCTTATATGAAAGAATGGAGGGCAAAGAATAAGGATAAAGTTAAGGCAGCACAAGAGAAGTGTTGGGAGAAGAAATTTAATGAAAAGGAGAAGGAGAGTGATTCCTAATGGGTTATGCTTATAGGAAAGTTGGATATCAAGATTTAACTTATAAGAACAAAGCAAAAATCAAAAGTAAAGAATTATTTAAAAAAAAATTAGTGGATCCGGATAAGAAAATCTTAAAAGTAAATCAGAATGCTAATTCAAATTTAAATATGTAAAGGAGTGAAAAGTTATGGATTATCAAAACAGAGAAGACAGAGCCAAAAGAGATAAAGTCGTAAGACGTGGCGCTGAAATAAGTGGCAGATTACAGGCTATAGGCAACATTGAAAAGAGAGCTAAGAACAAAGGATTATTCCAGGAGCAAAGAGATAAGATGCGAAAAGAATTATTAGAAGTAAGGAAGGGATTATAAGAATGAAAATAGTTGATAAAAGAGCCGAGAGAGAAAAAGAAATTATTGAAAATAATAAGAAGAGTCCTGCTGCTATTAGAAGCAAGAAAGTCGATAAGGAAAGACAACTGGAAGAAGAGAAGAAAGCACGTACTATAAAAGTTGTATTGGATTGGAGAGTATCCGGACAATTAGATCCTATTACAAAAGACATATGGTATTCACAAACAAACAAAGAAAACTTTCTTAAGTATGCTATTAAAAACAGAGAACAACTAAAGGAATTATATGTTGAACCATTTGAATACATTGCACACGGTAATGTTAGAAGTATAGAGGTAGAATGTGACAAAGATACTATTGATATGTTAGATAAGGAAGCACGCAAGGAAGGATTAGGTTTTAATGAATATGTAACATCAATTGTATATACTACTGCATTTAATATTAACCAAGAGCGTGAGAGAGTAAGAGCTATTGCAGATGCTGACGCTGCAGAGAGAACACCTTTCATGATAAGTGAAGGATATATAAGTAAAGAACTTAAAAGAAAATTAGAATCAAAGTATGGTGAGCCTAAGGGTATCTTAATACCACAAGATATTTATACTAACATGCTTGTTGATCTAGCAAAAGAATATTTTGGAATTGAGAAGTAAAGAAGGTACCCCGCCCCTAATTTTAAAAATCAATGGGACGGTTGGAGACCGGGGAGAGGAACTTTTTCCAATAGAGCGATAAAATAATTTTTTTGAAAGGGGGTGTGAGTGCCTCCTAATACGCTCTATATGACGAGAATATCAAGGGTGTAATTCACTATGATGAAAAATAGGCTTGTTTATGGCTTAGTATGATAGGTTTATTGGTCTTTATTAACAATGATATTAAATAAAAAAAAAATATATATGAGGTGAAAGAAAATGCAAAATAATGTAAAAATAATTGAAATTGATGGTAAACAAATTAAATTTAAAGCTACTGCAGCAACGGCATTGAGGTACAAAAAACAATTTGGGAAAGATTATTTTTCGGAGTTATGCAAGTTAGAAAACTTGCAAAAAGCAATGAAATCTAAAAAAAGTAATAGTGAAAAGCTTGCAAGTATAAATTTTGAATTATTCTATAATATTGCTTGGGTTTTTGCTAAGACAGCAGATAACACTATCCCAGAGCCTATAGAGTGGCTAGATGGTTTTAATGTATTTCCTATGGTCGAAATAATTCCACAGCTACAGGAATTAATTGCAATGAGTGTATAAAACAAAAGTCGATAGCTTAGAAGGAATGAGACTAACTATATGAAGTCAATATAAGTTAATAAAAAAATCATATTTTTTAGTCAATAAAAAAGTGCATGACAAATAAAGCAACTATGTTGCTTGGAAATTTAAGGAATTACATTTGTGGAACA
>NZ_LZZM01000186.1 GCF_002006345.1 Clostridium puniceum
ATATATATATGTTCTAAAAAAATTTGTTCATTAAGATTTAATTTCTATATTAGAGTGATTGGATAAGACAACCAACTAAATTATGAACTTTCTTAATTAGAACTTATATATGTAAAATAAAAGAAGAAAAGTTGTAAAAAAGTTATTAATCATCCAGTGTAATAGATAAAGTAATTGCTTGATATAGTCAATAATATTATAATCATCTATGTGCAAAGGATTTATTTACTAAAAATTTAAATGATTTAAAATTTGAACGAAAGTGAATGAAGTTGAAATAATTGCAAAAAATAAATTATGAGATTGTGTAAAGTAAGCCAGAAAAAATATAAATAAAAAATTCTCTACACTATCAAGTTGAAAGGAGAAAATTATGAAAAAGCCTATAAAGAGAGTTGCAGCTATACACGATTTGTGTGGAGTTGGAAAAGCTGCGTTAACAAATGTGATTCCTGTCTTATCAACCATGGGAATAGAAGTTTGTCCTATACCAACAACAATTTTATCAACACATACAGGAGGATTTAACACACCAAGTATAGTTAAATTGGAAGGGTACATAAGTAAAGCAATTAAACATTACATAGAGATAGAAATAGATTTTGAGGGAATATTTGTAGGGTATTTAGGTAGTAATGCTAATATAGATGATACGCTAACTTTATTAAAATCAATAAAAGAGGATTCATCACTAATTGTGCTTGATCCTATTTTTGGTGATCATGGGAAGTATTATAGTAACTTTGATAAAAGTTACTCTGATAATTTGAAAAAATTAGCAATATATTCCAATATAATGACACCTAATTTTACAGAAGCTTGTATTTTAGCAGAAGAGAAAATTGCGAGTGAAATCAATGAAGAAGAATTATTAATGATTTCTAGAAAGCTGCATAAATTAGGCTGTGAAAGTATTATTATTACAAGTGTTCCTCTTTATGACAAAAATAAAATCGCAACTGCTATATATGAAGGGAAAAGAGATTCTATTGAACTTATAAGTTGCGATAGACTTGAAAAGTCTTATCCTGGAACCGGAGATATATTTACTTCTGTATTAATTGGAATGATGCTAAATGGAAATTCATTAAGTGAAAGCACAAAAAAATCATGTGCATTTATAGAAAAATGTATATTAGAAAGCAGTCAATATGACTATCCAGTTAAGGAAGGAATTCTTTTAGAAAAAGCATTAAAATATTTAAACAACTAAAAACAATCAAATAAAATAAAAAAACGAGCACAAAAAGTCAGTAAAGATGAGATAAATAAAAAAAGATGAAAAATAATAAATTATTTTGAAAGAAAATGATTGATTTTTAAAGAAATATAAGTTATTATAATATCATAGGAGGGATGATAATGTTTACAGAAGAAAGATTTAATATCATTCTTCAAGAATTGAAGAAAAAAGGAATAGTATCAGTTACTGATCTAGTTAAATTGTTAGATGCTTCAGAATCAACAATTAGAAGAGATTTAAATGCACTGGATAAAGATGGTCTTTTGAAGAAAATCCATGGTGGTGCAATTTCAATTGATGAAAGTTCATCTAAACATGATTATAAGGTTAATGTTAGACAATCTTTAAATGTAGATGAAAAATTTGTGACAGCTAAGCATGCAGCTTTATTAATTGAAGATGGAGATGTAATCTATATAGATGCAGGAACAACTACTGAACTTTTAATAGAGTTTATAAAAGCAGAAGATATAATTGTTGTAACCAATGGAATAGTTCATGCTAAAAAACTTTTAGAGAAAGGTTTTAGAACTTTTATATTAGGTGGAGAAGTTAAAGCATCTACAGAAGCAATTGTTGGAAGTAATACAGTTGAAGAACTTAAAAAATATAATTTTTCAAAAGGCTTTTTTGGTGCTAATGGAGTAACTAATAAAAATGGCTATACAACTCCAGATGTAAATGAAGCTATGGTTAAAGCTCAAGCAATGAAAATGTGTAAACAATCCTTTGTTTTAGTTGATACATCAAAATTAGAAAAGGTGAGTTTTGCAACGTTTGGAGCAATAACAGATTCAACACTAATAACAACTAAAATAAATGATAATAATATTAGTTATGATACTAATGTAATAGAGGTGATAAAAAATGATTAACACAATAACACTTAATCCGTCATTAGACTATATTGTTAAGGTTGATTCTTTTAAAGTTGATTTCTTAAATAGAATTGAAGAAGAAAGAATTTGTGCAGGTGGGAAAGGCATAAATGTATCAATAGTTCTTAAAAACTTAGGAGTAGAAAATACAGCACTTGGATATGTTGCAGGTTTTACAGGTGATGAAATATTAAGACAAATTGAAAGTTATGGAGTA
Source organism: Clostridium puniceum (assembly GCF_002006345.1). GTDB lineage: Bacteria > Bacillota > Clostridia > Clostridiales > Clostridiaceae > Clostridium > Clostridium puniceum. Next base: position 2,339 of record NZ_LZZM01000186.1, read on the forward strand.
AATTGTGATTTTGTAAAATTAAAAAAAGGTTTTTCAAGAATTAATGTAAAGCTTAAAAGTGATGGCGAAACAGAAATAAATGGAGCAGGTCCCGAAATTACAGAAGAAGATTTAAAAATACTATATGATAAATTATCTTATTTAACTAAAGATGATTACTTAATATTATCAGGGAGTATACCTGGAAGCGTACCAGATAATATTTATGAAAATATTATGAATAGTTTATTGGATACTGGTGTAGAATTCATAGTTGATGCAACTAGAGATTTATTACTTAAAGTGTTGAAATATAAACCATTCTTAATAAAACCAAATCATCATGAACTTGCAGAAATGTTCAATGTTGAATTAAAAAATGATGAAGACATAATTGAATATGGTAAAAAACTTCAAGAAATGGGAGCGAAAAATGTTCTTATTTCAATGGCAGGAGATGGAGCCATCCTTTTGCCTGAAAATGGTGAAGCTATAAAAAGAGAAGTTCCCAAAGGAGTTCTTAAAAATTCAGTTGGAGCAGGAGATTCAATGGTAGCAGGCTTCTTATGTGGATATCTTAAAAATAAAGATATAGATGAAGCCTTCAAGATGGGAATTGCAACTGGCAGTGCAAGTGCATTTTCAGAAGATCTTGCAACAGAAGAAGAAGTGTACAATTTATTAAAAAAAATATAAATTATTTATTCATATTTTATATTTAAAAGATTTATTAAATAATCAATTAATGAAATTATAATTAAATTATCTTTTCATTTAATTTATAAAAGGACTATATTTTTTATTTATAGGGAGGGATACAAAATGAAAATTGTAGATTTATTACAAAAAGAAGGTATTAATTTAAATTTTAATCCTAATTCAAAAGAACAATGTATTAATGAATTAGTTGACTTAATGGATAAGACAGGAAACTTAAACAATAAAGAAGAATATAAAAAGGCAATATTAGATAGAGAAGCCTTAAGTACAACTGGTATTGGTGATGGAATAGCCATTCCTCATGGAAAGACTAGTGCAGTGAAAAAAGCAGGACTTGCAGCTGCAATAAGTAAAAATGGTGTTGATTATGATTCATTAGACGGTGCACCAGCAAAACTTTTCTTTATGATTGCAGTACCAAATAACAATGACAATTTGCATCTTGAAGTTTTAGCAAGACTATCTACTATATTAATGGATGAAAGTTTCAGAACAAATTTAATCAACTGTACTGATAAGGATGAATTCTTAAGATTAATAGATAAAAAGGAAATCGAAAAATTCCCAGAAGAAGATGTAAAGGAGGAAGTTAAAATGAATCAGAGTGGCTTTAGAATATTAGCAGTTACTGCTTGTCCAACTGGAATAGCTCATACTTACATGGCAGCTGAAAGCCTTGAAAGTAAAGGTAAAGAAATGGGCGTGTCAATAAAAGTTGAAACAAATGGTTCTGGAGGAGCTAAAAACATTTTAACTAAAGACGAAATTGCAAATGCTGATTGTATTATTATAGCAGCTGATAAAAATGTTGAAATGGCTAGATTTAATGGCAAGAAAGTTATTAAAACTACAGTTGCAAATGGAATTCATAAAGCTGGAGATTTAATAAATCAAGCTATTAGTGGAAATGCATCTGTTTATAATCATACTGGAAAAGCTGATGAAGGAAGTTCAAGTATGGAAAATGAATCTGTAGGACGTCAAATTTATAAACATCTTATGAATGGTGTATCTCATATGTTACCATTTGTTATAGGTGGTGGTATTCTTATAGCTTTAGCATTCCTTTTTGATACATTTAATCCTGCAAATCCAGGTGGATTTGGTTCAGGTACACCACTCGCAGCAGTATTAATGAAAATTGGTGGTACTGCATTTGGATTTATGTTACCAGTTCTTGCTGGATTTATTGCAATGAGTATTGCAGATAGACCAGCTCTTGCTGTAGGTTTTGTTGGGGGGATGTTAGCTAATACAGGTACTACTTTTGCTAATGCATTTGATGGAAAGCTTCCAGCAGTTAGCTCAGGTTTCTTAGGTGCATTACTTGCAGGTTTCGCAGCAGGGTATATAGTTCTTGGTCTTAAGAAATTATTTGCAGGTTTACCAAACAGTTTAGAAGGAATAAAACCAGTATTACTATATCCTTTACTTGGAGTTTTGTTAATCGGCATTTTAATGTTAGCAATAAATCCATTTATGGGTGTAATAAATACAGCTATCAGTGGTGCACTTAATTCAATGGGTGGAACAAGTAAAATTCTTTTAGGTATTGTTTTAGGTGGTATGATGTCAGTTGACATGGGTGGTCCAGTTAACAAAGCAGCTTACCTATTTGGTACAGCATCACTTGCTAGTGGAAACTTTGAAATAATGGCAGCCGTTATGGCTGGTGGTATGGTTCCACCACTTGTAATCGCATTATGTACTACATTCTTTAAAAATAGATTTACAGCTAGAGATAGACAATCTGGTCTTGTAAACTATATAATGGGACTTTCATTTATATCAGAAGGCGCAATACCATTTGCAGCAGCAGATCCAATAAGAGTATTACCATCTTGTATAATTGGGTCAGCAGTTGCTGGAGGACTTTCAATGGCATTTGGATGTGCTTTAAGAGCACCTCATGGTGGAGTATTTGTTATAGCGATAGTAAGTAATCCATTTGCATATATTGGAGCTATACTTGTAGGATCTGTAGTAGGTGCCATAATATTAGGAATGTTAAAGAAACCAGTTGAAGAATAATATTCTTGAATAAATAAACAGATAGCCATCTATAAATGATATATGATCATTTATAGATGGCTATTTAAATAATAATGACCATGGAAGTAAAATATAAAATTGAACAAAATCAGCAAATTTTAATATTAATTATTCATTGGTCACAACGTAACGATAAAGGTATCAATATTATATTGAAATTGTATTAAAAAATTTCATAGACCTACTTGGGGGAGAGGAAAATTATGAAACGCATAGATAAAATTTATAATTATATATTAAATAGCTCTAAAAAATTTAATAAGGATAAATTATTAGAAATCAAAGGATTTCATGCTCAAGAAATTGAGGAGGCCCTTGATATATTAAAAAGTAATGTATGTAGAGAACTTAATGTACTTTGTAGAAATAAAAAGATAATTAAAATTAAAAATAGACCTGTTCTTTATTTTGACAGAGAATGTTTTGAAAATATCTTAGGGGTAAAACTACCACAGGATTTAGAGCAAATAACTAATATTAATGAATTTACTAATAATGGAACAAGAAAATTCACCATTTGATTATTTAATTGGTGCAACCACAAGTTTAAAAAATCAAATTGAACAAGCTAAGGCAGCAATATTATATCCGTCGAGTGGTCTTCATACCTTAATAATAGGAAGCACAGGAGTTGGGAAGAGTTTGTTTGCAAATATAATGTATCAATATTCTAAATATATAAAAAAGCTGCCAGAAAATGCTCCATTTATTATATTTAATTGTGCTGATTATTGTAATAACCCTCAATTACTTCTCTCACATATTTTTGGGCATATAAAAGGCGCGTTTACAGGTGCTGAAAAGGAAAAGGAAGGTATTGTGGAAAAGGCTGATGGAGGGATATTATTTTTGGATGAAATTCATAGACTGCCGCCAGAGGGGCAAGAGATGATTTTTTATTTTATGGATACTGGTACATATAATAAGCTTGGAGAAACAGACAGGAAGCGTAAAGCTAATGTGTTATTAATAGGAGCTACTACTGAAGATCCTAATTCCACTTTATTAAATACCTTTATTAGAAGAATTCCAATAACAATAGCAATTCCAAACTTTGAAGAAAGAACTATTGAAGATAAGTTTGAATTGATACATTACTTGCTCTCAAAAGAAGCACAAAGAGTGAATAAAACAATAAAAGTTTCATCTGAAGCTATTAAAGCTTTTGTAGGAAGTACTTCTTATAGTAATGTTGGACAATTAAAATCTAATATTCAATTAGCATGTGCAAAAGGTTTTTTAAATTGTATAAATACAGATGAATGTATTTATATAAATTTAAAACTATTGCCTCCGAATATAAAAAATGGAATTTTTAATTTTGTGAATAAAGGAAGCGATAATACTACCATATGGAATATAATTCCTAACACAATTATAATTCAACCAGATGGAGAGAAAAGGTTTTTGGAAACTGATGCTTATGAACCACCTTTTAATATTTATAATATAATTGAAGATAAGGCATCTTTACTTAAAGATGAAGGTATGAAAGAGGAAGATATTAAATGTTTTATAGCTACAGATATTAATATACATTTAAAGAAATTTTATGATAGATTCAAAAATGATATGTATAGCAGAGAAGGACTATTAAAGATTGTTGATAAGGAACTTGTTGATTTTGCAGAAGAAATAAAAATTTTAGCTGAAAATAGATTAGATAGAAAATTAAATGAAAGATTTATTTATGCTACTAGCCTACACTTTAGTGCATTATTTAATAGAATCAAGAAAAACACCGTCTCATTTTCAGCTAATATTAATTTGCAACCTTCAATTAACAGTAAAGAATATGAGGTTGCTAAAGAAATTCATATTCTTATAGAAGATAGATATAAATTAACTATTCCTCAAGTGGAAATTGAATATTTATCATTACTTTTAACTTCAATTCAAGAATCATTACATCAAGAAAGAGTTGGAATTGTAGTAGCAGCACATGGAACAGTACTGCTACAAGTATGGTTGCAGTTGCTAAAAAACTTTTTGATGCAGATAATATTACTGCAGTTGATATGCCTCTTGAAAGAACACCTTCGGATATTTTAGAAAATGTAGTTGAGAAGGTTCAACAGGTTAATGAAGGAAAAGGAGTATTAATTTTAGTAGATATGGGATCCTTAAACAGTTTAGGAGAAGTTATTACAGAGAGAACAAAAATTGATACCAAAAGTATTGATATGGTATCAACACCACTAGTGTTAGAAGCAGTTCGAAAATGTTCACTTTGTGATAATGATTTAAATTCAGTGTACACATATTTATGTACTGATTTTAGAGGATATACAAATAATATTGCTGCAGATAGTTCATTAGAAAATAATAATAAAAATGTTATAATTACAATTTGCTCTACTGGTAGAGGGGCTGCAATAAAACTTAAAGAATTAGTTGAAGCAGCATCAAAAAATATCACAGGAAGTAATAATATTGATGTTATTCCAAGTGGAGTAAAAGAATTAAAGGAAGTAATAGATGAGGTTTCTGAAAAAAGCAACATTATTTCTCTTGTTGGAATTTCAAATCCTAATATGGGAATTCCTTTTGTATCAATTGAAGAATTAATAGATGGCGCTGGTGGAGAAATTTTGAAAAATATTATTAAAGGTAAAGCTATTAGGTTACAAATAAAAATGAAAAGCAGGTTATATTAAAAAACCTTTGTAAACAAACCTTAATAGAATTTATTACTTACCTTAATCCAGAAAAAATATATTCTTTATTAGAGGACTTTGTAATTTTCACTTGAAAATTCCTTAAATATAAATTATCCCAATCCTGCAAAATTAAGAATTATGATTCATCTTGCATGTGCATTAGAAAGAATGCTTTTAAATAATGAATTAACATATGATTCTTCAATATCAAAATTTGATAAAAAAATTTTAAATGCATTAATGGAAACTAAACCTATATTTGAATCAACATTATCAATAACATTAACATATGATAAAATTTATCATATGGTTAATATTGTTAGTGAATATTAAAAATTGACATTGTTTAATATAAAGGACTATTTTAAAAATTGGATATTTATAAATTTTAATTGAAAAAACATATATATAATAGATTTATTAAAAATGTACTTTATAAGATAGACTTTTCATAATGTTTATCTTATAAGGTACATTTTATATTTATATATATTTTTTGTTTTTGGACATAACTTTATAAATATTGAAATATTATTTTTTAATGTATGCTAGGGATTTGACATTAAAGTATAACTTTGAATGGGAAATATGACATTGTTTGAAAAATATAATAAAGAAGTATGTTAGAAGAAGGTTAAAAGAATGTCAATATATTTTTAGTATGTTAAAACATTCTGTAAATGTTGGTGGTATGTGTTACAAAGCAAATCACAAATGCATTATGTGTAAGTCAAGCTGATATTGAAGCTTTTAAAAAGCTTCATGAAAAAGGAATTGAATTAGAAATAAGAAAATTATCAAAAGATAATAAGATTAATATGATGGATAAATTAAAGGAATTGAAACTTATATAGATATAAAATTTAATTTTTATATAATCAAAAAGAGAAAGAGAGGCATTAATAAATGAGTACTTTACAATTAATTTTATTAGTAATAGTTGCGGCAATTGCTGGTATGGGTAGTGTTCTTGATGAAGCACAATTTCATAGACCATTAGTTGCATGTACATTAGTTGGACTTGTATTAGGAGATATTCAAACAGGAATTATATTAGGTGGAACACTTGAAATGCTAGCATTAGGGTGGATGAACGTTGGTGCAGCAATGGCACCAGATGTAGCTCTTGCAAGTGTAATTTCAGCAATACTTGTGATTGTTGGTCATCAATCAATTGGCGCAGGTATAGCAGTAGCAATTCCAATTGCTGCCGCAGGGCAAGTACTTACTATATTTGTAAGAACAATAACAGTATTCTTTCAGCATTTAGCTGATAAATATGCAGGAACTGGTAATACTAGAGGAATAGAAATGTGTCACTTTTTAGGATTATCACTTCAAGGAATCCGGGTAGCTGTTCCAGCTGCAATAGTAGGGATACTTGCAGGAACAGACGCTGTAAATGCAGCGCTTGCAGCTATTCCACCAGTAATTACAAGAGGACTTCAAGTATCAGATGGATTTATAGTAGTTGTAGGATATGCAATGGTAATTAACATGATGAATATTAAGTCATTAATGCCATTTTTCTTTATGGGATTCTTAATCGCAGCATTTACTGGTGTAAATTTGATTGGTTTTGGAGCAATAGGTCTTATTTGTGCAATCTTCCATATTCAATCAATAGCTAAAGAAGGTAAAGTTTCAGTAGCTGGTGGGTTTGACGATATTGATGATTCAGAATTAATGTAAATTACAAAAGGAGTATATGATAATGAGTGATAAGAAATTAAATAGAAGTGATATAGTTAGCATGTTTATTCGTTCAAATTTCCTATTAGGATCATTTAACTTTGAACGAATGCAAGCAATAGGATTTTGTGTAACTTTAATACCTGCCTTAAAGAAATTATATAAAGGTGATGAATTAAGTCAAGCACTTAAAAGAAATTTAGAATTTTTTAATACACAACCATTTATGGCCACTCCAATTATGGGAATAACAGCAGCAATGGAAGAGCAAAAGGCAAATGGAGCTGATATTGACGAAGCATCAATCAGTGGTGTTAAAATTGGACTGATGGGACCTCTTGCTGGAGTCGGAGATCCAATATTCTGGGGAACTTTAAGACCTGTACTTGCAGCGTTAGGTGCCGGACTTGCGCTTACTGGAAGCATTATTGGACCATTAATTTTCTTCTTAGGATTTAATGTAATAAGACTTGCAACAAACTGGTATGGAATGTTTTATGGATATGAAAAAGGAACTCAACTAGTTTCTGATATGTCAGGAAATAAACTTAGATATCTTACAGAAGGATCTTCAGTACTTGGATTACTTGTTATAGGTGGTCTTGTTTCAAAATGGACAAGTATTAACATACCATTTGTTCTTTCTAAATACACATAATCTGATGGAAAAGAAGTTGTTACAAATGTTCAAAGTGTATTAGACAGCTTAATGCCAGGGTTAGTCCCACTTTTGTTAACATTTTTATGTATGTACTTATTAAAGAAAAAAGTAAATCCATTATTAATAATATTTGGATTATTTGCAGTAGGTATATTAGGAGTTGCATGTGGAATATTACAATAAGTAGATAAGTGAAATAAGTTAGAATCCAAATCTTGTATTTGGGTTATCGAACTTAGCTGATGACGTCAGGAATCAGCTTCTTTAGAAAGATTTAGCTTCTCAAGCTTCGTTAATTTGTGAATATGAATTAGCTTCATTAAAAAAGATTTGGTGAGAATCATATGCTCAGGCTATTGAAAAGATTCAAATCTCCTTGATTTAAAATATATATTATATTTTAAATTGAATTAAGCTAGTGTTAAGGAAACTTAGTTATAATAAAAGCTGCTAAGAGTTTTTTCATTAAAATAAGGGTAGTAGACAAGAGAAAAATTTTGTTTGCTGCCTTTATTATTTGTATAAAATAATGAATGATTTTTAAGGTTTTCTTAAGTTTTTATGTAGGTAAATTTAATAATTTAGTTGTATTATAATTATAAATATATTTTATAACTTATGTAAAAATAGTTGTAACAAGTGGAGAGAAATATAATAACTTGCTTAATAAAAATTAAAAGGATGCGATAGAATTGGGAAATATAATTAAGATTAATATGTATGTAGAAATGAAAAGAAAAAAGGAAAATAAATTAAAGTTAAAAACCATAGAAGAAGCTATTTTAGAATATAATAATTGGATAAAAACTACTAGTAGAGAGGACAAAATAGAGAATTATGAGAGATTTTTACAAGCTCAATAATTATTTTTAGAAGTAAATTAGACCTTAAAATCTAATTTACCTCATTTTGTTATTTAGAGTAATCTAAAAAGTTGTAAATCAGAAAAGTCGATTGATTTCATGTTAGAATATATGAAATTAAAAATTTGACTATAATCAATTCTAAGGCATTTTATCTCAATACCTCATCAATTACACTATCAATTTTGTTCAATGATTTCTGAATTGCATCGATTCTCTCTTTCTCAGTAGAGCCAGTTCCATCTACCAATAATTCTTCAAATCTTTTTATTCCAATAAATTTCATGATATCATGTACGTAATTTAAGCCTTTATTCATTACTATTCTTAAAAACCATGGAATAGAACCTCCAGATGATTGAATGTATATCATACTTCTTTCTTTATCAGTTAATAATCCTTCAACTTGATTGTTTTCTATATGTATAGTTTTTCCTTCCATTACAACGCAATCTATATATTCTTTTAAGGGAGAAGGAAAAGAAAGGCTCCACATGGGAGCTGTAATTACATATAAATCTGCTTCTTTAAATTGATCTGCTAATTTAACCATTTTGTGTACTTCTTCTTTTTCTTTTTCACTTAGTTTATTAAAGTCCCCTTCATTTATCATACAATTTCTTTTCTCAAAGTATTGATATTCAAGTCTTGGTATATGACATTTATACAAATCTAATTCATCAAGTTCAAAATGGGAATATTTCTCTAAAATTTTATTTACAAGTATTCTTCCAACTGTTTTACTGGCTGATAATTTTTCGGGTTTTGAGTTTACCGTTATATAAAGTAATTTTTTCATAATATGCACCTCTTAAGTTCAAATTTCTATGTTTAGTATTAACTTATTAATAAATAATATTACTATAGAGTAAAATAATATGAAAAACAAAATAAAGAGTTTAGTAAAGAAAAAAATTTATATTGTATAAATTTTTCTTTCTGTATACATAATTATAAGATAAGAGAATCCTTTCATCTAAGATTAGAGCAAAAGATTCCCTTTATAATTAAATTTTATTTACTAATATTATAGTGTTGAAAAGTAAGGCTTCCAATCATTGCATATTTTTTCATTTCTAATAGAATAAGTTATATTACTATAATCATCAGAAGATAAATTCAACAGGTTAAGTTTATAGCTAAAGGACTTAGAAAAATTATTAAGTGCTTCTGGTATTAAAGATATATATGAGTTAAAAAGTTCAAGTGAATTAGAATATTTTTCGTAACTTCGACTAGAGCTAAATATCTTATCTGCATCGATACTAGCTTCATGTGCTAATTTATTTATTTCATTTTTGAGAGATTCATTATAAGTATTTGGATAGGTTACTTCTAAAGTGATTTTATGGCAAATATTTCTTAGCTTAACGCATGGAATATCACTTTTTATATTCACATCATCTATATACCCTATAGTGTGAGTAATAAAATCTTCTTTGACTTCTGGAACATCTATAGAAGACAAAGTTTGAGTATAAACATCTTTTGTTTCATTTAATAAATAATCTTTTTTATTCTCTATTAAGGGTACATTGTCTTCTCTAAAACAAGTACAATTATTACAATTTTCATTAAATTCTGACCTATAACATACAAAAGAATCAATTCGTCTTAAATCTATTCCAAAGTAAATCCAGTTTCGGCCAGTCCATCTAAAACCAGATACAGAACGACGGTCAACATTTAATAAAAATGCCCAATAATTTCGACCATTTCGTTCCCAAATATAAGTGAATTTATAAAGACAAAATCTAATTGAGTTTGAACTAACAGCTTTAGTTTCTATACCACCTCCACCTGAATTAAATTTTTGAACTCCAGCAGCATTTTTGCTAGGCGTATAGTTTGGAGGAGGTGATTTGGGCATTCCAGGAGGATTAAAGACTCCGCCTGGAAAATTAAAGCCAGGTTGAGAATCAAAGTCTGGAGGAAAGTTATTGCTTCCTGGTCCTTGAAAAAAAGGAGGTCTTTGTCTTTCGTAAGATTCATATGGTATAGATGAAAATTCATAATTTTGAAATTTAATATCATCTTCATAATTATTAAAATCTATCATTTATACTTGCTCCTAATTAATTATTTCTAAAATATTATATTCATTGTAGATAAATTTGTTAAACTTGAGTTTAAATATAATATAATTAAAAGATAATGAATTATGGGTAATTATGTATGAAAAGATTGAAATTTAAAATTGATAGTGCTATGATAATATTATAAGAACTTGTATCAATATGAACTTGTGGATGAATATTGATAATATAATAGGCTATTTACTATACTTAGATAACATTAGTTCCACTTAGTATATTATATATTGTTTTTATTTGTAGGAATTAGCAATATCCACTCGATTTTGGACTTATAGTTGCATGGTTAAAAAAGGGAGGAAAAGAACAATGGGAGATGCAAAAAAAAATATATTAGTTACGGATGATTCTGCAAGTATTAGAAGTTTTATAAGAGGACTTTTGGAAGAAGCTAATTATAATGTAGTTGAAGCAAGCGATGGTAATGAAGGAATCCAGGTATATAAAAAAGCAGGAAATATTGATTTAATAATTACTGATATATATATGCCCCAAAAAAGTGGATTAGAGCTTGTAGTTGAATTAAAAGAAGATGATAAAAATTTAAAAATAATTGTTCTTTCAGATGGTGGTAAGAATAATTTTTCTAATGAATTAGGTGTTGTTGAAGCTCTTGGTGCAACTCATTTTATGAAAAAGGATTTAATAAAGGAGCAATTAATTGATTTGGTAAATAAGGTATTAGCAGAAGAGTAGGATATCTAAAGTTTTAATATTGAAATTATTATCAACGTTTAATATTTGAATTAGTAAACCAGTACATATAGATTATTATCTATATGTACTGGTTTTTAACGTTTAATTTATTATAAAATAGCAATGTTTAAAGGCTATACAGCATAATTTAAGTAGAAATAATTCAAATATAAAAAACAACATAATATTTTATTTGATTTTTTATTAAAATATTGTGCTAAAATTTATTTTTAGACAGTTTTTTAAAATTAAAATCTTGGAATATCTAAAATAGCACCTTTATTGCCAGAAGTTACCAAAGCAGCGTACCTTGCTAAATAGCCTGTTGTAATTTTTGGTTGTCTTGGCTTCCAATTTGCTCTTCTTATTTCTAAATCCTCATCACTAACTACAAAGTTTATTGTATTAGCATTAATATCAATTTGAATAATATCTCCATTTTCAACTAATGCAATGTTACCACCAACTGCTGCTTCAGGAGAAACGTGTCCAATTGAAGCACCTCTGCTTGCACCACTGAAACGTCCATCTGTTATAAGGGCAACAGTACTTCCAAGTCCTCTTCCCATAATTGCTGATGTTGGATTAAGCATTTCTCTCATACCAGGACCGCCTTTGGGACCCTCATATCTTATAACAACAACATCTCCGTCAATAATTTTCCCAGAGTTTATAGCATCTAGCGCATCTTCTTCACAGTCAAATACCTTTGCAGGACCTTCATGCTTTAGCATTTCTGGTACAACAGCAGAACGTTTTACAACACAAGAATCAGGTGCAAGATTACCTTTAAGAACAGATATTCCTCCAGTTTGGCTATATGGATTTTCAACAGGTCTTATAACTTCTGGATTTTTATTTATGCAGCCTTCAATATTTTCTGCAACAGTTTTTCCAGTGCCTGTGATTAAATCAGTATTTAATAAGCCTAATTTATTTATTTCATTCATAACAGCGTAAATACCACCAGCTTCATTTAAATCTTCAATATAAGTATGTCCTGCAGGAGCAAGGTGGCAAAGATTTGGTGTTTTAGCACTGATTTCATTTGCAATATCAACATTTAAATCAAATCCAACTTCATGTGCAATTGCAGGTAAATGTAACATACTATTTGTACTGCACCCAAGAGCCATATCCATAGTTAATGCATTCATAAATGCCGCTTCTGTCATAATATCTCTTGGTCTTATGTTCTTTTTAAGTAATTCCATAATTTTCATACCAGCATGTTTAGCAAGCTTGATTCTTTCTGAGTAAACTGCTGGAATTGTTCCATTTCCTTTAAGTCCCATACCAAGAACTTCTGTTAAACAGTTCATACTATTTGCGGTATACATTCCAGAACAAGAACCACAAGTAGGACATACGTTGTTTTCATATTCATCTAACTTTTCAGCAGTAATTTTTCTGGCATTGTAAGCACCAACAGCTTCAAACATACTCGAAAGGCTTGTCTTACATCCATCAACTTTTCCTGCAAGCATTGGTCCACCACTTATTAAAATAGTAGGAATATTAACTCTTGCGGCAGCCATTAAAAGACCTGGAACATTTTTATCACAGTTAGGAACCATTACTAATGCATCAAAAGCATGAGCCATTGCCATAGCTTCTGTAGAATCGGCAATTAAATCTCTTGTAACTAATGAATATTTCATTCCTTCATGTCCCATTGCAATTCCATCGCATACTGCAATTGCAGGGAATACTATAGGAGTACCGCCAGCCATTGATACACCAATTTTAACAGCTTCAACTATTTTATCTAAATTCATATGACCTGGTACAATATCATTTTGAGAACTAACAATACCAATAAGAGGTCTTTCAATTTCTTCTTTTGTTAAACCTAATGCGCTAAGTAATGAACGTTGAGGTGCACTTTTAGATCCTTTTGTTATTACATCACTTCTCATATATATAACCACCTTTATTTCATAATTATCACGTTGTATAATTTTATTATACGTTGTATGATGTCTGTTGTCAATTGTGAATAATACTTGAATTGTATGATTATTAAGTTATTCATTATAAGTAAATCAATATATATTATAAAAAAGTGGCTGTGCCACACTATAATTATTAGTTAAATATGAACGATAAAGAATTAAGAATCGCGGATGAAATTACTTCGTAATTTATTAAAATGTTCTTGGTTGTGCTTAATACTTTTTTAATCAACCTTTGAATCTAAATAAATTCTATCCTTTCTTAGACCTCAAGTAAGAGCAATAAATTAATCATTATATATATCTAATCCTCTCATAGCATGTAAAATATGAATCTTCATAGCAGTTTTTGCACCTTCTGCATCTCGATTAGATAAAAAATCCATTATCATCCGATGATCATTTAAAGTATCTTGTATTATATGTTCATTTTCATCGGATAAAATAACTCCTTTATCAATGGCTTTATAAAGTATGGGCATTAATTTATTCATAAATTCATTGTGAGTAGCTTTTGCTATAGATTTATGGAAAGCTTGCTCAACTTCAGTTCTATCTTCATTATTTAAGATTTTTTCCTCTTCTAATCTTCCATAATAAAGTATTCTTTCAAGTTCTTTATCAGTGGCACGTTTTGCTGCATAATAGGCAGTTTGAGGTTCAAAAATTAATCTCATTTCATATAAATCTCTTGCATTAAGTTTTGTTGTAGATAATTCTTCTAATTTTAAATTTTCATTAAAATTGTGAATAGCTTTTATGTAAGTTCCTTTACCTCTTTTAATTTCAAGAATATTGTGAGCAATTAAAATACGAATGGCTTCTCGAAGTGTAGTTCTGCTAATTTTAAGCTCTGAAGATAGTTCATTTTCATTTGGAAGTTTGTCTCCAATTACAAATCTTTTGTCTATAGTAATCATTGCAAAAATATCATCTGCAACTCTTTCAGATAAGCTTTTTTCTTTCTTTTGCATAAAATAGCCTCCTTATTAAGTTATGTAATTATAATATAATAAAAAAAATCAGCTTTCAAGAGTGATGTCTGATGTCTCTCTATATATAATTTAAAATAATGTAGTTGATGCAATTTCATTATGGAAAGTATTCTATTGAAACAGCAGATATGATTTTGACTCTTTCTAATTTTTATCTGGATAAAGATTTATTTAAATGAGATGTAGAAACAATGACTTCAAAAATTTCAGCATTTGAAGAGATTTTAATGCGTAGCTTAAGTGCTGAAATAAATACATATGAGTATAGGTATTAAATTTTATTTTTAATTAATAATATATGGTATAAATCATAGAGTATCTTATTTAAATTTAGTCTTTTAGACTCTAATATTCTAGCATTCAATTTAATTCCTCCATGTTTTAGTTATTATATATTTTTATAGTAGATAGTTTTTGTTGCTTAATAAAAATTTTAATTTTGTCTTTGGTAAGGAGAATTTATTTATAAAATTAAGAAATGAATTTTACTAATGCATATAAGTATACTATAATAATAAATTGAATTAAGATATTATTAAAAAAGTAAAAATAAAAACAACATTATTAAAAGAGCAGCAATTTTGATAATAAAGAAAATACTCAATTTATTGAGATAGGAGGATTATTTATGAAAGAAAAGTTAAGTTTTCAACAAAACTTATTAATAGGTTCCTTGCTATTTGGACTATTTTTTGGTGCAGGTAATTTAATATTCCCAGTACAAATGGGACAAGAAGCAGGAAGTAATACTTTAACAGCAACTATTGGATTTTTAATTACAGGGGTAGGACTACCTATTGTGGGGATTGTTGCATCAGCACTTTCAAAGAGTGAAAGCTTATTCGATATGGCAAGGCCAATCAGTTCACGTTATGCAAGTATATTTACTTGTTTATTATATTTAACAATAGGGCCGTTATTTGCAATTCCCCGTACAGCAACAGTTGCATTTGAAGTAGGAATTCATCCATTTATTCCGGATGAATATTTAAAGCTAGGATTGTTTGTTTTTTCAATTATATTTTTTACATTTACAATTTATTTTTCTCTAAAACCAGGGCGAATTTTAGATTGGGTGGGTAAATATCTTACGCCTATTTTTTTGGCACTTTTATCTATTTTATTAATTGTTACCTTTTTAAAGCCAATGGGGCAAGTAAATCAATATGCGGCTCAAGGGAATTATGAGATTCAACCATTATTTACTGGTTTGTTAGATGGATACAATACTATGGATGCATTAGCATCTCTAGCTTTTGCTATTATTATTATTTCTAATATACAAAAATTGGGAGTTAAAAATTCTCGTTTAATTGCAAAAGAAACATGTAAATCAGGTTTAGTTAGTGTCGCCTTTATGACTATTATTTATGGCTCATTAGCTTACATGGGAGCCACAAGTTTAGGAAGTGTAAGTCGTGCTGATAATGGTGGAAGTATTTTAGCAATGGTGAGCAATCATTATTTTGGTATGATTGGAACTGTATTATTAGCAGCTATTGTAGGAATTGCATGTTCCAAAACAGCTATTGGATTAATTACTTCATGTTCTGAAATGTTTAGTGAAATGTTTCCAAGATCAATTTCTTATAAAAAATATGCTATTATATTTACAGTTTTTTCATTTGTAATTGCTAATTTTGGATTGAGTAATATTATACAACTATCTATACCAGTACTTATGTTTTTATATCCATTAGCAATTACTTTAATTTTATTATCACTGTTAACACCAATTATTAATAAACAAAGTGATATCTATAAATGGACGACGGGATTAACAATTATTGCAGCATTTTTTGATTTATGCAAAGCATTGCCTAAACCTCTTCAAGAAAATTTTGCAGTTGCAAAGCTTATTAATTTTGCACATATATATCTACCAGGGTTTGACTATGGATTTGGATGGGTTGTGCCAGCACTTTGCGGCTTTTTAATCGGAGTCATTATTTGGCGTGTTAGTGCAAAGAAAGAATAACATAATAATTTTATACATAATTTTTTGATAATACTTGAATTGAGTAAAAACCAATATAAATTTAGTGAATAGTTATTTTAAACGCAAATTATAGATTAGCTAGGGAGTAGTGAAAACTTCTTAGCTTTATTTTTTGAGTTCTCTTTACAAATGAAAAAATAAAGCTAAGAAAATATAATACAAATTATTGACTCAAAAGTTCTAACTCTAGATTAACAGTAGCATGTAAATTGGAATAAGCGATAGTTGTTACAATTGTATTTACTGTAGCATATTCGTAATCAGCATTATAACTTTTTGAAACTATAGCTGTATTAGTCATAACTGGTATGGCTGCTTGAATAACAAATACATCTGTCATAAGTGCAGGAACATTGGCAAAATTACATAGTACTAAAATTAGAATAGGTGAAATAAGGAATCTGACTAAAATTATTGCAACAATATCCCAACTAAATTTAAATTCTTTGAAATTAACAGAATAAATTGTTATTACTATAAATAGCATAGCTAAAGGTGTAGTTAAATTACCAAAATACTTACAAGTATCTAATAAGAATTTTGGCAGATGAATATCAAGTAGTATAAGTATAACTGCAAACATAAAACTCAATAGTGGGGTGGATAAAATTCTCTTTATTGTATATATTGTAAAATTTTAAGGGGGATTAATAATAATGAAAAAACAATTTATTACAGCTATTTTAATTGGTTTAATTAGCATAAATTTAGTTGCTTGTGGAAATAGTAAATCAACAGATTCTGCAATTAAAGCAGATACAGCAAAATCAGATTCTTCAAGTAAATCGGATACAACAAAATCTGATTCAAGTTCTAAAGATGACGTTTGGACATATTTTAATGGAACTACATGGTCAGATGATTATAATGGGTTGAAATTAGAGATTGAAAAAGCTGTAACGACTGATAAAGCTCCAGCTCAAGATGGTAGTGATAAAAAAGCTTCAGCAGTAGGAGTTAAGCTTAAACTTACTAATAATACTAAAGAAAAATTCTGTACTTATCCAGATCAAGCAGTATTGGTTACTTCAACTGGAGAACAAATAGATTTACCAAGCCTGCTAGCTAGTGATAATTTAGGAGGCGAAATTGACGAAGGTGTAACTAAGGAAGGAAATATTATCTGGTATTTGAAGAAAGATGGAACAGCTAAGGATATTACTTGGATTAAGCTTTCATGGGATACTAGAAAAGGTGCAGAAGATAAGTTTGATGAACCAATTAAAAAATATGAAATAAAACTTGAACTTAAAAAATAATTAAATCCATAATGGGTTTTCTTATTCTAAAAAGTTAGCAATAGAATAATATAAAAAATAAAATTCCAACTTATAGTAAATGCTATGGTTGGAATTTTATTTTATGATAGGTTGTTGAATAAACAAAATTTATAAAAAAATGAATAAGTCATTCCTTTATGATATAATAATTTCGCAAAAAAACTAAATATATCACATAAGGAATGACTCAAATATGATTATATCATTAATAGATTGTTGAATAACTAATTAGAAAATAAACAAATTAACCAACCTAATCATAATTAATGAGTATGAATAAGCAGAGGCTTATTTTATTTTAGCTAAATGAAAAGCTACACTAAAAGTAGTACCTTCAGCTTTAGAACTTTTTACAATTATTTTTCCGTGATGAGTATCTACTATGGTTTTTGCAATAGCAAGCCCTAAGCCATAGCCGTCTTTTTTTCTAGCTCTTGACTCATCAGCACGATAAAAACGATCAAAAAGATGTAAAATTTTCTCTTCAGGAATAGGTTCTCCTGTATTATTAACTGACAAAAGAAGCTTATCTTGAGTTTTTGTTAAGTTTATATTTATATTGCCTTTTTCACTAGAATATTTTATTGCATTGTCTATAAGGATAAAAATTAATTGTTTTAATCTATTGCCATCTCCATTTATAAAAATATCTGGAGTTATTTCACTATCAATTGTTTTATCTTCCTCAAAGGCAACTGATTCAAAAGGTAATACGCAATTCCATATAATATCACTAAAATTTAGTATAGAAAAAATAACTTCATTTTTATTATCAGCCGTTTTGGCTAGAAATAGCAGGTCATTCACTAAAGATGTCATTCTTTCACCTTCAGTTTTAATGTAATTAATCCATTTAATCTGGTTATTTATAGTGTCTTCTTTATGAGATAATACAATATCGGCATTGGCTAATATGACAGTTAGAGGTGTCTTTAATTCATGTGAAGCATCTGCTACAAATTGCCTTTGTTGCTCCCAAGATCTTTTTATAGGTTTAACTGCCCAATTAGCTAAATATAAACTAACTATAAAAAATGCTATTGAGCTTCCAATACCAACCAGAGCAAATGTTTTTAGTAGTGATTTTAAAGTATTTATTTCTAAGTTTCTATCAGTAAATGCAATTTTAATACCTTTTTCATTAGGATGTTTTAAAAATCTAAAATTTTCATCTTGTACTAAACCAGTTGAATTATTATTTGCTAAAGAAAAATCTACTAATATTTTTAAGGTATCTATATTTAAATTATCAATATTATTATAAAATATATCAGTTATATTATTGTTTTTATCTAACTGGATTGCAAAAGATAGAGTTTGAGGTGGTGGTGGCGCAGAATCTATCTTTTGATTTCCTATATCAATTTGTTTTTTATAGATTTCATTTTCTTGCTCAATTGTTTTTTGAAGTAGATCATTACTATCCATTATAAGCCGAGTACTAGTTGAAATATAAACTGAACCAAAAGTAAACATAAGAATAATAAGTATTAATACCATATTAATAAAAACAAATTTCTTTTTTAATTTATTAATCATTTAAATTTTCTCCTAAATGATATCCAATCTTTCTAAGTGTTTCTATCGTTACAATGGAACCTAAAAAGAAGAATTTTTTTCTTAAAAACGATATATAAACTTCAACATTATTATCTTCAGCATTAGAATCAGCTCCCCATACTTTTAGGAGTAAATCCTCCTTAGTAACAATACTACTTTGATTAGACATTAATAATCTTAGTATTTCAAATTCCTTTAATCCAAGGCGTACTGATTTAGCACCGCAAAAAAGTGTATTTGCAGATTGATTTAAGATTAAATCTCCGAACTTAAGTTCATTTGATACTAGTTCACCCTGTCTTCTAGATAAAGCTCTTACTCTAGCCAGTAATTCTTCTGGTGAAAAAGGTTTTGTTAAATAATCATCAGCACCACAATCTAGTCCTGTTACCTTATCTGTAACTTCATCTTTTGCAGTTAATAATATCACAGGTGTATTTTCTTTATTTTCTCTCATTTTACCAACTATATCAAAGCCATTCATTCCAGGTAACATTACATCTAATATAATTACATCATATATACCACTCATAGCATAATCATATCCTGATTCACCATCATTAACTATATCAGCAATATATTTATTTTGAGTTACAATTTGTCCTAGAGCTTCGGCTAATCTTACTTCATCATCAACTATGAGAATTCTCATGTGTTTTTACCTCATTTCGTCCACATTAATAAGTATTATTTTTAGAAAATGCCTTATTAATATAAGCTTATCATAGTTTCCTTAAATTAAGCTGAAAGATTTTTTACTGATAATTTAAGCATGGCATACTAATATAGACATGTGGTTGAAATTTTTAATTCAGAAAAAGATACGATGATTTTGAAAATTTTAAATTTCATCTATTTTTTACATTTAAAAGATGTTATTTGGGTTATGAGGTTTAAATATAGTACCTTTATTTTCTACAGAATTCATTTTAATCTTAAGAGCTTGTTTCATTGTGGCAATCCATCTAAGTGTATAAAAATAATCTTCATTAGTGATTAACCCACAATCTAATAATGTGTTAATAGATTTAGTTAAATCATTAAAATCAAATGATGTAGCATTATTCCCATATTCAGACAATATTCTAACCATATCAATTGTAAAATCGTTTCTCATAAATTGGTCAGGATTTCCTAATATGTCTATACTAAATATTTTATCTAATTTGTTAATTGCATCTAAAGCTTTACCTTTTTTATCTCTAGGTAAATTATCTATTGTCGGAATATAAAGAGTAATATTTTTTTTAATATTTATATGGGATTGATTTGACATCTCATTAAGTGTTTCTGAAAAATTGCTTTTATCACTATTATTTGTTTTTGGTATTGATGCACTATAATCTATAAAATTTTTATCAGATACTTTAATTTCCATATCGTATTTACCTCGTTTCTTTGCGTTTATATTTAATTTTTCTTATCTTCAAGCTTCACATTAAGTGCCCATTGATTTTTTCTTATTTTATTCAGAATCTACTTTTGCTTGAAAATATTTTTTGTTTTGTTGTAATCCATTTAAGAGTAATCGCATTGTTATATTCTGGAGAAGTATTCATTTATTTATCGATTTTTTGATTACATACTTAATACAATTAAAGAAATATAGGTGTTTATTTAAAATATATATTTAAGTAAAAATATATATGACAATATGTTAATCGATGATATTATAGAATTAATAATTAAACAACTATAACTGAGCAAATTTTCTAACATTTATTTACATGCTAATTGAAAGCAACAGTTTAAACATTGTCTATAATAAGTAAATATTGAAAAGATATTTGAAGTATTAAATTTACTTGTATTGTTAATTAATGAATACAAAAATGCTCATTCATAGTCAATAGTATAGATATAAAATTAGATAGGAGAACAAAAATGAGATTTTTACCATTTATTAAAGGGGCAGATTTTTTAGTTGTATATGCTATATTTTCTTTAATAGGAATAATATTAATATTAAAAAAATTGAAAAGAAGTGATAAAGATTATATAATATCAGATTTAGATGATGACAAATATTATGTTTTGAAGAATAACTACAGTTTATATAATATGTTTTATTTTATAACATATAAGCTTTGTGCTAAAGGCATATTAATAAAAGATGAAAAGGAGAAAAAGTTTTACGTAAATAAAGATATAAAAGCTTATTTATCAGATATTGAAGAACAAGTATGTGCTCTATATTTAGAAAAGTTTGCGCCAAAGGATTTTAAATCAACCATGGTTATTGAAAGCCATTTTAAAGTGTATTATGATAATATTAACAATGAATTAAAAAGCAATGGATTAATTAAAGATTCTAAAGTTATAGAAAAAAACAAGAATATTTCAAATATAGGATTAATTTTTATATTAATTCCAGGCGTTTTAAGACTTGTTGGTGGAATATTTAGTGAGATGCCAGTAACTGCACTTATAATCGAAATAGTTATTATCTTTATCGTAGCAAAAGCAGTTTTTTCCGCACCTATAAAATATAAATTGACTAGTAAAGGTGAAGCTTCTATTAATGCATATGAAAAGTATTATGAAGCAAGGAAAAATGATAATAATAGAATTATGGACGACCTTTTAATGACAAATTCTTGGATGTATTTCCTAGGTGTGAGTAATATTAACAATAATAACTCTAGCTTTTTTTGTAATGATAATTCAAGTGGGTCTTGTTCCTCGTGCTCGTCTGGTTCTTCAGATTCCTCAGGATCTTCATGTTCTTCATGCTCATCTTGCGGAGGTTGTGGAGGAGATTGATTTTGAAAAGATTAATTATGCAATGGCATATTACTAGTAGATGCAATAAAAGGTGTAGTCACTGTTATCAAGAAAATTATAATGGAGAAGAATTTTCAATTGATAGATTAAAAGAATTAGGAAACGAATATTTAGAACTTTTAGATAAATATAATAAAAACTCTAATAAAAATATAAGAGGACAAATAAATATAACTGGTGGAGAACCATTTATTAGAGAAGATATTTGGGAACTTCTAGATTTCTTCAAAGAAAATAACAAGCATTTTGATTTCGGAATACTCACTAATGGATCACTCTTAAATGAAGAAATTGTGAGACGTTTAAAGTCCTATAATCCTAAAATGGTACAAGTAAGTTTAGATGGAAATAGAAAAACTCATGATAATATAAGAGGAATTAATTCTTATAAGGAAGTTATTAGAGCACTAAAATTATTGAAAAAATATAATATATATTCTTTAGTTTCATTTACTGCAAATAATAAAAACTATAGGGAATTCAAAGATGTAGTAAAGGTTTCTAAAAAATGCAAGGCTTCTAAAGTATGGACAGATAGAATGGTGCCAATTGGGGTTGGAAATACTGGGGAAGTTAAAACATTAAGTAAAGATGAAGTGGTTGAATATATAAATATAATACGTAAAGAACAATTAAATCCATTAAATAAATTTTCTAAAACTAAAATCGCAGGGGAAAGAAGTCTTCAATTTTTAAATGGAGTTAGTTCTTCTTATAAATGTAATGCAGGAGATGGACTTATAATTTTGCTTGAAAATGGAGATGTGATGCCTTGTAGAAGATTGCCAATTATAGCTGGAAATATAAAGAATTCATCGCTTAAAGAAATCTACTTCAATTCTAAGGTTTTTAAGGAATTAAGAGGTAGTAAAGAAATACCTAAGGGGTGTAGTAAGTGCAATTTTTTTAAGAGATGTAATGGTGGAGCTAAATGTATAGAATATGGAGTTTATGGTAATTATAAAAATGGTGATTATGGCTGTATACTTAGAAGTGAAGGTTAAGAACTTCAGCCTTAATTTTTTATAAAAGCTATATTACTTGCTTGCAATTAAAAGTTTGCTAAATCAAGTTTTAATTATTATATATGTTAATATTATATGTAAAATTAAGCTTAATTTAAGTTTATAAATGCAAAAATTTAGTATAATATCCTAAAGGAGGCTTGAATTTATGATAAATATAAGTAATGTAACCAAAAGTTATAATGGGATTTATAAAGCTGTAGATAATTTAAACCTAGAAATTAAAGATGGAGAAATTTATGGATTATTAGGACCTAATGGTGCAGGAAAGACAACTACTATTAAAATGATAACTGGAATAATAGCACCAACTAATGGACGTATAGAAATTAATAATATTGATATAAATAAGGATGCCGTAAAGGCAAAGGAGCAATTTGGATATGTTCCAGATAGTCCAGATATGTTTTTAAGGTTAACAGGAATAGAGTATTTGAATTTTATGGCAGACGTTTATGGGGTATCAAAGGAAGATAGAATGAAAAGAATAGATGAAATGTCAAAGCGGTTTGAAATGGGGTCTGCCATAGGTGATAAGATTCAATCATATTCTCATGGTATGAGACAAAAAATTGTTTTAATGGGAGTCATGGTACATAACCCTAGGGTGTGGATTTTAGATGAACCTATGACTGGATTAGATCCTAAATCAGCATTTAGTTTAAAAGAAATGATGAGAGAACATGCAGATGCAGGAAATACAGTAATTTTCTCAACGCATGTATTGGAGGTCGCAGAGAAAGTTTGTGATAAAGTAGCTATAATTCATAAAGGGCAATTAATATTTAATGGAACTTTAAATGATATGCATAATAACTTTAAAGAAAATGAATCTTTAGAAGAAATGTTCTTGGAGATGACAGAAAATGAGTAGGATTAAAATAATAACAAGATATTTTACAAGAAATGCGATTGAAGAAATGTTTGCAGGCAAGAAAATGAAACCTACCGTTTTAGTGGCATTAATGTTATTTACAGTAAGCATGATATCTCTTCCCATTACTCTTATGATAACCAGCGCATATGGTTCATTTCATTCTGCAGGACAGGAGGGAAGTTTATTATTATTAATATTATCACTTGGAGCAGCAATTTCCTTTTTCTTTGGAATATATACTATAATGAATGTTTTTTATTTTTCAGAGGATATAGAAGTAATATTGCCACTTCCTTTTAAAAGTAGTGAAATAGTATTTGGTAAATTTATTGCAGTGCTAATTAATATGTACCTATATGCTGCGATGTTAGTTTTACCTCTTATAGCTTATGGAGTTGTATCCGGAGCAAGTTTGATGTATTACTTTTATGGAATGCTTGCACTTCTAGTAACACCAATACTTCCAATGATATATGCTTCACTTATATGTATGGTGCTTATGAGATTTACTAATTTATCAAAGCACAAAGATACTTTTAGAATGATTTCAGGATGTTTATCATTAATATTAATTGTTGTATTTAATTATTTTAATTCAAATACGAGTAAAAATATGAATTTAG
The DNA here is from genome assembly GCF_002006345.1 of Clostridium puniceum. Lineage (GTDB taxonomy): Bacteria > Bacillota > Clostridia > Clostridiales > Clostridiaceae > Clostridium > Clostridium puniceum. The sequence continues at coordinate 26,853 of NZ_LZZM01000186.1, forward strand.
GAGAACTTGCGCAAAAGCTATCAGAGGGAAATAATACTATGATGGATATTATGAGCAGTATTTTCATAACAGATAAATTTACAGCTTATGGTTTATTATATAATAATGAATTTAAGGGATTATTATATATGATTTTGTCTTTAAGTTTAGGAATAATAGCATTTTTTATATATTATTATGTTGGTGGAAAACTATATATTAAAGGCATAATAGGAATTTCCGAATCATATAGCAAGAGAGAAAATATTTTAGAAAATGGAAAAGCTAATAAATTAACTAAGAAAAATTCACCAATAAAAGCTTTAGTTATAAGAGATATTAAGGTTATATTAAGGACACCACAATTCTTTATTAATTGTGTAGCAATGTTATTTTACATGCCTGCAATATTTGTTATGACAATGCTTTCTAATGGACAATTAGCCAACGTAAGAAACTTGTTAAGCAAAAGTGGAACAAGTCTTTATGGAATTGCTATAGTTGTAGCTTTTATAATAGGCACAATATGCGTAATGAGTGGTGGAGCTGCTACAACAGCGATATCGAGGGAAGGAAAGGATTTTATAGTATCAAAATACATACCTGTTGACTATAAAATTCAATTGTACTCAAAAATATTATCTTCATTATGTATTAATCAAATGGGAACTTTAATAGTTGCTTTAGTTTTAATATTAGTAGGAGCAAGTTCAATTTTATTTATTTTAGGAGTAATAGCTTCTTTTATAGGAATATTATTCATAACTCTCTTTGGTATGTATATAGATTTTAAATCACCAAGGTTAAATTGGGAAAGCGAAAGAGCAATGTATAAAAACAACTATATGCCACTTTTTATAATGCTTATTATATTCATATTAGGGGCTTTACTTTTAGGATTAGCTATAGTTATAAAAAATTATATTATAGTATTTTTTATATGTATTGGAGTAATAGGTCTTGGAAGTGTCATTTTTTATAAAGGTTTAGTTAAGCAGGCTAATAAAGTATATAATGAAGTTTGTTAGTTTACAAAAGTATTAAGAATTAAAAAAGTAAATGATAATAAATAGCTATAATTCATGTAAAGATATTCTTAATAATATATGAATTAAGGTTAAGGAGATAAATAAAACTCCTTAACCTTAATTTTTTTATTTAGTAGATATTAACATTATTTTATTGTAGTTGTAGATAAGTTTAATCTATAAGTTCCATATTTCATAATATTATCAAGTAATAAATTAATTTCATCCATATTAGAACATTCAATTTTAAGTAAATAGCAACCATCACCACTAATTCTATGAGCTTCTTCTATAATAGAATTTGATTTTATAAAATTTTTTAATTGTTCATGTTTTGTAGTTTTCATAAAAATAGTAATATAAGCTATAATATTTTTATCAAGAAGAGCATTATTAGTAGATATAGTATATTGCCTTATAAGCCCTAAATCTTGAAGTCTTATAATTCTATTAGATACTGCTTGAGGAGTTAGGTGTATATGCTCACCAATAACTTTAAGTGGTGTCTTTGCATTTATTTTTAATATTTCTATAATCTTTAAATCTAATTCATCAAACATAAATTGCAAAATCCTTTCATTTGTAAAGTGAAATAGGATGATTACTTTCACATTTCCACTGTAATTTAAGTTACTATTATTATAGCAGATGAAACAAAGCTAATATAGAAAATTAATTCGAACAGATAAATTAAATAAAAATATGAAGGTGGAATGAAAATGAAAAAAGCATTACTTGTTATTGATGTACAAAATGAATATTTTGATTGATGTACAAAATGAATATTTTGCAGGAAAATTAAAGGTGACTTATCCAAATCCAAGCAATAGCCTTAATAATATATTAAAGGTTATGGATTATGCAAAAGAAAATAATATAATAATTATAGTAGTCCAACATACATCTCTTTGGGGAGAAACTTTTGTCAAAGGGACAAAAGAATGGGAGATACATCTTGAAATTCTAAAAAAACATTATGATTATATTATTGAAAAAAATAAACCAAGTAGTTTTCACAAGACAAATTTAGAAGAAATATTAAAAAAAGAAAATATAGCTGGTATAGTTATTTCAGGATATATGACACAAATGTGTTGTGATACTACAGCAAGAGTAGCATTTCATAAAAATTATGTTGTTGAATTTCTATCAGATGCTACAGGTACTGTAGATGTACAGAATTATGCTGGAACTATAACCAGTAAAGAACTTCATAATGCAACCCTTATAACACAAAGTTTAAAATTTAGTCACGTATTAAGTAGTGATGAGTGGATGGGAATTAAAAAATAAAATGTAAATAAGATCTAATTTATACTAAAGATTCTAGAAAAAAAGCAATTACTTAAAGTATAATGGATAAGAAATAACTTACAATATTTTTATTAGGAGGAATGACATGAGTAAAACTGCATTATTAGTTGTAGATGTTCAAGAAGCATTAGTAGCCCAGAAGCCATATAATAAAGAGGCAACTCTTAACAACATAGGAGAAATGGTTAAACGCTGTAGAGATAATAATATAGAGGTAATTTATGTACAGCATGATGGTGGAAAAGGTGATGACCTAGAAGTTGGATCTAAAGGGTGGCAAATTCATGATAGAATTACACCTAAAGACGGTGAAAAAATAATAGATAAAAAATTTAATAGTTCCTTTAAAAATACTGAATTAAAAGAATATTTAAATGAGAAAAATATAGATACATTAATTTTAGTTGGAATGCAAACTGAATATTGTATTGACACAACTTGTAAGGTTGCATTTGAACATGGATTCAAATTAATCATTCCAGAAGGAACAAATACTACTTTTGATAATGAACATATGTCTGGAAAAGCGATATATGAATATTACAATTTTAAAATATGGAAAAATAGATTTGTAAGATTAGAAAAAATAGAGAACGTTATAGAATTAATAAACACTATTAAAAATTAGAACTAAAAAAGAGTCTATTTTCAACTAATTTGAAAATAGACTCTTTTCAAGAGTAATTTGTAATTATTTAACTGGAATTTGTATTTCAGTTAAATAATCCTTAGATTTTTTTTCATTCCAAGGTCCTTTTATAGGCATTTGGCGAGCAGTACCTATAATAGTATATCCATTTTCTTCAATCCATTTTCCAAGAAAATTATATGCTGATGCAAGAGCTACATATTCACCAGGAACTAAAATACTTGCAGCTTTTTCAATAGGTTCACTTTCTTTAAAAGTAAAACTATCAGCATCATCTAATAATTTTTCAACTCCCATTACAACTTCAACATCAACAGGTCCTTCTATATAGCCTTCATCATGATATGTGGCATAGCAAAGATTATTACAAGGAATTTTTTTCTCTTCCATATATTTACCTAGTCTTTCCCAAAGCATTCCTTCAGCATCATATGCTGGTATATTATCCCTTAAAGAAATAATTTTATATGATGGTACTGATTTGAGTGTGACATTATAATTCATATTAATTCGCTCCTTTTTTAAATTCTTAATTGCATAGTTGATTTTTCTTAGTTTTTTTTCCTCAGCTTTAATATTAATTTTCACTTCATCTTCTTTTTGCTTTAATAAGTCTTTCAATTTTTCATCAGATTGCTCATTTATAGCAATTGCTATATCAGAAACATTAAAACCTATATCACGAAGTGAAACGATGAGATTAAGTGTAGAAATTTGTTTAGCTGAATAATATCTATAGCCAGTAAAGGTATCTATTTCAGCAGGTTTAAAAAGTCCAACCTCATCATAGTATCTAAGCATGCGAATAGATACTAGTGTTAATTTTGAGAAATCTCCAATTTTAAACATAAAATCAACTCCCTAAAAAATATCATTGCAATGACAAGTTAAGAATAATGCCTAACACCATGTTAGAGTCAATACCTCATTTTATATTTTACCATATATTCAATTAGATTCTTTAACTAATTCATTTGAAATATACTGATTGGTTTTAGTAATATTTAAGTTATTCCAAAGTTCTTCTGCAAAGTTAGGATCTAGTTTTAAATAAACTTGCCCTGAGTCATAATATATATAACCATTCTTTAAAATAGTAAAGGTTACATTTTTTAGACCATCCTTTAACTCAAAGGATATTTTCTTATATCCATCTTCATTGCTATAATCGCCTAAGGAAGCTTCTATATCTTTAGGCAAATAAGGAGTGGCTTGATTTATTTCATTGAATAGATTATTTAATAACTCATTATTATTGATTTTATAAAAAGTTCCAGTCCCATTATTCCAATCGTTATAAGTTTGAAATTTAGCTTCTACAACATTATCTTTGAGTTTAAGTTTTGATAAAATATCTTCTCCTTTTGTTATTGTAATTCCGTTTAAACATTCATAAAATTCAGTAAAATTTGTATTATCTTCGGCTTTAGAATTAGTCATAATTCTAAAAGTGTCATCATATCCATTAACAGAATATACATCAGTAATCCCTATATTAGAAGCAAGCTTACTTGGATACGCCACCTTAGAACTCCATTCATCAATAGAATTTTTTGTAGTACCAAGTTTTTGTCCCAATAAATTTTTAGCGTCTTCTGAAGATGTTGTTATAGATGTATTAATATATATATTCCCTTTATATATAATTAGCGGTCTCATTTTAGCAACTGTAAAATTAGTAGCCTTAGGTAACTCGATTTTAGGAACATATATTGAATTTAGAAAAACATTTTCGGCAACATTTGTATTTTCAGAAATAATACCACTGGTTGAGCGAGGTGCTTCACTAATTGGATTTATTCTATTATCTCTATTATCAGAATTAGCTAAGTTAATGGAACCATCTTTTTCATAAGAGGATATAGTATTTCTTGTTAAAGGAGTTTCTATTTTTTGTTCTCCATCATTTTTACTTAAAGGTATTTCTGAATTAGAAGATGTACTATCTTTAATTATTTTGTTATTGGGATTATTTTTATTTGTTTTAGGTGGAATATTATTTTCAACTTTAGAATTTATAGTAGTTTCATTTTTCACAGAAGGTGAATTATTCTCTATTTGTTTTGAAGTTATATTAGTTTCTGTATTCTTAGAAGATATATCACTTTTTGATGATTGAGAAGAATCCTTATTATTAGATTTATCATAGCTTTCAGTTAAGTGGTCACTTTCTGTAGCTGGCTCTGTTTGAGGATCATAAGCTATAATTTCTGAATTAGTATTCCATTTTTCAAATTTAGTCATTATTAATTTAAAACTTATAGTTCCTATTAATATAGAGAAAATAGCGGCTGTAGCGATATATTGTTTAGAGTATATTTTTCTAGTAACTAAGTGCTCCTTAGGAGAAGCTAATGAATTAAGAACATTTGATGTAGAAAGTGTTTTCTCAGTAGATTTATTTAAATTTGTTTGATTTGCTTGCAATTCTCTTAAAAGCTTGTCTTTAAATTCATCACTTGCTTTTATTTGTGAAAAGGAATGTTTAATTGTATTCATATTCAAAATCCTCCTTAAGTATAAATTTTAGTTTTTTTCGAGCTCTACTAAGTTGTGAACCGATAGTTGTTTCTTTAATATTCAAAATATTAGCAACCTCGGCAATACTATAACCTTCATAATAATAAAGCAAAATAATACTTCTATATTTTAAGGGCAAATTTAAAATAGCTTGAATTACTTCACTATCATCTTTTGTAATATGAATAAAATTGTCCTCTAATGGTTCTGTATTTTTAAAATATGAAGACTTAAGCTTGTCTTTGCTTAGATTTATAGAGACTCTGATTAGCCAAGCTTTTTCATGTTCATCATTTTCAAAGCTTGGCTTTTTCTCAAGTAATTTAATAAAAACATCTTGAGTTATATCTTCCGCATCACTTAAATTTTTCATATAGGAATATGTAATTCTGATAAGCATATCAGAGTATTTTTCTATAAGATAATGAATATAGTTTTCGGTACCATAAATTTCATTCATTAAATTAACCTCCTTTTCAATATCAATACGATTAAATAGGATAAAATTTTGCATTAAGTAAGAAATTTTTTATATAAAGGAAAATTTAAGTTTATTCATAATCTAGAGTGATTAATTATTTATAATAAAATTAGGTTAAATCCTTCAATTATAATTAGTTTTTCATTATATAGAATATCATAAAAACTAATGAAGGAATTGGATATAATTAATATTTATTAAATGTGATTTTATTAGTTATAGTTATTATATAAGTAAGAAAAAATAATATAAGTTTTTGAATAAGTTATAAAATGAAAATACTAATAATGGGTATAGAAATTGAAAAAAATATATTCTATCGTATTAATAAATCTAAATGTGGAACATGTAATAAATGTGAAAACACATGTCCAGCTAAAGCAATTAAAGGTATTTTGTGGAGTGCAAATGTTCAAAGAGAAAAATTAATAGATCCATTCAAATTTATACAAAAGGCCAGAAAATTATTAAAAGAGAGAATTGGGATTGAAATGACGATATGCGGGAAGTGTATTGATGTTTGTCCTGTTACTCAAGGGTATATTAGAAAAAGTGAAGTGGAATAAATCAAATTTTTCGTAACTATTGATTCGATAATTTAATTGTTTAGTAGAATTTTAATGTACATGTTCATATACTATCTATAAGCAATATTTAAAAGTGATATTATGAGATACATTTTAGATATAAAAGAATGTAAACTATTGGGTAAAGGTGATGAAGGTAGTGTATACCTAACACCTGAAGGTTTTGCTTTTAAAATTTTTTCTAAGAAAAAAAATGCTAAAGATGAATCTGAAATTTTAGAAAAAGCTAAAGATAGTAGATTTTTTCCAAATGTTATTTTTCTAGCAGACAATATGATACTTAGAGAATATGTCCCAGGTGAAAATCTATATGAATTTATAAATAAGAATGGACTATCTTACAATTTATCTATAGAGATTATAGAGCTTATTGAAGAGTTCAAAAAGTTAAAATTCAAACGAATCAATATAAGAAATGCTCATATATTTGTTAATGAAAATGAAAAAATACAAATTATTGATCCTCGAAAAACTTATATTAAAGAAACACCTTATCCTAAAGATATTATTAGCATTCTTGTTAAATTAAATTTGTTTGATGATTTTTTAAAAAATCTCATAACCCACAACCCAGCACTATTAAAATATTGGATTGATGGATATGAATATTTTAAGAAGATGTCAAAAAAAACAATATGTATCAATATGTATGCATGTTAAAAATAAACATTTTTACCCACGATAAAATTATTGGAGCTGTTACAAAATTAACGTAATTAGTTTTATAACAGCTCATTTTAAATAAGAATAAAAATAAAAAATTTATTTAGATTAACTTTTAGATCATAATTTAACCAACAAACCTAATTTAAAATTAATTCCTATGATTTAATAAGACTATTTAAAATCATTCCAATAATAACAATTATTATTCCTATCAATCCAATAAGTGTTGGAATTTTATCTTGAAATATAAATACTCCTCCTAATAATGTAAAGATTACTTCACCAGACTGTGTTGATTCTATAACAGCTAGCTTATGTATATCATGACTTACCATATCAGTTGCTTTGAAAAATAATATGGTAGCAATAATTCCAGAGAAAAGAGCAACGATTAAAGATTGAAGTACTTGTCCCTTACTTGGCAAACCAACAGTCAATACACCGAAGATTGATACAATTATCCAAAAGGGCATACTACATAACGTCATGCCAAATACTCTTTGGAAGGTATTTAATTTATTCTCACAAGCTTCCATCATTTTACGATTTCCAAGTGGATAAGAAAATGCGGCTAAAATAACAGGAATAATTCCTACAAGCGTTTTTAAACCAGAGATACTCTTTCCTTCTTCAAACTGCATTAAAAATATACCTAATAAAATTATTGAAGACATTAGTAGTGACTTTTTAGGAAGTTTGTTTCGGATTTTAATAATTCCATTTTTAGTATTTATAGATTTGAAAAATAATGGAGACATAAGTGCACCAGCAATTATAGTTATTTGCCAAGTTCCAGCAACTAACCATGAGGTACCATATGCTGAAGCAAAACTGAGTGGAGCATAAAATAGACCAAAACCTATTGTACTCCACGTAATCCAGTGAATAGGCTTTTTTATTATATCATTTAGTACACCTAATAATTGATTTTTGATAATCATAATAATAAATAAAATTGGTAGCATAAAAATATATCTGAGTGATGAACTCCAGAACCAGCTGCCACCTGTAACATTCATTTGTTGATTAAGTATAAAAGTAAATGCAAAAAAAAATGATGCGGCTATTCCAAGTATAAATGCTTTTGCCATTTTTAAACTCCTTCATTAAAAGTTACATTAATCAATAAATTGATTTTTGTATGTTATAATATATTTATATATGCTATATTATACAGAATGGAATTTACATAATCAATAAAATATTATAAGATAATATATGTAATGGTGCAAAATCCTATAAATAGAAGGAGTTAAGTGATGAAAAATTTAAATTTAATTATAGGTAATAAATTAAAAGATATACGAAATAAACGAAATTTAAGTTTAGATGAAGTTACTAAGTTAACTGGTGTCAGTAAGGCAATGTTAGGTCAAATAGAAAGAGGACAATCAAATCCAACAGTTTCTACACTTTGGAAAATTGCAACTGGGTTAAAAGTATCTTTTTCATTATTTATTGATGAAAATCAAGATGATTTAAAAATAATATGTCAAAATGATATTAATCCAATAATAGAGGATAATAATATGAGGTTGTATCCAATATTTCCATTTGATGCAAATAAGGCATTTGAAATATTCACCATAGAATTAGACTCAGATTGTAATCATATATCTACTCCTCATAGTGAGGGTGTTGAAGAATATATAATAGTTACAGAAGGTAAAATTGAAATAGAGATAGATAATAAAAAATTTATATTACAAAAGGGGAATTCTATAAGATTTATGGCAAATAAGCCACATACATATAAAAATATAAATAAAGATATGTCAGTATTTCAAAATATAATACTTTATTTGAAATGATTTAATTAATGCATAAATTGTATATTAACAGGCAGTATATTGGGTTCTGCCCCAATTATACTACCTCTTTTTAGTTTTGTAGATAAATTATTTAATCTTAGAAAGTAAACAGCTTTAATGTGGGGAAAATTGAAATCATATATATATGCATAATGATTCTTTTATAAAATTTGCGTTGTACTTAGCTCTATGTAAATTTATAATTGCAACGTATTGTAAATAAATTTATAATAAAAATTTCTAAGCTTTTGAAGTTTTAGAATTTCTGAACATTAATAGCCATTGGTCCTTTTTCACCATTTTCAATATCAAAAGTTACATTTTCATCTTCATGTAAATCTTTTGAAGCTCCTTTTTCTTTTACTTGTGAATGGTGTACAAAAACATCATTTCCTTTATCACAGGATATAAAACCATAACCTTTTTCAGAATCAAACCATTTAACTACACCAGTTATTTTAGCCATAAATAAATCCTCCTTAATAGTTGAAATTTTATTTATAGTATTTGTAAAAAAATAAGTTTTAAACATTATAAAACCTATTATTATTTGTTTCTATAGTTCTAAAGCTTAGAAAGTTGCAGAAAATTTTAAGTGTAATTTTGAATGCAAATATTTAATTTAATACAACTTGTATTTTGAGATCTTTTATAAGATTTTATGGAGAACTTTAATTATTTTTGATTAATTGTAGAAGTATGTAAAAAAGTCACAGACAATCTTAATTCAAATAATTAAACTTAGAATTAAGGTAGATGTCGATTAAAGAAATAAAAAATAGAACTTTTAATAAATTTATTAGTCAAGAAAATATAAAAATATCAAATCAGGTTTTAATAAATTTAAATAGCTAGAATAGTAAATAAAATTTTAGAAATTAAAATATGAGAAGGAGAGATTCTTATGAATAAAAAAATTGTTATTGTTGGTGTGGTTGCTAGAGATGCATCTACTGCAGCTAGACTTAGAAGATTAGATGAAAATGCTGAAATAATCAGCGTTGAAAAAGGATAATATATATCTTTTGCTAATTGTGGACTTCCTTACTATATAGGAGAAACTATAGATGAAAGAGGAAAGTTAAAGAGTTCAAACCGTAAAAGAAATGAGCAATAAATTTCATTTAGATATTAGAAATCTTAATGAAGTTATAAGTATAGATAGAGAAAATAAGAACGTTAAAATAAAAAATTACAAGACTGGAGAAGAATACACGGAAAATTATGATGTTTTAGTGTTATCTCCGGGGGCAGTTCCTTTGAAGCCTCAAATACCTGGAATAAATTATTTACCCTTAGAAATATTCCTGATGCAGATAAAATTAAAGCTTATTTAGATAATATGAAACCTAAACATGCAACGGTAATAGGTGGTGGCTTTATAGGCCTTGAAATGGCTGAAAATCTACATGCTAGAGGAATTGATATTACAATTGTAGAAGCTAGTGAACAAATAATTGCACCATTAGATATAGAGATGGCAAGTATAATAAATGATCATTTAATTGACAAAAATGTTAAATTAATATTAAAAGATGGTGTTGCTGGATTTAAAAATAAAGGTAAAAGGATAATATTATGTAGTGGACAAGAAATTACAACTGATATGATAATATTATCAATTGGAGTTAAGCCAGAAACAACAATAGCTAGGAAAGCTAATCTTAGTTTAAATGAAAAAGGAGCTATTGTTGTTGATAAATTTATGAAAACTTCAGATCCTAGTATTTATGCTTTGGGAGATGCGGTTGATGTTATTGATTTTGTAAATAAAAAAGTTGCAATGATTCCACTTGCATGGCCAGCTAATAGACAAGGTAGAATAGTTGCAGATAATATATGTGGGAAAAATGTAGAATATAAAGGAACTCTTGGGTCATCAGTTGTAAGGGTGTTTGATTATACAGTAGCGACAACTGGTAATAATGAAAAGACCTTAAATGGATTAGGTATAAAATATAAGGCCATTCACATTCATCCAAGTTCATATGCAAGATATTATCCAGGTTCTTTTCCTATAGCTTTTAAAATGTTATTTGATCCAAAGTTAGGAAGAATATTGGGAGCACAAGGTGTAGGTCTTGATGGGGTTGAAATAGTTGGAGTTGCATCTTATTTAGGAGCAACAGATGATTTAAGATTAAATTTATTTATATAATCTAATAATAAGAATGAATTAGCTTTAAAAATTATATATAAACGATGCTGTTGTATAAAATGATGAAAATTTTTTACAACAGCATTTTTATACTTGAAAAATGTTAAAATATAGAATATAATTACCAGTGAAAGTATGAACACGTGTGCAAAGATATATACTATTTATTTGTGTAAACGAATTCTCCAATTAAAATAAGAAATTCGGAATTTTAAATACAGAAAGGAATATAAAAATGAGGACAATTTATAAGTGTTTTCCGGAAGGAAAATTTAAAGTATTGACAATGAGCTATGATGATGGAAGAGATCCAGATAAAAAATTAATTAATTTATTTAATAAATATAAAATAAAAGGGAGTTTTCACTTAAATTCTGGATTGCTAAAAGATGCACCTCCTACCCCAAATGATGCATATGGTTTAAGAATACAAAGTGAGGAAATTAAAAAAATTTATGAAGGCCATGAGGTTTCATGTCACACAAGCACTCATCCAACAATAGCAAGGTCACCTATTGGACATGTTACTAAAGAAATTATTGAAGATAGAGAAAAGCTTGAAGAGATTGTAGGATATACAGTGAGAGGATTATCTTACCCAAATGGTTCATTTAGTGATGAAATAAAAGCTATGTTACCTAGCATTGGCATAGAATATGCAAGGGTTGTTGACATAAGTGGTAATTTTGAAATACCAAGGGATTTTCTTGAATGGAAGGCTACCTGCCGTCACGGTGACTCTAATTTATTAAAATATGCAGATGACTTTTTAGCACTAAATAAAAAACAATATTTATATATGTTTTATGTATGGGGGCATAGTTATGAATTTCCTAAGGATAATAATTGGAACGTCATTGAAGAATTTTGTGAAAAGTTAGGAAATAGAAATGATATATGGTATGCAACTAATATAGAAATAGTTGATTATTTAAAAGCTTGTGACAATTTACAATTTTCCATGAATGGAAATTTTGTATATAATCCATCTTTTCAATCAGTTTGGTTAAGTGTAAATTCTATAATATATGAAGTTCCAGGTGGAAAGAAAGTTTCTTTTGAATAGAAAATATTAAATATATTAGTTAGATGTTGATACTTATTATATATTTAATTTTACAATATTTAATAAGTATGAGATTATATTAAATTAAGTAAGGTTGGTATTAATGAAAAAATATTTTAAAGGAAAATCACTATCTAAAAGGACTATAGCTATAGTATTTATAGCAGTTTGCTGCATCGCTGCGGTTTCATTTAAAGAGCCGATAAAAGCTTTTGCGCCTAATATTTTTGTTGATAATATAAATCAAAATAAAGATGTAAAATGGCATTCAATAATATTTGGAGTAAGTACATCTAAAGAAAATAACACAATTACTTTAGATGATGCTAATAAGACAGTAACAATTAATGCTGGAAGTAAAGATGGTTCTAAAACAGGAGGTAAGATTACAGGTTCAAATGACGGAATGTCTTATTATTATACTGAAATAGATCCATATCAAAACTTTGAACTTTCTGCTAGTGTTAAGGTTAATTATTTTGAAAAGAAAAGTCCAGATAATCAAGCTGGTTTTGGAATAATGGCAAGAGATGTTTTAGGAATTAAAGATGATGCATCACTTTCTCCATCAAATGTGGTATTAGTTGGAGGCTATAAAGGAAAAGTTGAATCTGTTTTTAGAAATGGAGTGACCAAAGATTTAAGCGATAAAATTGTAATGGAAGGAGAATATGAATTTTCAAAGCGTCCACCTAATGATGGAACAGCAACATATAGGTTAAGCCTAAAAAAAACTAATACAGGATATATTGCTTGTGTAGATGATGGAGAAGCTCAAACTTATTATAGACCTAAACAATTAGAAGTATTAGATAGCAAAAAGATATATGTTGGCTTTTTTGCAGCACGTGTTGCATCAATAGCCGTTTCAGATATTGATTTTAAAACAACTAATGCCTCTTCTGATCCTAATGGTGTGCCAGAGCCAGAAAAAGTTGTAAAACCTTCAATAAACATAGTTTCATCTAATATATCATCAAAATCAAAATATGAGTTGAATTTAAAAGCTACTATTAATGGAAATGTTAATATAAAGCAAGGAGACAAGGTTATATATGATGGAAAAATTGAAAATAATACACCATTAAAAATTCATACAATAATTGAAAAAGGTGATAATGCTTTTAATATTAAATATACACCTAATAAAGAAGTAGGGAATACAAATATAGATCCAATAGAAGAAGTTCATAATGTAACCTTTAAAAATTATGGAGTACCAAATGGCGACATATATGTAGCACCAAATGGTAAAGCAGATGGTAAAGGAACTAAAGAAGATCCAATAGATATATATTCAGCAACCAATTATACAAATGATGGACAAACTATAAAAATAAAAGGTGGAATATATAATCTTACATCACCAATTGTGATTGATAAAAATAATAGTGGTATTCAAGACAAAGTTAAGACACTTACGTCTTATGATAATGAAAGAGCTATATTTGATTTCGGCAAGGTTTCAAATGGACTTTCTCTTCAAGGAGATTACTGGAAAATATATGGAATTGATGTAATAAATACAAAAGATAAGACTCATGGTATTACAGTTGCAGGAAATAATAATGTGGTAGAAAGAGTTAAAACATATAAAAATGGAGATACGGGGCTACAAATAAGTGGGGACCTTAATGATATAAAAGAAAATTGGCCAAAGAATAATTTGATTTTAAACTGTGATTCTTATGATAATATGGATGCTGCAATGAACAATGCAGATGGATTTGCAGCTAAAATATCTTCTGGAGAAGGAAACGTGTTTAGAGGCTGTATTTCACATAACAATTGTGATGATGGATGGGATTTGTTTACTAAACTTGAAAATGGAACTATAGGTGCAATTACAATAGAAGATTGTATCGCCTATGGAAATGGAACACTTTCTGATGGAACAGTGACTAAAGGTGATGGAAATGGATTTAAATTAGGGGGAGAAGGAATTTCTGTTAAAAATGTTTTGAAAAATTCTTTAGCATTTAATAATAATGCTACTGGTATTACAGGAAATAGCAATCCAGCAATTAGTGTTGAAAATTCTAAATCTGCAGATAATAAAAAAGCTAATTATGGACTTGATTATTATACAAATGCAAAGTTTGATTATTCACTTACGAACAATATTTCAATTAGAACTAAAGATGGAGAAAAAGATTCTGTTCCAGACATGGTTTTAAGTGACGACAATTATTTTTATGACGGAACTTCATCTAAAAATAAATCTGGTGTAGAATTTAAAACATCAAGATTTATAAGTATTCAAATACCGAATGTAGTTGAGAGAGATAATGAGGGGAATATAGCTCTTGGAGATTACATGAAAGAATAAAGAAATACATTTAAATATTTAAACTTTGTCATCGTATAAATAAAAAATGCTTAATGCTAGTAAAACTAAGTTAATGTTTAGAATAGAAGTGGTTAGAAACAATTTTATATTTGGTGTGCTAGTCACTTATAGAAAGTATCTATTTTAGGAATATTTGAATAATTTAATATATAAATTTTAAGAGTATAAAGTACTATTCCTGGTTGGATGGTGCTTTTTCTTTTTGTCACTAATTTCTATGTGAATTCAAAGATATTTAATTTTGATAATTAACTTAGAAATAAAAAGATTAGGTTTTAAAATTATATTAATAATACAAATAGTAGTAAAATCTGCAATAATCATTTCTAGCATATCCAATACGCCTCTAGCTATAGTAAAATAATTCACTAATAGCCTTGAAAGATAAAATATGTGCGTTTTATTAAAATTTATTACTAAGGATATTAAAGAATTTAATAGTTGATAGAAATGTAGTAGTTACTCCTAATGAGAAGAAACAAATTTCCTTTTTTAAGAGTGCCAAATTATATACCAATTAGTATTAATAGAAAAATGTTTGGTTATACAATAGTATAAGTAATAAAATTAGGATAAAGTCACTACATTTCGCATAAATAAAATGTAGTAGCATTTTTATATTAAAGTTTTAGTATCTTATTGATTATTTTATACACAGTATGCGAGGTAGGGAGAGAATAATGATTATAAAAAATATTGAAGTATCTGAAATTTTAGTTCCTTTAGTAACACCTTTTAAAACAGCACTTAGAACAATTAATGCCGTTAATGATATAGTTGTAAAAATTATAACTGATACAGGAGAAATAGGTTATGGAGAAGCGTCACCCACAGCCGCAATAACAGGTGAAACAAAAGAATCAATAAAATCAGCAGTCTTAAATTATATAAAACCATCAGTTATAGGTATGGAGATAGATAACTTTGAAGGATTAATGGAAAGGATAAATAGCTGTATTTTAAAAAATACTAGTGCAAAGGCTGCAGTGGATATGGCCATTTATGATTTATATGCTAAAAAACTTAATTCACCTCTTTATAAAATTCTTGGTGGATATAGAAATGAAATTACAACAGATATTACAATTAGTTTAAATGAAATAGATCAAATGGTTCAAGATAGTATAAAAGCTGTTAATGGAGGTTTTAATATTTTAAAAATAAAGGTTGGAAAAGACTCGCAAAAAGATATAGAAAGAGTTTCTGAAATAAGAAAAGCTGTAGGGAAAAATATAATTCTTCGTGTAGATGCAAACCAAGGTTGGACAAGCAAATTGGCAGTTAAGATTATAAATACTTTAGAAGATAAAGACTTAAAAATTCAATTAGTAGAACAACCAGTTAAATACTGGGATATAGAAGGAATGAAGTATGTAACTCAAAATACTTATACAAAAATTTTAGCAGATGAAAGTGTCTTTTCTGTGCAGGATGCATTTAAAATAATTATAGAGAGAGCAGCAGATTTAATTAATATAAAGCTTATGAAAACAGGGGGGATATTTAATGCTTTAAAGATTTGTAATATAGCAGAGGTTTATGGTATAGAATGTATGATAGGCTGTATGCTTGAAAGTAAAATTAGTGCTAGTGCTGCAGCAAATCTTGGTGCTGCTAAGAAAATAATAACTATGATAGATTTAGATGGACCAGCTCTCTGCAAAATAGATTCAATAAGTGGAGGACCTGTTTTTAAAGGTAGTAGTATTAAAATGAGTGAAAAAACTGGTATTGGTTTTGAGGAGATAGTTGAAATTTAACGAATATAATATGAAATATTTTACAGTATAGAAAAATAAGTGGTAAAGGTTCTAAAAATTTATATATAGAAATAATAAAAAAGATTTTAAGGAGAGTGTATTAAATGATAAGACCAAAGCCTTTAAAAAAAGGAGATAAAATAGGTTTAATTGGAACTTCAAGTCCAACATCTCAAGATAGAATAGAACCTTCTATCAAAGCTATGGAAGAATTAGGCTTTAAGGTTATTTTAGGAGAAAGTACTAGAGCATATCATGGATTTTTATCTGGAAGTGATGAGCTTAGAGCAAAGGATATAAATAACATGTTTGAAGATAAGAGCATAAAAGGTATTTTTGCTATAAGAGGTGGTTATGGTGCTACTAGACTTTTAGATATGTTAGATTATGATATGATTAAGAAAAATCCAAAGGTTTTTGCAGGATACAGTGATGTAACTGCCCTTCACAATGTATTTAATGAAAAATGTAAGCTTATAACTTTTCATACACCAATGGCATCAACAGAATTTTATAAGGGTGTAGATGATTATACTATGAATTATTTTAAACAAAATATATTTAGTGATAAACCTTTAGGAATACTCAAAAATCCAATTAGTCAAGAAATTAAAACTTTAGTAAGCGGAAAGGCAAACGGAAAATTAGTTGGTGGAAATCTTTCTTTAATAGCTTCTTCTATGGGGACACCTTATGAACTTGATACAAAGGGGAATATATTATTTTTAGAAGAGGTAGATGAATATCCATATAGAATAGATAGATTGTTACTCCAATTAAAGCAATGTGGAAAATTTAAAGATGCAGCAGGAATTATTTTTGGAGCATTGACAAACTGTGAACCTAAAGAAGGTGAAAATAATTTAACTTTAATTGAGATTTTTGAAGAATTAATTAAACCTGAAAATAAACCTACAATGTATAATTTGATTTGTGGCCATTGTATACCTACTATGAGTATTCCACTTGGAGCTAAAGTAAAAATTAACACAGAAAATAACGAAATTCTTGTACTTTAAACTTATATGTAAATAATCAATTGTATATTGTTAATCAAAAATTATATGAAAAAGATTTTTTAAAAATTATATTGTAATGAGGAGTAATTAAATGAAATATGCAGTTGTTAATAAGGCAATAGGAGTATTAAAAAGTGAACCTAAGGAAGTTTCAGAAAGTACCGATGAAGTATTATTTGGAATGAATGTTGAAATACTTAGAGAATCAGAAAATAATTGGCTTTATGTGAGAACTCATTATAATTATGAAGGGTATATAAATGGAGATAGTTTAATAATAAATGATGAAATATCAAAGGAATGGGAAAAAGAAAAAAATGTTGTGGTAATCAATTATTTTGCAGATGTACTTAATAAACCACAAGCTTCAGGATATGAAATTGTAAATTTAACAAGAGGTGCCAATTTAATTTCAACAGTTGAAATAAGTGGTAATAAAAGGTTTATAAAAGTAAAACTGCCCAATTTAGAATTTGGATGGATAAGAAAAAGTTTTATATCTAAATTAAAAGTAGATTATGATATAAAGAATGAGAATAACATTAGAGAAAATTTAGCTAAGTCTGCATTGAGCTATCTTGGAACACAATATAGATGGGGGGGAAAATCACCTTTGGGAATAGATTGTTCTGGACTTTGCTCTATGGCATATATGTTAAATGGAATATTAATTTACAGGGATGCTAATATAAAAAAAGGTTTTCCAATAAAAGAAATACCTTTTAAAAAAATAAAAAAAGGTGATTTAATATTCTTTCCTGAACATGTGGCAATGTATTTAGATAATGGAAATTATGTGCATTCTTCAACAAGTAATGATGTAGTAAAAATAAATAGTCTTAATAAAAATGCAGAAAATTATAATGAATATTTAGGAAAATGCACTAAGCGTTTTGGAAGCATATTTTAAAAAGAGCGATGTTATTTCTATAATTTATTGTCGAATAAAATTGTATAGTAGAAATTTATTAATATACAGGAACTATTTATTAGGATTTTCAAGCACGTTTTGAAATTATCATATTATATTAAGAATTATTAAACATAATTAGTACTATTTTGTTTAAAGTGAATATAATGCTAATGAAAGGAGTTGGTTAAAAAATGGATTTAGAAAAAGAGGATCATTATAGAGATTTAAAAGGTTTATATGATGAATGTAAAAGGTGCATGTATTACCACGCTACTTTAACAATGACTGATGGAAGTGCATTTGATGGAATTATTGAAAATGTAGATTCAGATAGGATTATTGTGTTAATTGGTGAAGATGTAATGGATCAAGAAAATGAAAATAAAGCTCAGATGCAAAGGCAATATTACAATTATGGCCGTCCAAGAAGAAGATATAGGCGCTTTAGACGTCAAGCTTTTCCACTTGCTTCTTTAGCTGCGTTATCTCTATTGCCTTATCCTTACATTGTACCTCCTTATCCATATTATCCATACTATCCGTATTATTAAAAAATACTTAAGACAAACTAACTATATATTTATTTTTCTTTAATAAAAATATTATAAGCTATCCAGAATATTTACAAATTACAATAATTATAGTAGCAATATTTTTTTGTTGTAAAAAGAATATTTGTAAATTTTTATTAGGGCGTGTCTGAAAACAGAAATTTGCACAAAATTTAATTTTTAGGTAAAATAAAAGAAAAAACTTAGAGGTAACTATTATGGCACAAAAACGTTATGAAATATCTGATGAACAATGGAATCAAATAAAGGATTTATTTTCAGTAGCAAAAACCGGACGTCCTCCAATGGATAATAGGCTGATGTTCAACGCAATCTTATGGATTGCACGAAGCGGAGCTGCATGGCGTGACTTACCAGAACGTTTTGGTTCATGGAAAACAGTATATAGCCGTTTTTGTAAGTGGCGTGATGACGATACTTTATTAACCATTTTTAAGGAATTAAACTCCTAAGCAGAATATGAAAACCTAAGCATTGATTCCACTTGCATAAAAGTTCATCAACATAGTGCAGGTGCTAAAAAAGGGCTGTAAATCACAAAATAAATCCACACAGTTGTTGATGGTCTTGGCAATCCAGTTTATTTTCAATTATCTTCTGGTAATTTACATGATAGCACACTTGCTGTGGATGTTCTTTCAAATATTGATATAAAAGGCAGTAATATTTT
>NZ_LZZM01000187.1 GCF_002006345.1 Clostridium puniceum
CTAGTAAGACCCCTTGAAGACTACAAGGTTGATAGGTCAGAGGTGTAAGTATGGTAACATATTTAGCTGACTGATACTAATAGGTCGAGGGCTTGACCAATATATAATCAAGTTGTAAATATACATTGATAGAGAGGAAACTTAGATTTACTAGCGTTTGCTGAGTAAGTTCGAGGAACTAAATATAAAATTTGGACTCTCACTTATATGCAATTTTGAAGGAACATTGTTCTTTCAATAATGACGTTCCGCGATAGCTCAATGGTGGAGCACTCGGCTGTTAACCGATAGGTTGGAGGTTCGAGTCCTCTTCGCGGAGCCATTTTTATTTTATAAAGAAATTTATAGTTTGACTTTTATTTAAACTTGTGTTTACTCAAAAAGTTATAGTTATGAAGAGAATTTTTAGTCGAGGAATCGGCTTTTTTTTATGTTTAAGAAAGGCTAAGAATTTTAAAGCAGATAAAATTTGAGAAATAGAAAATATAAAAAAATAATCTTGAATAGAACATCATATGAAATTTTGTTATATCTAGAAAGTATAAAATTTATAAAGTGAAAAAATTTATTTGAATGTAGCTTTAGGAAAAGATATATAAAGATAAAAACGTAAAAGTTTAAAAATTTTAACTAAAAATCAATATTAAATAGTTACTTTATTGTTGTATAAAATTATAGAAAAACTTATACTATATATAGATAGAGAACAAAATGTTTTAATTTTAAATATTTAATGTTTATATGTTCAAGATACAAGAATAAGAATAAAACAAAGAAAGCATTTTTTTTATTAAGTTGTAGTATAAATAGTAAGATAAAAATATAAATAAAATTGCTTAAAGCATAGGAGTATACAATGAGGTATGATAAAAAAAGTAGAAATAGAGCAAGAAAGATTAAAAGAGCTAGAGCCACCATATTATTTATTATAACAGCTGCATTTGTGATTGGAGGAAGTGCTATAATGGCTCAAAAAATTGCAGAAAGTAAACAATCAGTACAAGCAGCAGAAGTTGTTAATGAGCAAAATAATTTGGATTCAAATAATCAAAATAAGACAACTGATAAAAGCGTACTAAATAATAATTCAAGTAAACAATCCTCCGATAATGATTATACAGAAGATGTAGCTTTTGTTGAAAAATATTTAGGACAGCAAATGAAAGGTCAAATGCCAGATGGTGTTGATGGAAAAAAAGTTGTTTATTTAACATTTGATGATGGACCATCAGAGACTGTAACTCCATCTATATTAGACACACTGAAAGCTGAAAATGTACATGCAACTTTTTTTGTTGTTGGAAAAGCTGTAGATGAAAGTGAAACTAATAAAAATTTACTAAAACGCGAATTAGCCGAGGGTCATGAAATAGGAAATCATACTTATTCACATAATTATAACTATCTATATCCCAAAGGATGTATAAATGTGGATAATACAATGGCTGATATTGAAAAAACAAATCAATCATTAAAAAATGTTTTAGGACAAGATTTTTCTACAAGGGCTATTAGATTTCCAGGCGGACATATGACATGGGCCAAAAAAGATGCTAAGGGGATGGCAGCAATGGACAAAGCTTTAGCGGATAAAGACTATCATCAAGTAGATTGGAATTCATTATCTAAAGATGCGGAAGGTCCTCATAAAAATGCAGCACAATTAAAGCAAGAAGTTATAAATACTATGGGTAGCAAACAAAAGCTAATAATATTAATGCACGATACTTATGGAAAGGAGGAAACAGCAAAAGCTTTACCTGAAATAATAAAGTATTTAAAAGAACAAGGATATGAATTTAAAACTCTAAAATAAAAATATTTATAGATTATGTTAATTTAAGTTATATATTAGAATATTATTGCAACTACGTGTATAATATTAATTATTACTTAAAAAATAGCATAGTCTATTTTTTTATGTATTTGGAGATAAATAAACTAAATATATAAAATATATAAGAAATGAGGAGGAACAATATGTTATCAAAGAATGTTGTAGTAGAAGTATTGGCAAAGTGCTTAGTGACAGGTGGAGATTTTGCTGAAATATTTGAAGAGGATTCAATAAATAATTCTATATCATTAGTAGATGGTAAAATAGATGATGCCATAGGTGGAAGAAGTTATGGTATAGGAATTAGAATTTTTAAAGGCTTAAATAGTGTATATGCTTATACAAATAATAATAGTTTAAGTAGCCTTTTAGATACTGCATATAGATCAGCCTTAGCACTAGGTGAAGTTAAAGAAAGCAGTATAAATGAAATTTTATTAAATGAAAAAAAAATAACTACAATACATCCAATAATTTATTATCCTAAGGATGTAGCTTATGATAGAAAAATATCTGTATTAAAAAGTGCTTATAATGGGGCAAAGAATTTTAACCAGGATATTTCACAGGTAGTTGCAAGTTATGCTGATAGAGAACAAAATGTTTTAATTGCAAATACTGAAGGTTTATATGTTCAAGATACAAGAATAAGAACAAGACTTGGAGTAAGTGCTATTGCATCAAAGGGGTCAGAAAACCAAACTGGTTTTGAAGGTCCAGGAAGACACATGGGAATTGAAATGTTTGATGCTATTGATCCTGAATATCATGGAAGAGAAGCTGCTAGAATAGCGTATACTATGCTTCATGCTAAGAATTGTCCAGCAGGTAATATGACAGTTGCTATAGATAATGGATTTGGTGGAGTTATATTTCATGAAGCTTGTGGTCACGCGTTAGAAGCAAGTGCAGTGGCTAAAGGAAATTCGGTATTTGCCAATAAGCTTGGAGAACAAATTGCATCAGCTAAGGTAACTGCAATAGATGATGGTACTGTATCAAATGCATGGGGATCATTAAATATAGATGATGAAGGTAATAATACTCAAAAAAATGTATTAATTGAAAATGGTATTTTAAAAGGATATTTGATTGACAAGTTAAATGGAAGACGTATGAATATGAAGGCAACAGGCAGCTCAAGAAGACAAAGCTATAAGTTTCAACCAACTTCAAGAATGACTAACACTTATATAGCAGCAGGAAATGATAAACCAGATGCGATAATTAAATCTATGGAAGATGGATTATATGCTAAGAAGTTAGGTGGAGGATCTGTTAATCCTGTAACTGGCGAATTTAATTTTGCTGTTCAAGAAGGATATTTAGTTAAGAATGGAGAAATTCAAGAGCCAGTAAGGGGCGCAAGTCTTATTGGTAAGGGGAGTGAAGTACTTATGGATATAGATATGGTTGGAGATAATTTAGAGGTGGCCCAAGGAATGTGTGGATCATCTTCTGGGAGTATTCCAACTAATGTAGGTCAGCCTATGATTAGAGTAAAGAAAATGACAGTAGGAGGTAGATAGATTATGGATTTTAAATTATTTAAGGAAGAATTATTTAAAGAAGCTAAGAATTTAGGATTTGAAGAATGTGAAATATATTATTCTGATGCTGAAAATTTGAGTTTAAATGTTTATGAAGGTGAAGTTGAAAAGTATAAATTAAACAATGCTTTTGGACTTTCATTTAGAGGAAAAATAAATGGTAAGATGGGATATTCTTATACTGAAATATTAGATGAAGATGCAATAAAAACTCTTATAGAAAATGCAAAGGGAGCAGTACTTGCTATAGAAAATGATGATGTACAATTTATATATGAGGGTGACAAGGTGTATAAAGAGCTTAACGGCTATAAAAAAGAATTAGACAATGTTAAGCCAGATGAGCTTATTTCATTAGCTTTGGAAATGGAAAAGGAATGTAAAAAACAATGCGATAAAATTGTCAATTTTCAAGGTTGTGGAATTGGATATGGCAAATCTACTTATGGAATAATAAATTCAAAGGGACTTAACTTAAGGAATGAAAGAAATAGCTTGACGGCATATGTGGTTCCTATAGTAGAGGAAAACAATGAAAAATATGATGGAATGGGATATGTTCTAGCTAAAACTATCGAAGATATTAAACCAAGTGATTTAGCAAGGCAAGGACTTGAAGAAGCGCTTTCTAAAATTGGTGGAAAGAGTATTCCATCAGGGAAATATAAGATAATTATAAATAATGAAGCAATGGTATCATTACTTGGAGCTTTTTCAGGAATATTTAATGCAGAGCAAGTACAAAAGGGATTATCTTTATTAAAGGGAAAAGAAGGCGAAATCATAGCAGCAGATATAGTAACTTTAATTGATGATCCTCATTTAGAAGATGGACTTGGAACAACTTCTTTTGATGATGAAGGGGTTGCAACTTATAAAAAAGAGATTATAACGAAAGGAAAATTAAATACACTTTTATATAACTTAAAAACTGCGCATAAAGCTGGAGTTAAGTCTACAGGAAATGGATTTAAAGGTTCATATGCATCAACTGTAGGTGTAAGTGCAACAAACTTTTATATTAAGTCAGGAGAAAAATCTTTTGAAGAACTTTGTAGTTACGTGAAAGAAGGTTTAATAATAACAGAATTTGCAGGACTTCATTCAGGAGCTAGTTCAGTAACAGGAGATTTCTCTCTAGCAGCCAAGGGATTTATGATTGAAAAGGGAAAGAAGAGTTTCCCTGTAGAACAAATTACAGTAGCAGGCAATTTTTTTACAATGCTTAAGGATATAGAGAAAGTGGGAAGTGATTTAAAATTCCCTATGAGCAGCATAGGCTGTCCATCAGTTGTTATAAGAGAACTTTCTATAGCAGGAAAATAATTAAGAAATAAAAACTGGAAATAATGAATGATTAAAATCAATGATAAAGGCATAAAATTATAAAAACTTTTAAATATATATCTTTCAACGAATTAACTATATATTTATATAGTATATATGAAATTAGTGTAACAAATTAATTAGAATATATATAATTTAAACTTTAAATCATTTACTGTTGATCATTCATTATTAATTTATAAATAGGCGCTTCAAGGCAGGAGATAAGAATGAATACAATTTATATATATTTTTTTTACTTTATAGTTTATAGCTTTTTAGGATGGGGATGTGAAACAATTTATTGTACTATAATTGACAAAAAGTATGTAAATAGAGGATTTTTAAAAGGACCATTCTGCCCAATATATGGAACAGGTGCACTTATAGTAATTACAATATTAGCTCCAGTTTCAGACAATATTATGCTCGTTTTTTTCTTTGGGATGGTTTTAACAAGCATATTAGAATATTTTACAGGTTTTTTATTAGAAGTAATATTTAATCTTAAATGGTGGGATTATTCTAACTATAGATTTAATATAAAAGGAAGAGTATGCTTATTAAATTCAATTTTATTTGGATTTTTATCTGTTATTACTGTTAATTTTATAGATCCTATTATGGTAAAGCTTATACAAAGAATACAAACTAATACGACTATATTTATTTGTTCGACACTAGCAATAGTTTTTGTTATGGACGCAATAATTACAGGTTATAATATTTTGCAGTTAAGTGAAAAATTACAAGAAATAAATATACTTTATCGAGAACTTAAAGAAAAGAGTGAAATATATAAAGATATTGTACATAAAAATATAGAAAAACTTGATGAATTAATAGAACATGAAAAAATTGCTCATACTAAAGATTTAATTGATAAATTAAAAATTAAATGGGAAGGTGTAATGCTAAAAGACAAATCAGTTAATAAACGTATTATTAAAGCTTTTCCTAATATAAAATCTTTAAAATATAACTATTCTCTTGAACGATTTAAGGAAGAATTAAAGAAGATAAAGAAAAAATAAAATTAAAATATATGCAATAGCCATCAGCTATTTGTAAAATTACATACAAATAGTTAATGGCTATTATAAATGTTTAAACCATATATATTGTTTAATTTGTACAATAGATTTTCAAATAAATTTCACTTTTTATATGTATAAGATCTAATTAAATTGCTAAATCAAAAACATATACAGTAATTAAATATTATGTAGTCTATTTATCGGAACAAATATATATTAATTGTGAGCATAATTTGCACGTATCATTTTATCTGAAATATCTAAGGAGTTTTTGTAAATTTCTTTTTCTTTATCTGTAAGATTTTCTCCGCCTTTAAGGGTTCCGTTAGTTATTACTGCAAAAGATTTTTGTGTATTTAATAAATTTTTACCTAATGCAGAATTTTCATATTTATCTTTATCAATACCAAGTAAATATAGGAGTGTTGGCATTACATCAATTTGTCCACCATATAAATCAAAAGTTTGTCCTTCTTTCAAGGATGGATTATAAATTATTAAAGGAACTACTGGATTTCCAGTGCTTAAATACCAATCTTGTTTATTTGATAATTGATCTATACTACTATTATAATATTTGTGAACTCCAGTGTGGTCCCCCATTATTGCAACTACAGTATTTTCAAGAAGTCCTTCTTTATCTAATAAGTCAAGGAAATTTCCTATTTGCTTATCTGTATAATGGACACTTTCAAAATATCCTCCAAGCTCACTCTTATCTAGCTCAGGGTCAAGACCAAGTTCTCTATATTTTTCAGGTAAATCGAACGGTCCGTGACTAGTTAAGGTTACAGTTTCAACATAAAATGGTGATTTCTTTTCTTTTATCATAGGAACAACTTGCTCGAAATAGGTTCTATCACTAATACCAAGTCCAATTTGCTCATCTGTATTAAAAGAATAATAATCAGTAAACTTATCAAATCCAATTCCAGTTAAGCCATTTGCATAATTCCAAAATGAACCTTTATCAGGATGAATTGCAGTAGTAGAATAACCTTCATCTTCTAATATATTTGGCAATGAATTATAGTTAGTATTAGGATATCTGAAGAATGTACTTCCTTTTCTTAAAGGAAGCATAGAAGCATTAACCATTAAATCAGCATCAGAACTTGTCCCTTCGTTAACTTGCTCAAAAACATTTGGAAAGTAAAGACCATTTTGTGTTAATTTATTTAAATTAGGAGTAATTTCTTTTCCATTAATTTTCTGTCCAATAACAAAGTTTTCTAAAGATTCAACTTGAATGTAAATTAGATTCTTTCCTTTTGCCATGCCAAAGTATTTATTATTAGGTAAGTCTTCTTTCTTTAATTCAAATAATTCTTTAATATCTGATTTATCTTGTTCTGTAAGCTCATATGGTTTAGAGTCATTGTATACTGTATAAAAATCAATAATATGATATCCAATAGGTGAAAAATATCTAGCTGTATTTGACTTATCATAACCATCAAACAAATAAGCATTTTCCACAGATTTGTTGTTAAGTACACTTATACTAAAGGGAACATAAATTACAAATACTATTGATAAAATGAAAGCACATAAGGATGTTTTTATAGCTCTATAATGCTTTGGTGTAAAAGATTTTCTAGTTAAATATACATATATGATTAATATTATGAAATCAAATAAGAAAATAACATCTAATTTACTTAGCATAGAAAGAATACTTCCAGACATATTATCTAAATTAGACATTTGACTTAATACTAATGCTGAAGGAACTGTTAAAAATCCCCTGAAATACCAAATATCAATTAGAATTAATAAGGTTAAAAGTCCATCAATTGCAAAAGTATATATTATTCTGCCTTTTCCTTTAAATAGTAATGAAAAGCTTAAAAATATTAAAGTAAAAGCTATATAATAATTTAAGCATGGCTTAGCAGCATAATAACCAGCAAAAAAATCAAATTTATATGGATCTTGATTTGTAACAAATCCTTGAAATATAATTCCCTTTAAAACTATAGAAAATAAAGGAATTAAGAAAAATATTATTCTTATAACAGTATCTTTTGTTACATTATGTTTTAAAAAATCTTTAACTTTAGAGTTCAAAATAGTCATATTTCACCTCAAACTAATATATTACACATTATAGTATACATAAATTTATAAATTAAACAAACATATAATTTTAACAGGAAGAAGAAATATTTACAAATATAAAACTAATATTAATAATATATATTATCTAAAAATAAGTTACACTAAAATGTGTAACAACAGCTTAATTCATTAGATAATCAAAGTTGCAGCATATATATTAATTTTATACGTAAAAAAACTGTGTTAATGTTAAATAAATTATAAGATATTAATTTAACAGGGTATATTATTAATGTAAGAAAATTTGTATAATAAAAGTATAATAAATTAAATGAATTTAATATATAATTGTCATAAAATCTTAATATATTAAATTAAATATTGTAAAGGAGCTATAGCTATGAAAGAAATAGATTGTAGAGGATTCGCATATTTAAAAATTATAAGAGAAATAAAGAAGTATTTTAATTCAATAGGTGAAGGCGAAGCTATAGTATTAGTAAGCAATGAACTGGAGCGCTCTAATGTTATAAGATATGCAACACATAAGGGATATCATGTAGAACAAGAAGATGAAGAACATAGATTTATAATAAAGATAGAAAAAAGAGGATGCTTAGAACTTGAAGAAGAGGAAAATATTTTTTCTATATTAATAACAAGTGAAAAATTAGGTGAAAGTGATGAGGAACTAGGAATAATTTTAATGAAGGAATATTTTGAACTATTAAATGAATGTGATCAGCTTCCTAGAGAAATTTTATTTTTGAATTCAGCTGTTAAGTTATTTTACAAGGATTCTAAAGTTTTAGAAGAAATAAAAATGTTACATAAAAAAGGAGTATCAATTTTATTAAATGATACTTCAATAAAATATTATAATCTAAAGGAAGAAATCTCCTTTGGAGAGATAGTTAGTATGTATGATATGCTTATTGTTATGAAGAAATCAAGAAAATTGGTAAAAGTATAGTGAAAATACAGAATAAAAACTTATTAGAATAATGGGGGGATTGAAATGCCAAGTTATGATTTGATTGTTATTGGAGCTGGAATAGCTGGAATGACAGCAGCAATGGGTGCTGTAAATTCAGGAGTTAAAAAAATACTTATTATTGAAAAAGAATATTCTGTTGGTGGAATAATTAATCAATGCATTCATAATGGATTTGGAGAGAAATTTTTAGGTGAAAAAGTAACAGGACCAGAATATATTGATTATATACAAAAACAATTAGAAAAATTGTCTATAGAAATAATGTTAAATACTACATTACTAGATGTTACCAGAGAAAAAGTGATTACATATGTAAATTCTGATGAGGGTGTTAAGGAAGTCACAGCTGGAGCTGTAATATTTGCTATGGGTTCAAAAGAAAGATATTCGGGGAATGTTGTAATACCAACTAATGGAATTACTGGCGTATTTACCATTGGAGAAGCACATAGAATAATTAATTTAGAGGGATATCTACCAGGTAGAAATACTTTGATTATAGCTAAAGATAAATGGGGATTTATAGTTGCTAGAAGATTAATAATAGAAGGGGGAAATATAGAAGGCGTAGTAATTGAAAATTCTTATGAAGATATAACTAATTCAGAAATACATAATATAATAGATGGTTTTCATATTCCTATAATTGAAAATTCTAGAGTAGTTGAAATTGAAGGAAATACTAGAATTCAAAAGGTTAAAATTATGAATTTAAAGGATAATAAAATAGAAGAAAAAGAATGTGATTCTTTACTTTTATCAGTTGGTTTTATTCCTGAAAATTCTATGTTAAGAAAATTGAAAATTGATATTAATAGTGAAATTTTAGGTCCAGAGGTGGTAGATTTTAAAACTTCACTAGATGGATTCTTTGCATGTGGAAATATAATATATGGGGAAAATGCTATGTACATGCAAGAAACTGATGGAGTGGAATGTGGAGTAAATGCAGCTGAATATATAAAAAAATATATATACTAAAAGTAGGGGGAAAAATTTTTAAAAGTAGAGAGAGCTTCTTCAAACATTAATGAGTGGCCTAATGATGTAAGGTGAATTCCATCTAAATAAATATCATCGTTATTTGGGGTTATGTCGTAGAAATTAATGAATTTTAATTTATATTTATTGCACAACTTAATAAGCTCATTTTTTAAAATTAAGAGTTCATTTTCAGCATAGTCATACAAATGAGAAGGACAAAAGAGTTCATTTGCCATTTTGCCTATAATTTTAGGTGGTATGCCAATAATTGTTTTTGAATTAATATCTAAAGCATCTTTAATCATTAATTCTATATTATCTATTATTGAACTTACAGATCTTCCAAGAAGAAGGTCATTAGTTCCACACATTATGAAGATTTTAAATGGATTATGGATTAATACATCATTATAGTAACGAGAAAGCATAGAAGTCGTAGTGTCACCATTACATGCTTTATTTAATGATAAAAATGAAAATTCCTGGCTAATTTTATATACCCAGGAATTTTGTTTTGGGACACCATATCCAAAGGTTAAGCTATCACCGAAAAAAATAATATCAAAAGAATCAGTCATAATAAAAGTCCTTTCTATAAGTTTTATATATGATGGATTTTATTTCAATTAAATATTCTAAAATAATTTTTTAAAGCATTTTTTACAGATCAATGTTTTTCCGTTATCAGCTTTTAAATAATCATCTGACAGGATGATTTTATTACAAATATTACAGAAATTGTTATCTTTAGACGCTGTGTTTCTAGAAACTTCCTCAGTTTGTTTCAAACAATTATCTATAGGTTTTGGATTAATTTTATTTTTACCTGTATTAATTGAAGCGTGATTATCAGAGATATCATTTATTACACTCCTTTTTATTGGAGAATATAATTTAGCTTTTGTAGGAACAATTTTTTTTGTGATTTTATAACTAAAATCATATTCACTTTCAGAAAAAAGTTCTAATTCAAATCTAGGATTTTGCTTATCATAATATTCTTCAGTAAAAATTTTAGTTATTTGAGCATCATTAACTATAAGACCGCTTTTTTCTATGCCATCAAATATACTTTTGGTAATGTTAATAGTATCTGGATGACGCTTTTCACTTTTATAATAAACTTTTAATAAAGCGATTAGACTTTCGGAAAAAACTATATCTGGATTTTGACTTCTTGCAAGTAGTGCTATTTCTTGCTCATACAGTGCATATCTATCATGGTATTTTCCAGAACTATGTGGCAAAATTGCACGACCATCTGCATTATGTAATTTGAAATTTGATTTTGTAATCGGTGATCCTTTAATTATTACCTTGGCATAATTAGACATTTAAAATCTCCTTGAATAAAAATTTAGTTAGTAATTCCAATATACAGCATATGAGTTTTTTATACAATAAGCACAATATTATAAATTTTAAACAAAACTTTAATTTTGAACATTATTAATTTTAGATGAATCATAACCTTTTTAAAATATATATTATAATGATTATGCAAATTGCACTTTGATAATATTATATATATAAAGTATAATATTTGGAGACTTGATATAAATAATAAGTTTTTGATGTTGGTATACAACTAAATATTACGAATATATTAAACAATGTCAAAGAATAGAGAAATTATTTATGTTATGCGATAAAATAGATTTAGTAGAAGAAAATATTTCAATTCATTGCATCTAAATATAATAACTTTAAATTAATTTGCTAAATTAAAAATATGTATAATAGCTAAGGAAATGAAGTTTATTTGTTTGAACATATATACATTAAATATTGTTTATCATGGATTGAAGTTAAATAAAAAAAGAGGTAATAAATATGAATAAAAAAATAATTTTAGCAATAGAATCTAGCTGTGATGAAACCTCTGCAGCAGTTGTCGTAAATGGTAGAGAAGTTTTATCTAATGTAATTGCATCACAAATAGATACACATAAAAAATTTGGAGGTGTAGTGCCAGAGGTTGCATCAAGAATGCATATAGAAGTTATAGATAGTGTTGTAAAAGCTGCTCTTGAAGAAGGAGAAGTTTCTTTAAAAGATATTGATGCAATAGGGGTTACTTATGGACCGGGACTTGTTGGAGCACTTTTAGTTGGACTTCAATATGCAAAAGGACTTTCTTTAGGTTCAAATAAGCCATTAATTGGAGTTAACCATATTCAAGGACATATTAGTGCAAATTTTATTGAACATAAAGATTTAAAGCCACCTTTTGTATCTTTAGTAGTTTCTGGTGGTCATACATTTATAGTACATGTAAAAGGATATAGAGATTTTGAAGTTATAGCTCAAACAAGGGATGATGCGGCTGGAGAAGCTTACGATAAGGTAGCTAGAGCATTGGGTCTTGGATATCCAGGTGGTCCTAAAATTGACAAATTAGCTAAGGAAGGAAATGAAAATGCAATAGAATTTCCAAGAGCTAAATTTCAAGATGACACATTAGATTTTTCATTTAGCGGAGTAAAATCTGCAGTATTAAATTACTTAAATAAAGCTAAAATGAAGGATGAAGAAATAAATACAGCTGATATTGCAGCATCTTTTCAAAAGGCAATTGTTGATGTATTAAAAACTAATTTATTTTTAACTTGTGAGAGAAGCGGGATTAAGAGAATTGCTGTAGCAGGGGGAGTTGCATCTAATTCATGCTTGAGGAAAACACTACAAAATGAAGGGGACAAAAGAGGAATTGAGATATTATTTCCATCACCTATCTTATGTACTGATAATGCAGCAATGATTGGAAGTGCAGCATATTTCAATTACCAGGAAGGAATAATATCTGATTTAGATATAAATGCAAAACCTAATTTAAAATTAGGGGAGGAGTAGATTCGAATATGAAGCTATTAGCACACTCTAATGTAGTTCATAAACTTGATAAAGATAAAGTTAGTAAGAGGAAAATTTTAAAAAAAATTATTATCTTCTTTCTAGGATTATTTATTTTAGGAGTTGCAGTACAAATTGTAACTAATTTTATAGATAATGAAAGATTAAAATCACGATTTAAGTATGGTAGAATAGATGGAAAGAAGATGGAGTATAAATTTAAATCTGGTACAGATTATACTGTGGTATTTGATGGGAAATTAGGTAATAATATGTATGAATGGGATAATATATGTAAGTTATTAGAAGATAAGAAATTATCAACATTTATATATAACAGAAGAGGATATGGATTTAATGATGGAGGAGATGTTAGAACTCCGGAAGAACAAGCAAAGGATTTGAAACTTTTACTTAGAAAAGCTGGAGTTTCAGAACCTTATATTTTGGTTGGTGAGGAATATGGAAGTTTAGTTATAACAAATTTCGTTAGTTTATATCCTAATTCAGTTGCAGGCGTTGTTTTAGTTGATCCAATATCAGAAGAAAAAATTAAGACCAGCGAATTTAAAGAAAGTATCAAATGCAAATACTACAGGAGTAAATTTGAGACTATAGGTACTAATTTTAGTTTAACTTCATTATTAAGTAATATGAGGCTAACTATTGAAAATAATACTTTTAAGGAACATTTAGCTGAAAGTGAATTAAGTGAATTTAATAGTTTTGAAAATAAAAAAAATTATAAAGAAGCAGTTTCAAATGAATTAAGAAATTTATATGAAGGTTCATCAAATAGTCAGGTAAATGGTCTTTTAGCTAATAAACCATTTTATTTAATAACTAGTGATGAAGAGGATTCAGCGAAAAAATTAGGGGACACAGCATCTACAACAGTATATAAAAAAGAAACAAGTGATTCGCCAGTTTCATTATTAGATCCAGATATAATCGTTAATGGAGTAAACAACATTATGAAGGAAGCTAAAAAATTAGCTAAGAAGTCATAAGGTTTATAATATGTTGAAAAAAGAAGTTTATATTAAGATTATTTATTATGATTTAATTTTGTGGAAAAATTAAAATGAGAATATATAATATTGTCATTTATTTGACACACAATGAATTTATAATAAGAATATAAAGTAGTAACAATAAAGATAAGCTTTAAGATATTTTAGAACTAAAACATATTATTTTATAGCAGGTTAAAAAATTAATAATTATATAGGAGGAAACTTTTATGAATAATAATGAAAATAATAATAAATTTATTGATGTAGAATCACTTCCAGTAAATGAAGGACAACAAGTTGCTTGGGATGATTGCTTTCAAAATAGTAATTCTGGTGAACCTAGAAAAAGAAAAAGAAAAGGGCTACGTACATTAGGTAAAGTTGCAGGAATTTTATTTATTACAATGATAGGTGGAGTATTCGGAAGTACAATTACCTATTCATTATTAAAAGCAAATAATGTTGTTGCTACAAAGCAAATAGTAAGCTCTATTCCTCAATCATTTACATCAAGTACATCAGATGCCATGTCAGCAGCAGATGCGTTTAATAAAGTAGCACCAGCAGTTGTTATTGTTTCAACTAAAAGTACAGCTAGTAATGGATTTACAACTGGAGAAGTAGACGGCATGGGATCAGGTTTTATTATAAATGAACAAGGATATATTTTAACTAATAATCATGTAATTCAAGGCGCTAAGGAAATTACAGTTACTTTAAGTAATAATACAGAGGTTAGTGCAACCATAATTAATTATGATCAAGAAAAAGATATTGCAATGATTAAGTTAAAAGAAGGAACTAAAGTTCCAGCAGTTGCAGAGCTTGGAGATTCGGATGAAATATATCCAGGTGCAGAAGTTATAGCAATTGGAACACCTCTTTCAAAGAACTTTGCTCAAACTCTTACAAAAGGAGTTATAAGTGGAAGTAATAGAACTATAGAAAGCCAATCTGGAACAAGTGTAAATTTAATTCAAACAGATGCAGCTATTAATCCAGGAAATAGTGGTGGTCCATTAGTAAATTCTAAGGGTCAAGTTATAGGGATTAACTCTATGAAGTTAGGTACTCAAGCTCTAGGGGAAGCTAGTATCGAAGGTATAGGATTTGCAATTCCTATAAATGAAGTGAAGGGAAAAATAAATGTTTTATCTAAACAAATATTAAATTTAGGAATTCAAATAAAAGATATTGATAGTGATATAGCTAAGAAATATAATTTACCAGAAGGAATTTATATTGTTTCAGTTGATGAATTCTCACCAGCTGAGAAGGCTGGATTTAAAATTGGAGATATAATTGTAAAATGTGATGGAAAATCAGTTAAGACAGCTAAAGAACTTAAAGCAATAAAAGAAGATAAAAATGCAGGTGATACTATTAATTTAGAAGTGATAAGAGATAAAAAAAATATTACAGTTTCAGTTGTATTAGAAGAAAAAAATAGTTAAAATAAAATTAGGAGAGACAAATAATGTATAAGTGTCATTCCTAATTTTTGGTGAATATTCACCTATAGTAATAAAATTTATTTCTTATATAATTTTAGATACAATAAATAAGGAAAGTGTCTCCCTTTAAGTAGAGTTCTATAAAATCGGGACACTTTCCTTTTTAAAAGTTCTCCAATATCAGATACACGAATTTTAATTGTTTGATGATTAGGATTGCAAAGCACTAAAGAGTCATATTCTTTGCTCACATTTCTAAGGGATTTTTGCTGATGCTTTGTTTGCTAAATTTATAGCTTGCTTAAGAATTGATTTTCTCAAAAAGATCAATATATAATGCTTCGTTCAATAAAAATGTTGTTTTGGATTCATTTCTGCTTATTTTATCTATATAGTATCCCATTTATAAGTCACACTACCAAAGGAAGTATTTATGTTACGTTTTTGTTTCTTTTTACATCTATAAATTCTTTTATCTCTGCTATTAAATATTTCATCGTCAATGCTTTCTAAAGTGTTTTCAAAAAACATCAGTATCTATTTCATAGAAAAATTTTGTAATTTTTTTTAGTAATATTGAATTTTAAATTGCTATATTCTATACTATTACTCATATAAATCCCTCCATTCAATATGTTTTGTTATTAATTATATTGTAATAGGGATTTATATGTTTAATAAGATATTCTTTAATTATTTAGTATATATTACTTGATTTTTGTCTACAAAAATTTTACGAACACATTTAAATATGTACTTTTCAATGTAAAAATAGGATTTTATTTAACTGATTTAAACAGTTGAATAAAATCCCATCTTTGTTTATCTGAAGCACTGAGAAAGCATATCTTTTTTCAATGGTCTCAAGCTTTATTCCTATATTTTTTCTGAATTACTTATAATTTTCTACACAGCGACATCTACATATGTAGTTGCAACATATCCTGATTTCCCTTTTAAAATTCCACTTGTCACTGTTACTTTATACCAGTAATAACCATCCGATGGACCAAATTCATTTAGTATAAGTACTGTATCTCCTTTTTTTAATTGAACATTATATACATTCCAAGTTTCAATTCCTGGGGTTGTCCTAAGATTTACATTACTAGAAGCTATTGTACCAGTAATATTTGCTAATCTGCGAGTACTGCTAGCAACAGTATTTTCAGTTGTATTAATATTAGTTGAGGCAAATACTGGTGTTGATGTTGTTATTACAGTTGCTAAAATTCCTAAAGCCAATAATTTTATTCCTATTTTTTTCATTCTTAACATCTCCTAAAATTTAGTATAAATTTATTATATATGAAAAATTAGAATAATAATATATATTTTTGTAAATTTAATAAAATATTTATTATTTTTATATTAAAGGTTTGGCGATTAAATCATAACACAGAATAATCATCATGGATTTTCTATTAGCTCAATTTAATTTTACAATGAGTTGATTAATAATGTATTATAGGATACAATTGTAAATTCTAATTTTTTCTTTTAGTTATCCTTTAAAAATTTAAAGAAAAGTAGTAATATTAATTAATAAGGGTAAGGTATCTTTAACTTTATATGTTTTTTTGATGATTAAAGTGAAGAAGGAGAAAATTATGGAAGAAATAATATTAAATATAATAATGCATAGTGGAGAAGCTAGAAGTTGTTCTATGGAAGCAATTTCTTTAGCTAAAACAGGGGATTTTAGTAAAGCAAAAGAATTAATAATAAAAGCTGATGAGGAATTAGGATATGCCCATAGTTCACAAACTAGTTTAATTCAAGGGGAAGCAGCAAATGATAAAATAGACTTTTCCTTACTTTTAATACACGCTCAAGATCATTTAATGACAACAATGACATTTAAAGATTTAGCAGTAGAGTTAATAGATGTACATGAAAAAATAAACTCCATTCATTAAGAGGGATAGAATATGAGAAATAAAATTAAATATGTTGTTATGTTTTTTATTTTCTTGGCATTGGGAATAATAAGCATTAATTTATTCCAGCCTACCAAGGAACAGCAAGTTAAAGGAACTATAGAGCTTTTAGTAAATGAAAATTCTTACGATTATTTAGTTGAATGTGCAAATGATTTTATGAAACTAAATGATAAAACATTAATTAGTATAAAGAAATTAGAAAATTATAATCAAATTGTTAATACATCAGAAAATACTAAAATAAAAACTGCGAATATCGCACAAATTGATAGATTTAATTTTGAACAATTAAAATTAGATGATTATGAATATTATAATAAGCATGATAAGCTTTTAAATAATTATGCCAAGAATTTTTCTGAATATAGGGTAAATCAAGTTAAGTATGGTGATAATTCAATAGGAATACCATTAACGTCTAGACCATTAGCTTTTTATATAAGAGAAGATATGTTAACGCAATATGGATTTAAAAGAGAGAGCATGAATACTTGGGATGATGTTATAAAGATTGGTAAAGATATTTATACAAAAAGTAATGGAAAAGTAAGTATAATAAGTGCAACTGGACAAGATTATGAAGATCTATTAGATTTATTGACTATGGAAACCTTTAATCCAGATAAGAGTGTAGATGATATGAAATTAGAAGTTCAAGCTATGGTTAAAAAGTTAAAGGACAATAACATTTTAAATTTAGCAAATGGAGGAGAATTTTTAGGAAGAATATCTTCAATTAATGCTATGAGCGAAATAATGAAAATTGAAACACCTTGTGAATGGAGTGTTGGAAATGTACCTAGCATTAAACCGGGTGGTAATAAATTTTTCGCAACAGAAGGAGATAATTTATTAGTATTAAATCAAAATGTGGATAATGAAAAGCTAATTGAGAAATTCATAACATATGTAATAACTAATAATAAGCAAACTGTTAAGTATGTAAAGGATGGAAAAATTTTTTCGAGCTATTTATATACTTATAGCACTAAAGAAATTGAGGATAGTGTGAAAAATTTTGCGGGCAAAAGTCCACTTGTAGTATTAAGTAACGTAGAAGAGAAAACTCCGAAAATCAATGACTATAATAAATACATAAAATTAAAGCAAGAACTTAGAGTACAATAGTACTTTGAGTTCTTGTTTTATTTTTATATTGAAAATTCATCTGATAAAGTTTTATAAATTTCTAAGGTAGTTTGGGCAGTTTTTTTCCAAGTAAATTCTAGACTTCTTATATAACCCTTTTGGCTTAGTTCAGTCTTTAACTTTTCATCATTTAAAAGAATTACTAGGGCCTTTTCTAATTCATCTATTTTATAGGGATTTATTAAGATTGCACTATCTTTTGTTACTTCTGGAATTGAAGTTAAATTAGAGGTTATTACAGGAGCTTTGCAGCTCATGGCTTCTAATGGAGGCAATCCAAAGCCTTCATAAAAGGAAGGATAAACAAAGGCATCACACCCACTATAGAGGATAGGTAAAAGTTTATCTTCTAGATACCCAGAAAAAATTATTTTATCCTCCATATTATTTTCTTTAACAAAGTTTAATAATTTCTCTCCTTCATCTTTTAAAGGGCCTCCAATAAGCAACTTATAAGGTTTATTTAAATCTTTATGAACTTTTATAAAGGCTTTAATTAATCCTAAAGCATTTTTTCTTAAACTAAATCCACCAATATAGAGTATATAGGGAGCTTTTACACCATAAGTATTTTCTACATATAGTTTACACGCATTTTTATTTAAGGGTTTAAAATTATTATTTGCAGCAAGAGGTGTCACAAATACTTTATCTTCAGGATAAGAACTAAAAAATTTTAGAATATCTTTTTTTGAGTATTCGGATACAGTTAAGATGCTGCTAGAGTTAGCAATTATGTTTGGCATGTCACGTAAAAATCTTTCTAAATAACTTTTTCCGACAGTGTCAGGCATTATATATGGTATTAAATCATGTATGGTAACTACAGTTGGGATTTCAGTATCAAAATCGAGGCCTATACCATTTTGAGGAATATGATATAAATCAATGTGAGATTTAGTTAATTCATTTGGAATATAATATTTCTCGTAAAAACCGCCATGCTTGCCAGAAGAATATACTATATTAGAATTTTTTTTATTAAATTTTTTACTAAACTTACCAGAACAAAATAAAGTGAATTGATCTTTTGAATTTAAAGAAAGCATTTCAGATATAAGATTTTCGGTATAAGTACCTATACCAGTTCCATGATGTAAATTAGAACTACGAGCATCGATGGCAATTTTCATATGAACACCTCTAAAATACATATATACTATAAAGTATTATAGACTTTTAAATTTTGTGAATATAAATCACAATAAATTATTTAATCACATATAATAAAAATAAATAATAGCTGGCAGGATGTTTTATGGAGAATAATAAGGATATACTTAAAATTAAAAGCTATGTTGAGGAATACTATAGCTTAAAGATAGATAACATAGAAAAAGTAAAAAATAGTTATAAAATTAGTACAAAAGATGGGGGATATTGTTTAAAAGTAATTAAATATGAATTCTCTCATTTTTATTTTATTTTATCTGCAATGAAGCATCTTCAAAGAAAAGGTTTTACGAATATTCCTGAATTTGTTCTGAATAATGAAAAAAAAGAATACGGGTGTATAAATGATAAATTTGTTTATTTAACTAAATGGATTCCATCTAGAGTAAGTAATTACGATAATCCTTTAGAATTAGCAACCGTATCAAGAGAACTTGCAAAATTACATGAATGTAGTAAAGGTTTCACTTTAGAAAAGAATATGAAGGCTAGGATTGGATGGTTCTCTTGGGATAAAGTTTTTGAAACTAGGAAAAATGAAATATTTGACTTTAAAAACAGGATAAGTCAAAAGTCTTACAAATCTAAATTTGATTTATTATATTTAGATAATATTGAAGATCAAGTAAAGAGAGCAGAGAAAAGTATAGAAGGGCTTCAAAAAAACAATTATGTGAAGCTTATGGAAAAGGAGGTTTTTAAAAGAAGCTTTTGTCATCATGATTATGCTCATCATAATATTTTAGTAGATAGTAATAAGAAGATTAATATTATAGATTTTGATTACTGTATACTAGATTCACATCTTCATGATTTATGTTCTTTATTAATAAGAACCATGAAAGATGGAAAATGGGAAAATGAAAAAGCTGATTTAATATTAAAGGCTTATAAGAGTAACATGGAAGTTAAGGAAGAAGAGATTCCTATAATAAGAGAATTCATGAGATTTCCGCAAGCTTTTTGGCAGATAGGTCTACAGGTATATTGGGAACAACAGCCTTGGGGAGAAGATTTTTTTATAAATAAGTTAGAAAAATATTTGGAGGATTGTGAGTTTAGGGAAAAGTTTATTAATAGTTATTTTAATGGGGGAAATTAAATGGATGAATTATTAATTAAGGAGTATTTAAGCAAAAAGGGGATAACTATTATTGGACAATGTTTTCATCATGATAAGGATATTACTCATAAAGATATTATTTCTCAAATTAATTTAATTGTAGAACTTCATAAAATATTAGTTCGATGCAGTTTTTGTGGATTAAGTGGAATAAAGAGCATCATAGGTAAGGAAATTGAAGATTATAAGGTTCAAATGAAGAAATTAGAAAGATATTATGACCGTGTAGTTAACACATCTTGTCATAATGAAGTTGATAGACTTATTTTAGCTAATGGAAAGAATATGTTAAAAAAGGCTAAGGAATCAGTGAATTATATTTATGAACACGATTATTTTGGTGCTATAAGACGTAGTATGAATAGGGAAGAGCTTTGTCTTGAAAAAGTTCAGCCAAGTAATTTAAGAAGAAATGAAGATAAGATTGAAATAGGAGTAATTAAAAATATGACATATAACCTGGTGGAAGAGGATTTATATAATTATATTAAGAAGCTTCAAAGAGCTGAGATTAATATAGATGAAGAGGAATTAATAAAAGTATTTATATATGAATCTCATCTATCATTTAACAGTTTTGATTATTTAAGAGGCCTTTGCAATTATCCAAGGGATTTCTTAAAATTATGGATAAAGTATATAGAGATAAACAGTGGAAGAAATACTTTAATAAACAAAGTAATGATTAATGAGAATCAAATAAATCAGCGGGAAAGCAATGAAATAAATAGGAAGAAGAATAAAATAAATAAGCAAAGAGATAAGTCAATAGATAATGAACAGAATAAAACTAATGAGAAATCTAAAATCAATAGAAAGAATAAAACTAATGAGGAATTATTATTAGAATTTGAAAAGAGTCTAAAGTATGAAAGTAAGAGTTTTATTAAATATAGATAAATTCAAGATGTACTGTTAATCCTAATGTTTAGTTATCAGGAGGATAAAAGTATGAATAAAATTAGGTATTCAGAAAGATCTTATTTATGTGATTATGATTTAAGTTTGAAATTTTTCAATGAATTAGGAGTAAGGGTAAATGATGTTATTCCCCTTAGAAAAGTATTCGTAATATCGACAGATGAAGGAAATAAGATTTTAAAAAAAGTAAATTATGATATAGATAGAGTAAATTTAATAAGTGAATCTTTAGATTATGTAAAGAAAAGTTATAGTAATATAATAACATATAATAAATTTAAGGATAATCTTAGTTATAAGAAGTGGAAAAATCAAATTTATATTATTATGAATATTTTAGATGGAAGAGAAGCAGCTTTTTCAAATCCTGTAGAAATTAATCTTTGTGCGAAAAATATAGCTTTAATGCATAGAGCAGCTAAGGGATTAAGGGAGCATTTAAAAAATAAGTATAATAAGGATTTTTTAGATATTTCTTTGAAAGATAAGTTTAAAAAAGCATTTGATGAATTAATTTGGATGAAAAACTTAGTAAAAAATTATAAATATAAAAATGAATTTGACACATTATTTATAAACAATGTAGATGACTATTTAATTGAAATTGAAGAAGTGCAAAAGGAATTTTATAAAAGTAAATATGAAGATTTAAGAAAAGCTGGAGATACGATTACTATTTGTCATAATGATTTAGCTTATCATAATTTTTTGTTTAAAAACAATGAAATGAGTATAATAGATTTTGATTTTATGACTATAGATTTAAGAATAATGGATATAGGAAATTTTGTATTAAAATCTATAAAAAATGCAGCCTTTGATATAGATAAAACACTAAATTGCATTGATGGATATGAGAATATTTCAATTCTAAAACAAGAAGAAAAAGAATTACTATATATTCTTATTAAATTTCCAAAAGATTTTTATACTATTTCTAGAGATTACTATTATAAGAGAAAAAAGTGGGATTATGAGGTGTATTTAAATAGATTTAAGACAAAGCTGAATAATGAAGAGTTTAGATATGAGTTTTTAAAAGCATATAGAAATAAGGCACAATCAAAAAAATAACAAGTCCATTTGCCAGTATATTTTCCATCATCCTGCGTCGGTAAATTGACCTAATAGGCCCGCTATGAGGGCGATTTGCCTCCTTGCCTGATGAAAAATATTCATGGCAACTTTGGACTTGTTATTTAGTTTCATGTGCCTAAGTTGTCTGAAAATATTAAAAAAATATTTAGAACTATATTTACAAAAAGGGTATTATATTGTAAAATGCTATAAAGGCTAAGAAGAGAAGAGTAAATAAAGTAATTCATTTTAAGAGAGCTCTGAATGGTGGAATAGAGCAATGAATTTTTAGTGAAGAAGATCTTGGAGCTGCACGCTGAGTCTATATGATAGAGGTAGGATGTGACGGGATATCCCGTTATAGATATAAAGTATCTCATTGCATTGATGTACTTGAAGAGGTGTATGCGGCAACACATGCACAAACTGAGGTGGTACCACGAATTTATAACTTTCGTCCTCAAGATTATAAGTCTTGGAGGTGAAAGTTTTTTTATTTGAATTAAGGCACTATCAAAAAAATAACAAGTCAATCCGCTAGTATATTTTCCATTATAGGAAGCTCGACTCGCATACGCTCGCTGAGTACTCAAAGAGTAAGCGACCATCATCAAATCATAGATTTGAGATGTCTACTTAAGCGATTCACACCAAATCACAGATTTGGGTTCACTGCTTCCTTGCCTGATGAAAAATATACACCTATAAAAGTGCGAAGCACAATCAAGAACCTTACATGGCAAATTTGGACGTGTTATTTTTTTCGTGTGCCTAAATTAATCAATAAATAAGTAAAGGTGGTAAAAAAATGTACGAAAAATATGAAAATTTAAATGAACTAGAAAAGATAATGACAAATACTAATGAGTTTATAACAGAAAGAATAAAAAAGTTAAACAAACTTAATGAACTCTGAATAAATCCATATCCTTATAATTATGATTTTAGTAAAATGACTCATACAAAAGAAATCTGTGATGACTTTGATAATATTGATGAGGAAAAGATATTTTCTTTAGCAGGAAGAATAATGTTCCTTAGAAGAATGGGAAATGCAACCTTTGCTAATATTACAGATGAAAAAGGAAATATACAAATATTTTTTAGCAAAAAATTAATTGGAACTGAAAATTATAATGTTTTAAAATTAATTGATGTTGGAGATATTATTGGTTTAGAGGGAACTGTATTTAAGACTCAAACAGGGGAAATAACTATTAGAGTAAATAAATTTGAATTGTTATCTAAAGCTATAAGAACTCTCCCAGAAAAATATCATGGAATTCAAGATTTAGACTTAAGACAAAGACATAGATCCTTAGATATGATAATGAATTCAGAGGTTAAAGAAAGATTTATAAAACGTTCTAAAGCAATTACTGAAATTAGAGAATATTTAAATAATATGAATTTTATTAAATGTGATACGCCTGTACTTGATACTAAATATGGAGGTGGAGAAGCAAAGTCATTTAAAACTTTTGTTAATGATTTAGACTGCGAAGTATATATGAATGTTTCTCCAGAATTATATTTAAAAAGACTTATTGTAGGTGGAATAGAAAGAGTTTATACCTTTGCAAGATCTTTTAGAAATGAAGGAATTGATAGAACCCATTATCCAGAATTCACGCTAATGGAATGCTATATGTCTTATGCTGATTATGAAGAAATGATGAGAATTATGGAAGGTTTATATGAACATGTGTTTAGTCAAATAAATGGCTCAACTAAAATAAAACATGGGGAAGAAGAAATTGATTTTAAAACTCCTTGGAAAAGAGAAACAATGTGTAATCTTGTAAAACTTGATACAGGAATTGATTTAGAACATTTAAGCAAGGAAGAAATTATTAATAAAATTAAAGAGAATTCTCTTTTAATTGAAGAACAAAATGAGGGCCTAAATATAAGCGAAGCATCAAAAGGAGAGTTAATAGTAAATCTTTTTGCATCATATAGTGAGAAAAAATTAATTCAACCGACTTTTGTTATAGATTTTCCAAAAGAATCCTCACCACTTTGTAAAGTCCATAGGGAAAATTCAGATTTAATTGAAAGGTTTGAACCATATGCTTGTGGAGTGGAGCTTGGAAATGCATATTCAGAATTAAATGATCCATTAAGACAACGTATATTATTGCATGGCCAAGCAGAAAAATTAAGAGGTG
The DNA here is from genome assembly GCF_002006345.1 of Clostridium puniceum. GTDB lineage: Bacteria > Bacillota > Clostridia > Clostridiales > Clostridiaceae > Clostridium > Clostridium puniceum. The sequence continues at coordinate 24,673 of NZ_LZZM01000187.1, forward strand.
GACTCGAAACTGCTAGTCCAATGGATGAAGAATTTGCAATAGCTATTGATACAGCAATGCCACCAACAGGAGGCTTAGGTATTGGTATTGATAGAATGATAATGTTTTTAACTGGAGCGAATACAATAAAGGACGTTATTGCATTTCCATTAGTTAAAAGGTAAAGCAGTTAATATAAGAAATAAAAAATACTATTTGCAATAAACATTAATCATATAGAGCAAAATGATAATGTTTATTTGCATTTACTAAAGTAATATAACCATAAATTGAAGATAGGTAAGTTTTAAATTAATTTTTTAGATTAAAATAATATGCAAAAGTTAATTATATGTAATTTACTTATTAGAATATATATAAATTAATATGCAGGTATTTAAATAATAGAAAATATATAACAAATCAATATATAACCTATATAGAGGAGTGAAAAGTATGAAAGACAAAAAATTTAAATTATCAGAGCTTCCTTATGAAAGAATAACAATTGAATCTTTTGAAAAAGAAGCATCTGAAATAATAAACGAATTTAATGCTGCAAATAGTGGTGGGGAACAATTTCTAGTTCATAAAAAATATTACGCTTTAATGGGAAAAGTTCGTACTGCAATGACTTTATCAGGAATGAGACATAATGGTGATGTTTCAAATAAATTTTATGAAGAAGAACAGGAATATTATGATGAAATATCTCCTAAAATTGAAAGCTTTGAAGTAAAATATCAAAAGTTACTTTTTAATTCTCAATATAGAGTTTATCTTGAAAATAAGATAGGACAAGTTCCTTTTAAAGATATAGAAATTAAGTTAAAAGCTTTTGATGATGTACTTATTCCGCTTAAGCAAGAAGAAAACACTCTTACATCAAAATATAATAAATTAATTGCACAAACTAATGTAGAATTTAGAGGGGAAACACTTAGTCTTTCTCTACTTGGAAAATATTTAAAATCTAAAGACAGAGCAACAAGAATTGAAGCAGCAAAAGCTAGAAGTGAAAAGCTGCTTACTATTAAAGATGAATTAGATGACCTATTTGATAAACTTGTAGCAAATCGAAACGAACAAGCAAAATCAATGAAATATGATAATTTTGTTGAACTTGGTTATTATAATATGCAACGTAATTCATATGATAAAAATGATGTGGCTAATTTTAGAAATCAAGTTAAAAAGATTTTTGTACCTATTGCATCTAAAATGCATGAGGAGAGAAGAAAACGTCTTGGTTTAGAAAAACTTGATTATGTTGATGAAGGTATTTACTTCCTAGATGGAAATCCTATTCCTGTTGGAAATGCAGATGATATTTTTGCAGCAGGTAAGAAAATGTATGGTGAATTATCTCCAGAAACAAAAGAATTCTTTAACTTTATGCTAGACCATGAATTATTTGATGTATTAGGAAGACCTAACAAAACGGCTGGTGGATATATGGATATGCTTATGGGATATAAGGCGCCAATTATCTTTGCTAATTTTAATGGTACTAGTGGTGATGTAGATGTTATGACCCATGAATGTGGGCACGCTTTTCAAGGGTATTTAACAAGAAATGATGAAATACAAGAGCATAACAATATAACTAGTGAAACTGCTGAAGTACATTCAATGTCAATGGAGTTTTTCACAGGCAAATGGATGGAATTATTCTTTGGTGATAGAGCTAATGACTATAGGAAAGTTCAACTTGAAGATGCTATTGCATTTATACCATATGGATGTATGGTAGATGAATTCCAAGAAATAATCTATACAAAACCAGAACTTACACCTTCTGAAAGAAGAGAGGTTTGGAAGCAATTAGAAAATGAATATAAACCACATCTTGCTTTTAAAGATGATGAATTCTATGGTGAGGGACGTACTTGGCAAATGCAACAACATGTATATAATAGCCCATTCTATTATATTGATTATTGTCTTGCACAAACATGTGCGCTTCAATTTAAAATAAGAATGGATGAAGATTATAAGGATGCATGGGAAAAATATATTGCATTTTCTTTAGAATCAGCAAAAGATTATTTCCCTAATATGCTTCATAAGGTTGGTCTTAAAAGTCCTTTTGAAGATGGCTTTATAAAAGAAATAGTAGATAAGATAAAATTATAAATTAATAAATTATCTTTACATTGGTATTTTCAAATTGTATAATTGACTTGTATTTTATAAATAATATAATTAAATCATTAAAGATAAGTGCGTTGAAAAAGAAGAGTAAATAGTATTTTAATTTTAAGAGATCTAGGGATAGTGTAAGCCTAGAATTTAAAACTATTGAAGGAAGCTTTGGAGCAATAAATAGAAAGTCGTGAGATGTAGTATATTTGTGGGGTTATTCCCTTAAAGATAATTAAGAGGATTAAGTTGGTCATACAAAGAGTAATAAGTTAGTATGATTAATTAGTGTCATATGGCTAGAGCAGTTAACATAGTTAATGTTATAAGCGCTACGTTGACCTAATTACTAGATTTAATCAATTTAGGTGGTAACGCGGAAGTCAGCCTTTCGTCCTAAGTGTTTTTAGGACGAAAGGCTTTTTTGAATTTATTATTAAATAAAAGATTTCAAATTCATAATTGTAATTTATGATGAATTTAAAAACAATGGATAATTGGAGGAAAGGAAAAATGGAAAGATTAAAATTAGTTCTACCAACATCAGAAGATAAAGAAAAGCTTCTGGATTATAAAAGAGAATTTATTGAAAATGGAGATAACATGGATGGGACTGCAAACTTAGCCAATGCTAAAACCTTTGAAGAATGGTATAGCTTATTTTGCGATAATTTAAACGAAGAAACTGTAAGAGAAGGTTTAGTTCCAGCAACTACATATATGGCTGTTTCTGTTAATGATGACCATTTAATTGGAATGATTGATATTAGACATAGGTTAAATGACTATTTGTTAAATTTTGGTGGAAATATAGGATATAGTATTAGGAAATCTGAAAGACAACAAGGATATGCAACAGAAATGTTATCATTAGCATTAAAAGAATGTTCAAAATTAAACATTAAAAAAGTTTTAATTACTTGTGAAAAAAATAATATTGCATCTGCAAAGACTATAAAAAATAATGATGGAAAATTAGAAAATGAAGTAGCAGAAGGAAACGAAATTACACAAAGATATTGGATAACTTTAGATTAAGATTAATAGAATAATTTACAAATAGGTTAATTATGAATTTTCTTAAATTATATAAGTTTTAATTAATTTTCTAAATTAAAATAAGGTAAAGTGAATTGATACATGTGGTTTATTTATTGGAAGTTATATATTTAGAAAGTGTAATAAAAAATAATTTGATTTAAAACTACATTATGTAGATGTATTTTTAATATAAATGGCTATGACAAGGGGCCTGTAACACCTTGTACACGAGATATAATAAGGAGATGTATAAAAATGAGTTTTGAAAAATTAGCAGATATGATATTTGGAAATATTGAGCATACAACAGAATATTATATTGAAAAATATCCAAAGAGAAATCTTAAAGAAGGTGCAAAAGTTACAAGATATGCACCAAGTCCAACTGGATTTCAACATATAGGTGGAGTATTTTCTGCATTAATAAATGAAAGATTAGCAAGTCAAAGTGAAGGTGTATTTTTTTTAAGAATAGAAGATACTGACCAAAAGAGAGAAGTAGAAGGTGCAATAGAAGATACAATTGCAACTATGCATAACTTTGGCTTAGATTTTAGTGAAGGCATGACAGGACAAGAGACTTCTAAAGGTGAATATGGTCCATATAAACAAAGTGAAAGAGCTGATATATATAATACCTTTGCAAAAGATTTACTTATAAAAGGGTTAGCTTATCCAGATTTTTGCACTCCAGAAGAATTAGCAGAATTAAGGGAAAGACAAATGGCTAATAAAATAACTCCAGGTTATTATGGAGAATATGCTAAGTTCAGAAATATAGCTGAAGAGGAAGCTATTAAGAGAATTGAAAATGGAGAAAAATATATTATTAGATTAAAATCACCTGGAAATCCTGAAAAGAGAGTTGAATTCCATGACTTAATAAAAGGTGATATATCATTCCCAGAAAACAATCAAGATGTAGTGCTTATTAAAGGAGATGGACTTCCAACATATCACTTTGCTCATGCAATAGATGATTTCTTAATGAGAACTACAGATGTAATAAGAGGAGAAGAATGGTTATCATCACTTCCTATACATGTTCAATTATTTGAAGTTTTAGGATTTGAAGCTCCAAGATATGCTCATATTCCAGTAATAATGAAACAAGATGGAGGATCAAAAAGAAAGCTTTCAAAGAGAAAAGATCCAGAAGCAGCTGTATCTTATTATAAGGAAGTTGGATTCCCAACAATAACAGTAATTGAATATTTACTTAATATAGTTAATTCTACCTTCGAAGAATGGAGAGCTGAAAATCCTAAGGCAGATTATCATGAATTTGAAATTCACCTAGAAAAAATGGGTAAGAGTGGAGCATTATTTGATTTAATTAAATTAAATGACGTATCTAAAGATTGCATATCTATTATGAAAGCCACTGATGTTTATGAATATTATGTAGCTTGGGCTAAAGAATTTGATGAAGAAATGTATAAATTAGTTACAAAAAATGAAACTATGACAAAAGAAATCTTCAACATAGATAAAGAAGGTCCAAAGCCAAGAAAAGATTTTGCTAAATGGAATGAAGTAAAAGAAAAAACATTCTATTTCTTTGATGAATTATTTGAGAAAGAAACAGCAGAACAAATAGAATTACCAAAGGGAGTTACATTAGAAGCTGCTAAAGAAGTTGTAGGAACTTATAAGAATGAATTTAACTTCAATGTAGGAATCCAAGAAGTTTGGTTTGAAGATTTGAAAGAAATAGGACTTAAACTTGGATATTGTGCTAATAGAAAAGATTTCAAAGCAAATCCAGATCAATATAAAGGTATGATTTCAGATGTTGCAGGAGCAGTTAGAGCAGCATTAACTCATAGAACTAATTCACCTGATATCTATACGATTATGCAAATTATAGGTGAAGAAAATACTAGAAGCAGATTTGATAAATTTTTAAGTTTATAATACAAAAGGCATAGAACCTAAATTTATTTTTAGAGTTCTATGCCTTTTTGTTTAATTACAGTAAGGTTTGAATAAAAATAATATTTTATGATATTCATACTTAAATATTATATAATAAGCTTTTATGCATAATTATTTTGAGTCTTTATAATTATAACTAAGCTTTTACAAGTTTTAATATAACTTGTCCTGTATATGTTCCAGCTACAATTTCCGTTTTCACTCCGTTAACAGTCATTTCAATCTTATATCCTTCAGGTGCTTTAATATTTGCATCTTCTGAAATAATTAGACTGCCAAGATAAGAATCATTTGTAATTGTCCATGTAGAATTCTTATTAAAGCTTGCACTGATTCCAAAGTTAGCTTTAGCACCATAATAATTTCCGTTTAAATTTGAAATTTTACCTGTTCCATCTGTATAAGAAAGATTGTTAACTTTCCATAAACCATTTGAACCATCAGCAAAGGAACCATTGAAATTAGAATCTGTAAAGTTTACTGTAAGTTTTGATGATCTGCTACTGGTTCTCCCTTCAACATTTCTGTTTACGTCACCTTCATTCCAAATTATACCTTCAGAGTTAGATTTGTTAAAATTAATTATAGGTGCAGAACCGGCTTCGGAAGCTACAAGGTAATTATAATCTTTTTTGTTGGTATTACTAAATTTGCTTTCATTGAAAACAAGATTGATGCCTGATGCTTCAAATTCCATAACTGAACTTACAAGCCCGCCATAAGCGCTTCCGCTTGTTAGATATGGAACATCTGAGAAGTCAGTAGTGCCAGTATATTTACCAGCAGAATAGTTGTAATATGTGTTATCTAAAACACTGTTTCTTAGCATGGTATCAGTTGTATATTTTTTTCCAGCAATTTTACTTAGTTTTTTTATAAGTGTTGCTGAAGCGTCTTTAGAAATACCATAGTTATTACAAAGCGTACCAATAGTCATTGTAGAATCACTCATCATATAATGAATTAAATCTGAACTTCCACTAGCTTCTTTCCACGCTGCAACTGCTTGAGCAGCAGTTTCACCCAAAACATATCCCTTAATATCTTTGTCAGCCGTCAAATTAACTTTGTTAAAAGTGGAGGTTGAATCTGTGTTTATACCGCCACGATTTCTGAAAGCAATTTGACCTATAGCAGAACTGTTATTAACTTTAAAGCTACCTCCAGAAGCAGAAACAAATCCTGCATCCATTTTTGAAAGGAAAGATGAGTCCTCTGCAGTAATGACACCACCACCAATAACATAGGCACCAGCTGAACGATTACCATAAACAGTTGTACGGAAATCTTTTACGTCAACAACACCGTTCCCGAAATCATTTGCTAGTGCAGAAGATTGTCCAACAGAGTAACTTCCTGGAGTACCTGTAACTGATGATATTTTATTTAAGTATGCGTATCCACCATATACTACGTCTGCAACATGATTGTTCCAACCTTTTAAGTTAAAATCAGCATTGTATACATAAGCACTGGAGGTGTCTGATGGTGCAGATTTATTACCTGCTTTAGTTCCAGCTCCACCAGCTATAATACCATTAGTACCATCACCATTAGCAGAAAAAGTACTTTTTTTGCCATTAAGTTCTCCAACAGTAATTTTTCCACCATTTGTGGCATAGAGAAGTGCATTCATTCCCCATTCCATCATGATTTCAACATTATAGGAACTAAGACCTGTTTCGTAAGACATTTTTGCCCAGTTGCCAACAGATGAAGATGCAGCATGGAGCTCATCAACATCAATGGTTCCATAATCATTAGCCCAAAGAATACTGCGATTTTCATTGGCTTTAGCGCCAATAATATCGCCATCACTAGAAGTAGTGGCAGTTAAACTTTTCTTATAAAGGTTATCACCTTCCCCACTTGTTTTTACCACTGAATTTGCAAAGGAAAGGTATATGTTACTTAAGATATCTCTAGCACTTAGACCATTAAGGTTTGTGTTATTACTATAGATTGTAACAGGGTTGTAGGAATAGGTTACGCTGTAAGGAGAATAGTAAAGAATATCAACATCACCATCGCTATCTGTATCTCTGTAAGTAACATATTTATAATGACTGTTAGTTGAAGGGAATTTTCCACTTTTTTCGTCAATAGAAATATTTTCACCAGTTTTTACATCATAAGCAACAGCATTTTTATCTAAATCAACTTTATTTCCGTTGATATAATAGCCTTCTTGAAAATTTAAAAGGGTTTTAACTTTGTTGTAGGAGCTATCATTTGCGATTTTATTATTAAGAGCAGAAGCTTCTTCTGCAGTCAAAGAACGAAATGTTTTGTTCAGTTCATTTTCACTTACATCATTAGTAAAGTTTTTATAAATTTCAATGACTTGCGCTGCGGGAACATAATTATCACCTGTAAATGTAACAGTATTATTGGTGAAGCTTACATCAGAAGTTTTGCCGCTAGCACTTTTACAAATGTTTGCTATAGATGATGCTGTGATTCCGTAACTTGATGAGTTTGTTACATTTAGATAAGCTCCACCGCCAATAGCAGCTGCACTGGAATTATTAATGGAGACACTTATACTTTCAGTATTTCCTGTTACAACAGCTTTTCCACCTGCAGAAGTTTGAGTTGTTCCTGTTGGAAGGTATAGAGCAGCGTTACCACTACTTTGAAAAGCACCTTCTTTAATAGATACACTAGGGTTTGCAAAGGAAAGGATGATAGCAGTATTTAAATCATAAAATGCCCAATCATCAATTTCTGTTACACTATTAGGAACATAAACAGCCATAATTTCACTATGATGGCCAAAAGCTTGTGCTGAAATTTTTGTAACAGGAGCTCCACCTAGTACGCTAGGAACAATAACTACTTGATCTGTTTTTCCTGAATAATAAGTAATAGAGCTAGTTATTGTTTTATTAGTACCAGAAGTTGTTGTTGTAATGTCAAAAGACCAGTCACCCTCAATAGTAGAAATTTTTGTCGTAGATGAGGTATTGCCTCCACCTTGGTCTGGAGGTGGTCCCATATCATCGACTTCACCAGAGGTTACACCTTCTGGAAATTCTGGGGGCTGTTCTGCGGCTATAACATTGAGAGAAAAACAGGTTGTTACCATAGACAGTGTTAGAAGCAGGGTTAAAATTCGTTTTTTTAGTTTCATATTTATCCTCCTATTTATATAAATTTGTTATTCATGGTGTATTTTAACATATGAACCTTTAATGAACCTTAAACTAATTATGCTTCATAAACTTATATTTATATAAAATGCTATGATAATTAATCTTTTATAAGAAAATAATAGAAAATTTAACTATTTAGGATTAGAATTAAATTACATCATTTTTATCAAAAGCAACTTCAAGTTGTCAATTTTGTTATACTTAATTGGTAGAAGCATGGTAATATTTTCGATATACTGATATTAGAGGTGGTTAAACAATGAGTTTTCAAGAACAATTGCAAACACTTAGAAAAGCAAAAGGCCTATCACAAGAAAAATTAGCTGAGTTTTTAGGTATATCAAGACAAGCGGTCGCAAAATGGGAAGTAGGGCAGTCTTATCCTGATATTGCAAGATTAATTGCATTAAGTGATTTCTTTAAAGTAAGTATTGATAAGTTAGTTAATGATTATGAAGAAAATTGCCGCTTATTTATAGAAGAAAATAAAGTCAACTATGTAAATGAAGATATAATCAATTTCTTGTGCAAGGCAAAAAAATGCACATATGCTGGAAAGGGATCAGAGTGTAGACCTTCAAGACCTAATTCTCATGATTTAGAATATGTAGAAGGAAATTTAAAATACATTGATACATATTTAGGTGGAGAAAGATTTTCGGGGGAAGAAGCTTTGTGGAAAGATGATATTCCATTTTGGTCAATGAATTATATTGGAAGAGTTTTAGATGAAAGATTTTCAGGAAGTTTTTTGAAGGAAGCCTTGAGTTTAGTAAGTACAGAAAATCCTTATCGTGGGCCTGTTATTTATCAAAATGGACAGTATAAATATCATTGTATTATTAGTGGTGAGTTCAATTGGTTTCAAGGTCGTGAAGAAATTTATTTTGATGATATTAAGGTTTATGAATGCTTTTTTCATGGTGGATTAATTAAATAGTAAGGATGAATATATATGGAGAATAATATTATGATGTTAAATAGAAATGATTTATGTTGGTGCAAAAGTGGATTAAAATATAAAAAATGTCATTTGGAATTTGATGAAAAGTTAGATCGCTTAAGAAGAAAAGGGCATATAGTACCAACAAGAAATCTTATAAAAACAAAAGATCAAATTGAAGGAATAAAAAAGAGTGCTAAGATTAATAATGGTATTCTAGACTTAATTAGCGAAAAAATTAAAGAAGGAATGGCGACAGAAGATATAGATAAATTAGCTTATGACTATACAATATCTAATGGTGCAATTCCAGCAACTCTTAATTATGAGGGATACCCTAAAAGTATTTGTGTATCAATAAACAATGAAGTATGCCATGGAATACCAAGTAAAGAGGTTATTCTTAAAAGAGGTGATATTGTAAATGTAGATGTAACAACTATACTAAACGGATATTATTCGGATGCATCAAGAATGTTTATGATTGGTGAAGTAAATGAGGAAGCTAAAAAATTGGTTCAGGTAACTAAGGAATGCTTAAAGAAAGGTTTGCAAGCAGTTAAACCTTGGGGATTTTTAGGTGATATTGGAGCTGTAATTCAAGAGCATGCAGAAAGTAATGGGTATTCAGTAGTTAGAGAATTTGGAGGACATGGAGTTGGATTAGACATTCATGAAGAGCCATTTGTTTTTCATTTTGGAAAAAGAGGAACAGATATGGTTTTGGTACCGGGGATGGTATTTACAATTGAACCTATGATAAATGCTGGAAATTATGAAGTGTTTATTGATGAGAATAATGGGTGGACTGCATTAACAGTTGATGGTTCTCTTTCAGCACAATGGGAACATACTGTTCTTGTGACTGAAAATGGTGTGGAAGTAATTTCAAAATAGTAAAAATAATAGTAAAAGAGTTGCAGCTATGGTTGTATATTATCCTAATATTTATATAGCAAGTATTGTATTGAGAAATAAAACTTGCAATGTTTAGGAACTTCACTGGAAAGTAGAACAGGAATTATTAAAAGATTTATTAGCTTATTAGGCTATGGAATGACAGGAGAAGAAATACAAGGTATCTCAGAGGTCACAGAAGAACAAGCAACATCTATGCTTAATTGGATTAATAACAAGTATGCTCCAGTAATTAAATCAGATTTAGACTCTAGAGGCATAACATTAAAGCAAAATGAATTCGATGCATTAGTAAGTTTTGCATATAATTGCGGTACTGGTGGTTTATTAAATTCAACATTATATAGGCGTATATGTGAAGATATTAGAGATTTTAGTTTAATTGCTAATTTTCAAGCTTGGTCAAATGGTGGCGGAAGAAGAATAGAAGGTCTTTACAGAAGGAGAACTAAAGAAGCAGCAATATTCTTAAATTCTGACTACACTGGAAATGTATAATGTGATATAATTCATTTGGTTAAATTGTACAATAGCTAAATAATTTAGAGGATATGGCAGTTAATTAACTGCTGTATCCTTAATTTTTTTGTCTAAAAATAATTATATTAACAATACTAATTTAATATACAATAACATATCAATTGAGATCTAAACAAAATCAAAAGGGCCACATACTACGTGAGGGGCAACAGTAAGGGAGTATGGATTGAGACTCAATGTATACCAATAAGTAAGTGTGAAGAATTAAAGAATACACTGGGTTCATGGTTTTATGAAATAAAAAAGCAGAACGTAATGATTTAGTTATTATAATTATCAATATTAAATGAGATTTAACAATAATTAAAATGAGGGTTCTGTGCGTGTCACTTCCATCATAAAACTCACGAAAGTCTAAAATTTGGATTCTTGTAGATTTGTTATATTTTAAAGAAAATTAATAGATGTAACCATTAAAAACATACTGATGTAATTATTATATAATTGGTTAGAACCAAATAAGTGCTATCAAAAATAGTTTGAATTTTTCGTAGTTTTATAGGATTTCAATTTTATAATAATAAGTTAAAAATTAGTAAATGATTATACTATTTTTAAAAGTATGTACGGTAATCTGAAGTATGAATACTTAAGTTTATATTTGTGATAAAATGTATTTAGTAAAAATGAGCTTAATAATAATGAAGGAAGGTAACTATTATTATGAATATTCATCGTCTTAAATTAATTGATTCTTTGTTCAAAATTATGGAATATACAGATTTAGGTGATCCGGATAATGTGATTGCAACATATTTTCTGAAAAATTATTCTAGATTGGGAAAGTTGAATATTTACGATGTTGCAGATGAATGCTTTGCATCTCGGAGTAGTATCCGTCGATTTTGTAAGCGAATTGGATTTGAAAATTTTCTGGATTTAAAAAATGAATTTAAAGCGTTTGATTACCAATACAACTATTTTATGAAATTGCATGAAAAGATAAATTATAGAGAGTGGTATGCAAAAGAAATTAATTCAGCAATTAGTGAAATAGATGAAATGATTACTAATGAAAAAGTAGAAGAGATTGCACAGCATATTTATCAAAGCTCTAGAGTTATTTTTTTATCTTCATATTCGTCTGCTCAAATTATTATGGAATTTCAAAGACCATTAGTTTTGTTGAATAAAGTGGTTCAAGTTATGACAGATACTAACTATAATGTAGAAGTGTTAACATCTCTACAAGAAACTGATTTAATTTTTCTAGTGTCTACTATGGGGAATGTAGCTAAAGCTAATTTGAAAATACTACCATTATGCAAAGCTCAAAAATTATTGATTACTACTTGTAGAGAAAAGAGCTTTGAAAAAAGTTTTGATGATATTTATTATTTAACCAAAGAAGATTATACCAATATTAAAAGTGTTCAAGGAAAGTATGGGCTAGCATATTTATTTGATATCTTATACAATGTTTATTTAAAGAAATATGGAGGAAACAAAAAATAGGGAGCAAAGATTGCCCCCTATTTGTTTATTTATTTTGATAAAATAAAGTTGTAATGAGAACGGTTACTAAAATAAATATAATCATGGAAAGGAAGATATATATGCATTATACTCACGATCCAATATTTCCAGAAAATTTCTTTTGGGGAGCTAGTTCAGCAGCTTGGCAGGTTGAAGGAGCGACACGTGAGGGTGGAAGAACACAGGCTGTAATTGATTTAAACTCACAAAAAAAGAAACCATTTGCAGATAATTCTATTGCATCAGATCATTATCATCATTATAAAGAAGATGTTGCTTTAATGGCGGAATGTGGTTTTAGTTCTTACCGATTTTCGATGTCATGGTCTAGAATTATTCCCCATGAAGATCGAAAAGTAAATCCCGATGGAATTGCTTTTTATAATAATCTAATTGATGAATTATTAAAGTACAATATCACACCAATTATAACATTATATCATTATGACTTACCATGTTGGATTGAAAAGAAATATGGAGGTTGGCTTAACCGCTCTGTTATAGAGGAATTTGAATATTATTGCAAGATTTGTTTTAATAATTTTGGGGATAGAGTAAAGTACTGGTTATCAATAAATGAGCAAAATATGCAGATTGTATATGGTGATTGGTTAGGTGTTTCTAAAGGATGTAATAACTGGTTTGAACAAAAGTGGCAGATTAATCACATTATGAATTTATGTCATGCTAAAGCAGTTCTTGCTTGTCATGAACTAGTTGATGGTGGGAAGATTGGTCCAGTACCTGGAATGGTACCGATTTATCCAGCAACATGTAAGCCTATGGATCAAATTGGTGCAATGAATGCTGAAGAGTTCACTGAAAAGATATGGAATGATACGTATGTTTACGGCGAATATAGTAATTTCGTTAAAAATTATTGGAAGAATCATAACATTAATCCAGAAATTAAACCAGAAGATGAAGAGCTGATGAAAAAAGCGAAGATCGATTTCTTTGGAGTCAATTGTTATCGAAGTAATGTAGGAAAAGATGCGCCATTAGATTTGGAAGCCAAAGAGTATTTATTAAATAAAGATGGAAAAAAGGGAAATCTTCAATTTCCAATCAATCCAGGAGAGTTTGCTTTAACGGAGAATCCATATGTAGAAACAACAGATTGGGATTGGGAAATTGATCCAGTATCACTGAGATATACTTTACGTTATATGTGGGATCACTATCATTTACCAATGATAATTACTGAAAATGGATTTGGAATGCATGAATCTATAGGTAATGACGGTTATATTCATGATAAAGAGCGTATCAATTTTTTGAGAGATAACATTTACCAAGTTGGTTTAGCAATTGAAGATGGTTGTGAAGTGTGGGGATATAATCCTTGGTCATTTACAGATTTACTTTCAACTGGTAATGGAATGGCAAAGCGTTATGGATTGGTATATATTGACGTAACAGATGAACAGTTAAACAAAATTAATGACGCATCGAAGTTAAGTATTAAGAGAATTAAAAAAGACTCTTTCTATTGGTATTCAAAGCTAATTAAATCAAATGGAAAAGAGTGGGGAAGGGAGAAAGAATAGTTATGGCAAAAGATTATGTGAAAATAACAAAATCAATTCTTAAAAATTGTGGTGGTGCTGAAAATATTGTAAGTGTAAGTCATTGCATGACGCGTCTTCGTTTACAGATTAGAGATGAAAGTAAATTCGATACTGATTCAATTAAGAAAATTCCGGGTGTTCTAAATGTAGTAGTTCAAAATGGAGAATATCAAATAGTTATTGGGCAAGATGTGCCTAATTTATATGCAGAGTTTCAAAAGATAGATGGAATTAAAGGTGGAGGATCAGTTGAGGATGCGAATTCTTTAAAGGAAGATGGAAAAAAACAAAAGGGAAGTATTGCAAATGCAGTAATGTCATTTATTGGAGGTACCTTTTCTCCTGTAATTCCGATATTAATTGCTGGGGGTCTTACTGGTGCAGTATTGACACTATTAACAAATTTTTTTGGAGTAACAAAAGATTCTGGTACTTATACAATTATTTATGCAATTAATCAAGCAACATTTTATTTCTTACCTGTATTCATTGGATTTTCAGCTGCAACCAGATTAAAATCTAATGGCTATCTTGGAGCATTCCTAGGTGCAATTCTTTTATATTCGACTATAAATAATGGTCAAGGATTGTCGTTTTTAGGATTGCCTGTAGCTCAGGTTGCATATAATTCTACAGTATTTCCAATTATTTTAGGTGTATTGTTTATGTCTGTAATTTACAAATTATTACAAAAATATATACCTGTTGTTTTAAGAACAATTTTTGTTCCGTTACTTACAATTTTGATTACAGTTCCTATAACATTGATTATTTTGGGACCAATTGGTAATACCGTGGGAACATGGTTAGCCTATGGTGTATATTCAATGTATGAAACAGCTCCAGCGATTGCTGTAATGATTGTGGGTATTACAACGCCTTTAATGGTTTTCTTTGGCATGAATAACGCAACTTACCCAATATGTTTTGCTTTGTTGGCACAGGTGGGTTCAGATCCTTTAATTGTTACTGGAATGACACCTGCTAATGTGGCTGTTGGTGGAGCATGTTTGGCTGCTGCATTGATTTCAAAAGAACTAAATGAGAAATCTGTTTCTATTTCTGCTGGAGTTACAGCTCTTTGTGGAATTACAGAGCCTGGGGTATATGGTGTGTTGTTTCCTAAAAAATACCCTTTAATTGGAGCAATGATTGGTGGCGGAATTGGTGGATTTATTGCAGGTTTTTTTGGAATGACTCAATATGTTATTTCAACTCCAGGCTTTATGTCTATTCCAGCTTATATCAATCCGAATGGAACTAGTAATAATTTGATTATATCTTTAATTGTTATGGTTATTGCCTTAGCTGCGGGATTTGGATTTACGTATTTATTTGGCAAAAAGGGATTACTAAATAAATCTAAAAATTGTTCGGATAATGAAATTATAGCTATCGCAGATGCAGAACAAATTCCAATTGAAGAAGTAAAAGATGATATGTTTGCTCAAAAAGTAATGGGAGACGGCGTTGCTTTTAAACTTGAACAAGGGATGATTTGTTCGCCAGTTAATGGAACTCTTTCTGTATTGTATCCGACAGGGCATGCGTTTGGAATAACAATGGATAATAATGTTGAATTATTATGTCATATTGGAATAAATACTGTAAACAGTAAAGGTAAAGGATTTAAGATAATAAGCAAACAAGGCAATATAGTTAAAGCTGGTGATCCAATTGTTCAAGTTGATTTAAAGACTCTTGAAAAAGAATATGATATGACAACTATGTTGATTGTTACAAATACAAATGAAAAAAAGGTGGTTTTTAATAATCAAGGTAAAATAAAAAAAGGTCAGAATATTGGGAGTGTATCTCAGTAAGACAAGGAGTAATTATGAATAAAAATAAATTTCCAAAAGGTTTTTTATGGGGAGCTTCAACAAGTGCTTATCAAGTAGAAGGGGCAGCCTATGAAGATGGTAAAAAAAAATCACAACAAGATATTCTTAACGAAGAATATTATAACAAGTATGGTTTTGCAACAGCTGAAATAGCAAGTGATCATTATCATCACTATAAAGAAGACATTGCATTAATGAAAGAAATGGGATTCACGACATATCGTTTTTCTATCTCATGGTCACGGGTATTTCCTGATGGAGTTGGAGAAGTAAATCTTAAAGGTATAGAATTTTACCATAATTTAATTGATGAATTGTTAGCTAATGGTATAGAGCCAATTGTTACTATATATCATTATGATCTTCCTTGGGCATTAATAGAGAAATACAATGGCTGGTTAAATAGACAAATAGTTTCGGATTTTGAGTATTATGCAAGATATATTATTACTGAGTTTAAAGATAAGGTTAAATATTGGACTACAATTAATGAGCAAAGTATTATTGTTCAATATTGGACAAAAAAGAATTACATTCCAGAGGAATTGCGTTCAGATGATCAATTACGTTATCAAGCTAATCATTATATGAATTTAGCACATGCTATTGCTTGTAAGTTAGTTCATGAAATTGTTCCAGGGGGAATGGTAGGTTCAGCTATTGGATATTCACCAGTTTATCCTTTATCAAGTAGAGCAGAAGATGTAATGGCTGCACAAAATGCAAATGATTTACACAATACTTACTACTTAGATATTTATTTTAAAGGCATTTACACAAAATCAGCTATGACTTATTTGGAATCAAATGGATTAGCACCTATAATTGAACCAGGGGACATGGAACTTATTAAAGAAGGAGAATCTGATTTCTTAGCTTTAAACTACTATTTAAGTGAATGTGCTAAAGCTTGCTCAAATGATGGTCAAAGACGTTTTATGGGTGTAAATATAACTGGGGTGAAAGGAGCTATTGATGGATTTGAAAGACAACCAGGGTTTTATCAAATGTGTAAAAATCCTAATTTAGACACCAATGATTGGGATTGGCCAATTGATCCTACAGGTTTAGAGTATATTCTTAGGGATATTTATACTCGTTATAACAAACCATTGATGATTACAGAAAATGGGTTGGGAGCATATGATGAATTTACTTCTGATGGAAAAATTCATGATTTATACAGAATTGATTATTTGCGTAATCATATTAAGTCAGTGAAAAAAGCAATAGATTACGGTGTAGAAGTGATAGCATACTGCCCTTGGTCAGCAATTGATTTGTTGTCTACTACAAATGGTGTAAAGAAACGTTACGGCCTAGTTTATGTAGATAGAACAGATGAGGATGCTAAAGAGTGTAAAAGGATTAGAAAAGACTCATTCCATTGGTATAAAAAAGTAATTGAATCAAATGGAGAGAATTTAGATTAATCAAAAAGTAAGATTGTTAAATGAAGTGAATTTGTTAATGAAGAATATATAATAATAGAAATTTTGCAAATTGAAAAATTGATATTTTTCCATAAATATATTTTTAGTTCTCAAAATAGAAAGTATATTTATTAATGTTAAAGTTAAAATATTTAATTGGCGTATATATAATCAACCTAAGATTTTGATTTATACATTTAATGATTTTCTGTTTTTACTAGATTTTGAATGATGTATATTTCAAGTTTTTGAATTGGATATATATAGGGTTCACCATTGATAATTACATATATTGCAGTATTTAGAATGAGTAATACCGTGATAAATTTAGCTAGTATAAGATTAATTATCATTGGGTAACCCTATACAATACTGAACCAAAATAAAAGCTAAATATATATTATAGTCATGTAATAAAGATAAGGAATACTTAAAGCAATTTAAAGTTTTGAGTATTCCTTTTTCATATTTTGAGTCCAGCTAAGAAATGTCAATAAGAAATAAAAAAATAATTATTATTTCTATGAGTCTAAAAAAGGGTAACTTTAATAAACCTTTTGACTAACTGTCAAAAAAAGTTATTTCTATGGAATTACACTACGCAGCGAAGCCGCATCTCGCTTGGTGATAATTCTTTTGATGTTCTTCTGGTGTGATGATTTCAAACTCCTTTTCATCACGAAGAATTACGAATACAATATTGCAAACTTTATGCATAACAGCTCCTAGAGCAACCATTTTAGGCTTACTCTGACATTTCAAAAGATAGTAGTCTCGGAGTACAGGATTTTGGGCAGAACCATTTCTGTTTTTATTGATGCTGACTAAAGCCATGGTATGAATAACTCTTCTAGCAATTCGAGAACCTCGTTTTGACATACTGATTTTCGTACCATTAAATTTACCAGATTGTTTTACAGCTGGATCTAAGCCAAAGTAAGCAAAAAGTTGCTTGGGTGAATTAAACGCAGAGAAATCTCCGATTTCTGCCATAAGACTTGCGGCAGAAAGAAAGCCTGCACCTTTATATGACTCAATCAAGTGAATTTGCTTCACAAAATCAGTGGTTTTATTTGCATCGACAAGTTCATGCATGTCAGAAAGTATTGAAGAAATCTCTTCATCATACTTTCGAATGAAGCTTATGTATAAGCGAATTCGTTTAAAGTTACTACTTACAGCATGACCAAAAGTATTGGCATCATTAGCGGCCTCAATAATGGCATTATAATTATCATAAGCATATGTAAGTCCAAAACGAGCAGTACGCCGGATGGAATCGATGATTTCATCTTTCGGAGCAGATAAAAATGCATTCGGAGAAGTATATTTCTCAAGTAAGGTCATTGCCGTATTCGTAGTTATTTTAGAAAAAATTTTTAAATACTGTGGAAATACCATTCGAAGTTCACCTTGAAGCTTATTAACATAAGCGGAACGGTTGTCCATCAGATCGTAATATTCTCTTGAAAGATTTCTTAAATTAAGAGCAAGGTCCGATGGCATAAGAGAAACTTTCAAATCAGGCTTTAAGCCTATTAAGGCAGCTTTTTTTGAATCAAATCTGTCATTATGCACTTTTCTGATGTTAATGTTTGTGCTATTCTTAGTGATGATAGGATTAATAACGTGAACATTAAATCCCTTATCACGAAGATAGCAGAAGAGTGGGTAATGATAAATTCCAGTGGATTCTAGGAAAATGCGACTTTCCAAAGAATACAGCTCTTCTGCTTCTTTTATTTTAGAAACAGCTATAGCAAGGGAATTTAAATCAGAATGTAGGATTTTAAATGGTTTTCCTACGAATGTTTGGTTGGGAAGTGCAATAGACATCCAACTGAAGTCTGCACCGATATCAATTCCAACCGAGATA
This sequence comes from Clostridium puniceum, assembly GCF_002006345.1. GTDB lineage: Bacteria > Bacillota > Clostridia > Clostridiales > Clostridiaceae > Clostridium > Clostridium puniceum. The sequence goes on from NZ_LZZM01000187.1 coordinate 43,529, forward strand.
AATAAATCATATTTTGTAGTGTTTAACATGAGCAATAGCTCCTTTCTGATAGGAATCCATTTCCAAGCAATGAGTACACATCCTAGCATGTGATACGGGGATAGCCAGAGGCTCCCAACCAGCTAATCATAAAACCTCATTGAATGGACTAATTGACTCAATTATAGGTATAGGTCAGTAGTAACTGACTTCCCAAGGAGGAAAACATTCTTTATCCTATCCTTTAAGAGATTATACTTTATGAAAAGTCTGGAGTCTATCGGGAACCGTCAGACATATTAAATTATAGAAGTAACATCTGATGAAGGAAGAGATCCTTCTTCCGTTACTTATTTTAGAAATTTACTAAGAAAGGGATAGCCCTTTGTGGCTATATCATAATTATACTAGTATTCCTGTAATAAAGAGTTTTAGACTTTATAAGAAATAAAAAAACTGATATAAATATATTGTGTGTCACTTGCAAGACGACAAAACATTTATATCAGGAGGTTAACTTAAATGAATAATATAATAATGGTTCCCAATACTTTAATCTTAGGAATAGACATTGCAAAGGATAACCACTACGGTCAATTCATAGTGAATGGTGAATATATTAAAAAACCATTCTTAATAAAGAATACCAAAGAATCTTTTGATTGTCTATTTGAAATAATGAAAGAATTGACTGAAAAGTATGGAACAGTTCATACTCTTGTAGGGATGGAACCAACAGGTCATTACTGGAAGAATATCGCCTGCTATTTGAAAAATAGAGGCATAAGCTTATGTTTAGTGAATCCTTATCATGTTAATAAAACAAAAGAATTAGAAGACAATAGCCCGACTAAAAATGATAAAAAGGATGCAAAAATCATTGCTAAATTGATATATCAAGGTCAGTATCTCACATGCATGTTCGAGAAAGAACTATATGTCAATTTAAGAATTAGTAGCAATAACAGACAAGATTTAAAGAAGCAATTAATAAAAGAAAAAGTAAGACTAATAGCGCTATTAGATGAATATTTTCCGGAATTAAGAGATTTATTTTCTAATGTTTTAGGTAAATCATCGTTGGGAATATTAAAAAACTGTCCATTTCCGAAGGATATATTAAACATTGGAATTGAAAAAGTAACTGAAATTTTAAAAAAGGCTACTAAAAATAGAGTTGGAATAAAGAAGGCATCTTTAGTATATGAAGCTGCTGAAAATTCAATAGGTATCCCTGTCGGATTGGATGGAGCTAGATATAGATTGAATCTTATCATTAGAAATTTAGAAAAGCTTCAAGAAGAAATTGATGCTGTTGAGATTCTTATGAATAAGTATTTATTTGAAACAGGTTATTCAGACTACTTATTAAGCATTCAAGGAGTAGGAATCGTAACAGCGGCCAGCTTTTTAGCTGAGATAGGTGATATATCAAAATATGATGATTATAAGCAGATTCAAAAGATTGCAGGATTAAATTTAAAAGAAACTAGTTCTGGCATGAAAAAAGGAAAAACAAAAATAAGCAAAAGAGGAAGACCTAATTTAAGAAATATTTTATATCAATCATCAATGATTATGGTTGCTAAGAATGAAGCATTTAAGGAGATATATGGGCATCTTACAAAAAGACAGAAAAATAAACTTACAGGAAAACAAGCAGTAGTAGCGTTAAGTGTAAGGCTAATTAAAGTTATGTACACGTTATGCACTAAAAAAGTAATGTATTCTCATGCTAAAGTTCATGGGTTAGATAGTTATCAACAGGTAGCGTAAATAGAAATTTGAATTGTTGTATTGGAGCGATAAAATGTTCTTTAAATAATGAGTAAGGTTAAGCATGCAAAAACCCCCATAAGGGCTTAAATGACCCAGTATACTAGGATTAACGCAACACCTGTATAAATGATACGATAAGAATGTAAGGAAATGATCATATAATAATGTACAATTTAGTTTTTATAAATTATAATTACTCAAGATTTAACGGAGGTAATTATGATTATACAAACAAATATTTATTCAGAACTTAAAATTAATACTTTAGAAGATCTTCATAAAATAAAGCT
>NZ_LZZM01000188.1 GCF_002006345.1 Clostridium puniceum
ACATATATTATAGTAATTTAAAATTTATATATTATTAGCTTAATTTAATAAATGATTAAAAAAATTAATCAGTAATAAATTAAATTTATTAGTAATCATATAAAACTATAATTTTAACTTCTGCATAGCTAAAGTTAGATCACAAGAAATTTGAGCACATTTTTTAGAAGCATTGACAATAGCTTCAGATTTTAATGATAAATCATTTGCTGTATTAGCTATTTTAACAGCATCGTTAGCACTTTCACTAGATGAAATTGCAACATTATTTATGGCAGAAGTAATATCTTGTGTTGCAAGTAACAAGTTTTTAGCTGTATTTTCTATATTTTGAGACATTTCAGCATAGTAAGTAGCATCTTTACTATAAGATTCACTCATATTAACAAAATCTTCATAATTATTAATTACCGTTTGATCAACAAATTTTAATATGTTAGAAGAATTTTCAGCTAAATTTTCTACAGCTGTTATTACTAATGAAGTTATTTCTCTAATTTTTTCAGTTGTGCTATTTGATTCTTCAGCTAATTTTTTTATTTCATTAGCAACTACAGCAAATCCTCTACCAGATTCACCAGCCTTGTTTGCTTCTATGGAAGCATTTAAAGATAATAAATTTGTTTGCTTGCTTATAGCAGCAATAGCATCTAATAATTCAGTTATATTATTAACTTTAGCAGATTCATCTATAGCGATCTTTAACTTACTACTACTATCATCATAAATTTTAAGGGCTGCATTTTTAGACTCAATAGAGTTAACTTTTAAAATATCTGCCTTAATTTTTATTTCATTTGAACGTAGTAGAGCTTTATTAGTATCACTTGATATATCTTCGACAGAGTTTTCCATTTCATGAACTGTTGAATTGATTTCTTCTGTAGATGCAGCAGTTTCTTCTAAGCCAGCAGAAATTTGTTCTGTAGCAATGTTAACTTTTTCTACAATTGAATTTAATTCAGTTATTATAGAAGATAATTCGTTACTAGTATTAAAAGTTAAATCTGATTGTGATTCAACATTTTTAAGAATGCTTCTTATGTTATTTTGCATAAGGATTAAATTTTTAAACATAGAACCAGTTTCATCCTTAGCTTTTAAAGCTTTTTCATCTACTGAAACAGTAAAATCACCATTAGATAAAACAGCCAAATGATTATTAAAATTATGAATTGATTTAACTATAATTGCCCCTAACTTACTAAAAATTAAGATACCTATAATAGCCATTGACAATAAAACCAATGCACTAATTGAAATTATTTTTAGGGTAGATTGTGCAATTACACTTGAGTCAACACCAACAAACCACATGCCTATAATATTACCATTGGAATCTTTAATAGGCGAATACTGAGTCATTGTATCATTATTTAAAACTTTAGTTTTTCCAGTAAAAGTTTCTCCACCTTTTAATACTTTATTTATAACTTCATCAGAAGCTTTTGTTCCTATAGCTCTATTCCCCTTTTGGTCCAAAACGTTAGTAGAAACCCTTGTATCGTTTAAGAAGATAGTTACTAGTGTACTATTTTGTTCTTTAATAAAATCAGCTATTTCTGTATTGTCGTTAATGAGCATTTTTCCTTTGTAAAGTTTTCCATTAGATACATTCCAATCTCCAGGATATTTTGCATCCAAATATGCATAACCTAATTTGTTATTATGGGCTACTATTTTTTGATAGTCTGAATTAGCCATATTTGTAATATCAAGATAAAGAATAGTAAATATTCCTGTAGAAAATATTAATATAAGAATAATGAAGAATAGGACTAATTTTGCTTTGATTTTCATTTTATTTATCCTCCTGTAAAAATATAGAATATATATATAATTTTATAAAATATTTATAAAGTTAGTATAGCATAATTTAATACAAGTTCCTACAGAGAACCTAAAATTACGCAATTTGAAAGAGAAATTTATTTATAGGGGTATTTTTAGGATAAATTGAAACCTTCTTGTTTTGAATCATATAAATTGCTATTATATATAGTGAGTGCTAATTTTAAAAATATATAACGGAGGTAGAAAAAACTATATGGAACTTCCAAAGATTAAAATTAATGATTTTGAAGGGCCATTTGATTTATTATTACATTTAATAAAGAAAAATCAAATGAGTATATATAATGTAAAAATATTTGAGATAACTAATCAATATTTAAACTATATAAATGAAATGAAGGAAATGGATTTAGAAATAACCTCTGAATTTATAGTAGTTGCTGCTACTTTAATAGAAATAAAATCTAAACATTTATTACCTAAACCTAAAAAGGAAGATGAAAATGAAGAAGATGATGAAAGAAACCTTATAGAAAAGCTTATAGTATATAAGAAGATAAAAGGTGTTTCTAGTTTCTTTAAAGAAAGATATATTAGTGCAGGTGAAGTATACGGAAAAAAACCAGAATTAATAGAAGACAAAAGAGAAGTAATTAGCACAAATGAATTATTTAAAGATATACACCTTATTGACCTATTCAATATTTATAATAATTTGCTAGAGATTTATAATAATAAGCAAAATAAAAATAATGTAATTCAAAAGAAAATATATGTAGATCAATATAAGATAGAAGACAAGTTGGAATATATAATGGAAAAGTTAAAAAAACAAAAAGCTGGCAATTTTTTTGAATTGATGGAAAGTTGCGAATGTAAATTAGAATGTGTTGTGACCTTCTTAGCTTTACTTGAAATGATTAAACAAAGGATGGTTAAGGTTTATCAAAGTGATAACTTTATGAATATATTAATTGAAAGGAGAGCAGAAGATGCATAATAAGGAAGGAATTCAAATTCCATTTTTAGATGATTTAAGAAAAAATTCGTTAAAATCGGCAATAGAAGCATTATTATTTACTAGTGGAGATCCGTTAAGTTTGCAGGATTTAGTAAATCATCTTGAAGAAAAATCCAAACTTATAGAAATTATTATTCAAGAAATGATGGAAGAATATGAAACTACCAACAGAGGAATAAAACTAATATGTATAAAGGGAAGTTATCAATTAGTTACCAAATCAGAAAATGCAGATTATATACAAAAACTTTTAAAGAAAAATAAGAGACAATCACTATCTCAAGCATCTATAGAAAGTTTAGCAATTGTAGCATATAAACAACCTATAACTAGAATAGATATTGATGAAATTAGAGGAGTTAAGTCTGAAAGTGCAATTCAAAGACTTATAGAAAGAGAGCTTATAAAAGAAATAGGAAGATTGGAAGTGCCAGGAAGACCAATTTTATACGGAACAACAGAAGAATTTTTAAGACAATTTGAATTGAAAGATTTACAAGAATTACCTTCCCTGGACTTATTTAGCGAAAACGATTTTCAAGATGATGAAATTGAAGAAAGTAAATAGAATTATAAATTATTATCTAATTTAAAATATTTAGAATGAAATTTAACATAATATATATTTGATTTGATAAATAATTAAGTAGAGAAATAGTATACTGAAAAATCAGCAAACTATTTCTCTTTTAAATTTAAAAAATTAGGAGCTAATTAAATATTATTAATATCGCTAGAATAATTCTCTTTACTTATATTTTCAGTAGAATTACTATTAGCGTTACTATTATTATTACCAGTAGTTGAGTTTTTATTCTTATTACACATATCTTTTACTAAACTTTTTATAATATCTAAGACTTGAGGAACTGTATCAACTATTCTATCATAAGTAGTATCTTGATTTACAGGCAACATTCTAACACCATCTTCTTTAACTACTAAAAAGGCCACAGGCCTTACAGATACACCAGCTCCAGAGCCACCACCAAAAGGAAATATTGTATTATTGGGATTCCCATTTTGACAAGAATATTCACTACCTCCAGATGCAAAACCAAAAGACAATTTAGAAACCGGAATTATATAAGATCCATTTTTAGTTTCTACAGCTGTTCCTATAACAGTATTTACATCCACCATATTTTTAAGATTTTCCATAGTACTTTTAATTAAATTTTCAACTTGTTGTTCGTTTGACATAATAAGCCCCAATCAAGGGGTTCACCTCCCTTGCTTTTTTATAAGTTTAAATAAAAAAAATATTATATATATAGCATTAGCAAATGATAAGAAAAATATACTTGATGTTTCAATTTTTAGTAAAAATTTATCTTCAAATATTGGATTTATTTTCATATTAAATTTATGAAGATTAAATGGAATATTTAAAAGAAGATAAATTAAAGATGGAGCTTGGCATAAAATTCCATAAAAAATTGCAGTTTTAGCAGCATCATTAAGAGAATAATCAAAAAATAAGTCTATTTTTAATAATGGTTTAAATTTTGAATTGTATAACTTTGAAATTAAAACTTTATACTCTAAAGATTTAAAGTTTATGTTTTTATAAAATATTTTAAAAATATTAGGCTGATTCTCTATTGTAGACTTAGCTTTATGAACAAGTTTTTTTTTTGTTTCAGATTTTTTACGAGAAATAATAGTAAATCCATATAATTTTATATAATAATTTATTTGGGAATAGTAAATATTAATTTTAATAGGAATAGGTATAAGAAATATTGATAAAACTATGAAGAAGATAAAAAATAATTTCATAAAAATCCTCCAAACTCGTATATTTCATAAGTATTGACTAATAAAAAAAAAATAAACATAAAAAAATACTAAAACTAGGTTTAAAAAATAATTTTCAAGGTAAACTAGAAACAAATAGTAAGTAAGATTAGAAGGTGATTAATAATGAGGAAAGGTATTAAAATTATTTCAATAATATTACTCAGCCTTATTTTTACTCAAGTTTTAGGTATAAGTGCAAATGCAAAAAGTAAAGATTATAAAAATTTTAGAGTAAATGCAAGATGTGCAATTGCTTTAGACAAAGAAAGCGGTACTATTTTATATGAACAAAATGCTTATGAAATTGTACCAATGGCAAGTACAACCAAAATATTAACTGCACTTATTGCTATTGAACAAGGAAATTTAGATAAAAAAGTTACTATAAGTAAAAAGGCAGCAGGTATTAGAGGCTCTACTGTTGGATATAAGGCAAATGAAGAGATCACTTTAAGAGAATTAACTTTTGGACTTATGTTTAAATCTGGAAATGATGCTGCCATAGCTATAGCGGAAGAATTAGGAAAATCTACAGAAGGATTTGCAGAGATAATGAATCATTATGCTAGAGGAATTGGAATATTGGATTCACATTTTGAATCTCCTCATGGCTTAGATAGCAGTCAGCATTACTCTTCAGCTTATGATTTAGCAATATTAACAGCTAAAGGCATGGACTATGATTTGTTTAGAGAAATTGTTGGAAGTAAACAAATTTCAAAAGAAAAATACAATTTTACAAGAGACTACAATAATATAAACAAAATACTTTGGAGAATTCCAGAGGCAAATGGTGTAAAAACAGGATATACAGGTCAGGCAGGGAAATGTTTAGTTTCTTCTGTTAATAATAATGGAAAGGATGTTATAATCGTAGTTTTAAATTGCCCAGATAGATGGAATGTAACAGAAGAGATTTATAAACATGTATTAGAAAAAGTTGCATTTGGTAGTTGTACAGTTAAAGAATTAATATAGAAGTTTGTAGTAGATAGTTTTTGAAAAATTACTATCTATTACAAACTTTTACTTTATTAGTATCAAAATAATTTTTTTGAAATAATCTATTACTAGGAGCAATTTTATCTAAAGGAGAAAAAATGATAAAAGAAGCCATTGATTGTATAGATGCTGGAACTGAATACTGCCCTTGCAAATTGGCAGAACACGGACAATGCTTAATTTGTTCACAATGTCAAGGAAAAGTATTTTGTGATTGTTTAAATTGGAAGGGGGTTTGTATATATCAAGAACTTTACAATAATGCTAATAAAGCAAAAGACGGACGCAAAACTTATAACTGTATTGTTACTGAAGTCGTCAATTATAAAAATAGTTTAATTGTTATTAAATTTAAAGCACTTCACAAATTAGTTTTAGATTTAGTTAAGCCTGGAAGTTATATATTTATACGAACAGATGAAAACAATTATTTTGATATTCCTATTTCTATTATGAATTCAGATATAGAAAATGATGTTATTACCATTGCAATTGAAATTAGAGGTATAAAGACTAATAAATTACTAAGTATAAAAACAGATGAAAACATAGTAATTAGAGGCCCATATTGGAATGGAGTATTTGGAATTAAAAATATATTAGATCAAAAAGACAACAAAACATTAGTTCTTGCAAGAGGTATTGGATTAGCTCCTATGATGCCTGTAATAAGAAAATTGATTTCCCAAAATAATAAGGTACAGATATTAATAGATAAAAATCCTTTTGAAATGAATTTCGCAAGCGAATTTTTAAGTGAATATAATGTAAGTATATTTGAGAATTCCTTATTTGAAAAAGGTACACTTTCAGATTATGCAAAAGTTATAATTAAAGATTTACTTAAAGAAGGAGTAACGTACATTCACATAGCAGGTGCTGATATTTTAACTTATAGTGTTATTAATTATTTAAATGATATTAATAGAAATGATGTCTCCCTTTCTTGCTGTAATAACTTTAAAATGTGCTGTGGAGAAGGTATTTGTGGTGCTTGCACTTCAAGATTCTCAGGGCATAGAGTAAAAAGATTCTGTAAAGAACAGGCTGATCCAAGAAGTATTTTTGAAGGGAGAAGATTTATATGAAAGTTGTTATTATTGGAGGCGGCTGGTCTGGATGTGCCGCTGCAGTTTCAAGCAAAAAAGCAGGTGCTGATGTTATTATAATAGAAAAAACGGATTTATTACTTGGACTTGGTAATGTAGGGGGAATAATGCGTAATAATGGACGTTTTACTGCGTCAGAAGAATTAATGGCTTTAGGCTCAGGAGAGTTAATAGAAATTACCGATAGAGTCGCAGTCCATAGTAATATAGATTTTCCGGGGCATAAACATGCAACTCTTTATAATGTAAATATGATTGAGGGTAAAGTTTATAAGTATTTAAAATCTTTAAATATAAATATTATGATGGAAAGCAGAGTAAATAATATTAACTTTGACGGACAAAAAATTAAAGGTGTTTATCTAAGTGATGGTACTTATATAGAAGGTGATGTATTTATTGAAACGACTGGTACCACAGGTCCAATGGGAAACTGTTTGCGTTATGGTAATGGCTGTTCTATGTGTGTCCTAAGGTGTCCATCCTTTGGACCTAGAATAAGTATTAGTGAAAGATGTGGTGTTTCAGATATTCAAGGGGAAAGAGGTGATGACATTTTAGGTGCATTTTCTGGATCATGCAAGTTAGCTAAGGAAAGTTTATCTAATGAAATTAAAGATGAATTAGATTCCAAGGGAGTTGTTATCTTAAAAGTTCCTAAGGAAGATATAAATTATGAGAAGCTAAATACTAAGGTATGCCAACAATATGCGTTAAAAGAATTTGCAGAAAATATAATTCTTCTTGATACAGGTCATGCTAAGCTAATGACAACCTATTATCCATTGCATAAGTTGAGAAAAATAAAAGGATTAGAAAATGCAAAATACGTTGATCCATATGCAGGAAGTAAAGGAAATTCAATTAGATATTTATCAGTTGCCCCAAGAACTAATGATTTAAAAGTTATAGGTGTAGATAATTTATTTTGTGCTGGAGAAAAAAGTGGATTATTCGTTGGTCATACTGAAGCAATTTGTACTGGAACTTTAGCTGGTTATAATTCTGTAAGACTAGCTCTTGGAATGCCACTTTTAATATTACCTTCATCTATTGCCATTGGGGATATAATAACTTATGCAAATGAAAGAGCTAGAACTAGAGAAGGAAGAAAAGATAGATATACTTTTGCTGGCTCAGTATACTTTAAGAGGATGCAAGAGCTTAATCTTTATACAACTGATAAAGATGAAATTAAAGCAAAAATCAAAAAGTTTAATTTAGACAATATTTTCAATCAAAAGTTATGTTAGAGTGAATTCTTATAGGTTGCCTATGATTAGGTAGCCTATAAGAATTTTAAATTATTTAGGAATACAAACATAGGCTTAGATAAAAAAATTAAGAGATATTTTTTGTAAGGATAGAAAAATTTATTTTTGACTCAACAAATATGTAAATGAGGCATAGCCTTTATAATTTAGTAGTAAATAAATGTGGAAATACAATTAATTATAATATAATCGCTGCCCTATTTTCATTTGGAGAAAGTTATAATTTTATAGAAGTAATATTTAATTTTAAAATATTATTTCATCATAGCATGAAAGATATCTATAAATGATGTATAATATTAGAGCATGTAGAAAAAGAAAGCAATTTTTATAAGCAGCAATGAAAGTTATATGATGTATAGATATTTTAAGGAGAAGACAAAGATGGATAAGTTTGTATTATATCTCATAGGGATTTTTTTTATATTAGGAGGAATTGACTATATATTGGGAAATCCTTTAAAAATTGGTGGAAAATTTGAGGAAGGGATAAAGACCATGGGTGCTTTAGGTCTTGGTATGATAGGAATATATTCTTTAGCACCTATATTATCAAATGTTTTAGCTTTTATAATTGTTCCAATTTCAGAAGTATTTAAATTAGATCCTTCGATATTTCCTTCGGCTTTATTAGCTGTTGATATGGGAGGATATCAAATAGCTAGTGAGCTAGCTTTAACTAAGGAAATGGGGTTATTCTCAGGAATTATTGTAGGGTCAACATTAGGGGCAACTATTAGTTTTTCCATACCTGTTGCTATTGGAATGATTTCTAAGGAAGATGAAAAGTATTTTTCTAAAGGCGTTATGATTGGTATTATTGCTATACCTTTTGGATGTCTTGCTGGTGGTATATGGCAGAATATAAATATTGGTATATTAATATGGAATGTTTTACCTATATTCATTTTTTCTATTGCACTCGGAATAGGATTATTAAAGTTTCATAATACTTTAATGAAGGGTTTTAATATATTTGGAAAATTAATAATGGCATTAAGTGTTGTGGGATTATTATTACAAGGAGTGGAAGCTATATTTCAATTAAAAGTTATATCAGGTTTAGCACCGCTTTCTGAATCTACATATATTGTTGGGAAGATTGCTTTTGTTTTAGCAGGAGCTTATCCTATGCTTGAAGTAATAAATCGTATATTTAAGGATGGAATTGAAAAAATAGGTGACAAGTTTGGAATTAATTCAGTCTCAGTTGCGGGTATTTTAGGAAACTTAGCTAGTAACCTTTTAATATTTGGAACATATGGGAAAATGGACCCTAAAGGCAAAGTTATTTGCACTGCATTTGCTGTAAGCGGAGCTTTTGTTTTTGGAGGGCAATTTGGTTTTGTGTCAGGAATAGCGCCTGAAATATTAGGAGCATTTATTATATCTAAGATTATAGCTGGAATAATAAGTATTGTGCTAGCTGTATGGTTATATGAACGCGAATATAAAGAATGTAATATTAAAGAAAGCAGAGGTATAAAATATGAAAATTAAAGAAAAAATTGAAGCAATAAGACAATTGATGAAAGAAAATGACATGGATGCGTACATAGTTCCTAGTTTTGATGCGCATCAGAGTGAATATGTAGCAGATTATTGGAAAAGTAGAGAATGGATATCGGGATTTACAGGCTCAGCTGGAACTGTAGTAATTACATTAGATGATGCTGGATTATGGACAGATGGAAGATACTATATTCAAGCAGAAAAACAACTTGAAGGCTCTGGAATTAGATTATTTAAGGCAGCAGAACCAGAGGTACCTTCTTTTATAGAATGGTTAAGAGATACTCTTAAGGAAAAAAATAATGTTGGATTTGATGGTAATATTATTTCAGTAGATATGGTAAAAGATATGCATAAGGAATTTGACACTAAAAATATAGGATTAATAATTAAACAGGATTTAATTAATGAAATATGGTCAGACAGACCAGAAATACCTAAAAGTTCAGTATTTATACATGAAGTAAAATATGCAGGAAAGTCCATAACAGAAAAGTTAAATCAAGTAAGAGAAGAAATGAATAATAAAGGTGCCAACCATTATCTATTAACTTCATTAGATGATATTGCATGGCTTTTAAATATAAGAGGAAATGATGTTCCAAACAATCCAGTTGTAATCTCTAATGTAATAGTAGCACAAGATAAATGTTATTTATTTATTGATTCTTCAAAGGTTTCTAAAGATATTGAATTAATCATAGGAGATGAAGGAATTGAGCTAAAAGATTATAATGAAATTGAAAAGTTTTTACAAGGTCTTACGGATAAAGATACAATTATCTTTGACAGCAGCAAAACAAATATATGTTTATACAATGCTATAGGGAAAAATACAAAAAAAGTTGAAATGATTAATATTACTACTAATTTAAAGGGAATTAAAAATGAAATTGAAATAGAAAATTTAAAGAATTGTGAAGTGATTGATGGAGTTGCTATGGTCAAATTTATAAAATGGCTAAAGACTTCTGTAAATAAAGAAAAAATAACAGAGATTTCAGCATCAGATAAACTAGAAGAGTTTAGATCACAAGGAGAATTATTTGCAGGTCTTAGCTTTGATTCTATAGCAGGATATAAAGATCATGCAGCAATGATGCATTATAAAGCAAATGAAGAAACTCAATATACTTTAAAAGATGAAGGTTTTTTCTTAGTAGATTCAGGTGGACAATATTACAATGGAACAACAGATACAACAAGAACTATAGTACTAGGAAATCTTACAGAAGAAGAAAAGAGAGATTATACTTTAGTTTTAAAAGCTAACATTGCATTAAGTACAGCAAAATTTTTATATGGAGCAACAGGTGCTAATTTAGATATATTAGCAAGACAACCAATTTGGAAATATGGCATTGATTATAAATGTGGAACAGGTCATGGTGTTGGATTTTTCTTAAATGTCCATGAAGGTCCTCAAGGATTTAGAGCTAATAACTATATAAAACTAGAAAAAGGAATGATTCTTACTAATGAACCAGGAATTTATAAAGAAGGAAAGTTTGGTGTAAGAACTGAAAATATGATGATTGTAGTTGAAGATGAAAAAACAGAATTTGGCCAATTTATGAAGTTTGAAGCAATCACATATTGTCCTATTGATCTAGATGGAATTAATAGTCAAATGATGACAGAAGAAGAAAAACAATGGCTAAATGATTATCATAAAAATGTGTATACAAAACTTTCTCCTTATTTAACAGAAGAAGAAAAACAATGGCTAAAAGAAGAAACACGAGAAATAGCATAATATTTTAGTTTTTTTACGCCTCAGTATATATTAGAGAGCATAGATTTAATTAAGTATTTTTTGTTTTACTCACACAAATATTTAGATAAACATAAAATATAGTATCTAAATACTGAGGAGGAAATTCTAATGGGACACAATGGAATTAACTGTAATACTCAAGGAACAAGTGGATTTAGTGTGAGAAATCATAATCATGAATTTTTATCAAGTACAAATTTTGAAAGAGATGAAGCACGTGAATTACACAATCATCGCATTGCTGGTGTGACTGGTCCTGCAATTATAGCTGGTAAGTCTCATGTACACAAAATTAATGTGCTTACAGATACTTTTCATGATCATTTTCATGGGATTTGTGATACTACCGGTCCAGCTCTTTATCTTCCAAATGGTAAACATGTTCATTTAATAAAGGGTGAAACCACAAATAATGATGGACATGATCATGATTATTATTTTGTTACCTTAATTGAGGATCCTACTAATTTACCATAAAATATTAATTTTAAATAATATTAATTAAAGGCTAGGAAATTTAAAAGTAAAATTTTAATTTTCTAGCCTTTAATATGTATAAGATTTCATTATGAATTTATAGTAATAATTCATCAATATAGTCATAAGATTTCCGTATTATATTTAAAGTGATTTGTATTTAATGAAACTATGAAAAAATTGAAATATTTATTAATAAATTGGAAAAATACATGGTTTGAAATGAGAAAAAAAGAAGAGTAATATTGAGGAGTGTATATTCATGCTAATATACATCACTGTAATTAATAATATATTATTAATTAACCGCAAATACTAATACTTAGCAATTTAAACTTTGTTTTAAAGCATAAACTTAATCAAAAAATAAAGGAGCAAAATTAATGAGCAAAAAAGAAAAGGAAAAGAAGTTAACTTTAATAACATTAATTCTAATGATTTTTACATCAGTTTTTGGATTTGCTAATATGCCAAGATCTTTTTATCTTATGGGTTATGGTGCAATCCCATGGTTTATATTAGGTGGGATAACATTTTTTGTACCATTTGCTTTTATGATGTCAGAATATGGATCTGCTTTTAAAGAAGAAAAAGGTGGTATATATTCATGGATGGAAAAATCAGCAGGTTCTAAATTTGCATTTATAGGAGTTTTCATGTGGTATGCATCATATATAGTATGGATGATAAATATTTGTTCAACTATTTGGATACCATTATCAAACACAATTTTTGGTGTTGATACTACTTCAAAGTGGGGAATGTTGGGATTAAATTCTACACAAGTAATTGGTATATTAGGAGTTATATGGGTGATGACCACTTTCCTTATATCTAAAAAAGGTATAAATAGAATAACTAAAATAACATCTATTGGTGGAATGGCAGTTGCATTATTAAATATAGGTCTTATAATGGGAGCAATTATAGTATTAATATTAAATAACGGACAATTTAAACAACCTATTACATCAGCTATATCATTTGTGAATTCCCCAAATCCATCGTATCATAGTGCTATTTCAATGCTATCATTTTTAGTTTTTGCATTATTCGCATATGGTGGCATAGAAGCGGCTTCTGGTTTAGTTGATCAAACTGAAAATCCGGAAAAGACTTTTCCTCGTGGTATATTAATAGCAGCTGCTATAATTTCTGTTGGATATTCTCTTGGAATTTTCTTGATTGGTATCTTTACTAATTGGACTGCTACTCTTTCTGGAGAAAATGTAAATATGGCAAATGTGGCATATGTTGTAATGAATAATTTAGGGTTTACTTTAGGAAATTCACTAGGATTAACAAATACTTTATCTATTCAAATTGGTAACTGGATTGCAAGATTTGTTGGATTATCTATGTTCTTAGCACTGACTGGTGCATTTTTCACTTTATCTTATGCACCACTTAAGCAATTGGTTGAAGGAACACCAGCAAAATTATGGCCTGAAAAGATGGCTGAAATAGATAAAAATGATATGCCAATAAATGCAATGGCTGTACAAACAGCTGTAGTAGCAGTAATGGTATTATTCATTTCAATGGGAGGAAAGAGTGCAAAAGCATTTTTTGAAATGTTAGTATTAATGACAAATGTAGCAATGACTTTGCCATATCTTTTCTTATCGGTTGCGTATATTTCATTTAGAAAGAAAGATTCTATAGAAAAACCATTTTTGGTATTAAAAAATAAAACTTTTGCAGTGTATATTGGAATTTTAGTAACTATAGTCGTTGGCTTTGCTAATTTCTTTACAATTATAGAGCCCGCTATTAATGGAAATTATAAATCTACAATTGCGATGATTGCAGGACCATTAATATTTATTATAATAGCATTAAGAATTTATGCAAATGGTGAAAAGAAATAAAAGATTAGAAGTTTAAGCTTATCTAAAAAGTGTTTAGGTATATATCCTAAATACTTTTTAGGTAGGCTTTTTGTTTTAAGAGCTATTATAATTTAGTTCTTATATGATTTTAACCTCATAATACATCTTATTTTAATTCCATACGGATGTTTTAGAAAAATGTTGTTTATAAAGCAAGTTATTCTTAATTTATATTTATTAATGTATATTTCACTTTAAAATTTCAAATATTACTTAAGAAAATATTAAGAACTATTAAAGAAATTAATCTTGATTATAAATATATTTCCTTATATAATTTAAGTGTACTATATGATATAGTGCACTTAATACAGACTGGAGGAATAATTATGAAAAAATCAACAACAGTAGTTGTACTTGGATTTTTCGTTGTGATTACAGCTTTGCTTGGTATGAATGGTGAAAAACTGTATCAGAAACAAAAACTTTTTGAAACAGTTGATGAAGTACTTCATCAATTAGATAATAAGCCATTAAAAGAAGTTAATGAAAAAGGTATATTCACTGAATCTAATGATTTGAAAGAGTGTTTTTCTGAAAGAAAAAGGTTAACTGATTCAAGATTCGATTATGGAAAAATAGGAATAGCAAAATTAGGAGAACTTAATGATAATGATAAGCAAGAAATTTTAGAAGAGTATAATGCATTTAGAAATCAATTTTCTAAGAGAAGAGAAATAACAAAAGAAGAACCAGTTAGAATATATATAGAGGCTTGGTATTCACACTTAGATAATGGAAAGAGAGTATATGTTAATCCAAGAAAGATTAAGATTGATTTAGTATTTATAGATGAAGGTGAAGGCTTAGTAATTGATTATATAATGGAAAAAAACGATGAAAAGCTTAATGATGAAGAGGGAAATAAAGATGCTTAGTATAGATCCTAGGAGCAGTACTCCTATTTATGAACAAATAGAACTTGGAGTTAAGGAACTTATTCTAAAGGGAGCTTTAAAAGCAGGTGAAAAATTACCTTCAGTTAGGGAGATGTCTTCTATACTTACAATAAACCCCAATACTATAAGTAAAGCTTATGGTGAATTAGAAAGAGACGGAATAATTGAAACTTTAAGGGGAAAAGGAACTTTTATAACACAGAATTTTGAGAGGAAAGTAGATGAGAAAAAGATGGAGTATATTTCAGAAGAATTAAAAAAAATTATACTTGAAGCTAATTATAGCGGAATTAATAAGGAAGAATTTATGAAACTAGCACTTCGGATATTTTCAGAGTTAGGGGTGAACGATAATGATAGAAGTAAATAATTTATCATTTGAAATAGATGGAAAGAAGATTTTAAATGATATAAATTTAAAAATAAACAGAGGTAAGATATTTGGAATTATAGGACCAAATGGAGTTGGAAAAACTACTTTACTTAGATGCTTAACAGGTATATATAATCCAACCTCGGGAAATGTTAGCTATGATGGGCAAATAGTTTATGATAATCCAGCAGTTAAAAACAAAATAGGATATGTAGCAGATGAAAACATAATGCATACAAATTTTAAAGTTTGTGAAATATTAAAATATTACAAGTATTCTTATTCAGATTTTGATGAAAAAAAATTTAATGAACTAAATAAAATTTTTAAGATTTCTACAAATAAATTTGTATTTCAACTTTCGAAAGGTATGAAGATGAGGCTTTCAATAATGCTTGCTTTTTCTATACATGCAAATTATTTAATATTGGATGAGCCAACCTCAGGATTAGATGCAATACTTAAAAATAAACTTCTTAATATATTTGTAGATGAAGTATTTGAAAATAATACAACAATAATAATAAGTTCTCATCATTTAGGGGAGCTCGAAAGAATCTGTGATGATGTAGCTATTTTTGATGAAGGTGTAGTTTCATATGAAAACTCAATAGAAAACATGAAAAGCAAGATTAAAAAAGTACAGGTTGCCTTTGATGAACCTGTTTATGAAGAAGATTTAAATTTAAAAGGGATTTTTAAGATAAGTAAAATTGGTAGAGTTTTTACAATTATAACTGATGAATATGATGAAGAATTTATAAATAATCTAAATAAATTTAAACCATTATTTATTGAAGAAATTGATCTTAGCTTAGAAGATATCTTTATCTATAAGGTTGATAAGGAGGATAAAAATGAAGAAATATTTAAATAAGGGATTAATTTATAACTGGTTTAATTCAGCTAAAATACCGATAATTATTGGACTATTGAGCTGGGGATTCATAGCAAATTCAATTATAACTATTGAATTAAATAAAACAAAATTACAAATAGCAGAATCATTTTTTAATGATTTTAGTACTACTAATTTGGAAAATTATTTTGGATTAGGAGTTATATTTATAGCTATATATTTTATAGCTCAAGGAATTAATAAAAGAAATACAGCAATGTTTTTAGCTAGTGGACCTTACACTAAAAAACAAATTAAATATAATGAATTAATGTGTGTTTTAATTACATTGATATTTTTTGTTTTAACATATGTTTATATAGCTTTTATGGCATATATTCGAAATAGAGAACTTTTAGCCATTATTGAAGGTTATAGGAGTATTGTTTTAATAGAAATTGCTAGAATAGTTTTAATAGGAATAATAGGGATAATGTTTATGCTTACTGTTGATTTATTATTTTCTAATGCAGTGATAGGACTTATTAGTATGATTTTTGTAATGCCAATATCAATTTATATTGTTGTAGTAAAAATATTTGAAACTATAGAATACACTGGAATATATAGTAGGTATGCATTAGAAAATAATATTAATAGTTTAGATAGTGAATTTCAAAAATATACTATTAAAGTTTTAATCAATCGAGGAACTATAAGGGAAGTAAGACTTAGAGAATTGTTTTTTGAAATAGTTATTGCTTTAAGTATAATTGCAATTATGTTTTTTATTTTTAATGTAACTCAAAAAAGATATAAGTTAGAATGTTGTAATAAGATATTTTCATCTAAAACTAATGAAAATATTATACTTTCATTAGTGGCTACAGCAATTGGTTCATTTGCATCTTTATTTTTATTATCAGGTTTTATAAATAATATGCAACGCAGAAATGGTGAATATTTGCCTTTAGGTGGATTAAATTTAGTTAAAGGTCTGGGTGCTGACTTGTTTTGTGTAGTAATTGTAGGGGGGATAGCATATACGATAATGAAAAAGGTATTAAAAGCTTTAGTATAGAGTGATTAGTTAGATTAATATTCTTTCCAATATTATGGATTTGCAATGTGTTTTATAAATTTTCATAATTAACTAAATATATATTCCAATAAAGAAATCACACATATATTTAGTTACTGTACATTGCTTTAATATAGTAAATTAATTTATTGTTTTAACAATTAGATTTATACAATACTGAAAACATGCATATAAGCAGATTTTTTATGCTTTATGTGTGTTTTTTTATTTTAAAGTCCCTTTAGTGATTTTTTAAAAGTAATTCTTATTTTTTTTAGTCTTAAAGAACAAAAAATATAAAAGTTGAATAATATATAATAACAAAAGAATAGGAGATGATAAACATGTCTAAACATTCTAATAATAGTTGTTGCTGCTGTAGATGTAATCCTTGTTGTAATAATAATTGCTGCTGTAATACTAATAGCTGTTGCTGCAATGGAGGATTTGGTGGTGGTTTTGGAAATGGATTCGGCGGAGGCTGTGGAGGTTTTGGCGGAAGCTGGATTTGGATTTTAGTGATTTTATTCCTTGGTGGAGGAGCAGGTTGCGGAAGCTTTTTCTGTTAATTTTATTAATCTTAAGGACGATAACCTAAAGGTAGCCTTAGTTTAGATAATAGAAACGCTAGTTTTAGCGTTTCTATTATATCTATAATAAAATTGTAGTTTTTAGTGTATTATATTTTATCATGTTAAACAATAAAATATAATAATTGATTTATCAGATTATATTTTTAAATTGTGAAATATACATAAATATATAATAATTATATTTATTGTAGAATAATAATTAAATTACTTATTTAACTTCTGATAAATAAACTAAATTATAGAGAGAAGTTGTATTATATAGACGAAAAAGATATAATTTAAAATAGCAAAAGAGGAAATAAAACCAGTAGAAATACCAAGTTATGGAGTGAGTGAAATTATGGAAGAAAGATTACAGAAATATATGGCAAGTTGCGGTATTGCTTCAAGAAGAAAATGTGAAGAAATAATACTTACAGGAAAAGTTAAGGTAAATGGAGTTTTTGTTAATGAAGTTGGAATCAAAGTAGATCCATTAAAGGATATAGTAGAATATGAAGGACAGATAATAAGTAAAGCAGAAAAAAAAGTATACATAATGCTTAATAAGCCAGAAGGATACATAAGTTCTGTAAAAGATGAAAAAGGGAGAAAAACTATTTTAGATATAGTTAAGGTAGATGAGAGAATATATCCGATTGGAAGACTGGATTATGATAGTTCAGGACTATTGTTATTAACAAATGATGGTGAAATATATAATAAAATAATTCATCCAAGAGTAGAGATAATTAAAAAGTATATAGCAGTAGTTAAAGGGAAAATAAGTGAAAAGGATATTAAAAAATTTCAAATAGGAATAGATATTGGAGGATACATAACTGCTCCAGCAGAACTTATGGTAATAAGTTATGATAAAGAGGTATCAACTATAGAGATCGGTATTCATGAAGGGAAGAATAGACAAATAAGAAAGATGTGTGCAGCATTAAATCATGAGGTTTTGTCGTTAAAGAGAATATCTATTGGAGAAATAAAACTTGGATATTTAAAAAGAGGAGAATACAGAGATTTAAATAAAGAGGAAATAAGTTATATAAATACTTTATAATAATAAGTTAAAATAAACAAGCTACATATGCGTAATTTATTTACAAAATTCTAATGTGGCAAATTAGATATAACTTCTAGTATAATACAGTGATTTGAATAATTTTGATTAAATCACTGTTAATTAAATTGAGAATATTATAACAATTTTTAATTTTAAATTAAAATTAAATTTTATATTGACGGTAAGTAATAAAAATCTTGCAGATTTTTAATATTTAGTTTCAAAAATCAGTTATTTATTGTACAATTTTAAATAAGATGATAGAATTAAATTAATATTATTCAAAATTGATAGTGGGAAGGCAAAGTATGGATGAATTAAATAATGAAAATAGCAAAGATTTAATGAGACTAATTCAAGGCAAATTTATAAGATTAAGTAAGGGACAAAAATTAATAGCTGAATACATATTAAAATATTATGATAAAGCTGCATTTATGACAGCAGCTAAGCTTGGAACCTCTGTAGGAGTATCAGAATCAACAGTTGTAAGATTTGCAATTGAACTTGGATTTTCAGGATATCCAAAACTTCAAAAAGCATTGCAAGAACTTATAAAAAATAAACTTACTACAGTGCAAAGATTAGAGCTTAGAAATGACTATTTCTCAGATGGTGATGCTTTAAAAGGTGTACTTAAGGCAGATATGGAAAATATTAGAGCTACCTTGGAAAAAATAAATCAAAATACATTTGAAGAGGTTGTGAAAAATATATTTGAAGCACAAAGAATATATATAATCGGTCTTAGAAGTTCAACAGCGATTGCAGAATTTTTAGGATTTTATCTAAACATAATATTACAAAATGTAAAGATTGTAAGTTATGGTATTTCAGATGTTTTTGAACAAATGATAAATGTGGGTGAAGGTGACTTAGTCATTGGTATTGGGTTTCCAAGATATGCAGCTAAGACAATAGATGCTTTGGAATTTGCTCAAGACAGAGGAGCAAAAGTAGTTGCGCTTACAGATAGTTTATTATCACCATTAGCAGCTAAAGCAGATTATACATTAATAGCTCAAAGTAATATGGCATCATTTGTAGATTCGTTAGTTGCACCATTATCAGTAATAAATGCTTTAATTATTGCTGTTGGAATGAGAGAAAAAGAAAATATTTCTTATGTATTTGGAAACTTAGAAAAAATCTGGCAAACTTATAATGTATATTCAATTAATAATAGGAATGTATCAGATGATTAAGAGTCATGAATGAATATAAAATCAAATGGTAGATACTTTTTTTGAAAGAGTTTTTAATGAACAGTTACAAAAATCTAGTGTAGATTATTTTGATTATTATCTTCTTCATAATTTAGGAGTAACACATTATGATATAGCTAAAAATTTTGATAGCTTTGCATTTGTTCAAAAAAAGAAGGAGTTCCACCTAGAATTTAATTACTAGGTGGATTTTTTTTGAAACAGTTTTTATGTTTTAAGCATGAAATTATTAATAATTATATTTTTCTGCTGCTATTAATAGTGATTCTTTTTCATTGGATAAATTTTCAGCAAGAACATCTTCAAGTAATTGGTTTAATATTTTACCAATTTTTTCACCTGCTGGAATACCAATATCAATTAAATCTTTACCATTAATAGCTAATTTTTTTAATGTTATGCAAATATTTTCTTCAATTACTTCATTAAAGATTTTTTGAATAGAATCAATTTCGCCTAAGCGAATCAGTGCTTTATCAGGGTTTTGGGCTAGAATATCAGCTTTTTTTACTGAAAGTAATCTTTGAAATTGTGATATATTACCGTCTAATTTAGATAAGATTTTTCGAATACTCTTTTTTTGTGGTTTGATAACTATATCATGATATTTTATTAGTTGTATAACATTTTTTATGTCATTTTTAGAAATTAATTCTGAAGTTGTTAATTTCATTCTTTTGAAAATTTCAGATGCAATTCTAGTGGATTCATCTGCGTGACCGTAAAAATGACCAATTCCTTGCGTATCAATTCTATAGCAATTTATCTTTCCAATATCATGAAAGAACATAGTTAATTTTAATATTAATTCGTCTACGTTATTAATTGTAATAAGGGTATGTTTCCAAACATCATAGCAATGATAAGGGTTATTTTGTTCAAATCCAATCATAGATTTTATTTCTGGAATAATACATAATATAATTTCTTGAAATTCATCAAGTATATTTATTGCGTTTTTGCCTTGAAGAATTTTTATAAATTCTACAGCAATTCGTTCTTGAGAAATATTTATTAAAAGTTCTTTATTTTTTAACATTGCTGTTTTTGTAGATTCTTCTACTATAAACCCTAAATTAGATGCAAATCTAATTCCTCGTAAAATTCTTAGAGCATCTTCTCTTAATCTTTTATTAGCATCCCCAACACATCTAATAATTTTACGTTCAATATCAGATACACCGTTAAAAGGATCTATTATTCCAACAGATTCATTAAAAAAAATAGCATTTTGTGTGTAATCTCGCCTGCTTAAATCTTCTACTAAATTTCTTGTGAATGATACAGTATCAGGTCTACGACCATCGGAATAAGTGCCATCTATTCTATAGGTTGTTATTTCTATTTCTTCATCGTTTATAAAAATAACTACAGTACCATGTTTTAAACCTACAGCAAGTTGTTTAAAGTTGTGAAATACTGATTGAATTTCATTTGGTGTAGCTGATGTGCAGATATCCCAATCATGAGGAATCTTATTCATAAGGGCATCTCGAATGCATCCTCCAACAACACCTGCTTCAAAACCTGAATCTATTAACATTTTTACTGCTAAAGCAGGATTTTTAGGTATATTAATTTTTAACATCATCGGTATTTATCCTCCTAATATAATATTACAACATATCTATTTCATAATAATTTACATATATAAGTTCTAATTAAGAAAGTTCATAATTTAGTTGGTTGTCTTATCCAATCACTCTAATATAGAAATTAAGTCTTAATGAACAAAATTTTTTAGAACATATATATATAATTAAAAGTTTGTATTTAGAGATAACTTTGTGAACTCTATTTTTTAGAAAATATTAACAATTAATATTTGAACTTAAAGATATGGTATAATTATAATCTTATGATTATACCATAATAAAGCATCTTGGTATACAAATGCTAAAATATTATGTTTCTTTAAAATATTAAATTATTAATAGATAGAAGATTGGGAGCAAATATTAATATAAAATTATACTTTTGTTAAACTTTGAAATGTTTATTTGACAAAATTATAGAAAATCATAAATTAAATGACAAAGAACAATTGATAAAAATTGGTAAAAGAAGAAGAAAATTTTATTTTTAATGCTTTTATGATAATATTATATATAAGAATATTGTATTTAAGGAAATATGTTGTAAAAAATAAAAAGTGTGTAAAGGCGGTTAATTCCAGTGAAGAATTAAAATTGCAACATAATCGAATATTTGGAGAAATTATTTTAAATGTTAGGAGCTGTTATTATGAAATCATTAATTTTCTCAAATCCACAAGGAGTATCTAAGTATACAAAAACAAATAGTAATAAAGGATTTGTTTTATTTTCTACAGTAGAAGTTATATTGGAATTATCTAAGTTAGTTTCATCAAATGTTACACTTTGTTCTACATCTGGGGAATACAGTATAGAAGGGTATAAAGATGGAATTATTTCAGGTTTTGAATATGAATTATCAGATGCAGAAGTTGTGGAAATACTTTATCCTCCAATAAAAAGTATTAGTAATTTAAAGAAAGCATATAAAAAGGTACAAAATAATGTAAATGCTTTTGCATTGTTATTATGTGATGGATTAACTGGAATGGAAGAAAGTATTGTTACTACATTTTATTTTACACATGATAATTTTAAAATTATAGGTGGAAGCGCTGGTGATAATCTTAAATTTAAAGAAACATTTATATTTATAGGGTCTAAAAGAGTTCATAGTACTGTTTTATTTTTTAATACAAGCAGAAGAACAACTTTAATCAAAGAAAATATATATGTTCCAAGTGGAGCACGTTTGTTAGTAACGGAGGCAGATGCTATTAATAGAACTGTAAAAACCTTTAATAATGTTCCTGCAAGTATAGAATATGCAAAAATTTTAAATGTTAGTGAATCAGACTTGCCTAATCATTTTATGAATAATCCTTTAGGAAAAATTTATAGAGATGAAATTTTTATTGCTTCACCTATGAAGGTGAATACAGATAAATCTATTACATTTTATTGTCAATTAATGGCCAATACTTTTGTAGAAGTTCTTAAATCAGTTGATCCAGTTATTCAAATAAAAAAGACTATTGGAGATATTCCTTTTAAACCAACTTTTGTTTTTGCAATAAATTGTATCTTACGAAGTTTAAAATTCCAACAAGAAAATCTTTGGAAAAGTATAGATAAAGAAATTATTTCATTCTGTCCTAATACTGCAGGTTTTATAAGTTATGGAGAACAATACTATAAAGCGCATGCCAATCAAACGATGGTAATGTTGATAGTTGAATAGTAAGGAGGCATTAAAATGTTTAAAATTTCTAATAAAGATAAGATAGAGAAAATAAAATCATCTGAAAGTAAGGTTAATACTGAGATAAAATCAGAAGAAAAAGGATTTTTGTATGCAAAAGAAGTTTTTGAGTTAAACTCACAAATACAAAGTAATATTGATATTCTTGTTCATGAAGAAGGGGATATGACTCACGGATTAAATACACTTTTAAAGGGAGCAGAATATACGACACAAGAAACAGAACAAGTTAATGAATACTTGCAAAGTTTATCTCATAATAGCGATAAAACAAAAAAACTTGTCGATGGTGTAGTCGTAAGTCTTGATAATTCACAAAAAGAAATAGAGAATGCTAAAAATGAATTTTGCGATTTAATAAATCAAGTCGGTTCTGTATCACAAGTATTTGAGGAATTATTAAATTTAATTTCAGATATCCAACAATATTATAATAGCATTCAAGGGTTTGCAACTATGATAACTGGTATTGCAAAACAAACAAATTTATTATCATTAAATGCATCAATAGAGGCAGCTAGAGTGGGCGAAGCAGGAAAGGGATTTACTGTTGTTGCTAACGAAATAAAAAAACTTTCTGTTGATACGCAGGAAAATGCAAAAGATATCATGAATTCCTTGCAAATGTTAACTACATCTATGGAACAATTAGTAAATAAATCAAATGAAGGTTCTGGTGTTATAACTAAGGCTACTGAAATTATTGAAGGTTCATCTTCTATATTAGACAGGATTGTTGATGCTGAACTAGGTGTATATAAAAATGTGGCAGAAGTACAAGACTCTCAAAGTAATAATTTGCATGGAATAAAAGAAATATCAATTAGTTTAACTAATTTAGTGAATAAATCAAAAGCAGAAAATCAACAATTGGAAACTATAATTTATGGTATACAAAAGAAAGCAGATTGTTATATGCACATACTTAATAATCTTAATCAAATAAAAATTCTGGAAAATGAATAAAAATTTTGTGGAGAATATAACAAAATTTTAATTAAAACTCAATAAATACTTTTTATTATAGTTAAATTATAGTAAAATTAATAATATGATTGTGTTATTTGTAAATTTTGGGGGATTGCTGTAGATTGTCTGTAGTAAATTTTAAGGATAGTTTAACGTCTTAATAAGGGGAGAGAAGATATAATGCACGATGTTATTAATTATATGGAAATATGGGTTAATGAGTATATGGAAATTTTGTTAGAAAAAGTAGATGGATGTAAATGTGATAAATGTAAAAGAGATATTTATACACTTTCACTTAATAATTTAAAACCATATTATGTAGCTACACCTTTAGGAAAAATAATGGCTAAATTGGAAAGTACTAAACAACAAGTTGAAACAGACATAATCGTAGAAGTTACAAAAGCAATTAATAA
This sequence comes from Clostridium puniceum, assembly GCF_002006345.1. Lineage (GTDB taxonomy): Bacteria > Bacillota > Clostridia > Clostridiales > Clostridiaceae > Clostridium > Clostridium puniceum. The sequence continues at coordinate 24,411 of NZ_LZZM01000188.1, forward strand.
AGTTAATAGTAGTCCAAATCATGATAGATAAAAACTACAACTATGATAAAATTATTAGTATATTTATTATATGAGAAGTAAAATAAGATAATTATTAAAAATAATTATCTTATTTATGTTTTAAAGTGGAAGTTTTACCAATTTCCACTGGAACCACCGCCACCAGAGGAACCACCACCAAAATTGCCAAAGCCACCACTAGAAGAACCTCCTTTGGGGCCATTTCCTCTAAAGATGCTATTTAGAATTAGAATTTGCAAAAGCGTGTAAGAAATTCGTCCTCTATTAAATAATAAATCTAATAGAATTAAACCTAAAAAAATTCCAACATAAAGTTTAAAATTACCAGTAGAAATAGTATTAGTATCAGTTACTGAAATTTTTAAAGATTTATCCAAGGTAACGTTATATTCTTTTGCAATATAATCACATAATGTACTATATGAATTAATGATTCCTTTTCCATAATTACCTTCTATAAAATTAGGTTTTGCAATTGATTCAATAATTCTGCTACTTAATGCATCTGGAACAGCACCTTCAAGTCCACGTCCAACCTCAACTCTCCAAGCTCTGTCTTTTATAGCTAAAAGAACTAATAAGCCATTATCTTTTTCTTTTTGCCCAATTCCCCAAGTTCTAAATAAATTAATAGCAAATTCTTCAATAGGAATGTTATTAGTTGAATCTATTATAACCACAACAGCTTGTGCACCTGTTTTATCTTCTAACTCTTTTCCTATAGAAATTATGTTATTTGATTCGGTTTGATTTATTATTTTCACATAATCATTTATATATTTATGAGGAGTTGGAGAGGGGAGTTTAATTTCACCTATTACTGGAAATGAAAAAAAAGAAACTACTAAAAGAAGAAAAATTATAAATAAGCTTATAAATTTACTTTTATTATTTATTTTCACTTATTAAAGTCCACAGAAGGTACTTCTTTTGCACCCTCACTTGCTTTGTAAAGTATTTTTTCTTGAAAACCAAATAATGATGAGATTATATTACTAGGGAATCTTCTTCTTTTAGTATTATAATTTGTTACAGCAGTGTTATAATCTTGTCTAGCCACTGCAATTCTATTTTCAGTTCCCTCTAATTGAATTGATAAGTCTCTAAAACTTTGGCTAGATTTTAAATCAGGATAATTCTCTACAACAACTAATAATCGTGAAAGAGCACTAGATAATTCATTATCCGCATTAGCTTGTTCTGATACATTTGTAGCTCCTGCGAGTTTGCTTCTTGCATTTGCAATATCTGTGAATATTGTTTTTTCTTGAGTAGCATATCCCTTAACCGTACTAACTAAATTAGGTATTAAATCAGATCTTCTTTGGAGTTGAGTATCAATATTTGAGGATGCTGAATTAACTTTTTGTTCAAGAGAAACTAAACTATTGTAGTCACTAACAGGGATAGCTAAAATTATTAAAATTCCAACTATGACTAATATTATTTTCATACTTTTATTCATAAAACCATTCCTCCCTTCTATACTATGGTTAGTATATGCAGAAATCTTTAAATTTATAATGAAGATTAGATGAATAAAATAAAGAGAACTCAGAAAAATAAAGTATTTTTATTAGAAAAAGTTACAATTAGAAAATAATAAAAAATGAGTCAGGACGTTAATCTATTTTTTCTCATAATTAATTTATTTACGATAAAAGATAAAATTCTGAATGTCAAGCCAGTATTATACAAATGAAAAAAGAATTATGGAATGAAATTCTTTTGTTATTTGATGCTAAATGCCGTTGTTAGAGCCATTTATATGAATTGCAATAAGTTTTATTAATACTTAAATGAGTCGTAAAATGCTGATTTTTTGTCTTAATCTATATATTTGGATGATATTGATGTTTTATGAAGATAAAAGTATGATTTACTATAAAATTATTTACACTGAAAATTGAAAATAGTAATGTTTCTATTATAGATACCTAAAACAATTTAAAAGTTTGCTCTAAGTTAATACGATATGACTTCTACATTATACGTATAAATTCTACATTTAGGTATCTATAATATATGTTGCTAAATGTATGTATTGGTAAAAAATAGAATGGTTAATACTAGGTAAATAAAATGCAAAATTAATAAGGGGGCTTTTTAATGAAAAAGAAAACAGTTTTTAGTTTAATTATGGTGTTTGCGCTAATATCTTCAGTACTTTCTGCTATTAATGCAAATGCTGCCACTACCTAGTTTAATGGAAACAATATAAATAAAGCAAATTGGATTAATGAGACTGGAACCGGTTCTGGTGGGATGGGTTATACATCAGGTCGTATTAAAACCCAAGGATTAAAGGAATTCAAGTATGGGAAAATTGAAGCAAGAATGAAGCTTCCGAGTGGACAAGGTATATGGCCAGCATTTTGGATGTTAGGATTAAATATTTCTCAAGCAGTTTGGCCTAAATGTGGCGAAATTGATATTATGGAACACGTAAACGATGAAGCTAATATACATGGTACTATTCACTGGGATGATAATAAGTATGCAAATTATGGAGGACCATCTGGGAATCTTGATGTAACTCAATATCATGTTTATTCAATTTAATGGAATGCAAGCTCAATTAAGTGGTTTATAGATGGAGCTAAATATTTGGAAGCCAATATATTAAATAGTGTTAATGGAACAGATGAATTTCATAAACCTTTTTTATTCTGTTTAATTTAGCAGTAGGAGGAAACTGGCCAGGAAGTCCAGATCACTCAACACAATTTCCTGCTAAAATGTATGTTGACTATGTGCGTGTATATCAACAATGATCTGGTCATGATACTTCAAGTACAACATGGTATTTATCTAATCAAGCAGTAACTGGCATTGGTACTCCTAGTCAAAATATGCAAACTACAAAAAATGTAATATCTGGGTGGCAGCCACAAAGACAATTAATACAACTCCAAATTTCTGAACCACTCCATTGGTTAATGGCACTTATCCAAGTGGCAAATGGAATTTTACACTATGGACAAATAATCCAGGGAGCAGTTCAAATATTACAGTTGATATTTTAAAAGTTAATGCAGATGGTACTGGGGCAGTATTACTTGGAACTCAAACAATGAATGTTTCAGCAACAGGTACTGGAAATCATCCTACAGTATATTCTTATAATTTAAATGCTGCTTCACTTAACAACCAAAGATTAATGGTTAAGGTATGGTATACAAATCATCTGGAGTAGATACAACAACTTGTTATAATACAAATGATTTTCCTACTAGACTTGTTACACCATAAGTAAGACAATTTTATACTTATAATTTTGAATAAAGTAAAATTGTATATTTAATTGATGAAAGGAATGTAAAAGTATGAGAAAGATAGTAATATCATTATTTGCTTTACTATTATGTGTTTTAGGTGGTGGAACATTAAATGTTAAAGCAGCTGTTTTTGATGGAAAGACATTAGATACTGGAATATATTGGTTTGGGCAGAATAATCAATCCGAAAAATATGTAGAAGGTCAAAAGAATAGTTATTTTGACCCAAGCAAACCAACCGTTATATATATACATGGCTGGCAAAATGGTTCAACTAAAAAGCTGCATAGAGAAACATTTAATGCAACTAGTAATAATTCGGGAATAGACTTAAATGTGAATAGTGCTGATTACTGGGTAAAAGCTGGATGGAATATAGGAATATTCTATTGGAATCAGTTTGCAGATGAAGGCGAATTGAAAGATGCAGAAGCAAAAATTTGGACAAACGAAACTTCAAAAAAAATGAGATGGAGAAAGATTGATGGATCTTATGAATCTTATGCTGGATCTGAAAAATCAGTTGCTGAAATTTTTAAGAATGTATATGGAAAAGCTATGAAAAATTTTACTGGTAGTGAAATAAGATTAGTAGGACATTCTCTAGGAAATCAGATGGTTATAAATTCTAGCAAATTAATAGAAGATTCTATTTCAAGTGGAGAATTTTCTATTAATTTGAGACCAAATAGGGTTGCATTATTAGATCCTTTTTGGAGTAAAGGTGGAAAGAGTTATTTAGGCGGAGAATGGACAGGCGAAGTTTGTAGGGAATATGTAACTAAATTAAAAGAAAAAGGTGTAGTTTTTGAAGAATATAAGTCAAGTAATATAAATGATTTATTAATCGGAGATAGTAATTTAGAGATGAGAAAGTTAGCAGTATTTACTGACTTCTATCCTGATTATGTCCCTTTTATAGATCAATCAGGAAAACATGCTGCAAGTAGAGAATGGTATTTTTATTCATTTACTTTCAATCCACCAGCAGAAACTGTAAATAATAAAAATACAGGTAATGCAGCTGCATCAGCAAGTACTAAAACAACTAGATTAAAAGAAATGATTAATTTAGGGTATATGTGGTATCAAAAATCAGGTAAAAATACTATAACTGTTTCAGATGATACCTTTGAAAAATCTAGTTATTAGATAAATTTTTAGATATGAAAATAAGGAACATTCAGTCTTGAGAAATTGAATGTTCTTTATTAATTATGAAGAACATTTTTTATAATCAATTATTTTGTAAGTGTAAAACATTCTAATAGTTAGGATAAAAAGTTATTTGAGAATAAGTATTATAGTTTTTGTAAATTGAAAAAATTAATTGAAGTTTTAAGGAATACTATAAAAATGTAAGTAATGAGGAAAGAGCTTAAGACAATTAGATTATTGAATATGGAGGCTAAAATTAATAGCGGTGAAAATAGCTTCTAACAATAAAACAATTAATAAGGATTAAGTAGAAAGAAGAAGGAGCGTAGCTCCTAATTAAAAGTTAATTAGGAGCTACGCTTTATTGTAGTTATTATTTGCTGTTTTTTATAAAATCTTCATTAAACTAGACTTATAGTAAATTGTTATTTAAATTTTACCATTGGTATCCGTTATCTCCACCTGTTTGATCATTTGAACTATCAAACCATGAATCAAGAAGCTCAAACCAATTACCAACATTATTAGCTTCAGGAGATTGTCCATCTTTACACCAGCTTAATTTGCCATATAGATAATCTGATTGAAGAGTAGTTGTATCTATTGAATTGTACCATCTTTGACCTGTCCATTCTGAATAACTTATATTAGCAGATACATCTCTATACATTTTATTTCCATCTGGCAAAAATATACTTAATCCGCTTTTACCTTCAGTAAATCCTTTAAACTTTGTTCCACCATATGAATAAACAATCATAGCATCTACATTTTTCATTACATCTACAGCTAAGCTCTTAACATTAGTACTAAAAACAGTGCTTGTACTTATTTTTTTACATAAATCATATAAATCAAAGTAAGGATAAGCTAACCATTCATATTTATCTGTTTCAATGAAGTAATGAATCAGAGATACAGTTTTGCCAGTTCCTCTAAGGCTTTCCATATCAGCTTTTTTATTTTCGTTCCATAGACTTATAGCTAGCTTATCTACAGAATTTTTTACATTTTCTATTTTTGTAAGGTCATAACAACTTAAAACTTGGTCATTTGCATTTGCTGCTTTAGCAGAATCTCTTTGAGCCTCAACCATTATAGCTCCTAATTGAAGATCAGTAACTGCTGAAGGATCAAAAAATTGTTCTTTTCCACCTAAGGTTGTATCTGTTAGTCCATTATTTCCGCCACCAGATTTCAGTCTACTAAAAATTTTTTTATAATCATACCCATTTCCCCAAACTACAGGAGCTGATGCAACCATAACATTTGCTTGAAAGCTTCCATTACCTGATCTATATTGATATGCGACTTCCGCTGTTCCCATTAAACAAGCATCATAAGCTAATACATCTACAGATTCATTATTAGTTAATGTATCTGTTATTTCAGCAGTATATAAGCAATCTCCATCATTTGTATCATCCCAACATACTGCTTTTGGATCTTTTGGTTTTTGTAATAACTTGCTGTCTCTTGCACCACCACCGTGATTAGAAATAATAAGTGAATATTTATCTGCTGGATAATTTTTTTTGCAAGAATCTATAAATTTCTTTAGTGTATTACCATCACCCATATTTGCCTCATAAGTATTAGTTTTGGTTATCTCAGGAAATTGATCGCCGCCATTAATTCTAATTGCTTTGTTTTTTTCAATTTTATACATTCTTGTGTCTGAAAAATCCTCTCCGAGTACATTTGAATCCTCAGAATAATCTGGAGTTCTATCAACTAAAACAATTAGGTTCAAGTTTGGGTTATCTACATATCCATCTTTCATTTGTTGAATATCTTCAAGTAAACTCTCTTCTAAGTTATTATCTGCATCACTGTAAACCATAACTGTTAGTTTTTTGTTTGTATTGCTGCTTGTTTTAGAGCCTATTTTTTTTGCAAGGATATTGTTTGCATTATTAGTTTCTTGTGTGACTTCTTTAGTATAAGGCTTGTCTATACTATTGATATCTGTGTTTGTTTCCGTCGAAGCATTATTATCAATGCTGTCAATTGCTTTGACTGGCGTAACACAAAATAAAAAAGTAGCTATAAATATAGCTGAAGTGAGTAAAGTAAATTTGTTCTTAATCATAATTTTAGCCCCCTTTAAATATTTTTTATTAACTTCTATAGAATAAAATGCAACCTATAGAATAGACTTTTCTTAAATTACCTACTCTATAGACTGCATTTTACTTCAGTGTAATTATTTTGGTTTTACATGCAATGTAAATATCATTGTCTATGTAGAAATAACTATGATATTCTTTGCTTTAGTTAGAGAATTTTGAATATTAGGGATTTAATATGTTTGTATAATACTTTAATTTGATAAAAAAGTATATATATTTGTCTTTAAATGAGAAAATAATCAATTAAAATCACTTTTTTCTACTTATTTGACTTTTATGATTAAAAATATACTTTTTATGCTATTTTAATAGTTTTAATGTGATATATCAATTTGATAAAATATTATATTAAAAACCTGTACATTCTCCTTGTAAATCAGCTCCCGTAATATTATTTGCACCTTCACCAATAGATGTACATGAATCAATTATAGCTCTACCAAATGTGACTTTTTTCTTTAAAGCAGATGGTGTACCTGTAGCTGGAAAGTTAAAGTTACCTTTACCATTGTCTTGACCAATACAGTTTTGCATTGTAACAACACCACTTTGATTATTTCTATCAAATCCAGCTGCTAAATTAGATTGAGCTACACAATCAATAAGAACATGATTTAATGGGTCTAAATGTGCTGGTACACCTGGAGTTTTATTATCAACTCCTCCTACCTTAAATCCATTTCCATCACCATAAATTCCGTTATAATATCCATTAGCTATAGCTTTACATCTAATAAATTGGACAGCACCATGAGCGGCATATAAGTCATATCCATCATCTGAGTTTTCTTGTGCTATACAATCTGTTAAGACATTTCCTTCACCTGAATGTAATTTAATTGCAAATCCATCAGCATTATAATAAGAAGTAATGTTAGTTAAAGTATTATTGGCTGCACCATTTGATAATTGTACACCAGCATCTTGATTATTATGAACCCATAAACTTTGAAGAGTATTATATGAACCTTCCATGTAAATTCCGTTATCTCCAGCATTAAGTATTTCTAAATTTGCAATAGTTGATCCATCAGTATTAATTGTTAAACCTCTAGCATTAGATCCTGAAGAACCTGAAAAATCTATGACTCCAAAGTTGCCTTCGCCTCCCCCCATTAGTAATATTCCAGCAGGTACTTTTACTGGTTGTGAGTGTACAGTTCCATCTATTAGAACAGTATCTCCTGGTTTAGCTGAAACTAAAGCTTGTGACAAAGAAGTACCACCTTCACTTACATGTATAGTTGTAGCTGCATAAGCAGATGTGCTTTGTAATAAACTTACTCCTGTAACCATAGCACTTAGAGCGGCAATTAAACATAAACTTTTAATTTTTTTCATAGATAAAATCTCCCTTTTATTAATTTTTAAATTATAGATAAGATATACACTTGTTATTATGTTTTTATTGTTAAAATGTTATATTAAAAATCTATACATTACTTTGTGAGTTAGCTATAGAGATATCATTTTTACCTCTTTCGATAAGATTCACAAGAATTTAATTATGTCGTACCAAATATAATGTTTAATGTTAACGTGAACAAAACTGCAGTTTTACTTACAGATATATATTCTCACAATATTTAGTATATTTAAATGTAATTTTCTTTAAATGCATAAATTTATTCTCTAAATACATTTTTCTTAATAAATCGACTTACACGATTATATATCTTCTTTTTATTCCTAAATATATATGTTTTATGACAAAATACTGATTTGATATAAATTTTTGTTTATATTTGGATGTTATCAAAGTAATATAAAAAGTAATCAAAGCATGGGAAAAATGAGCAGTTTAAATAAAATCTTTTGATGAAATAGTAGAAGAAAAATATGCTCCAAAAGCTGATTTTAAGGATGTTGCTAGACAAGTGAAGGTTATTATTAAAGAAAAAAATAATGCAATGGAAGAGACGGAGGAGGCTAAGAAGGAAGAGAAATGGTTGAAAATGATAAGTATGAAAAAGGGATTTTGGTTAGTGAAGATGAGGAGTTTATAACCGTTAAATTTGAGAGATATGAGGATAAGATTTTTACTAATATGTTTACTATTTTGAGAGTTTTGTGATTGAGTGTATGGGGATGTTGATTGCTTAAATAGGTTAATTTTTTAGATATTCTTTGGCATGCTTGTTTTACTTAATAATATATAATAAGTTATAAATTTATAGGAAAGTAATGTTATAATTTTTAGAAAAAAATGGGTTAAAAGATAATGTTTTGTAGTATAATAAGGGTAGACTATTTGTTGGAAACTGATAGTGCTATCCTTTTCTATTTTTGAGTTAGGATAGTGAGGATTTAGATGGCTATTATGTCTATTAATGAGACGCAAATATTATACAAATCAAATATATATTGCTTTAATCTTAAATATAAAAGAAATGGCATAATGAAATAAATGAGATGGATTTTATAAAATTATTAGGAACAAATAATATAACAAAAACAAGAGATTGATATATTCAAAAGGTAGAAGGATTATGTCGTTTGTTAACTAAAATTGAAATTGTTACCAGGTAAGGACAGATATAAATAAAGCTATAAAATAATAAGGAGATAGAAAAGATTGTTTTAATGAGGGATAAGAGTGAAAAAAACGAAGATATTAGTTATATTAATAGGATTATTGGTTATATGTTTAATAGCTACAATTATATTACAAAAATTTCAATATAATAAAACAAATACTGAATTAAACATTCAAATAAAACAAACTACTGATGTAGTACCAATTAGGAAAGTTAATGTTCCAGATGAAAGTTCAAAGGTTGATAAAAATGAAAATGGAATACCTGATCCTATAGATATAGTAAATTCTGCGAGAAAAGAAGCTGAGCAGAAGACAATATATAAAGATGCATACTATATAGGAGGATATCCACCAAATGGTGAAGGAGTTTGCACTGATGTAATATGGAGAGGATTTAAAGGTATAGATATATCAATCAAAGATTTAATAGATAAAGATATTAAGGAAAATAAAACTCAATATAAGGAAGTGAACGGAAAAGCGGATCCCAATATTGATTTTAGACGAGTTTTAAATCAAGATACGTTTTTCAAAAAAAATTGTATTCAGTTAACTACAGAATTCAAGGAAGATGACATAAATAATTTAAAAGAGTGGCAGCCGGGAGATATAATAGTTTTTATTGAGGGATATGAGCATATTGCTATTATTTCAGATAAAAGGGATGATGACGGTATACCTTATGTTATTCATAATTCCCATCCATGCGCATCAGAGGCTAAATTGAGCTGGTTTTATAATCCAATTCATGGACATTACAGATGGAAATATTAGATGTTGTTACCAGAGTGCTTTAAGTTGTTAGGTTGTATAATTCTAATAACAAAATAAATTCAATATAAGTATACTATGCGTCTGTTGGGTTTAAAATTTTTATTATGTTTAGTAGTGCGCTTAATGCTCAATTTTACTGTTAATTTAAGAAGCTTTAAGATTACATTTCTATAATTAAGTTTTAAAATCAAAAATACAAACATATTATAAATTAATTATTATGTTTAAATAAAATGTATTTTTGATGAAGAGGATAATAGATATGAAGAATATTAATGTAAAAAAGCTTTTTAAAAGTGAGATCATAGGAAAAAATATTATTTTAATAGCTTCAAGTATACTAATATATTTGCTTATTTCATTATACTTTGCTAATCATTACTTTTTTAATACAGTAATAAATGGTGTAGATGTATCATTAAAGTCACATGATGATGTAAATCATATAATTAGAAGTTATATTAAAGATTATGAGTTACAGTTAATTGAAAGAGATGGAGAAATAGAAAAAATAAAAGGACAAGATATAGGAATGTTGTATAATGAAAAAAATAGTATTTCTAAAATTTATAAAATGCAAAGTTTATTTAAATGGATAAGCTCGTTATTTAAGGAACAAGAATATTATGTAGAGGATATATTTCTTTATGATAAAGATAATTTAAAAAATAAAATAAATCAATTAAACTGTTTAAATAAAAAAATTATAGAACCTCAAAATGTAAGTTTTAAGTATTCAAATGATTCATATGAAGTGGTTAAAGAAGTATATGGAAATAAGATATACACAGATAAATTAAATGAAGCTATAGAAAAAAGTATATTAGAAGGAAAAACAAAATTAGATTTAGATAAAAATCTTTGTTACGAAAATCCAAAGTACACTTTAAGTTCTGATAAAACTATAGAAACTAAGAATTTACTTAATAAGTATGTATCAACAAAAATAACTTATATATTTGGAAGTCAAAATGAAATGTTAGATGATAATATAATAAATCAATGGCTTTATGTTGATGATAAATTAGAAGTAGTAATAAATGAAAAAGCAGTTAAGGAATATGTACAAGGATTGAGTAAAAAATATGATACAGTTGGCATACCAAGAAAAATTAAAACATCTATAAATAAAATAGTAGAAGTTAAAGGCGGATTTTATGGATGGAAAATTAATTGTTCTGCTGAAACAAAAGCATTATTAGAAAATATAAAACTCGGTGAATTACTTCAAAAAGAACCTATATATACTCAAAAGGCTTTATATAGGGATGAAATAGGTAATACTAATGACATAGGTGAAACTTATGTAGAAATTAACATAACAAGACAGCATTTATGGTTTTATAAAGATGCAAAACTTATAACTCAAGGTCCTGTAGTAACAGGTGATCCAAACAAGGGAAATTCCACTAATGTTGGAATATATATGCTTAATTATAAACAAAAAGAAGCAACTCTAAGAGGACACAATTATGAATCGGAAGTAACTTATTGGATGCCTTTTAACGGAAATATAGGAATACATGATGCTAGTTGGAGATATTCTTTTGGAAGCGATATATATAAAAGAAATGGAACCCATGGATGTGTAAATGCTCCATTATATTTAGCTAAAACAATTTTTAACAATATAGAAGATGGAACTCCAGTTATTTGTTATGAAGAATAGAAATATAGTTAAAAAATGACGATACAATTTGCATAGTTATAAAGATTTTATCAAGAAAAACTAATGACTAATTTAAAACTTTTAAGTGGATTGAATTTCAATAAGAATATTTGTATACTTAAGTTAAGTATGGAATTATTAATAAACTATGTAAATCCATATAAACACATTTTATTGGAAGGTGTAGTATGAAATATAAATTAATTTGCATAGATATGGATGGAACACTTTTAAATAGTAATCATAAAATCAGTAAAATTTCAAAAAGTACTCTTAGAAAAGCTCATGATATGGGAGTTCATGTAGTTATTAGTACAGGTAGAACTTATGTTGATGCAGTAGCCTACTCAGATTTTATAGGGTTAAATTCTCCTATTATTGCATGTACAGGGGCAATTATTAAAGAAAAGCATGGTGATGATGTTATTTATAAAAGTGTTATTGATGAGGAAGCGTGTAAGAAGTTATTAAAAATATTTAATAAATATAATGTAAAACCTATTTTTAATAGTGTATATAAAATATATTGTGGTGACTTAAAGTTAAAAATTGGTATAGAGCTTTTAAAAATAAGAGGGTTTATAAATAGAAATGTTAAACTAAATTATATAAAAGATGAAGAAAAATGGTTTGATGTTTTTAATCATGAGAAAGATAATATAATTAAATGTGAGATTATAAATAGAAATAGAGAAAAAATACATAATCTTAGAAAAGAATTAGAAAGCGTAAGTGAAATTGAAATTACCAGTTCATCTAATCATAATATTGAAATTACTAAAAAGGGAACCTCAAAGGGAAAGGCAATTGAAATTCTTGCAAATTATTATAATATTAAAAAGGAAGAAATAATTGCTATAGGTGATAGTGACAACGATTTATCAGCTATAGAGTTTGCAGGCATGGGAGTTGCAATGGGAAATGCTAATGAAAAAGTTAAGAAAAAATCAAATTTTGTAACAGATTCTAATGATAATAATGGTGTTGCAAAGGTTATAGTCAAGTTTATTTTAGAAAAATTAGTGTAATATAAAGTTTAATAAAAAAATTTTATAAAATAATATAAAAATTAAGATAATAAAACACTAGTCAATTAAGTGAGGGAAATGAAAATGTTTGGTAAAAACGAAATGAACCAGGTAAAAAAAATACTAAAAGATAATATAGACAATAATGTTATAGCTGGTGGAAATTTAATGATAATAAAAGGTGGAAAAGAAATTTTCTATCATGAAGATGGTTTAGCTGATAGGGAACAAGGAGTTCCAATCAAAAGAGATTCTATTTTTAGATTATATTCTATGAGCAAACCAGTTACAGCAGCAGCGGTGATGATACTTTTGGAACGTGGTGAAATTGATTTATATGAACCAGTAAGTAAGTATCTCTTCGGATTTAAAGACCAGATGGTTGATAAAGGTGAAAGTTTGGTTTCGGCAGAAAGGGAAGTAACAATTAAGGATTTACTCTCTATGACCTCAGGATTGGTATATGGTGGAGATCATAGAGCTGGGAAGGATACAGAAGATTTGTTTCAGGAGATAGGTAGTAGATTACTAGGTGATTCACCAATAAGTACTATAGAAGCTATGAATAAATTAGGAAGATGTAGACTTGCTTTTCAGCCAGGAACTTCTTGGGAATATGGTACTTCTGCGGATGTACTAGGGGCCATTATTGAAATAGTTAGTGGTAAAAGGTTTGGAGAATTTCTAAAAGAAGAATTATTTAAGCCACTAGGTATGAGAGATACTGGATTTTGGTTACCTGAAAAAAAGAGAGAGCGACTTGTAAAAACTTATGCATATAATAAAAATGGAGGTTTAGAACTTTACATCGGAGATCATTTAGGTATAATTCATCAGATGGATAGGGAGCCAGCATTTGAATCTGGAGGAGCTGGTCTAGTATCTACTATAGATGATTATGGAAGATTTGCTAGTATGCTTATGAATAAAGGTAGTTTGGATGGTGTTCAGATTTTACAACCTCACACAGTTAAATATCTAACGTCAGGGACTTTAAATACTATGCAGCAGAAAAGCTTTGATCTTTGGCTTACACTATGTGGACACAGTTACGGGAACTTAATGCGTGTAATGACAGATTGCAGTAAGGCTGGTGATCTGGGAAGTATTGGAGAATATGGATGGGATGGTTGGCTTGGTGCATATTTCTGTAACTGCCCAAAGGAAAATTTAACATTCTTATTTATGATGCAAAAAACTGATGCTGGTACCACTACTCTTACTAGAAAGTTACGGAATATTGTCCTAAGTTCGTGTTGTGAATAAATTAAAATATTTTGAAATTCTCAGAAGTGTAAAAAATAATAGATTTGAAAATTGCATTGTTGAATTCGTAGTAGGAAATAGTTAGAACAAAAATTATTTTTAAATAATTTGACTATTTGTAGGATAAAATAAGGTGAATAATAAAACTATTTATATTTAATGAAAATAATATACAATAATTAAAGGAATAAAACCATAAGCAATTTTTATTATTATAAAAGTGATAGAAAATTCAATTTAATTAAAAAATATATTTAGGAATAACAAAAAGATTTTTAAAAGAGTTTATTATTATGTCTGAGTATTTAAGTGATTGCATGGAACATGAAATAAAGTTGAAATTAAGAGAAGAACTAAAACGATTGATTAAGCTGATTAAAAGAAATATGAAAACAGAATAAATTCACATAGAAAACATCAGTTTAATAATTTGGTGTTTTTTTTATTAAATTGATATAGGTCAATTATAAGTGATTATGTTTAATTTATGATTAAATAAAAGCATATTAGTGATTGCTTTTAAAAATATTAGATTAGTTTTTTAAATATATGTCTTATAAGACTAAAAATTGGTAATGATAATTAGATGAAGTATACATATATTTAGTAAAAAGTAAATACTTTTGTAGTAAAATATATGTTTTAAAGCGTAAAAGAATGTTTTGAAAAAAAGAAGCGTATACGTAAAATATCTGCTTTTTTAAGCTTGAAAGTACATATTTTAAGAAAAAAATATGTACTTAAGCTATGTATTATGAGAATATGTAATTACAAATAATTCATAATAGTTACTATTTCTAACAAAAGTGATAGTAATTAAGTTAATTATGTGGCTAGAGATAAAATTTACCTTAAAATAAGTAAAATGTAATGGTAAAGTGGAGAGTTAAAAACTTTTTCACAATAAGCAAATTTAATTATTATTGATAAAGAAGATGTAAATAATTAATTAAGTATGTTTTATAAAATATAGACATTAAAGAATAATGTGATGATGAATATGCTATGTGTTGATACAGTATGGGAATCGTCTAGGTTATGAACTTTTATTATAAAATTTGCAACATGTGCTTTACAAAACTAAAGCACATGTTTTTTCGAGATATAGAACTCATAATATTAAAAGAAATAAAGAAAATATTCATACTTTGCCAGATAGTGATTTTATGAAGAAAGTCACAGAACTTGGAGAAACTTCAAAAAAAGTAATTAACAACAATGAATTATTAGAAATAATTACTCTTATACTAAAAAAAGATTTGAAAATATTGGGAAAATATCATTATAGATGAAAAGCGAATGTAATATATCAGTATTTAGTGGAAAGCAAGATTCGATTACTTTAAAAGAGCTTGATGAATGGAGTAACCACAATAGTGGAGAGCGGAGGATATATACTTTTGAAGGGAATTATTTTTTTATTAACGATAATCCTGAAAATATAATTGATATTATAAATAGGATGTTATGTTAAAGAAAAACGTATTAAGAGAGGAATTGTTATGAAAAATAATAATGTGGATATTTCAGAGTTAAATATTATAAGTGAAATAGAGAAAAATAGAATTATAAATGAATTTAATAAGACAGATGCAAAATATATGAAGAAAACAATACAACAATTATTTGAAGAACAAGTAGAAAAGATACCCAATAATATAGCAGTAGTATTTAATGGTCAGAGACTTACTTACAAGGAATTAAATGAGAGAGCAAATTCTTTAGCAAGAGTTTTAAGAGAAAAAGGTGCAGAGGCAGAAAAAATTATAGGAATAATGGTAGATAGATCTTTAGAAATGATCATAGGAATAATAGGAATATTAAAGGCAGGGAGTGCATATTTACCGATAGATCCTGAATACCCAGTTGAGAGAATAAAATATATGTTGGAAGATAGTAATACAGAGATACTTCTAACTCAAAAAAAATTACAAAAAAACATAGACTATGATGGAGAAATCATAGATATAGAAGATCCAGCTTTATATGAAAGAACAACAAGTAATCTGAAAATGTTAAGTGAAGTACATAATTTAGCATATATCATATACACTTCAGGAACCACAGGAAGACCAAAGGGGGTATTGGTAGAACATATTGGGATAGCTAATCTGAGAGAATTATTTGAGAAAAAGCTACATATAAATGAACAAGATAAGGTGATACAATTTGCTAGTATTTCTTTTGATGCATCTGTATGGGAAATAAATATGAGTTTATTAAATGGAGCCGAGTTGCATATATTATCAAAAGAAACAATTGATAATTATGAAAACTTTAGTAATTATATCAATGTACATAACATAACAGTGGCAACGATACCACCCATATATTTAGGTAATGTCGATGAGCAGAAAATAAAAACACTAAGGTTATTAATAACTGCTGGATCAATTATTAATAAAAAAATATTAAATAAGTGGTGTAAAAAGGTAGATTATATGAATGCATATGGACCCACAGAGACAACAATTTGTGCAACGATGTGGAACTATGAAGAAGTTCAAAATCTATCGTCAGTACCTATTGGAAAACCGCTAAATAATTTAAAAACGTATGTAGTAGATGTTGACAATCGCTTAAATTTAATGCCGATAGGAAAAGTGGGAGAGTTATGTATATCAGGAGATAGCTTGGCAAGAGGATATATAAATAGAAAAGAATTAACAGTCGAAAAATTTGTAGACAACCCATTTGAACCAGGAACCAAAATGTATAGAACGGGAGATTTAGCAAAATGGCTAAACGATGGGAATATAGAATTTGTTGGAAGAATAGATGATCAGGTAAAAATAAGGGGATTCAGAATAGAATTAGGTGAAATAGAAAATCAACTTTTAAAAATTAAAGGGATAAAAGAGGCAGTAGTAATAGATAGAAGTGATATGCAAGGAGAGAAGTATCTTTGTGCATATATAACGTCTGAAGAAGCAATGGAAATATTATCAGTAAGGCATGAACTTTCAAAAGAGATTCCTGCATATATGATTCCAAGTTACATATTTCAGATTGATAAGTTACCATTAACATCAAATGGAAAAATTGACAAGAAAGTACTTTTAGAATTAAATATAATTGAAACTTCACATATATCATTTGAAGCCCCTAGAACTAAGATAGAAGAGATTTTGGTTAATGTATGGGAAGCTGTACTAGGCATAAAAGGAATAGGTATAAATCATAATTATTATCAAGTGGGTGGAGATTCTATAAAATCAATACAAATTATATCAAGACTCCAAAATCATAATATTCATCTCCTTGTTAAGGATTTAATGGAGCATCCTACAATAAGTGAATTAAGTGAGCATGTAATATACAAGAATTTTGAAATAGATCAAGGTACGGTTGAGGGGGATGTAAAATTTGCTCCTATACAAAAGTGGTTTTTTGACAGCAATTTCTCAGAAGAGAATTATTGGAATCAATCTTTTATTTTTTATAAAAAGGATTGTATAGACGAACAAATATTAAGAAAATCCTTTGTAGAAATTATGAAGCATCACGATGCCTTAAGGATGATATATGAAAAAGATAGAGGAGAAGTTTATCAGAAAAATAGAGGACTAGAGGGAATTGAAGATGTATTTACTCTAGATCTATATGATTTAGTGGAAGATAAGAAGTATGAGGATAGCATAGAAATATTATCAAATGAAATACAAAAAGGAATGGATTTAGAAAAAGGAATTTTACTAAAGCTAGGTCTATTTAAAACTCCAGTAGGTGATTATGTGATTGTAGCAATGCATCATATAATTGTAGATGGTATATCTTGGAGAATTCTTATGGAGGATTTGGAAACAGCATATGGAGCTATAGAAAAGCAAGAAGATGTAATATTGCCTAGCAAGACTACTTCTTATAAAGAATGGAATCAAAAGCTTATAGAATATGCTAATAGTAGAAAGATACTTAAAGAAATAGAATACTGGAATACAATAGAGAATACAGATATAAAAGAAATACCAAGGGATTTTGAAAAAAGTGAAACTTTAATGGGAGAAACTAAAACTATTACGATAAGTCTCTCAAAGAAAGAAACTGAGAAGCTTCTAAGGAAAACCAGTATGGCATATAATACTCAAATAAACGATATACTACTTTGTTCTCTTGGTATGGCAGTTAAAGAATGGTGTGGAAATGAGAAAGTACTTATAAATCTTGAAGGGCATGGTAGAGAAGATATTATAGAAGATGTTTTAATTGATAGAACTATAGGATGGTTTACAATTATGTATCCAGTAGTTTTAGATATGACTAATACTGATGATATCTCATATTCTATTAAATACATAAAGGAGACTTTAAGACGTATACCTAACAAAGGTATAGGTTACGGAATACTAAAATATTTAACTAATAATGAAATAAAGGACAAGATTACTTTTAAATTAGAGCCAGAGATAATTTTTAATTATCTTGGAGAATTTGCCCAAAGGGAAAGTACGAGTTTATTTAAATATTCTAAGCTAATAAGTGATACTTCTAGTATTTCAAAAGCAAACAAAAAAACACATCCTATTGAGATTAATGGATTAGTTATAGATGATGAACTTAAAATAGAATTTAATTATAGTATAAAAGAATATAAAGAAGAAACAATTAATAGGTTATCAAAAAAATATTTGGAGCATTTAATTAATATAATAAATCATTGCGAAATGAAGCAAGAAACAGAAAAAACTCCATCGGACTATGGAGATAATGAACTGACTATAGAAGAATTGGAAAAGATACTCATTGTTAACCAAGATATACAAAAAATTCATTCTTTAATACCAATGCAGGAGGGAATATTATACAATTTAATACTTGATAAAAATTCTCGTGCTTATTTTGAACAAAGTATAACAGAGTTAGAAGGAACATTAAATATAGGAATATTAAATAAAGTATTTAATCATCTTATAGAAAAGTATGAAATATTAAGAACAGCATTTTTCTATAGAGGCATGATTAAACCTAAGCAGGTAGTTTTAAGTAAAAGAGAAATAACAATAAACTATGAAGATATAAGCAGTTTTGACGAAGAAAAAAAAGGTGAATACATAGAAGAATTTAAAAAAGAGGATATAAATAAAGGCTTTGACTTAACAATAGATTGTTTAATTAGAGCATCTGTAATAAAGACCTCTCATAATAAATATAAAGTAATATGTAGTTTCCATCATATAATTATGGATGGATGGTGCTTAGGGATCATAATGAAAGACATAACTAATATGTATAAATCATTATGCGCGGAAAAAGAAGCCATTATTGAAAAAGCCCCATCTTATGGTAAATACTTAGAATGGTTTGACAAGCAAGATAAAGCTTTGGCTTTAGAATATTGGAGAACTTACCTTGAAGAATATGAGCAAGAAATAGTACTGCCAAAGTTAAATACAATGTCAAATAGCTTTAATAATAAAGAAGAAGTAATTTTTATTGAGAATGAATTAATAGAAAAATTAAAAAACATAGCTAAAATAACTAATACAACATTAAATTCTGTAATTCAAACAGCTTGGGGAGTATTACTCCAAAAATATAACAATACTGATGATGTAGTATTTGGTTCTGTAGTTTCTGGAAGAGCAAATGAAGTTGAAGGTATAGAGATGATGGTAGGGTTATTTATAAATACTGTACCTGTAAGAATAAAAACAGATAGCAGAACGGAATTTAAAGAAGTTGTAAAAAAAATAAATAGAGACTTTATTGAATCTAATACATATAGCTATTGTTCATTGGCAGAATTACAATCATTGACTTCTTTGAAAAACAAGCTTATAAATTACATTTTTGTATATGAAAATTATCCAGTCAGTGAAAATTTAGATTCAAATAAAAAAGAAGACTTAAAAATTGAAGATTTTAAAATATTTGAGTATACAAATTATGATTTCGGAATTCTTATACCACCGAGTGATGAATTAAATATAAAAATAACCTATAACGGTAACGTATATAGTGAAGAAATTATAAAGTCAATAAAGGATAATTTATATAACCTGTTAAATTCTGTATCATTAAATCCAAGTGTTAAGTTATCTGAATTGGATATGATAAGCGTGGAAGAAAAAAACAAACTGCTAAATGAATTTAATAAGAATAAAGAAATATCATCAGAAAAAACAATACAGGAATTGTTTGAAGAACAAGCAGAGAAAACGCCAGACAATATAGCAGTAGTATTAGATGGTCAAAAGTTAACTTATAGAGAATTAAATGAAAAGTCAAATTCTTTAGGAAGAGCCTTAAGAGAAAAAGGTGTAAGAGAAGAAAAAATTGTTGGAATAATAATGGATAGATCTATAGAAATGATTAT
>NZ_LZZM01000189.1 GCF_002006345.1 Clostridium puniceum
TTATATATACATTCTAATAAATAAACTACATACACTTGGCTAACATTCATCTAAGGTACATGAGAGTTTAATGTATTAAATTAATTAGAACTTATATATAATAGAATTTATAGATTTAAAAAATTCATCTTTAGGAGGTACCTAATGAATTTATATAGAATTATGGTTGTTGATGATGAAGAAGAAATAAGGCTCGGAATTATTAAGAAAATTGATTGGGAGTCTAATGGTTTTATTGTAGTTGGTGATGCAGAAAATGGTCAAGATGCACTGGAAAAAGCAGAAAAGCTTCAGCCAGATGTTATAATGACAGATATTAAAATGCCATTTATGGACGGATTGGAATTAGGGGAAAAACTTGCAGAATTAATGCCATCTACAAAAATTATTGTATTTTCAGGTTGTGATGATTTTGAGTATGCTCATAAAGCAATTAAGATAAATGTTATTGAGTATGTCTTGAAACCGATTAACTCAATTGAACTTATAGAAGTGTTAAGGAGATTAAAAGAACAATTAGATAAGGAATATGATGAAAAACGAAATTTACAAACCCTTTATAAACATTATGTTGAAAGTTTGCCTGTAATTAGAGAACAATTTTTAGTTGGAGCAATTGAGGGAAGAATAAGTGAAAGTCAGTGGGAAGAACAAGCAGAAAAATTAGATATAGATTTTAAAGCGGGCTATTTATCAGTAGCGCTAATTCATGCAGATGGAACATTAACGTTAGAAGAAAATATTCTTTCAATTCAAAAGGAATCAGCATTAGTATCTATTTCGATAAAAAAAATAGTAGATGAAAATATGGAGAAGTATTGTAAATTTATTAGTTTTCTATATTCTGATATGGTTGTAATTATAGGAAATTTTGAAAAGAAGGAAGATATATTATCATTTATTAAAGGAACTAATGAAGTATGTAAAATTTATGAACGCATTATGGGAGTAACTATAACATCAGGTGTTGGATATACTTGTGATAGTCCTGTAAATATACGTTTTTCCTACAGAAGTGCTCAAAATGCTTTAGATTATAGCTTTATACTTGGGACGGGGAAAGCCATCTATATTGATGATGTTGAACCGGATCATTCTATTCAGCTTCAATTTGATGAGCAGGAAGAACGTGCAATGTTAAATGCTATTAAAATTTCATCAGAAGAAGAAATAACAGAAGCAATAGATAAATTATTTAGAAAAATTGAAGATCTGCTTTTGCCATTCAATAAGTATAGAATTTATCTTATGGAAATTATGACTTCACTTTTGAAACTTGTACAAACATATAATTTAAATATAGATGAAATTTTTGGGGAAAATTTTAATTGTTATAGCTATTTAGAAACGTTTGATTCTATCAATGATGTAAAAGCTTGGTTTATAAGGAAGTCTATTAAAATAAATAGTTTTATAAAAAGAGAACGTATAAATTCTTCTATGTTGCTTGTTGAAAAAGCGAAGCAATACATAAAAGAAAATTATAAGGACTATGATATTTCAGTAGAAAAGCTCTGTTCAAAATTACATGTAAGTCCAACATACTTTTCTACACTTTTTAAGCGTGAAACAGAAATGAATTTTGTAAATTATTTAACGTCAATACGTTTAGAAGAAGCAGTAAAGCTTTTAAATACAACTGATGATAAAACATATATAATAGCAGAAAAAGTTGGATATCCAGAAGCTAACTATTTTAGTTATGTATTTAAAAGAAAATTTGGAGTATCTCCATCAAAGTATAGAAAGAATTGAGCTGATATACTGTGAAAGATTTAATAAAACTTAGAATACAAAAACTGATAAAAAGATGTAAAGATACAAGTATACAGCATATAATATCAGTTTCATTTACTGTAATTTCAGTTATTGGAATGGTTATTGTAGGAGGTGCTTTGTATTTTCGTTTCATAAATTCTACTGAATTTATGGTATCAGAAAATAATAGAGCCATGTTAGAACAAGTAAATTTAAATTTAGATAATTATTTGCGTAATATGATGAAGGTCTCTGATACTACCTATTATAGCGTTATTAAGAAAAAAGATTTAGCAACAGAAAATATAAATAAAGAAATGGATTTGTTATATGAAACTAATAAAGATTCACTTATCAGCATATGCGTATTTTCAGAGCTAGGTGAAGTAATATCAGCATCTCCAGTTGGTCAGTTAAAAAGTTCAGTTAATCCAAGAGATAGTGAATGGTTTACAAAAGCATTAATTAGAAAAGAAAATCTTCATTTTTCAACACCTCATGTTCAAAATTTATTTGTAGATCCAAGCTATAAATATAAATGGGTAGTATCCTTAAGTCGTGCTGTGGAGCTTACAAATAATAAAAAAATAACTTCAGGCGTATTATTAGTAGATATAAATTTTAGTGGGATTGAGCAAATTTGTAAGAGTGTAAATGTTGGAAAATCAGGTTATGTTTATCTGGTTGATAGAGAAGGGGAGGTTATATATCATCCAAGGCAACAATTAATTTATTCGAATTTAATAGAAGAAAATAATAAGGAACAAGCAACTTATGAAGATGGAAATCATATGGAGACTTTTCAAGATGAAAAAAGACTAGTTACAGTTAAAACAGTTGGTTATACAGGGTGGAAGATTGTTGGAATTACGCCAATGTCAGATATAACCTCTGATTATCAACAAATTAGTCTTTTTGCAGTATTTATTATGTTTTTTGCAGTTTTTATACTTGTATTTCTTAATATGTTTGTTTCTTCACGAATAGCTAATCCAATAAAATCATTAGAAAAAAGTGTAAAGAAACTTGAAAATGGTGTAAAAGATGTTGATATTTCAATTAGTGGATCATATGAAATTCAACATTTAGGAAAAGCAATTCGTTCTATGGTTACTCAAATGCATACACTTATGGATAATATAATGATAGAGCAGGAATCAAAAAGAAAAAGTGAACTTGATGCCCTTCAAGCACAAATTAATCCACATTTTTTATATAATACTCTCGATTCTATTATATGGATGATTGAAAATGAAAATTATGATGGAGCTATTATTATGGTAACAGCACTCGCAAGACTTTTTAGAATCAGTTTAAGTAAAGGAAAAAATATAATAACTGTAAGAGATGAAATTGAACATGCACGTAATTATTTAACTATTCAAAATATACGCTATAAAAATAAATTTACATATGATATTGAAGTGGATCAAAAGACTCTTAATTTTGCTAGTATTAAATTAATTATTCAGCCTTTAATTGAAAATGCCATTTATCATGGCATGGAATTTATGGGTGGAGATGGTGAAATTTTAGTTAAAACCTATATAAAAGAAGAAGATTTATATATTGATGTTGTAGATAATGGACTTGGTATGTTACAAGAAGTTGCAGACACTCTTTTAACAAATGAAGCAAAAATTGAAAAAAAGAGTTCAGGTATAGGTTTAAAAAATGTTCATGAAAGAATACAATTATATTTCGGAAAAGCTTATGGTCTAAAAATTTATAGTGAACCGGATGAAGGGACAACAATTAGTATTCATATGCCATGTGTTGATTTTTATGACCTAAAGAAAAAGGAGGGAATAAGATAGTGAGGAGAAAGAGAAAACAAACAATCGTGATCCTGTTATTGCTTGTAGTACTGTCTTTTCTACTTCTTTTAAGTGATACATTAGACCATGAAAAGGATAAGGGAATATATAATATTTCAATTATTACTACAGGGAAAAATAGTGAAGGATTAATGATAATGAAGCAAGGCATAGATCAAGCGTCTTCAGAAATGAATGTAAATGTAAGTTTTGTTACTTTATCAGAAGATAATAATTATATTGAACAAACTGAACTTATTGCCCGGGAAATCAAAAATAGAGCAGATGCTATTATTATATCTCCAGTAGATTATGATAAAATGGCCGAACCTATAGAAAATGCAATGAAAAATATACCTGTTATATTAATTGAATCAACAGTTAAATCCGAGCATGTATTACCAAGTATTTCATGTAACAATTATAAACTTGGAATAAGTTTAGCTGAGGAAATGGTGAGCAATGGTAAAATTAAATCTAATATTGCAATTATAAAGAACAATTTAGAATGTAGCAGCATAAAGGAGCGGTATGATGGTTTTATGAGTGTTATGGATAAAACTGAAAATAATTATATATTATGGGAAGAAGTGGATGATAAGCAAGTTACTCATAATAATGAAGCAAAAAAATTACTAGAGGAAAATAATGTTGATGCAGTAGTAACTTTTGATTCAGATATGTTAGAAGGAGTTGCTCAAGCTAAAAGAGATTTAAGTAGTATTAATAAAGATAAAGCATATATTGAAATTTATGGAACAGGAAGTACAAGCAGAATAATTTCCTTTCTGGAGGACAAGGTAATAAGTGCAACTGCTATTCAAAATGAATTTAACATTGGATATTTAGCAGTAAAGACGGCAATATATAAAATTAATGGTAAAAATATTAATAATAGTACTATTTCATCAACTGTTATTAATACAAAAAATATGTATTCAGAGGAAAATCAAAAATTATTGTTCCCATTTGTTAGATAGAAGGATTGAAAAAATACCAGTTCATTTTTAGTTTATATTCGTTTACGACTAATAAAATCACATTAAGGGGTGAGGTTTAGTGAGAGTAGTTAAGAAACCACTAATATTGTTAATGATGGTTTCAATTTGCACTTCATTATCAGCGTGTGCTGTTAATACTAAAAAGTATACTAGCGGTATTAAAGAGATCAAAGTAGGAATGACATTATACAAACAAGAGGATGTATTTGTTTCTTCAATTACTAAAAATCTTGAAGAGATAGCCAAGGAAAAAGAAAGTGAAGGGAAATATAAAATAACTATTAATATTTTGGATGCAAAGGGAAACTTGAACAATCAAAATAATCAAGTAGATAAATTTATAGCACAGGATTATGATATTATATGTGTAAATTTAGTTGATCGTACTGCAGCATCAGTGATTATTGATAAAGCAAAAGTAGCTAACAAACCTGTAATTTTCTTTAATAGAGAGCCTGTTGAAGAAGATATGGAACGATGGAATAGATTATATTATGTTGGTGCGCAAGCAGACCTATCAGGAAAAATGCAGGCTGATATTATTATAAACGCTTATAAAAAAGATAAGAGGAAAGTAGATAAAAATGGAGATGGAAAGATTCAGTATGTTATGTTGGAAGGGGAACAAGGACATCAAGATGCTTCAATAAGAACAGAATATTGTATTAAAACTATAGCTGAAAATGGAATTGAATTAGAAAAATTAGCTGATGATACTGCAAATTGGGAAGGAGCTCAGGCAACTACCAAAATGACCAATTGGATTAAGAATTTTGGAGATAAAATTGAAGTGGTATTTAGCAATAATGATGCTATGGCTCTTGGTGCAGTTCAAGCTTTAGACAATTTAAATATTACTGAAAATAGACCTTTAGTTGTGGGAATAGATGGATTACCAGATGCTTTATCTGCAGTGAAAAATGGTTCTATGGTAGGAACTGTTATAAATGATTCTAAAGCACAGGCAAGTTCAATTTTTAATATTGCATATGAATTGGCTACTAATGGAAATGTAAATTCAATTAAGGTATTAGAAAAGAGGAAATATATAAGAACTTCCCATGCTAGAGTTACAAATGATAATATAGATTTATTTTTAGAAAATAAATAATATATGTTTTAATAAATAAATTGCAAACGGTTAATTGATAGATATGGTTTTAATACATAAAAACAAGTCAAAATGTGATTTTTATTTTTAGATAATAAAGATAGTTTACCTAAATTATTTCTAGGAAACATGCTGATAGTGCTAAAAATATACATTATATTGGCTTGTTCTTTTTTGATTCATTTCTAATAAATTTTTATGTTTATTTTAAATTTGTTACCATCTATTAGTATAAACCATTAGATTAAAAACCATAATAAAATTATAAAATATTTTAAGTCAAAATATTTATATATAAACATTTTTAATAGATGTAAGTGTAGATCCGATGAGGTTTAAAACGGGAGGCTTAAAATGAAGAATTTAAAAAAATTGTCAGCAATTATTTTTATAATTATTATGAGTTTAACAATATTGAGTTGTAATAAAAATACTATTTATACTAATCAGCGTGTAGTCGAAGGAGAACCAATTAAGGTAAGTGTATTATTATATAGATTTGATGATGCTTATATTTCTCTAGTGCGTCAAAGTTTAGAAAAAATTCAAAAGGAAAATAAAGGTAAGGTTGAATTTACTTTTTATGATGGGAAAAATGATCAATTAATTCAAAATCAAACTGTTGATACATTACTTGAAAAAAATAATACTGATCTTTTATTAGTAAATTTAGTAGAAACTAATAGTACACAAGATGTTATAAATAAAGTTAAAGAGAGGAATATTCCAGTGATTTTGTTTAATAGAGAACCAGTTTCTATAGAAGCTATTAAATCATATAATAAATCTTGCTATGTAGGAACAGAGGCAGCAGAAGCTGGTGGAATTCAAGGAAAAGTTATTACGAATGCATGGAATAGCAACAAGCCATCTATAGATAAAAATAATGATGGAATATTACAATATATTATGTTAATGGGTGAAAGTGATAATCTTGATGCTGTTACAAGAACAAAATATTCTATATTATCAATTAATAATTCAGGAATAAAAACACAAGAACTTGCTTTAAAGGTTTGTAATTGGAATAAAGACGAAGCTAAGAATGCTACAAAAGCATTATTTTCACAACTTGGAAATAAAGTTGAAGCAATAATTGCGAATAATGATTCTATGGCAATAGGAGCAATTGAAGCATTACAAGAGTACGGTTATAATAAAGGAAATAAAACTCAAACAATAACAGTAGTTGGAGTGGATGCAATACCAGAAGCACAAAAATTAATAAAGGAAGGGATTATGACAGGTTCTGTACTTCAAGATTCTGATGCTTTAGCTAAAGCACTTTATCAAATTGGAACTAATTTAGTTTATAACAGAAATCCTCTTTATGATACACAGTATAAATTTGATGCTACAGGAGTTTCCATCCGTCTTCCTTATGAAGAGTATATACCTCAATAATTATTTTTGGATAAAATGTAAAAGAATTAACTTTACAATATCATAAAGTTAAATTAGTATATTAGTTAATAAAATATAATTTTCAATAAAGATTCTTCTTTTTTGGGATTATTTTTTGCAATAATTAAAAATTTAAGGATGTGGGGCTAAAATGAGTAAATTAGAACAAATAATTGCGTATAACAAAAACTTTATAAATAATAAAGAATATGAAGAATACGTAACAACTAAAATACCGAAAAAGAAAATGGTAATATTATCGTGCATGGATACTAGATTAACAGAGTTATTACCTAAAGCAATGAACATAAAAAATGGAGATGCAAAAATAATAAAAGATGCAGGTGCAACTGTTATTCATCCTTTTGGTGGGGTAATGAGAAGTATACTAGTTGCAGTGTATGAATTTGGGGCAGAAGATGTTTTTGTAGTAGGACATCATGGATGTGGTATGAGTAATTTAGATACAAAAAGTCTTGTTAATAAAATGATAGATAGTGGGATAAAGGAAGAAACTTTATCAACACTAGAAAAAGCAGGAATTAACGTTGAAAGATGGCTTCATGGATTTGAATCTGTAGAGGAATCTATAAGAGAAAGTGTAAAAATGATAAAGGAGCATCCTTTATTTCCTAAGGATATAAAAGTTCATGGTCTTATTATGAGCCCAGAAACAGGAGAAGTAGAAATAATAGTAAATGGGGATATGAAATAAATAAGTATAAATAAATTTTATACTTAAAAGGAACTATATTTAATAATGATTTTTTTATAATTATTAAATATAGTTATTTTATTTTCTGAGTGTTTTGATATGAGTTTGTTAAAAAAGTGGTGTAATTTTACTGTAGAAAATTTCAAATTTTGCACTGTATACTAAGTAATATGTAGCTTAGCAAGTAAATTACCTTGATTCGAAATAATCTATAATATAAAAATAATGGATCTAATCTTAATTAGTAAAATAATTTACATAATTAATTAAAGCTCGAAGTTTCAAGTATATGTTTCCAATATCTTTTGGGCATCATTCTAGATTGTAATTTTGGATTTCTCCGCTCTTCAATAGTAGTAGATTTAAAAAAGGTCTTCCAAAGGTCAGAATACTCATCGCTATGAGATTTGAGTTTTTCATAAGTTTCTTTATCCATATAAATAATCTCATAGGAAAGTCTATTATATATTAAAGCTTTTTCTCTAGAAATATCATGAATAATAAAATATTCTTTAGAAAATCTATCTTTAAAATGATCACCAAGAAGTTCTAAAATATCATTATCAGGTTCAATAGAGGAATATAAAAATTTTTGATCAATATAATTAAATCTAATAAAACCATTAAATCTATGACATTCAAACGAAATTCTTTTATTAATATCATCAACAAGTCTCACTTCATTGATATTTAAAAAACTATGAACATCATGTCCCAGCTTAAAAGCTATTTTCAAATATTTAAAGATAATAATAGCTTTATCTTTATCATCACTTAAAAAAACCATATATATTTTTTTTAATGCAAACAAATCTATTTTATTTATAATAGCATTTTTTACTTTTTTAAACTTATCATTTTCAGTTGAGATTTCAATTATTTCTCCAAGTAAAAGAGGAATATTAGCATCATTAATTCCATAAATAGAGGTAGGTGGCTCTTTGGAATAAAAACCATCGTATATAGCAGTTAATAATCCTTCAAAAGTATTATCATATATAAATAATTTCATAATTATATCAATCCTTTCTTGATAAGTAGAGACATAAAAGTGAGAGCCCAAAAGGTGAATGTGCAAATTTTATATTTAAAAATATTTCCAATGAATTAAAATTCGCCATGTATAGAAGTAAATCTATCATTTAATCTTAATAAATTTGTTTCAGGCATTATAATATTTGAATATTTCTCTTTTTTATTAGAATAAATCATACTTGGATAAGAAATATTTTCTTTAGGTATTATAATGCCAGATGCTGTAGTTTTTTCTTCTATTGATGAGGTGTCAAAAAATGATATTTGATTAGGATTTATCCCCTTGTTTTTAGGGAGATTTTGCTCTAAAAGCTTATTTTTTATTTTATTATCATCAAAGGAAACATCACCATAATATCTGCCACTGCAAGTAATAAAATACTTAGCCCTTTTAAGTACCACCCTTAAATTTTTCAAATCCTCAAAAGTTAAGTTATGAACACGTCGAGTTTTTAAAATCTTTTTAGCAGAAGTGACACCAATACCAGGTATGCGTAATAATTTTTCATAAGACGCTTTGTTAATTTCAATAGGAAAATCGTTTAAATTTGATAACGCCCAATAGGTTTTAGGATCGAAATTTAAATCAAAATTATCATCATCATTTTTTAAAAGTTCATCAGCTTTAAAGCCATAATATCTAAGGAGCCAATCAGCTTGGTAAAGTCTATGTTCGCGAATCATAGGTGGATGTATTATATCAGGAAGCAGTTTATTATCTTTAATAACAGGAACATAAGCAGAGTAGTAAACTCTTCTAAGGCTAAATTTGTTATAAAGTGCTTCTGAAAGTTTAAGTATTTTTCCATCACTTTCAGGAGTAGCACCAACAATTAATTGAGTACTTTGCCCTCCAGGAACAAAGAGGGGCGTATTTTTTATGCTTTTTTTCATTTCATCATGATTAACTATGGAATTCTTAATAATTCCCATAGGTTTTAAAATATTATCTTTAGTCTTTTGTGGCGCTAAAAGTTTAAGGCTGTTACTAGAGGGAAGCTCTATATTAACACTCATTCTATCAACATATGTGCCTGCTTCTTGAATTAATTTTTCATCAGCGCCAGGAATTGCTTTAAGATGAATATAACCATTAAAGTTTTTTTCCAAACGTAGTTTTTTTGCTGTCTTAAGTAAAAGCTCCATAGTATTGTTAGGATTTTTAACAATAGCAGAACTTAAAAAAAGCCCTTCAATATAATTACGTCTATAAAAATTAATAGTAAGTTCACACACATCATCAGGAGTGAAGCTAACCCTTAAAAAGTCTCTAGAAGCACCGTTTATACAGTATTTACAATCAAAAACACAATCATTTGAAAATAATATTTTAAGAAGAGAAATGCAGCGTCCATCAGGAGTAAAGCTATGGCAGATACCAGCTTCAGAAGCATTACCTATTCCATTATTAGAGTTCTTTCTCTTTGAGCCAGAAGAAGAACAAGATACATCATATTTTGCCGCATTAGATAAAATTTTTAATTTATCCATTAAATCCATTTTACTACACTTCCTTTTAAATAGAAATAAAAAAAGAACATATATTCGTTGATATAATTATATACGAATGTACGTTCTGTTGCAACTATTCTTTCGAATTTATAAAGGTTTTAGTGAATTAATAAAAATAAAATTAATAGAAGTTTTTGAAATTTTAGAATTAGAAGTATTGAAATAAATTTAGAATGTTTTCTATTTCCTTATAAATTCCTTATAATTATAATTTATCCTTATTGTTATGAGGGAGGATGAAAAAATGAATGAAATTATTTTAGAAACAAAAAATTTATGTAAAACATTTAAGAAACAAGAGGCTAATAAGGATATTTCAATCTCAGTAAAAAGAAATTCTATCTATGGTCTTCTTGGAGCAAATGGAGCTGGAAAATCAACTTTTTTAAAAATGATAACAGGTATGCTTAGACCAACTTCTGGTGAAATTTTATTTGATGGACACAAATGGAGTAGAAAGAATTTAAATTGCATAGGATCTTTAATAGAATCAGCTCCTTTATACGAAAATTTAACAGCAAAAGAGAACTTAAAGGTTCGTACTACAGTGCTTGGATTACCAGATTCAAGAATTAAAGAAGTTCTTAATATAGTAGATCTTAAAGATACAGGAAAGAAGAGAGCAGGTCAATTTTCAATGGGAATGAAGCAAAGATTAGGAATTGCAATTGCATTAATTAATAGTCCTAAACTATTAATTTTAGATGAACCAACTAATGGATTAGATCCTTTTGGAATACAAGAATTAAGAGAATTAATAAAGTCTTTTCCTAAGAAAGGTATTACAGTAATATTGTCAAGTCATATGTTAAATGAAGTAGAGCAGATTGCAGACCATATTGGAATTATTTCAAATGGTGTATTAGGATATCAAGGTGAACTTAAAAAGGGACAAGATTTAGAAAAATTATTTATGGATATTGCTAAAAAATATAGAAAAGAGGCTTAAAGATGTTTAAATATTTTTTATATGAAAACACAAAAATTAAACGTACTTTTATAAAAAAATTAATTTGGTTAGCACCAATTCTAGTAATTATATTTTCATTTATTAATCCATTTACTTTTCAGGCCAATGTGTATAATTGGTGGTGTGTTTTGATGTTTCCTGGCACTCTATCTTTAGGTTGTGCACTTTTAAATAGAATAGATGGTTGTATGAAAAACAGAGCTATAATAGCACTTCCATTAGAATTAAAGAAAGTATGGATTGCTAAAGTGCTTATAGGGGTAAAAAATATATCTTTTTCTTGTATTATTATTTTTGTGGCAGCACAATTAGGTGCGTTTGTATTTCCAATAGACTATGGAAGCAGAATTCCAGTGTTAAATAGTTTGGCTGGGATTATTATACTTATAATTACATGTATGTGGCAAGTACCATTGTGGATGTTTTTAGAAAGTAAAATAGATATGTTTCCAACTATAATTTTAAGTGTAGCAGTTAATTTTTTCTTTGGTGTCGTTTGGTCTATAGAAAAGTATTGGTGGATGATTCCATTTGCATATAAAGATAGACTTATGTGTCCAGTATTAAAGATCCTTCCAAATGGCTTGCCAGCTAAACCGGGTAATCAAACATTTACTCCAGAATTGCTTAATACTTCTGCTATACCTTTAGGCATTGGAGTATCTATTGTATTGTTTTTAATAGTTACTTATTTAACAGCTAAGTGGTATGAAAGGCAGGAGGCGGTATAATATGCTTACATTTTTTCGCCTTATGAAGGCAGACTTTATGAAAATGAAGAGGACTCCATTTTATTGGATTCACATTGTTATGCCTATTATAGGTGTAACAACATTTCTGGTTTATTATTCTTTCACATCATTAAATACTGTAACTAAGGTGAATTTATATTTAGACGCTTTAGTAATAACTTTTCCTGTATTAATTGGAATTATATGTTCCATGGTAGTACAACAAGAAGCTGTAGCAGGAAAATTTAAAGAAATGATTGGAACAAGATATGGAAAAAGTAAATGTCTTTTAGGTAAGATATTAATACTGCTGTGTACAGGTTTTCTTTCTTTTACTTTAGCAATAGGTGCTTTTTATATTGGGTTTCAATATTTATTAAAACAAAACTCATTACAGTTTTCTTTTTATGCTAATATAATATTAATTATATTTTGGTGTCAAATTTTTATTTATCTATTTCATTTATGGTTGAGCATTAATTTTGGAAGTGGAGCATCCGTAGGAATTGGGATATTTGAAAGTTTGGTTTCAGCATTATTTATAACAGGACTTGGTGATGGAATATGGCAATGGATACCTTGTGGATGGGGCATTAAAATTTGCAATAATTTTTTTATTAAAGAAACAAATTCAGCAGATATATTTAATAAGATTGCAGATATAAATGTTTGGAGTAGTAATAGTATGATAGGCATTAGAAATAGTGTAATATTTACAATTTTCTTTGGAGTTTTTTTGTTAATATGGTTTGAGTTTTATGAGAGTAATGGAGAAAAACAATAGATTACTATGTTAAATTAAAAATGATTAATTATTAAATTTAGTTATAGTAAAAGCAGGAGGTATCGAAGATATGGCGCATATTTTAGCAATTGACGATGAGGAAGGTATATTAAAAATAATAAAAAGTGCATTAGAAAAAGAAGGTCATAATGTTATGACTTTTTCGAATTCAACTTTATTACCAAAAGAGGAATATGTAAAATATGATTTAATTCTGCTTGATGTTATGATGCCGCAAATTGATGGATTTTCTCTTTGTAAAGAAATACGAACTTTAGTTGATTGCCCCATTATTTTTCTAACAGCAAAAACTATGGAACAGGATATTGTAATGGGACTAAGCTTAGGTGGGGATGACTATATAGCAAAACCTTTTGGAATTAATGAATTAAGAGCTAGGGTTTCAGCCCATTTAAGACGTGAACATAGAGAAAAACAAAATGCATTTTCTATTTCTGGTCTTAAATTTAATATAACTGGAAAAGAAATTTATTACAATCAAAAATTAATTAATTTTACAAAAAGTGAATATAGTATTTGTGAATATTTAGCTATAAATCATGGGCAAGTGTTTTCAAAAGAACGAATCTATGAAAATGTATATGGCTATGATGGAAACAGTGATACGGCAACAATTGTAGAACATATAAAGAATATTCGTAATAAGCTTAAAAATATAGGGGTGAATCCAATAGAAACAGTTTGGGGGATTGGATACAAATGGAAGTGATAAAAAGAGAAAAAAGCATTTCTAAGATTTTTGCAATATACATAATAATTTTTTGTATAGTAGTAGCTATTCTAATAGTATCTGATTCAGCTTTATTTCTAGTTGCAGCAGATAGAGGATTTATTTTGCCAGCTAATTATTATGAACAGCAGATTGAAAAGTATAGAGATGATATAGCTAAAGCACAAGATGTTAGTAAAATAATACCAAAGGAATGTGATTATGCAGTTTATAATTTAGAAGGCAAGATGCTGCAAGGAAATTTTTCAGAAGAGAAATCATTAAATATATGGCAGCTTGTTCAAAATGAAGAAATAATTAATGGCAATAAGTATTATAAAATTATACAGAGAAAAGGTGAAGTATGTGTTGTTGAGTATACTCTAGTAAGCAGTTTTGCTAATCCTACTTTAAAAAAATATATTCCTAACGCTGAGTTGGGATTTATAATTATATTTTTAATTTTATTTATTTTTGAAATAATTATTGTTTCCAAATGCTTTAGAAATAGGATGTTAAAGGAAATGCAAATTTTAAAAGATACTACAAAAAATATACAGATGAAAAATTTAAATTTTGAAATGAAATATTCAAATATAATAGAAATTAATGAAGTACTTTATGCCTTAGATAAAATGAAAATGGAATTATATGAATCTCTTAATAAGCAATGGGAAATGGAAGAAATGCGTAAAGAACAAATAGTAGCATTAGCACATGATATAAAAACTCCACTTACAATTATTAAAGGAAATTCAGAACTTTTAAATGAATTGGATTTAAAATCAGATCAAGCTGAATTTAATAAGCGTATTTTAATTGAAGTAAGTAATATGGAATCTTATATCAAATCTTTAATAGAAATTATGAAATCAGAAAAAGAACCTGCAATTGAAAAGAAAAAGATAGAGTTAAAAGCATTTGTAAAGGAAATTATTGAACAGGGAATTTCAATGAGTATGAAAAAACAATTAAGATTTACGAGTGAAATTAATGAACTTCCACAATTTGCATTTATTGATAAAGTGGAATTAAAAAGAGCTATAAATAATGTTATTTCTAATGCAATTGATTACTCACCAATAAATGGAGAAATAATATTTTATTGTGATTCTAATGACAAGTATATAAGGTTTATAATCGAAGATTCAGGAAGTGGTTTTACTAAAGAAGAATTAAAGTCAGCAACAGAGCAATTTTTTCAAGGAGATAAAAGCAGAAATTCAAAAAATCATTATGGAATGGGTTTATATATTGCAAAAAAGTTTATTGAAAGGCATAATGGAAGAATATACTTGAGTAATTCTGAAAAGTTTGGCGGCGCTAAAGTGATTTTAGAATTACCAAGTACACTTTATTAAAAGCAATAAATTAATTATATTTTAGAAAAGCATCCCAATGGAACTATTATAATAATGGAATGGAACTAGATATAATTCAGTTTAATTTATGTAAACAGGAGGATGAAAAATGATACTTTCAGGAAAAGAAATCAAAAATAAACTGGGGAAAGAAATTAAAATAGAGCCTTTTAGTGAGAACCAGCTTAATCCCAATAGTTATAATCTAAGATTACACAATGAACTATTAGTTTATGATGAAACAATTTTAGATATGAAAAAGCAAAACAAAGTGAAAAAGATAATTATACCAGAAGAAGGTTTAGTCTTAGAACCTGGAAAGCTTTATCTTGGAAGAACTTTAGAGTATACAGAGACGGATAAATATGTACCAATGTTGGAGGGAAGATCTTCAATTGGAAGATTAGGATTATTCATTAATGTTACTGCTGGATTTGGAGACGTAGGATTTAAAGGATATTGGACATTGGAAATATTTTGTATTCAGCCAATAAGGATTTATTCTGACGTTGAATTATGCCAAATATATTATCATGCCGTTGAAGGTGATTATGATATATATAATAGTGGGAAATATCAAAACAATGAAGGTGTTCAACCAAGTCTGCTGTATAAGGACTTTGAACTTTAATTTATTTTTGAAACGTCAAAAATTCAAATTTAAAATTTTTTCTATTATACTTTTAGCTGTTTTAATCATATCATCATTTACGTGTGAGTATGTTTCCATAGTTTTTTTGACATCGTGTCTAAGAACTTTGCAGCAGTTTTAAAATCTATTATTACACAAATTAGCAGTGCAATACAACTAGTGTTAACAGATACACAATAAGCAACAGTTTAACTTTTAATAGTAGCCTTTAAGATTACTATTTCATATTATGTAATGATTGAATTAGTCTCCATGTCTTATAATGTTGGCACAGGTGGTCTGTTAGGCTCTACATTATACAAAAATGTAGTTGCAGGCAAAGAGAGAGTGGAACTATAACAAGCAATTTTCAAGCTTGGTCAAAAATCTACCTTCATTTTTTTGTAATAATATATTAAGAAAAGGTTAACATGATTGACAAACAACTGACAAAATCAAATGATAATATGTTAATTAGAGAAAGGGTGTTTGATAATATGATAAAAGGAAATGATGAATTAGAAATTATGCACAAAGTTACATCAAAAGAGAAAAAAATATTAAAGAAAGCACTAGATGGAATAAAGGGATGGAACTTTAACCCTATAGACGTAGTTACTAATGGCATAGGAGATTATTATTTTATATGTAAAGTAAAAACAATAATAGAAAATCTGCAAATGAAAATGGCGAGAATATATATAAAAATACAAAAAGATAATAAGCCAAGATTATTAAGTATAGAAGAGATAGCATAAGAAATTAAAGATATTTATATAGTATTTTTACACGAAACATATAAATTAAATTATTCAGTCGGAAGAAAACAAACATAAAGTAGAAGAGATTATTTTTTATAGCAGAACTTTATCTGAAATAATTTCTTCTAAAAAAGAATCAATATATAATTTTTTTTGAAAGTTAAAGCAGTAGCCAGGAGTAATCCACTACTGCTTATTTTATTTAAAATGAATTGAATAAATGATATGTTATATAATGAGAATAAAGTTTTCAGCTTAAGAGTACGATAAATTTAATATAAAATTGGCAAAGCAGTTGAAAAACTGTGACGCAAAGCTAAAGGGCCTTTTCCTTTAAAAGGATGGCAGCCAGTTGCAAGTCTTTGCCTATTTGAAATGAATAGGAGGAAAATAAAATGAGCAAAAAAATTTTAATTTGTGATGACACTAAATTTATGAGAACCATGTTAAAGAATTCTTTGGAGAAAGAGGGGTATGAAGTAGTTGATGAAGCAGAAAATGGAGAAATATTAATTAAAAAATATAAGCAATTAAAACCTGATTTAATATTAATTGATGTTACAATGCCTGTAATGGATGGAATTAGCGCACTTTCATCTATAATGGAGATTGACCCCAATGCAAATGTGATTATGTGTTCTGCAATGGGACAAGAGGAAATTGTTATTAAAGCTATTAAAGTTGGGGCTAAAGATTTTATTGTTAAGCCATTTAAAACTGAAAGATTAATAGAATCTGTTAAAAAAGTACTAGGAAATTAAAAAGAATATTGATATATACGGAATATTCAATAAGTTATTGTGAAAATGAGGAGGGGAACAAATGACATATGTATATTTGATGAACAATGAAAAGTAGATAAATAATGATATAGTAAAAAGTCATGTGGAATATTTAAAAGAATTAAGTAGACAAGAGAAACTTGTGCTTTGTGGACCTTTTAAAGATTATCCTGGAGGAATGGTCATAATTTGTGCACAAGATCTTATTGAAGCAACAAATATTGCCAAATCTGACCCATTTATTGCATCAGGGTGTAAATCTTTTGAAATCAGAACGCTTGAATTAGCCAATGAAGAGAACAATTATTTACTTTAATCAAAGAGTGCGAATATTCTCTTTAGTGCACAATGGTAAATAAATGTAAACTTAAGATTATTTATATTTAAAAAAGGTGGATATTTATATGGGAATATTGTCTAACAGTGTACATACGGGGCTATTTGTTGAAGATATTGAAAAGATGGTGACATTTTACAGGGACATCTTGGGATATGAAACAGATTGGGAGGGAGGACAGTTTGTAAGTTTCAAAGTGAAAGATGGTGGTCTGTTTATGTTTGACAGGAAACAATTTGCTGAGGCGATGAATCAACCTTATTACTCACCAATGGGATTCAATCTGACAATGCAAATAGGTATAGGTGTTCCTACTAAAGATGATGTTGATAGAGAATATGAACGGCTAATGAAACTTGGTGTTAAATCACTCACAGGAGAGCCAGTTACACAACCTTGGGGGCAAAGAAATTTTTGGATTGCCGATCCTGAAGGTAATTACATTGAAATTGGTTGCTAAACTTATAGAGTATTCCAATAAGCAATATTAGAAATTATTTTACTTCGCAGTATGAAAATTGAATGTTTACAATTTATTATATAATTTTATAAACTATGGTAATAAATTATTGTGTATTAGTAAAAATAAATAATAATTTATAAATAAACAAAAAATCACTAGAAAACTTCTAGTGATTTTTTAAATACCTATGACATTATGATAACACAATAAAAATTATAAGTCTAGTAATATATGAATAGAATGATAAAATTTTATTATCAGGTTAACTTGCAAGTACATTTGATTATAGTAAAAAGTTTAAACTATAAAGGAGAAGAAGTATTATGATAAAAGAAATATTTGCTAAAGAACTTATTACATTTGAATATCCACCAGATGGGGGAATTGTTCCTATTATTGATCCTTATGATGGATGTACAATTGGATGTCCTTATTGTTTTCAATTAAATAATCCAAATTGGAATAAAGAATTACTTATTAAATTAAATATGCCACAATTAATTAAAGAACAATTAAAGGACTGGGATAAAAGAAAAATAATATATATAGGTAGTAAATGTGATCCTTACATGGAAATAGAAAAGAAATATAAATTGACTAGAAATTGTTTAATAGAATTAAGTAAACTTCATATACCAACAATGATTACTACAAAATCACATCATGAGATTATATTTAGAGACATAAATGTATTAAAAAATTATGAAGCAGATTTAACTATACTGTTAGGTCTATCAAATTTGAAGCAGTTGTCAAGTTTAGAGAAATCTCATACAGTCAAAAATATTGAATTAGCAAATACATTACATGAACAAGGAATAAAAGTGTGGACTTTTATAACTCCAATTTTACCAGGTATTACAGATGTAAATAAAATGATAGGAAGTTTAAATAAAGATATACCAGTGTTTTTAGATAAGTTGAGGATAAAAAAAGATAGTATACCAGCAGAAAAAATGCTTAAATATATAAATAATAAATATCCAAATTTAAAATCCATATATGAAGATATCGTATTAAATGATACAAATGAGTACATTAATGAATTAAGAAATACATGGAAAAATAATTTTCGAATAAAATTTGTATTTGATTAAAGAATTAAGTGTTAGTTAACGCACAATCATAGAATATGGTAAATATGATTTGATATTATAATACTAATTCTATCAAATTTTAATATAGAGATTTGATATTGAAAAGGCAGTCTCAATTAAAGACTGCCTGTTTTGGGTTTATACATACGAATGAATTAAGTGAACAAAAATTACTAATGTAATTTCTAGGTTAATTCTTTTGTATAGGAGTTACAGTATCACGCTCAATTAAAGAATTTATAAGTATTATTCGTTTACTATAAGAATTATCAAACTCAATTTTTTCTAACAACAATGTTGCTGCATTAGTTCCAAGATGAAACATATTTTGATCTATCGTAGTTAATTTAGGTTCAACAAATTTACTTAAATCAATATTATCATATCCTATAATAGATATATCCTTTGGAACATCTAAATTTAACTTTTTGCAGGCATTAAGAACACCAACGGCCATAAGATCATTACATGCAAAAACAGCAGTTGCAGAAGATTTTTTTAGTATATCAAGAAATATGTTAATAGTATTATCAACAGTTTCAGAACTATTTCCATTTCCTATGTTAATAATATTTTTGCGATTAAAATTATTTAAGTCATTCATGGTTTCGATATATACTTTTTCTTTTACATCATAAGAATAACTGTCTTTTCCTCTAACAAATAATATATCTTTATGGTTATTTTCTAGCAGATAATTTAAAGCCATACTTGCACCCATTGCTTCATCATTGATAACTGATGAAATATTGCTAGACACTGAATGACCATTTACAAAGACAATAGGTGTTTGCTTTGAAATACCATGATAAAACTTGGATTTAACATTATCTGTATTAGGGTCAATAACTATTATTCCAGATACATTTCTAGAGAGTAAATTGTTAATACATAGTTTCTCATCTTCACTATCATTATTACTGCAGGCTAAAACTAAAGATAACGAATTAAGCTTTAAGCTGTTTTCAATACCAGTTATAACCTCAGGGAAAAACATGTTATTAATACTAGGAACTACAACACCTATAGTAGCTGACTTTTTTTGTGTGAGCTCACGGGCCTGCATATTAGGTATATAGTTAAGTTCTTCTATTACTTCTAATACTCTCTTTTTTGTTTCAGCTTTTACAGGGTAATTTCCGTTCATTACCCTTGAAACTGTTGCAACTGATACATTTGCTTTTTTAGCCACATCTACTATGGTTAATTTCATAATTACTCCACCTTATAATGTATTTATATATTTATCAAAGGCTGCGAGGCCTGCTTCATCTCTTTTGAAAACGCCAGCATGACATAATACTTCTAGGAATTTAAGTCCAACTTCCTTTTGTAATATATTATAAGCATTTTCTTCAGATATATCTGAATATTTTTCTAAAAGATACTTATACCAATCAGCATGAACCGCTATTGTTTCATTGGCTGAAACATCAGGTACTTTATTAATTAAACAATCTTTTAAAATATTTAACTCTTCTTTTAATCTAGCAGGAAGAACTGCAAGTCCCATAACTTCAATAAGTCCTATATTTTCCTTCTTTATATGATGAACTTCATTGTGAGGATGGAAAATACCAAGGGGATGTTCACTGCTAGTTCTGTTGTTTCTAAGTACTAAATCAAGCTCGTATTTGCCATTTTTCTTTCTAGCAATAGGAGTGATAGTATTGTGGGGCTCATCACTTGAATGACTTAGTATACCTACTGATTCATCAGAATAACTTCTCCAAGATGTTAATATATGATCTGCTAAATCTAATAATTTATTTTTCACATTTCCTGAAATTCTAACAACAGACATAGGCCATTTAACTCTGCTTACTTCAAGATCTTCATAACCAGCTATAGTATATTTTTTATCAACAGCAGCTTCAGCCATAGCAAACGTATAGTGACCACCTTGATAATGATCATGGGAGAGTATAGAGCCTCCAACTATAGGCAAGTCTGCATTAGATCCAGCAAAGTAATGAGGTAATATATCTGTAAATATTAATAAGTTTCTAAAAGTATCTTTGTTGATTTTCATAGGTATATGCCTATCATTAAATATTATGCAATGTTCATTATAATAAGTATAAGGAGAATACTGCAAGAAATACTTTTGCCCTAAGGTAAAGTCTAAAGGTATAATTCTGTGAGTTTGTCTAGCTGGATGATTTATGTGTCCATAAAAACCTTCATTTTCTTTACATAATAAACATTTAGGGAATGAACTTGATTTTATTAATTTGGCTTTTGCTATATCTCGTGGATCTTTTTCTGGTTTTGATAAATTTATTGTTATATCTAAATCACCATATTCAGTCTTAGCTTTCCATACAATGTTTTTATCGATTCTATCTTTTCTTATATAGTTAGAAGCTATGCTTAAATTGTAATAATATTCAGTAGCCTTTTCAGGATCTTCCTTATATAATTTGTTAAATTTATTTATAACTTCTGATGGTCTAGGCATAAGACAATTCATTATTAAAGTATCAAATAAATCTCTTTCTGTAACAGTATTTTCAATTAAATTTTGCTCAGCTGCATAATCTAATATATTTTCTAATATAGGGGTAGGTGTTTCTAATCTCTCATTAACTTCTTGAGGATCAAATTCATTTAATTTAAGTGTTCCAAGAAGTAGGTTAGTAGAGTAGATTTTATCTTCTTCTGTTATAAGATTTTGCTGAAGAGCAAAATTTATAAGCCTGTTTATTTCATAATTTATCATTTTGAATCCCCCTTATTTACGGTCTCCATAACCATCGGGATGAGATTTATGCCATCCCCATGCAGTGTTTATTACATCTTTTACATCTGTATATTTTGGATCCCAACCTAAGATTGTCTTTGCTTTTTCATTTGAAGCAATTAATCTTGCAGGATCTCCAGCACGTCTTTCCCCAATAACAACTTTAATATCTTCATTAGTAGCTTCTTTTGCTGAAGTAATCATTTCCTTAACGCTGAAGCCAACTCCATTACCAAGGTTGAAGATATTACTTTCATTACCTTTTTGTAAATATTCGACAGCTTTTATATGTGCATCTGCTAAATCAAGCACATGAATGTAATCTCTAATACATGTACCGTCTG
This sequence comes from Clostridium puniceum, assembly GCF_002006345.1. Taxonomy (GTDB): domain Bacteria; phylum Bacillota; class Clostridia; order Clostridiales; family Clostridiaceae; genus Clostridium; species Clostridium puniceum. The sequence continues at coordinate 22,088 of NZ_LZZM01000189.1, forward strand.
GAGTATCGTAATCTTCTCCGAACACAGTTATAGCTTCTCTCTTCTTTAATGGAACTTGAAGAATTAATGGGATTAAGTGAGTTTCAGGAGAATGATCTTCACCAATACTTCCATCTTCAATAGCACCAGCTGCATTGAAATATCTTAAAGAAACATAATTTATTCCATAAGCTTTACTAACCCATTTCATCATTTTTTCCATAGTTAACTTTGTTTCACCATAGGTATTAGTTGGATTTGTTTCGTCTTCTTCAAGAATTGGAATTTTTTTAGGTTCTCCATATACTGCAGCAGTTGAAGAGAATACTATATTTTTAATATTATGTTTTACCATACTTTCAAGTAAAATTTGCATTCCATACACATTATTATTGAAGTATAATAATGGTTTTGTCATACTTTCACCAACTAGGGAATTAGCAGCAAAATGTATTATAGCTTCAATATCATTTTCAGTGAAAACTTTATCTAAAAATTCAGAATCTCTTATATCACCTTTATAAAATTTTGCCTCTGAATGTACAGCTTTCAAATGACCAGATTGTAAATTATCAATTATTACAACTTCCTTATTTTGTTTTATAAGTTCATACACTGTATGAGAACCTATATATCCAGCACCACCACAAACTAATATTGACATATTAACATCTCCTTAATATATATTTTAAAATTCTAATATGATAAAAATATAAATAAAATATTAGATAAGTATCATTTAAAAATTAAATTCTAAAAGAAGAGAAGACCTATGGTTTTCATCCACAACTCTTAATTCTCCACAGGGTATCTTAAAAAGGATATTAAATCTTAACCGAGTTTCCTTGTTCCATCAGAAATACTAACTACGTAGAAATCTGGTTCATAGCCTATTCTTTCTTTATATTTAACTGCGATAGTTTGTTTAAAATTATCAATACATTCATCTTTTACAATGCTAACAGTACATCCGCCGAAGCCTGCTCCAGTCATACGAGAACCAATTACACCTTCAGTTTCCCAAGCTAATTCAACTAAAGTATCTAATTCTATTCCAGTAACTTCATAATCATCTCTTAAGGAAATGTGAGAATAATTCATAAGTTTACCGAATAATTCTAAGTTGTTTTCTTTTAATGCTTTTACAGCTTTTAAAGTTCTTTGATTTTCATATACAGCATGTTTAGCTCTTTTTGCTTTGATTGGATCGCCGATACAATCTTTTACTTCTTCAAATTCTTTTTCAGTAAGTTCTCCTAAAGCTGTGATATTTTTAACTGTTTGTATTTTATCTAAGGCATCTTCGCATTCACTACGTCTTTCATTATATTTAGAGTCAGTTAACCCCCTCTTTTTATTTGTATTTCCAATTACTATTTTATATCCATCAAGATTTAATTTGCTGTATGAGTATTTTAAAGTATTACAATCTAAAAGTATAGCACAACCTTCTTTACCCATTCCAATAGCAAATTGATCCATGATTCCACAATTTACACCTATAAATTTATTTTCAGCTTCTTGACACATTTTAACTATATCAACCATATCAATGTTTAAGCTAAAGGATTCATTTAATATAGTACCCATTAAAACTTCAAGTGAAGCAGAAGATGATAATCCAGAACCATTTGGAATGTTACCATAGAAAATTATTTCAAAACCATTTGGAATGTTAAAACCATGACTTTCAAAAGTTTTAATTACTCCCTTAGGATAATTAGCCCAATTATGTTCTTTTTCATAAACCATATTGTCTAAAGAAAATTCTATAACTCCTAATTCTTTAAAATTTAAAGAATGAACTAAAACCTTATTGTCATCTCTTTTAGCAACGACAGCATAAGTTCCAATAGTTAATGCACAAGGGAAAACATTCCCACCATTATAATCAGTATGTTCACCAATTAAATTAACTCTTCCTGGTGAAAAGAAAACACTTTCAGAGTCTTTTTTAAATAGTTCAGTAAAATCACTTTTTAATAAATTAATATCGTACATATTTAACTCCTCCTTCTTTTAATTTTATAGTAAGCGATTTCTATTGAAAAGTAAAGAGGGAATCGAAAAAAATTAATAATATCTAAATTCTTAAAGGCGAGAATTGCATTAATATCTATAATTAAACTTAAAAATTACGTTTACATGTGAAATTGTTAATATATATTTGTTTTTTAAAGTACAGCATAATTACAATTGTGTAAGAGGAATATGTAAAAAATATATTTAAAATAGAAAAGGGTTACTAGATATATATTATGTAGCAAATAAAGATTATTATACATAAAGGTTAGAAGCAGATATTCATAGTTTAGATAGTGTGAATAAGTTAAAAAACATAATATGTAATTGGGATTAAAAGAATTAGCTTAAAATACTCAATTTAATAATATTTAATAGGCAACCTATAAATTTATATGCGCCCTTCATAGTAATAGTTTTATTATTTTAACTATCTACTGTAAAAAGAGCATATCAAATTAAGCTGCCTATTGGTATTCTTATTATTTTTTTGAGTGAGATTTCTTATAGGAATTGTTATTAGGATTCATGCTATTCATATTGTTCATCCCCATATTATTTTGATTTCCCATTAACATGCTTAAAAGTGAATTAATATCACCCATATTAGAATTAGCACTGTTCATATTAGGATTGGCACCATTCATGTTAGTATTATTACCATTCATATTATTATTATTGCCCATGCCACCCATAAGCATATTCAATAAAGGATTTCCGCCCATGCCAGAATTCATGTTTCCACCCATAGCTCCCATAAGCATATTTAATAAGGGATTTCCATTAAACATATTCATATTAGGGTTCATACCACTCATTTGATTTGAGTTATTTCCCCTATTTTGGTTGGACATAGAGTTCATCATATTATTTCCAAGTCCTCCACCCATACCAGAAAAGAGAGAAGCAAGAATCATATTTATTAAAGGATTCATTTTACCACCTTTTAATTAATTGCTTTAATATAATCTATTGCAGTTAATACCAAAAGGGTACAGATAAATTCTTCTTTTAGAATTTAAATCTATAAAAACTTTCATTTTATTCAGCTGATAAATTACTAACGCTTTGAATTAATTTGCAAATTCAAAACTTAATTTTTCTTATGAAGGATAAAAATATACTTACAACATATGAAATTAAAAAAAATTGATATTTCTATGAAAATTTAAATTACAATGAAACAGTATTATATGCAACATTTTCGGTAGGTATAAATAAAAAATTAATGTATATAAAACAATGAAATAAGGAAAAACAAAATATAGAATATATTTTTAAGAATCTGGGAGTTATTTATGAAAATTGGAGACGTTGAAATAGCTATAATCGATATAATAACATTTATAGGAATAATAATTACTTTTTTAACTGGTGTTTTTAACTTATTTCAGAATAAAAAAAGCCTTTATATAAATAATATTACAAGGTTTAGGGTTATTTGGATTACTACACTTCGGGGCCATATTGCTAATCTTAAAGAGTTAAGCAATATAACTAATTTATATATAATAGCTAAGGATGGAACTAATAAGATAAGTTATAGAAGAGAACTAGAGAAAAATGTGTCATTAATAAAGATGTATCTTAATTTTATGTCAAAGTTAGATAATGAATTGATATTTAAAATAGAAGATTTAAAAGCTACAATTAATAGTTATTTATTAATGTCTTTTTGTAAAAATTCTATTAAAGTTGTGGAGAATAATGATGAACTTGTGAGTAAATTTAATGAGGTTGTGGATATAATAAATGAAAAAAAAGTATTAAGGGAACTTCTGAATATAGTACAAGGTAATGGAACTGAAATTAAAGGTAATGACTTATTAGAATTAAGAAAAAATATAAAAGCAGCTTATGGAGATGATTGTGCATTAATAAAAGAAATTCTTAATCATAGTGAATATATAATAAATAATTTAGAAAATGAGATTGAGAATTTAAATAAAGATATAGATGATATTGTGCAGATATATTTGAAATCAGAGTGGATTAAATGCAAAATAGAAACTAAAATGTGGCCTTTTAGCAGGTATAATGAAGAGAAGATAGTAAGTAAGTTAGAAAAGGAGTATAGTCGTAATAAATAAATAAGCAGGTTTTAAAATATAGATATTTATCTATATTTTAAAACCTGCATTTATTTTAGGTGTAAATTAGAAAATTAATATGTTAGGAAGACTTTTATTGTTGTGCTGAAAATTTTTGCTTAGCTTGATTTATTTTATTTTGATCAGCTTGTTCTGATGGATACCAGCCTTTTGCAGCCATCTTACTATAAATTTGATTTTGCATTTCTAAGGAATCACATAAGGCTTTATCAAATGCAGAATGAACATTTGGAGTAGAGGACTCTATAGTTCCATGCAAATATAAATCAGAAGCACCTTTTACTGTTAATAAAATATCTTCAAGTAAATCTTTATCATTCATAACCATTTCTCCTTATTTCCTATAATAATTGATAAAATTGACTGAATATTTGTTGATGAGTATTAACTAATTGATTAACATAAGATTTAAGCTCAGCGTCTTGAATTTGGTTTGCATAATCTGTGCATTTTGTTTTCATGTGTTTTTCATGATTTAAAGCATCTTGAATATATGATAATTCTTTTGGACTCATGAAATCACCTCCTTAATTAATTTAAAATAGCTTTTACAAATGTATTATGTGATAAATATAATTTTTTATACTATAGACTTATTGATACAAAAAAATTATAGTGATATTATTTTAATAATATTAATGGCTTTTTGAGAAAATAAAAATTAGTTAGAAAGATAGATCAAAAATGATTAAGAGTGAAATATTTTATATTGAAAATGTGCTCTTAGATTTTAATCCTAAATCATATGATGCCTCAAAAATTGATAGCAAAAAAACAAAGGGAATATATATGAATATATTTCAAAGTGAAGAAGGGGCAATACTTAATAGAGGAAACATAAATAAATATGAGAATAAAAAATACTTTCATTAATATAATGTAAATATAAAATTGCAATAATTAAGGTTAATTGAAAGACTCATATCATTCAATGAAATGATATGAGTTTTTTGATAAAAGTGTTAAAATAATAATGAGATATAAGTTATGAATAGATTATATGTCTAAAGGAAAAAAATAATAAGTATAACACCATAGTTAATGTTAGGAGATGTAGAAATGAGCGATTTAAGCGATTTAAAAGAATTGACAAAAGCTAAAGCAGAACAAGAAATGAAGGAATTAAAAGATAAGATAATTGAAAGATTAAGCTCTATTAAAAGAGATGGAATAGATGAATTAATTAAATACCTTGAAGAAAGAACGGATTATTTTACAGCACCAGCCTCTACAAAATTTCATTCGAATTTTGATGGAGGATTAGCATACCATTCAAATAATGTTGTTGAATTATTAATTCATAAAAATAAACAATATAAACTTAATTTAAGTGAGGATACAATTTATCTAACAGGATATTTACACGATCTTTGTAAATGCAATTTGTATGAAAAAACAATGAGATTAAAAAAGGATGAGATGACGGGGAAATGGATAGGTTATGCGTCTTATGAATTTGATGAGAAAATTCCATTAGGTCATGGAGAAAAAAGTGTAATATTACTTCAACAATTTGTAAAATTAAGCTTAGAAGAGTGTTTAATGATAAGATGGCATATGGGGGCATATGTACCTAAAGACGAATATAGGGATTATAATAAAGCAATAGAAATGTATAAATCAGTTTTAGCATTTAGTAATGCAGATGCAGAAGCATCACATTTTTTAGAAGAAGTAAGAGAGCCTGAACTTTACACAATAGAAGAATATAACCAATATGTAAAAAATAAAGCTATGAAAAAGAATAATTAACTATATTTACATTTATATGCATAAGAAATACGTAGTATTTTACAAGAAAATTAAGCATAAGTGACTTTAAATAAAATTATCCCATATATACAAGAAATATTGTCATAAATAGTAGCAATTTTAAAGATAATATAGTAAAATGTCAATGTTGTATGATAAAAGTGCTTCAAAAGAAGGTATACTAAAAGGAATAACACGCCAATAATGTTGTGCATAATATACAACTATAATTTAATTTGAACTAGAAAGGTTGTGATGTTAGGGTTGGAAAACAAGCTGAAGTTATACGGCTTTAACAACCTCACAAAAACACTTAGCTTTAACATCTATGATGTATGCTATGCAAAAAGTGAGCGAGAACAAAAGGACTATATTGCTTACATCGATGAGCAATACAATTCAGAAAGACTTACAAGAATTCTGTGTGATGTAACAGAAAGTATTGGCGCCCATGTACTTAATATTTCAAAACAAGATTATGATCCTCAAGGAGCAAGTGTAACTATTTTAATATCAGAAGAAACTTTAGCAGTTAAGGAAATAGACGCATCTTGTAATAAAGGTGAAATTGAAATTATGAAGACGAGGGAAACTGTTGTTGGGCACTTAGATAAGAGTCATGTAACTGTGCATACTTATCCAGAATATCATCCAGATAATTCAATTGCTACTTTTCGTGTGGATATTGATGTAGCCACTTGCGGAGAAGTTTCTCCCTTGAATGCATTAAACTATCTTATAGGAAGTTTTGATTCAGACATCATAACGATAGATTATCGTGTTAGAGGTTTTACTCGAGATGTTGATGGTAAGAAATTGTTTATAGATCACAAGATGGCATCAATACAAGAATATATTGATGAAGTCACTTTAAAGAAATATGATGCGATGGATATAAATGTATATCAATCAAATATATTTCATACTAAAATGTTAATAAAAGAAATTGAACTTCAAAATTATCTTTTTAACAGGGATGTTTATGAAATTAGGCCAAAGGAAAGGCTTGAAATAGAAAGCAACCTACGCAAAGAAATGATTGAAATTTTCAGTGGAACTAATATATATTAATGGGGGGATTAATAGAGATGAAGAGGAAAGATATGAAATCCCACTCAAGAGCACCAATTTATGAAGCATTAATTGAATATAAAAAGGCTAGAGTGGTTTCGTTTGATGTACCAGGACATAAGCAAGGTAAAGGAAATGCTATGCTTAGAGAGTTTTTAGGAGAGCAATGTTTATCTGTTGATGTAAATTCAATGAAGCCACTTGATAACCTTTGCCATCCAGTATCAGTTATAAAAGAAGCAGAAGAACTTGCAGCAGATGCTTTTGGTTCAAAACATGCATTTTTTATGATAAATGGAACAAGTTCTTCAGTTCAAGCTATGGTTATGAGCGTTTGTAAAAAAGGCGAAAAGATTATAATGCCACGTAATGTTCATAGAAGTGCTATAAATGCTTTAATAATTAGTGGAGCTATTCCAGTTTATATAAATCCAGGAACAAATAAGAAGTTAGGAATTCCTCTTGGAATGTCAATTGAGGATATAAAAAGAGCGATTAAAGAAAATCCAGATGCAAAGGCTGTATTGGTAAACAATCCAACCTATTATGGAATTTGCTCGAATTTAAAAGAAATTACTAAAATTGCACATGAAAATGGAATGTATGTCTTAGTTGATGAGGCACATGGAACTCATTTTTATTTTGGAGAAAATATGCCAATGTCAGCAATAGAAGCTGGGGCAGATATGGCTGCAATCAGTATGCATAAAACTGGAGGATCTTTAACTCAAAGTTCATTTTTGCTTCTAAACTGTGATTTAAATGTTGGATATGTTCGTCAAATAATAAACTTGACTCAAACTACAAGTGCATCGTATCTATTAATGTCCTCACTTGATTTAGCAAGAAGAGATTTAGTACTTCATGGTAAAGAAATTTTCCAAAAGGTTGTTCAAATTTCAGAATATGCAAGAAGTGAAATAAATAAAATAGATGGTTACTATGCGTTTTCAAAAGAATTAATTGATGGGGATGCAGTTTACGATTTTGATGTAACTAAGCTTTCAATATTCACAAGAGATATAGGACTTGCAGGAATTGAAGTATATGATCTTTTAAGAGATGAATATGGTATTCAAATTGAATTTGGTGATATTGGAAACATATTGGCAATCATTTCAGTTGGAGATCGTAGTCTTGCAATTGAAAGGTTAATATCTTCATTATCAGAAATTAAAAGACTACATTCAAGAGATAAAACTGGAATGTTTGATCATGAGTATATTAATCCAGGAGTTGTACTTACACCACAAGAAGCGTTTTACTCACCAAAGGTTTCAGTGCCAATGAGTGAGAGTAATGAAAAAATATGTGCTGAATTTGTAATGTGTTATCCACCAGGAATACCGATTCTTGCTCCAGGAGAAAAAATAACTAAAGAAATTTTAGATTATATAAGTTATGCAAAAGAAAAAGGATGTTTTTTAACTGGAACAGAAGATCCTAAAATTGAAAATATTAATATTGTGGAGGAAAAATAGATGGAGTTATGGTATACAGAACAACATACTGAAAATGTGAGATTTTCAATTAAAGTTGAGAAGGAAATTCATACTGAACAAACTGAATTCCAAAGAATAGACGTGTTAGAAGCTAAGGAATTTGGTAGATTTTTTACGTTAGATGGATTAATGATGGTAACGGAAAAGGATGAATTTATTTATCATGATATGATAGTTCATGTACCAATGGCAACTAATCCTAATATTAAAAAGGTTCTAGTTATAGGTGCTGGAGATGGTGGAACAATAAGAGAACTTACAAGATATAACTCAATAGAGAAAATTGATATGGTTGAAATTGATAAAAGGGTTGTGGACATTTGTAGGGAATATTTTGAGCAAACAGCATGTAAACTTGACGACGAAAGAGTTAATAAATTCTATGAAGATGGGTTGAAATTTGTCCGTGATAAAGAAAATGAGTATGATTTAATAATTGTTGATTCGACAGATCCTTTTGGACCAGGAGAAGGATTATTTACTAAAGAATTTTATGGTAATTGTTATAAAGCATTAAAGGAAGATGGAATTTTGGTAAATCAACATGAAAGCCCATATTATGATAATGATGCGGCAGCAATGAAAGAAGCTCATGAAAAGATAAGCCAATTCTTTCCTATCATTAGAGTATATCAAGCGCATATTCCAACATATCCATCAGGGCATTGGTTATTTGGGTTTGCTTCAAAAATACATCACCCAATTAAAGATTTAGATGCAAATGCTTGGAATAAGTTAAATATAAAAACAAAATATTATAATACAGATCTTCATGTAGGGTGTTTTGCTTTACCTAATTATGTTAAGGAAATGTTACCAGGAATGACAGAATAAAATTAATGGATAAGTTCTAATTAAAATTGAATATTGTTAATTAGAATCTGTAGTTATAAAGTAAATAAATTATAAATAAATGGAGGAGTAAAAAATGGGAAAAGCGTTAATTATTGGTGCTGGCGGTGTTGCTAGTGTTGCTATTCATAAATGTTGTCAAAATTCAGAGGTATTCGAGGAAATTTGCATTGCTAGTAGAACTTTATCAAAATGTGATGCTATAAAGGCTTCATTAGAAGGAAAGACTAAGACTAAGATACAAACAGCAAAGGTAGATGCTGATAATGTACCTGAATTAGTAGAACTTATTAATAAATTTAAACCAGAAGTTGTAATAAATCTTGCCCTTCCTTATCAGGATTTAACAATAATGGATGCTTGTCTAGAAACAAAAGTTCATTATGTTGATACAGCTAATTATGAACCACTTGATACAGCTAAATTTGAATATAAATGGCAATGGGCATATAGAGAAAAATTTGAAAAAGCAGGTATAACAGCATTACTTGGTAGTGGTTTTGATCCAGGTGTTACAGGAGTATTTAGTGCTTATGCACAAAAACATTATTTTGATGAAATAAACTATATCGATATATTAGATGCTAATGCAGGAGATCATGGATATCCTTTTGCAACTAACTTTAACCCAGAAATCAACATTCGTGAAATTACAGCTAAGGGTAGTTATTGGGAAGAAGGAAAATGGGTAGAAACAGAACCTCTTGAATTAAAAGAAGTTTATGATTTCCCAGAAATAGGACCAAAAGATATGTATTTATTACACCATGAAGAATTAGAATCTTTAGGCTTAAATATTAAAGGAATTAAGAGAATTAGATTCTGGATGACATTCTCACAAAAGTATATAACACATTTAAATGTACTTGAAAATGTTGGTATGACTTCTATTGAACCAATTGAATATGAAGGACAACAAATAGTTCCATTACAATTTTTAAAAGCAATTTTACCAGATCCAGCATCACTTGGACCAAGAACAAAAGGTAAGACTAACATAGGTTGTATCTTCCAAGGTAAAAAAGATGGAAAAGATAAGACTTACTATGTTTATAATGTATGTGATCATGAAGAATGTTATAAAGAAGTTGGTTCTCAAGCAATTTCATATACAACTGGAGTTCCAGCTATGATAGGTGCCAGCTTAGTAATGAAAGGGTTATGGAAAAAACCAGGAGTATATAATGTAGAAGAATTTGATCCAGATCCATTTATGAAAGAATTAAATAAATGGGGATTACCATGGAAAGAAGATTTCGCTCCAACTTTAGTTAAGTAGATAAGTGAGAGTCCTAAAAGTGATGCTCCAAATTTTATATTTGGTCAGCAGAACTTTCTCTGTGAACAGCTATGATTTAATGATGGTCACTTACTCTGTGAGTATTCAGTAAGTTTATACGAGTCCAGTTTCCTATAAAGGAAAATAGACTCGTATGTTGACTTGTTATTTGTGAATATAATTTAATATAGGAAATTAAAATAGAAGAAAGTCATTGACTTTCTTCTATATCTTTTCAATGGTATTTTTATACAGGCTATCCTAAAGTGGATTAATTGTTAACTAAAAAGGAGGAATTTTAATGATAGATATAGATGTGAGTAAATTACCATCCCCATGTTACGTGGTAGATGAAAGACTTATTACAAAAAATTTAGAAACTTTAAAATATGTTCAAGATAGTACAGGGTGTAATATTATTCTTGCAACAAAGGCATTTTCAATGTTTTCAACTTTTCCTTTAATCGGAAAGTATCTAAAAGGAGTTACTTCAAGTTCTTTACATGAAGCTAGACTTGGATACGAAGAAATGGGCAAAGAAGTACATATTTATGCTCCAGCATACAGAGAAGATGAATTTGATCAGATTATAAAATATTCTGATCATATAGTATTTAATTCATTTAATCAATGGAAGAAATTTAGAGATAAAGTTAAAAACGTTCAAGGGAAAAAAATTGAATGTGGTATACGTATTAATCCTGAATATTCAGAAATAGAAACGGATATATATAATCCATGTTTTGAAAATTCAAGGATGGGAGTTACTTTAGCTAATTTTGAAGAAGATGAGCTTGAAGGAATAGATGGATTGCACTTCCATACTATGTGTGAGCAAAATTCTGATACTCTTGAACGTACAATAAAAGTTGTAGATGAAAAGTTCGGAAAATACATTAAAAAGATGAAGTGGATTAATTTTGGCGGTGGTCATCATATTACTAGACCAGATTATAACATAGAAACTCTAATAAAATCTATTAATGTTATAAAAGACAAATATGGAGTAGAGGTATATCTTGAACCAGGTGAAGCTATTGCATTAAACACAGGTTTTCTTGTATCGACAGTTTTAGATACAATGAAAAATGGAATGGATATAGCGATACTAGATACTTCAGCAGAATGCCATATGCCGGATGTGCTTGCAATGCCATATAGACCTAATATTATAGGAGCAGGAAAACCAAATGAATTTGAATTTACTTATAGATTTGGAGGACCAACTTGTCTTGCTGGTGATATAATTGGAGACTATTCATTTAAAGAACCATTAAAATCAGGAGATAAACTTGTATTTTGTGATATGGCTATTTATTCAATGGTTAAGAACAATACGTTTAATGGAGTAAACCTTCCTGCAATTGTAAAGTATAGTGAAGAAAAAGGATTAGAAGTAATAAAAGAATTTGGATATGAAGATTTCAAAGAGAGGTTATCTTAAGAATAATATATACGAAATTTACCCAAATATAGAAAAGCATGTGATATTAGATATATCATGTGCTTTTTTCTTTTTTTACTTATATGATATTTTTTGTATAAACTGTTATTTATTTAAAATATAAAATAAATTGACGTTTTATGTTTGTTTATTGATTATTTTCTTTGAGGTGTATGGTCAATATATAATAGTAATTTAATTATACTAAAGAAATTTAATCATATACAGTCATTTGATTTATTATTATAAAGTTTATTGATTTGAAAGTCAATATAATTATAGTAAAAGATGGAAAATTAATAGTAAAATGAAGAGAAAAAAGTAGAATGATAGTAAAAATGCTTTTACGACTTAATTTGTGCATTTTACGATAAAAGTATTTATTTAATTAAGTATTATGCGAAAATTTCTAAATGTGACTCAATTAAAAATATGTTGAAATAAATAGTATTATGGAAAATAATGTTATTTGTAAAAAATAAATTTATTGTATACAAGGGGGATTTAAAAGTGGATGTAATTCAGCAAACCAACAGAACAATATTATTTGAGGAAATAAATCCAGAAAAATTAGATTTAATTACTGTTGTAGGAGATACAAAAGGATTAAATAGTTTAAATGACGATAAAATAAAAGAAATTAATGAATTTCTTTTAGTAAATAGCTTTGATGAATTTTTAGATAAATTCGCACCAGTTGTATATTCCTTTTATAACGCAAACAATCAAAAGGTAATGTACACATTAAAAAAACCAGAAAATTTTCCACCTGAATTAATAACTGAAATTCCAATTAATAAATCTAATGATTTCTTAAAAATGTTATTCACTTTAATTGATACAAAACGTGCACAAGGAATAGCTAATGTTGATTTTAAATTTGAAAATCTATTAGATATGATATCTCCTAAAAAGGTAATGGACGATATAAGACAAACTAGAAAGGAAATTCAGTATACATACAGTAAATATGACGTTTTAGATGATGAAGATCCGAGTAAATTAGATTTAGGTGACAAGCTTAATATTATGTTTGAAGATGCAAGTTTGAATTATAACAACATAATGGCAATGCTACCTCTTGCAATTGAAGATATAAAAACTAGATTATTGCTTGGAGCAGATGATAATGGGAATTCTAATGAACCTCTTAAGCTTGGAGTTTTAAGCATGGGAGAAAATGGTGAATTAAAAGTATTAGAAGCTCCAAAAGTGGAGAAGAATGAATTAATTGCAATAGATGATAAAGCTAATGTAGGTTTAATTGGAGCTTTTGAAGATGATTATGATGAAGTTAACGAAGTTAAGTCAGATTATGTAAAAAGTTTAGTTGTAAGAACATTTTGTCCTTTAGCATCAACAATGGAAAGTTCTGTTGATTTAGATTTAGAAATAAGCAACTATAATACATATTTAGAATTTTACAAAAGTTCAAAAGATGATTTTATAAAAACAGTTAAGCCACTAATAGAAAAAATCATGGGTGTAAAAATGTTCTTTGATCAATATCAAACAAAAAACAAGGGAATGAAGCCAAGCTTATTAGTTACAAATACAAAGCTTAGCAGATTAGTAAATTCTCAAAATATTCCAAGATTAAATACTTATTTAAGTTCAGTAAATGATAAAAATGATTTTGACAATACTATTTGGTTTGGAATAGTTCCATCAATAGAACTTGAAGCGCAAAGTAAGAAGCAAGTTAGAGAAAGATTTAAAGCTAATAAGCAAGTTGAAAAAACAGATTCAAATTCTATGGAAGATTTAGCAATGCTTTTAGATACAGTTCAAAAATATCGTCTGCAAATATTCTTTAGTTTTGAACCAAGAGAAGATACAACCTTTAATCATATAGCTACAGCAGGCGTTGAAAAATTTATAGATAAATGTGAACCTTTATTACGTAAGACTTACAGTGAATTTGCAATTCCATGTATACCAAACTTTACTGTTATTCCAAAAGAAAAATCGGGAGTTGTCTTAGATAAGAGAATGATACTTTCAGAAAATGGAGTAGCAGAGTTGTCTAAGGAAAAAGAAGATATTTTAAAACTTTGGATAGAAGGCGTTTATATTGGAAGCTCATATATAGCAGCAGGGATTGTAGCTGCGTATCAATGTCCAGAATATTTAAGAGAACAGTTTAAAGATGTATATAGTGAATATCCAGGTGTTAGATTTGATATTGAGTCAGGATCAAATGCCTTGATGATTACAACAACATTAGCTAAAGAAATATCTGGCTTCACAAATGAAATCAAAAATATGATAAATAGAAAAAACTTTGGTTTTGTTTTCTCATCAGAAAATGCAAAACTTCAAGGTAAAGATATAAAACAAATTACTGTCTATAAAGCAAGAAGCTTACAAGCTACTGAAAATGATTTTGAATCAGTATATAAGACATTAGTGACAACATATATAGAAAGAATCTTAAGATTCTACACTAATGATTTTAAAGAAGATAATATTATTAAATTCTTCAGTAATAATCCAACAAGTGTTAAGAGTAAGTGGATGGCACATAAAGGTCATAGCAATGCCATTATTAAAGATGGTGATGATATTAACTTTGTAATAAATGAAAGAACTGGAACATGTAATATCGACTTAGTATTTAACGGAAATGTTAAGAACTTAGAAGTTGAAATTACTCGTAACGATGCACATGGAGAAGTAAGCTAATTATAGTAGATGTTTAATTTAATATCTATTTTTAATTATAAATAAAAATTAAAGGGAGGACAAAAAATGGGATTTAGAGTAAAGGTTGAGGGTGCTGAAAGCATTGATTTAAACATTGAAAGTATCGAAACTGTAGAATTTAAAACAGATACTCCAGATGATTCAAATGCACGTTCAACAGATTTAGGAACTTCATTAATTATTACTGGTAAAATATTAACGCCAGTAAATGGAGAAGCAGCAGACACTACAATTAAATTAGCACAATGGTCTCTTGTACCAGCAGAAAAAGCTGATTGTTATAGAAATATAAAAGTAGATGTTATTTCAGCTTCACAAGTAGTAAGACAATTCACATTACCTAATGCTTTTGTAGTAGACTATGAAGAAAACTATGGGGATGTAGAAGGTGTAGGTACATTTAAATTGTACGTTAAACAAAAGAAGGACAAAACAGCAGCAGTTAAATTTGAAGGCGGTTTTGGTGAATAAAAATTAAAAATAAGGAGGATGTTAGTAAATGGGATTTAGAGTAAAAATTGAAGGTGCAGAAACAATAGATCTTAGTATAGAAAGTGTTGAAACTGTAAAGTTTTCTACAGATACTCCAAAAGACACAAATGCAAGATCAAAAGATGTAGGAAGCACTATGATTGTATCTGGTAAAATATTAACAGCAGTAGATGGAGATCCATTTGATAGTACAAGAAAAATGGGTACATGGTCATTAGTACCAGCAGAAAAAGCTGACTGTTATAGAAAAATAACTGTAGAGGTAATTTCAGCAGATCAAGTTATAAGAAAAATAACATATCCAAATGCTTTTGTAGTAGATTACAAAGAAACTTTTGGAGATACTGAAGGAATAGGTACTTTTGAACTTGTTGTAAGACAAAAAAAAGACAAGCTAAGTACAGTTACAATAGAAGGCGGATATAGCGCTTAATATTAAAGTGATTATTGATTTTTCTTTTGGAGTTTTACTCCAAAAGAAAAATCTTTTACTATAATACGGGGTATTCCAAAATATTCCTAAGGGATGAGGTATAAGGTGAAAGATTATTATAAGATATTAAACTTATCAGTTAATTCCAACAATGATGAAATAAAAAAAGCTTTTAGAAGTTTAGCAAAAAAATATCATCCAGATAGAAATAAAGATGATAAGGAAGCTTTAACAAAGTTTCAAGAGATAAATGAAGCTTATGAAGTTTTAAGTAACGAAGATTCAAGGAAAAAATACGATAATGAAAGATCCAATAATCAAGGAAATAGTAACAAAGAAACAAATAATAAGAATAATAAATCTTCTAATAGTAATAAAAAATACCAAGATAAAGGTGAAAGTATAGAAAACTTAAACAAATATTTTGAAAGTTTTTTTGGATTCGATGCTAATTCTAATAGCATTAATAAGGAGAAATTAAAAAAGGAAAAGAATCCAATAGATACAAGTAAAATGTTTGAGAGCTTTTTTAATATAAAAAGAAAGTAATGGAGTGAGTTACTTTGAATGAAGAAAATAATATGAATTTTAATAATAAATTATTGGTCACAATGCAGATAATTAATGTATTTATAGGAGTTATAATTGCTTTAATATGCGTAGTTGCTTATATGACAATAGAATCAATTTATATAAGAGGTCTAATTATATTAATTTCAATAAGTTTTGGAATAGTATGTTTTATTAATTTATATAAAAGATTGCACAAAGAAGAGATAATACAGGATGATAGTAACATTAGCAGAATTGTACTAGTTAATGAGGATAATGAAATTATAAGGACTTGGGATATAGGAGATAAAATATCATTTCTTATTGGAAAAAATTCAATAGATAATGATGTATTTGTAGATTTGGCAGGTTCTATATATTCAAAGTTTGTAGAAAACAATCATGCAGTTTTAAATTATGCAGCAGGAAAGTGGTATATAGAAGATTTGTCTGAAAAAAGTGGAATTAGTATAAAAAAAAATAATGATGATATAAAATATAGAATTGTAAAAGATGCTCCTTGTGAATTAAAGAGAGGAGATATTCTATTTATTTCTAATATTAAATTTTTACTTAAGTAGAGAGCCCAAATCTATGATATGGTGCGAATCACTTACTCAGCGACTGAAAGGAGTCGAGTTTCATAAGTAGAGAACCAAAATCTATGATTTTGTGTGAATCACTTACTCAGCGACTGAAAGGAGTCGAGTTTCATATATATAAAAGAAGGAGAGATATAAATGGGACTTATTAGATGTCCAAATGGACATATGTTTAGTGAAAGACGTTATGGACCCATATGCCCATATTGCAATATAGATACTTCAAAAAAAGAAAGACCAGAACCAGTTGAAGAAAAATTCGAGATAGAAACTAATCTTTTATATCAAGAAATAGAACCGGTCTGCGGATGGCTTGTATGTATTGAAGGTTCAAGGGTTGGTAAAGACTATAAAATAAAGAATGGAAAAAACTTTATAGGAAGATCAGATGATATGGATATACAGATAATAGGTGATAATGATATTGCGGCTAGAAACCATGCAATAGTAGTTTATGATCCTAAGAAAAAGAATTATGTATTATTACCAGGAGATTCTTCCGGGATTGCTTATTTAAATGAAGAACCTGCTTATATGCCGTCAGAACTATCTGGTTATGATGTAATTGAGCTTGGGAAAAGTAAATTTTTATTTGTACCATTTTGTGGAGAACATTTTGAATGGCAAGATAATGAGTAGGAGCATAAGATATGCTGAAGGTTAATAATTATTCAAATTTAAATTTAATACTATTACTTGGAGTAAGCCTTTTAATTTTATTTCTTATAAAGAGTTTCTTACTTGAAAAAATAAATAAAAAAGACTTAGAAATAGCAAAAGAAATAAGTATCGGATATGAAGAAATTCAAGAAGATTATGGTGAGGTATTGACTTCACCTAATGGAACTTTGGCTGTTCTAGCAGATGGACTTGGTAAGAATGAAGCAGGGAGAATTTCGAGTATTACATCAGTTAAAACGATAATAAAGATGTTTAAAGAAGAGGGCAGCAAAGAGAGATTGCTTTACTTTTTTAAAAAAGCTTTTAATAAAGCAAATCGTGAAATTATAAAAAGAGTTGAAAAAGATAAAGGGGGAGCAAGCGTACTGTCTGTAATTATAACTAATAATTTATTAAATTATGCTTTAGTTGGAGATGTTATGCTTGCTATTTTTAGAAACAAAGAACTTGTTAAATTAAGTGAAGGACATTCAATAAGTGAAATAGCAAAAAGAGAATATTATAATGGAAAGCTTGAAAAAGCAAAAGCATTATATGCAATTAAGGAAAAGAAACTTTTATATTATGTTGGACAAGAATCATTTAAAGATATAGAAATTTCAGAAATTCCAATTGAGCTTTATAAGGATGATATTGTTGTGCTTATGACTAAAGGTATATATGAAGGTTTAAAGTGGGTAGAATTTGAAAAAATTTTAAATAATAAGAAAGTTCATGTAAATGAAATATGTGAAGAAATAATGATAAGCATTGCAAATAATAATAAAAGTAATTGTAATGGCAGTATTATACTTATAAAATATTGTGGTAAAAAAAGAAAAGCTGCTGCTACTAACCAAAATAATTATTAAAACTAAGTTAGGGTGAACAAAATGAGGAAGCTAAACTCCAAATTTAAGACAAGTTTCATATCAGAAGAAGGAACTTTCTTGCAAAATAAAGATTACTTTGCATTTATTGAACTAGATAAATATGCATGTTATGTAATTGCGGATGGAATAGATGAGGATAAAGAATTAGAAAGTGCAAAAATAGCCGTAACAGCATTTATAAGAAATTTCACTGCAAAACCTACGATGAACAAATTTACTATAAGAAAATATTTAAAAGACGTAAACAATGAATTAATAGGAAATAGTAGAAATGTTAGATTAAAAGCATCAATTACAGTGGTGATAACTAATTATAGTAAATTAATTTATTCAGTCATAGGAAATAGTAGATTTTATTATTTCAAGGACGGGTATTTAAATCATAAAAGTAAGGATCAGTCTTTAGCTCAACAGTTAACAGATGATGAAATGATTCCATTAGATGCAATGTCAAAGCATATTGAAAGGAATAATCTTTCAGCTTACTTAGGGCAAAATGATTTAGTCAAGCCTTACATATCAAAAAAAATTAAACTTTCAGACGGAGACGTATTTGCACTACTTACAAAGGGAATATGGGAAAATTGTGATGCTAAAGAAATAGAAGATTCATTAGAAGGTGCAAAGGAGCCTAAAGAGGTTATTGATAATGTTGAAGATATGATTTTATCAAAGCAGTTAAAGGAAATAGAGAACTATACCTTAGCAATGACCTTTGTAGAAAAAGCATACTTAGATCCTAAAAGAGGCAAAAAGATAAAAATAGCCATAATAGTTGCAATACTCTTACTCTTAATTATAGCAATAGGAGTAGGGGCATTTATAATTTATAAAAATAAGAAGCAGGATGATATTTCTGCTATGGCTGAAAACAAAAAAAATGCTGAAGAATATATAAAGAATGGAAATATGGAAAAAGCTGATGAAGAATACAAAAATGCTTTAGATATAGCAAAAAAATATAAGCTTGTAGATGATTCAAGGATTTTAGATGATGATTATAAATATGTAGGATTAATAATTGATGGAGATAAAGCTTTAGACAGTAAAAAATATGAAGATGCCTTAGATAAGTACGTTTTAGCTTTGGAAAGAGCTGGTGATGCTGAAGATATAGGTAGGAATTATATATTAAAAAAGATAGATATGGTTAAGAATTGTATAAAAGTAGCAGATTTATTGACCTTAGCAGATAAACAATTAGATGCTGGACAAACAGATGATGCTCTAGCAAATTACATGGTAGCTAAGGATTTAGCCTTGGACTCTTATTTAAAAGACGAAAAGAAAGAAGCTATGGATAAAATACAAAAAATATATGATCAAAAGGCTGCTGATACAAAACAAAAAAAAGATGATGAAGATAAAGCAGCAGCAGATAAAAAACAAGCAGATGATGATACTAAGAAAAAAGAAGATGATGCAGCTAAAAAGGCAGAAGAAGACAAAAAGGCAGCTGAGGAAAAGCAAAATAAGGCAATAGATTTAAGAAAAAATGGAGATTTAAAATACACCCAAGGTGACTATGTAAGTGCAAAAATGTATTATGCATTAGCTAAGGAAGGTTTTGAGGAAATAAATTGCCATAGTTTAGCTGATGAATTAGAAGAAAAAATAGCTCTTATGGATAAAAAAATTAATGAAGTGGCAGATAAAAAAGGGGAAGCAGATAAATATGTACAAGAAGCTGATAAAAGATATTCAGCAGGTGACATAGCATCAGCAAAAGTATTATATCTTTTAGCTAAAGATGTATATAGCAGCTTAGGTGATACTGATAATGTATCAAAAGTAACTGAAAAAATAACTGCTATAGACCAAGCTTTAGCTAAAGCTCAAACAGCAGCAAAATAAATTAATAGTTAAAAGTAGGTGAAAAAATGGATGATAGAATTTATGAGAAATTAAATGAAGTGAAAGACTTAAATGATAGAGTGTTGCTAAAACAAATAATGAATAGTGTATTTGAGTCTTTAGAACAATATTCAAAGGATAGACTTTATGAATTAGAAAAACGAGTATTCAATGAAGTGCCATATATAAAAGAAAAATATAATATTTATTCAAGCATAGTTAAAAGAGATAAATTAGATATAACTGATAAATTTTTGCATCCAATGTTATATGAAGATACTGAAGAAAAGGTTTATGATACATTAGAAATTTTGAAGACTCTTGAGAATAACGAACCTAAGAATATGTTTAAAGTTTTTCTTAAATGTGATTATTTAATTGTTAAGGAATTTTTGAAGAATAACTCAAATATAAAAGGAGTTATAGAAACTAATAAAAAAGTTCATGAAGCATATTTCAAGGTTGCAGAAAACAAAAAATATACAAATAAGATATGCAAAATATATAAAAGTTTTATAAATAGTAATATAGCATGGACAACAATTAATAATCCTTATATTAATAAGATTGCAGATGTAGTTTTAGTAGGATGCGAAGATAAAATTGAGGATGACGAAGAGATAGTAAAAATTGAAGTGGATTTTGGAGAATGCAATAAATATGTTGAATATGACATGGTTCCTATTTGGAATGTGAAAGAAATAAGATTAAAGAGTGATGGATATCCAACACCTTGCATAGACAGAATCAATTATGAACATAATGTTTCAATTGGAAAAGAAGGAAAACATAATGGATATTTAGTTGATTATAAAAATCCACATATTAATTTTGTCACATTCACAAAAGAATCAATAGTAATTACTTCTGCGGCAGATATAGATACAACGGTATTTTGGAATTTTTGGTGTATTGTATCACCAAATGAAAGACAAAATGAGAAATATCAATATGAACTTATGACTAATGAAGTTAATATGAATTTTGCAAACAAATTAGCCTTCCAAAAGCCATATGCAATAAAAACAAAAATGGAACTTGCAAGAGTTATAAATTCTTTTAACGTATCAAAATATTTAATATTCAAGGAGTTTAAATTGCAAGAAGGTTACTCAGAAGAGTTAAAGCAAACATATGAAGTAAATGACTTTATAATTGATGAAATAAGAGATGAAAATATAAAGAAAGTTCTTATTCTATATTTTGAACCAGTAAATAAAAGAAGTTATTTAAATAAAGATATTTTAAGTTTTTTAGTATCTGAAATTCAATATCTTTATCCGGAATATGAATGTGAAGGGAAATTAACATGAATTACATTTGGGATATATTATTAAAAGCGGATAAGCAAAATATTCCTAGAAAAAGTTTAAAATTTATACAAGCTGGGATACGTAGTCCTTATATGGAACTTGCTTTTGAATATCTTAATTTAACTTCATTGCCAGAAGATAATGTTATCGAAGTAAATGAATGCTATAGATTTTATGAGATTTTTAAGGATTTAT
>NZ_LZZM01000190.1 GCF_002006345.1 Clostridium puniceum
CCATAAATTACTTCAACAAAATTTTACAAAAAAATAGCATAGATGCCTCAAATATGTTAGGTTTAAGTTGCAACACCAAACCTAAGGAGGTTAATCTATGCTGACAACAATATTAAACCAAAATGAATTAATAAGCAACTATATTTTAGAGTTAAATCTACCATATTCTTCTGCGTTAAAGAATCATATGATAAATTTAGTTTCTGGAATAACCGTCACCGAAGGTAGTAAAAATCTCTCTTCAATTTATAGCAAACTTACTTGTAATAGGCATAGAAGTACAGGTTCAAGGTTTCTAGGCTCATACTCATGGAATCATGAGTATGTAACAGATGAACGAATATTTCATGCTATATCTGAAATCTCAAATACATCGAAAGATGATGATGTTGGATTTCTAATTATTGATAATATTTTAAGTAAAAAGGATACTTTTCCACAAAACATATAAAAGGTTTAGATTTTCATAATTCTTATTCAGATGGAAACAAACCTATGTGGTCTCATTGCTTGGTAACATCTCATTATAGAATTAATGATTATTCAATTCCTTTGAACTTTAAACAGTATCAACGTAAAAAAGTTTTTAAGAATAATCCTAAAAAAGTTTAAGGATAAACAGCAACTAGCTATAGAATTAATAAATGAGTTTGCTCCAGCTACCAAAGCTAATTATCTGCTGATTGATTCATGGTACTTCAGCAAAAATCTTGCTTCACGGTTTAGTAAATGGTTGTCGCAGCATAGGAAGAATTAAATCTAGTAGAGTTATATATCCAGCAGGTATTAAAATTGGTGTTGATAAGATTTCAAAGCACATTATGCGTAATGAAACTAGCGTTGTTACAGCTAGTAACAGTAAGTATTATGTTTATAGATATGAAGGAAAACTTAATGACATCGAAAACGCAGTTGTACTTATAAGTTGGAATAAACAAGACTTATCGGATAATCCTTGTTTTCTAATAAGCACGGATATATCATTAGATAATCAAACTATAATCTCTTACTATGAAAAACGCTGGAATATTGAAGTAAGCTACAGATATCTTAAATCAGCTCTTGGTTTTGATGAATTTCAGGTTGAATCCTCAAAATCAATAAATAGATATTGGAGCATGGTATTTCTAACATATACTTTTCTCGAGGTTTTCAGAGTAAAAAATAGTAAGACTCTCAAATTAAAAACTTTAGGAGATACAATATCTTACTTCCGTAACAACTATTTGGTGCAAATAGTTAGTTTTGCACATACCTGTGCGGATAACGGGATAAGTTTAGATTCAGTTATTTCCCAATTAGGACTAGTAGCTTAATTTTTTCCTATATAGTGCACAAGCCTAGTTAATAAATTATTTTTTGAATAAATAAAACGGAAAAATGGATATATATTAAGGAGAATAATTATGAAACCTAAGATAAGTATAATATTACCTTGTTATAATGTAGAAAAATATATTAAGAGATGTGCTAAATCACTTA
The DNA here is from genome assembly GCF_002006345.1 of Clostridium puniceum. Taxonomy (GTDB): domain Bacteria; phylum Bacillota; class Clostridia; order Clostridiales; family Clostridiaceae; genus Clostridium; species Clostridium puniceum. Next base: position 1,483 of record NZ_LZZM01000190.1, read on the forward strand.
TAGAACAATCTATAGGTATAGAAAATTTAGAATTAATATTTGTAAATGATGCATCTACAGATTCAACATTATCCATGTTATCTGAAATTGAACAAGAATATCCAGATAATATTCTTGTTATAAATATGCCTGAAAATAGAAAGCAAGGTGCTGCTAGAAATATTGGATTAAAGTATGCGAATGCTGATTATATTGGTTTTGTAGATTCTGATGATTGGATAGAACCAGATATGTATGAAAAATTATATTCAAAAATGCAGGAATATAATTGTGATCTTGTTTCTTGTTATATTTTTGAAGATTATCCTAACGGAACATCTATAGGAATAGCTACAGGTAATAATGCTTTTTTTCAAATTAATACAATTGAAGAAAGAAAAAAATTTTCTCAAATAGATTCAGGTGGTGGAGTATGCTGTAAGCTGTATCATAAATCCTTGATAATAGATAATGGAATTTTATTTCCAGAACAGTTAAAATATGAAGATAACTATTGGAATTCTATGATAAGTTTACATTGCAGTAGTATTTATGTATTAAAAGAAAATTTATATCATTATTCTGTAAATCCGGGTTCTACAGTTCAAAGTAGAAATGCTCTACATCATTTAGATCGCTTAAATGTGGAAATGATGAAAATAGATACATATAAAGAAAAAGGTGTATTTGATATTTATAATGCTGAAATAGAATTAGAATTTTTAAATCTATTTTACGTGAATACATTATTTATAATATTTACAAAGTTTGATTTGGTACCAATTAATATTATACATTATATGCAGGAAACTGTACTTGATATATTCCCTAATTATAAATCTAATCCATATTTTATTGAGGACCCTAACAAATATCATAGCGTTTTAAATACTATAGAGCTGGATTGGAGTGGAGAACAATGGAATATGTTTGCTGAAGAATATAGAAAGATAATACATAATGAATAGAGATATTTTTAGATTAATTTATAAATAAATTATTAAATAAAAAAGAAAGTTATAATGAAGTTAGTAGATTTTATTATATAAGGTGAGATAAATGAATAGGTATTTCGAAATAAATAAAATTAAAATTGGTGAAGGACAAAAAACTTTTATAATAGCAGAAATGTCAGCAAACCATAATCAAGATTATGATAGAGCAGTGGAACTTATAAAAAAGGCAGCATGGGCAGGAGCAGATGCTATAAAGCTTCAAACTTATACTCCTGATACTATAACAATAGATTGTGATAATGAATATTTTCAAATTAAACAAGGTACTATTTGGGATGGGACTACTTTGCATAAACTTTATCAAACAGCTTATACTCCTTGGGAATGGCAGCCTAAGCTAAAAAAGGTTGCAGAAGAAGAGGGCTTGGTATTCTTTTCTTCACCTTTTGATTATACTTCAGTTGATTTTTTAGAAGATATGAACGTTCCAGCATATAAAATAGCATCCTTTGAATTAAATGATATTCCTTTTATTGAATATATAGCATCAAAAGGAAAGCCTATAATAATGTCTACAGGAATTGCTAGAATGGGCGATATTCAGGATGCTCTTGATGCTTGTAAGAGGATGGGCAATGAAAATATTTCATTATTAAAATGTACTTCATCATATCCAGCACCAATAGAAGAGATAAACTTAAAAACCATTCCTAATATGAAAGAAACCTTTGAAGTTATAGTTGGATTATCTGATCATACTATGGGAAATGCTGTTTCAGTTGGTGGTGTTGCAATAGGGGCTAAAATTATTGAAAAGCACATGACTTTAAGGCGTTCTGATGGAGGAGCAGATTCTAAATTTTCTATGGAGCCAGAAGAATTCAAGGAAATGGTTGACAATATAAGAATAGTTGAAAAGGCTTTAGGAAAGGTAACATATGATTTAACAGAAAAACAAAGAAATTCAAGAGAACATTCAAGAAGTCTTTTTGTTGTGGAAGATGTTAAAGAAGGGGATATGTTTACAGAGAAGAATGTTAGAAGTATAAGACCAGGGTTTGGATTAGAAACAAAATATATTAACGATATATTAGGTGAAAAGGCTAAGTGCAATATAAAAAAAGGAACACCTATGAAGTGGAACTTAATTAAATAACACATAAAAACTTGATTATAAAGGGGTGAGTTAAGTATTGGATGATAAAATATTAATATGTTTTTATTATAATAGTATAGAAGCACATATGGATATACTAAAAAAATTTGAGGATGATGTTTTTTTAATTTATGGATTTGATAATATTGATGATAATACCTTAGAAAATTTTAATTTACAAAATATATTAATTAACTCTTTAGGTAAAAACTATAAAAAAGATACAATAAATATTATAAGCAATATAGAAAGTTTAATAATAGATCTATTTAAAAAATATAGCTTTGAATATAATTCCTTTATTTTTGATAATTCGATTTCCATTAAAGAAGAAATTAATTTGATCAATGAAGATTATGTATGTAAATATAATTTTAACTTGTATTCAGTAATAAAGTGGAATACAAAGATTGATTATTGTATTTTAACGGATACTAATGTATATAAATATTCAAACTATAAATTGAAAAACTTTTTAAAGTCATCTAAAGAAATATGTGAAAATAATGAACTTTTTAAATATTACTTAAATTTAGATAATAAGTCTAATAGAATTAAAGAATATATAAATAAATTAAACTCTAAAGATAGGGAAAAGACAGAAGAGATAATTGAAAAAGAATTGAAAAATAATGATATTCTTTATAGAATATATATTAGTTCATTTCTATTATATACATTTAAGAAAAAAATATATGGAGATAAAATTTTAGATATTGTTCTAAATTTAAAAGCACTTAATAAAAATAATTGTTTTTTTATTATATATCAATTAATATCAAGGGGCTTTTCAGATAATAGAATTTCTAATAGTTTAGATAATAATAAGATAAATATGATATATGATAAAGTATTTGATGATTTTGAGAGAAATATGGGAGAATATAATTATATTCCTAAAAATGAAAGAAATGAGGATGTAATTTTTGTTTTTACCAGCCAATTTATAGCAATTCAACATGGTCCTACTAAGACTGCATTAGATAGATGCTATAATTTGATTAAGTATATGAATAAGAGAGTTTTTTTGATAAACACTAAAGAACTTATTACTACTAAGGGAATTGTGCTTATGGATAATATTAGATCGGGGTCTATAATTGAAGAATACAGTAATATAAAAGAATTTAGATATAAGGATTTATATATACCATATTATCAACCAATTTATAATATGCCAGAGGAAAATGAATGTAGAAATATTTTGGATTTAGTAAAAAAGCATAAACCATATTTAATGTTTAATATAGGTGGTTATAGCATAGTAGCTGATTTAGCATCTAAAATAGCTCCATTAGCAACGATATCAACATCAGGTAATTATTCAATTTCTAAAACTAAAGGCCAATTTTTTATTATGGGATGTAAGCCACAGAAATCTGATTATGATTATATATCAAAATTAGGATATAAAAAGCAAGCTATAATAGAAAGTCCGTTTACTTTTGATTTAAAACCACAAAAAGACAACTATTCAAGAAAAGATTTTGGAATTCCAGAAAATGCATTTGTGGTATGTGTTATAGGTGCAAGATTGCAAAGAGAAATAGATGAAGAATTTATTTATACATTAGATAAAATAATAGCTAAAGGATGTTTTGTTGTTATTATTGGAAAGTATGAACTTCCAAATGAATTTTTAGAAAAGTATCCCAATATGAATAATAATTTTAAAATATTAGGATTTCAAAAGGATATTTTGGCGTGCATAGATTTAGTTGATATATATATAAATCCTAATAGACAAGGAGGTGGAACTTCTGCGGTAGAATGTATGTATAAAGGCAAACCAGCAATTTCATTGAAACATGGAGATGTATCAATCCTTATAGAAGAAGAACTTTTAGTTCGAAATTATGAGGAGATGACTGATTTAGTTGAAATGTGCAAGAAAAATCCGCAATTTTATATACAAATGAGTAATAAAGTTAAACTTAAAGCGATGGATCTTATGGATACAAGAAAATATTTAAATCAAATGTATGATAACATAGTAAACAATACTTTGTTCGAGTGATATATTCGAACAGAGAGTGAGGAGTTTTAAGTGAATATAGCAATAATAGGTGGTTCTATAACAGAAGGTGCTGGAGCAAGTGAATATAAGAATTCTTATGTATATAAATTGGAACAGTATTTAAAAGAAAAAAATAGAGCTACAGTAATAAAGAATTTAGGTGCAGGAGGAACAGCATCTCACTTTGGACTTTTTAGACTAAAAAGAGATTTAGGTGATTTTAAACCGGATTTAATTTTTATTGAGTTTGCAGTAAATGATAGAATATATAATTCAATTGAAGCAAGTAAATATTTCGAAGGGGTAATTAGACAATGTGCTAATATAACTAAAAAAATAATTATAATTGATTTTCCAACTAGCTTAGGTGATAGTTGTACAAGCGTACATAAAAAGATAGCATATTTTTATAATATACCTGTTATAGATGTTCAAGACGAGGTGTGGAAGAGAATAGGCAATAGAGAGTTTACTTGGACTAAAATATCTGTTGATAATCTTCATCCGAATGATAGTGGACATGATTTGTATTTCCAAATAATAAAAGAGAAATTAGAGAATACAGATTTAGAAAATCTTCAATTAAAAATAGATAATAGAGTATTGATGAAATATAGATTTAATAATCCTAAAATAATAGCTTACGATAATGAAAATGTAGAGTATTATGGAAATTGGGCAGAACAAAGTTTTAAATTAAATAATAAATTTGATAAGGGTGCAATAACTAATTCAATAGGAAATGGTGTTATTTTTAAATTTAAAGGAAAGTATTTAAGTATGATGAATTTACTTACAAAAGATTCAGGAGTGCTAGAGTGTAAGCTTGATAATATAGAGTTTAATGTTGATTTATATAAGGATACAGATACAGATAGGTACTATGATAATACAATTAATTTAAGTGATTTAGATGATTGCGAACATACTTTAACTATGATAGTTAGTGATAAAAAAAATACTAATAGTTTGGGGAATAAAGTTATTATTGGCGGCTTTTTAATTGATTAAGGAATAGAATTTCTATAATAGGTTATTCCATATTTGATATAATTATGGAAGATTTTTAGTATATATGTTGTAATTAAATATTTACATAGAATGAAGTGAATATTTACAAATTTTATAAAAGACTCATTTGGCAACATATCTAATATGAAAGATATGCAGAATAAATTAATACTTAAAGATGGGTGAAAAATTATGAGAATTTTTATCAGAGCTGATGGAGGAAATACTATAGGACTTGGTCACATAATGAGGATGCTAGTTTTGGCAAAAGAATTAAAGAAAAACAATGAAGTGATATTTTTATGTAGAGGAAAACAAGCAAATAATATTAATAAAAAAAGTGATATAAATAAAGGAGCTTCCACTTATAATAGTGAAGATGATAAGTTTAAAGCTGGAATTGAAAAGGTAAGAAAAAATGAATTTAAAGTTTTTATGATTAATGACGAATGTGTAGTAGAAGAGATTATAAATCTTCAAAATGAATACAAGGCTGACTTAATAATTACAGATAGTTACGATGTAGATGAACTTTATTTCAATACACTAAAACCATATTTCAAATTAAATGGATATGTAGATGATATGAACAAGTGTAAAATGAATGTTGACTTTATAATAAATCAAAACATAAATGCAGAGGATATGAATTACATAAATAATGTAGAGCACAACACTAAGTTATTTTTAGGAACAAAATATTGTATGCTTAGAGATGAATTTAGAAAAGAGATTAGCAAGAAAGAACTAAGGGGAAAGTGTGAAGATTTACTATTAACATTAGGCGGAATGGATGAGAATTTTAATACTTTAACAATACTTAATGAAATTGCTAATTGTTATATAAACATTCGTGTTGTTATAGGAAGCGCATTTAATAAAAAGCTTATAAACGAATTATATGATTTATCTATAAAACATAATAATATAAAAATATATGAAAATGCAAAGATGTCTAGTTTAATGGTGAAATGTGATGTTGCAATATCAGCAGGTGGATCAACTTTATATGAACTATGTGCAATGAATGTTCCAACAATAGGGATAATAATAGCAGAAAACCAAGAGCAAGTGGCACTGAAAATGAAAGAAGAAGGATTAATAGCCGATGCTTATTGGATAAATGAAATAAAAGAGAAAAAATTATCTACAATATTAAATAAATTAATAAATGATAAAAAAATTAGAGAAGACATTATTATTAAGCAAAGAAAAGTTGTTAATACCGAAGGGGTAAAATTATTGGCAGATGAAATAAACGCATTAATCAAAAATTGTGTTTAGATTATATTTTGAAAGGAAAAGTAAATATGATAGAAGTTGAAAAATCAAAGAATGGTTCATTGACACTTAAGTATGAGAATAGATATGTACATAGTAAATATGATCCGATAATTGAAAGTGAACAATTCGCAAGTGGAAATTTAGATTTAATAAAGAAGCCTATCATATTATTATATGGTTTAGGATTAGGATATCATATAGATGCGATTGTTAAGAAAATGAATTCAGATTCCATATTATATGTCTTTGAATGGAATAAGATTTTAGTTGATTATTGTAAAGAGGTAAATGGAACTGTATTTAAATACAAAAATGTAAAAATAATAGAAAATAATGATAAAGACTTTTATAAAAAATTAGCTAAATGTTTAGAGCAAGCAAAAGATATTTTAATACATAAACCATCTTTGGAGACTATTATTACATCTAATGAAACTTTATATAATTTAATTAATGATTATTCAATAGTTAAACAATATAGCAAAATTGATTTGGATACAATTAACCTTTCTGAGGAAAATTTTGAAGCAAATAAAGAACAAAAATATAATATGATAAATGAATTTATCGAAAAATATAGATCTTCAAATAAGCCATATGTAATTGCCGCAGCAGGTCCGTCTCTTGACGATGAACTTGACTTATTAAAGGAATATAGAGAACAAGTTAATATAATAAGTGTTGGCAGCGCACTTAGAGCATTAATGAACAAAGGTATAAAACCAGATGTTGTAGTTATAATTGATGGGCATGAAATTGTTAAAAAGCAATTTGAAGGGTATGAAAATGAAAATATACCATTATGCTTTTCAGCAACAGCATCAAGATGGGCAGTAGGTTTATATAATGGACCTAAATATATATTTAACCTAACTGAAGAGGATGAGCTTGTTATAAAAACTAGAGGTACAGTAGCAGTAGCGGCTATAGATATTGCAATAAAGTGTGGTGCTAAAAATATTATATTTTTAGGTCAAGATTTAGCTTTCTTAAAGGATAGGTCTCATACGAAAGCATTTGAAGAAGTATATGGGTTTAAAGATGAAGATAAAAAAAATACTAAATGGAAAACTGTCATGGGGGTTGATGGAGAGTTTCTTAACACAAGACAATCATATATTACGTTTAAAAATAAAATAGAATCATTAATAAGAGAATATAAAAATGTAAAATTCGTAAATTGTAGTAAGGGTGCATTTATAAATGGCGCTGACCATATGGATTTTAAAAGCAATCAATTATTAGAATTATTAGAAAAATAGAGAGCAATTAATAATTTATAATTGTTGATTTAATATTTTTATTTAATTTTGGAAATGTTTAGTTAAGTTTTGATAAAATCACACGAAAAATAAAATAGTAAAAAAAATCATTAGATAGGATGTGAAAAATATGGATATAGCAGCAATGTCAATTGGGATGCATCAAGCTTCACTTGAAAATTCAGTTCAATTATCAGTTATGAAAATAGCAATGAATAGTGTTGAGGTTAGCTCAGGGCAAATGGTAAATATGATAGATAATATGACTGTTGAACCATATAAGGGTGAGAATATAGACGCAACTGTTTAATATTATAAAAAAAGGCATTGGAGTGATAGATAAATGAGGTTAAGTCATAATATGTTTTCTTTGGGGTTATATAAAAATTATAAATCAACTCTTGTGGAAAATTCAAAAGCAATGAATAATATAGGATCGGGAAAAAAGCTTAATTCAGCAAAAGATAATCCTAATAAAATAGCTCAAGTAGAAAACTTAAAAATAAATTTATTAAGTCGTGATGCAGCAAGTCAAAATATACAGGATACAAATTCGATGCTTCAAACTTTTGATGGAGCATTACAAGAAATGAATAATAATATATCAAGACTTAAAGAGTTAACTGTTAGAGGAGCTAATGGAAGTAATACCCCAGAGGATAGAAGTATTATCCAAAAGGAAATTGATAAAATTAAAGAAAGTATGGACTATATTGGGAAAAATACATTATTTAATGATATTCCTATGTCAGATTCAAATCCACCAACAACAGCTACAAATCCTAGTTATAAACAAGCTACAATTGGAGCGTTAGCAGACGAAAAAATTAATATACCTATTTATAATTTATCAAATACAGCACTTAACATTGATGGAATTGATGTTACCAATTCAGCTTTATTAAGTTCCAATATCGAAAATGTAGATAAAGCAGGAAATATGATAAGTGCAATAAGAAGTAAGTATGGTTCTATTCAATCTAGATTAAATGATTCCTTAGAGGATATGTCTGGAATAAATGAATCTCTTACTAAAGCTCAAAGTAGTATAGAAGATGCAGATATAGCGGAGGAATCCCTTCAAAATTCAAGGACACAAATAATGTACAAAGCTGCAATTGCATTAATGGCTCAAAGTAATAAATTACCACAAGATTCTTTAAACGTGTTAGCTAGTGTTAGATAAATGTATTATTAAAAGTAACTTTAAAGTTAATTATAAATAAAAATTAATGAAGCGTCTAATAGAAAGAATATTTACTTTTACGAAATTAGGAATATTCTTTCTTTTTTTGTATGAAAGTTTTTGTTAAATAGATATTTTATTGAAAAATGAAGAAAAAAATGTTAATATAGTATATAAAGAAAAATTATAAATGAAACTAGCATACTTATCGAAAGGTAAGGACGCAAAGCCATGAGTCTAAGGAAAGTTAAATTCTTTCTATGATTGTCAGGTTGCCAAAATATAATTAGTAATTATTTTATGCTTTGGTGCCAGTGTATTACAAAGGTGCCATTTTTTTGTTGTCATAACGACTATTTTTGAAAATAAAGAAAAATTTTATAGCTAAATAATATAAATTATTTTATAATTAACATAATAAAATAATTTGTAATTACAATACAAATTCTATTTAGCTATAATTATAAGTCTTTTGTAAAGTTCAATTTGGAGTTAGGCAACTTGTTTTATAAATAGATAATAATGTAATATTATTTATAGAATTTTGTATATTTATGCATATTAGGGAAAATGTAAGGGAGTGAATTTATGGCAATAGAATTAATTGGAAGTGATCAAACTTATGATTTGATCAAAAATGGTATCAAAGCATCTAATGTTAGAGCTAAAACAATAGCTAATAATATGGCTAACATTAATACTAAAAATTATAAGAGATTTAATGTGGTTTATGAAGAAAATTTGAAAAAACAAAATGATGAGTTAAATTTTGAACTAAAAAGAACTAATGCAGCTCATTTTGCTAGTGAAAATTCAAAAACTGATAATATTTCAATTGAACAAGACAAAAACACTAGTATGAGAAGTGATGGCAATAATGTTGATTTAGACATAGAAAAAGTTAATCAAGCTGCTAATACACTAAAGTATAATGCTTTAATAAGCAAGATAAATGGTAAATTTAATGACTTAAAAATGGTAATAAAATAGAATTAAGATTTTGTTAGTTAAACTAAAAATTCAAGAAAATTATGGAGAGTTTTAATGTTAATGAGGGGGAATTTTAAATGAACGCATTTAGTTCTATGCAAATAAGTGCAACAGGTCTTTCGGCAGAAAGATTAAGAATGGATACCATAACATCTAATATGGCAAATGCAAGTACTACAAGAAGTGCAGATGGAAGTGGTCCGTATGTTAGGAAAGTAGCGGTATTTCAAGAAGCACTTGATGCTAATAAAGAAGTTGCAGGAGTTAAAGCAGTGAAAATTGAAAAGGATAAGTCGCCTTTAAGAAAGGTATATGATCCAACACATCCAGATGCTGACAGAACTGGATATGTTACTATGCCTAATGTAAATGTATTAAATGAAATGGCGGATATGATGGTGGCAACAAGATCTTATGAAGCGAATGTTGATACATTTAATGCTTTGAAAAGTATGTTTTCAAAGGCTTTAGAAATTGGAAAGTAAGGGAGAATGAGATATGAGAATAGAGGACAAGTTCGCACAGACAGAAGCAATATTTAATAGTAAATTTAATGGTGTTAATAATGATAAAAAAGCAGATGAAAAAACTGAGTTGATTGGGTTTTCAGATATTTTAAAAAAATGTGTAAATGATACTAATGGTAAAATATCCGAAGCTAACTCAGTTACCAATAGTTTCGTTAAAGGAGAAGATGTTAATATTGATGAAGTTATGGTTAAAGGTCAAGAAGCTAGTTTAAGCTTACAATTTTTAACTCAAACTAGGGATAAGTTGTTGGAAGGATATAATCAATTATCAAGGTTGCAATTGTAGTAAGGTGAGGAGAGCTAAATAATGAAGAAACTTTTAGAAAAAGTTAAGGGGCTTTTAGAAAAGTTTAAATCCCAGAATAAGAAAATAAAAATTGCTGTTATAGTAGCAATTTTAGCAGTTATTATCGCAATTATAAGTGGAATTTTTTATTCATCTTCCAATAAATATCAAATTTTATTTTCTGACCTTGATGCAACAGATTCTCAAACTGTAGTGAAAACTTTAGAAGAGGGTAAGAATGAATATAAAATCGAAGGAACTTCTATTTTAGTTCCCAAAGATAATGTAGATGAATTGAGATTAAAATTAGCACCTAATTTAACATCTGGAAGTAAAGGCTATGAACTAATGGATGCTGGAAGCTCCTTTGGTATGACAGATGAAGAGTTTAAAATCAAAAAGGTTAGGATGCAACAAGGAGAATTAGAAAAAACTATAAAATATTTTCCACAAGTGGAAGAAGCAAGAGTACATATAACAGAGGCTAAAGATTCCGTTTTTGTAAAAGATTCTGAGCCAGGGAAAGCTGCTGTTTATTTAAAGTTAAAAAAAGGAACAAAGATTAGTGAAGATCAAGTTAAAGCAATAGTAGCTTTAGTATCAGGTGGTACTAATAATATTCCAAGAGCCAATATAGATGTTGTAGATGAGAATATGAATTTACTTACTAAAGATATTAATGATGAACAAAATGGTCAAGCAAGTTCAGAGGAAATATCGAAACAACAAGAAGCGGAAAAATCATATGAAAATAATCTCAAAAAGAAAATTGCTGATATATTAGAACCAACTATTGGTGCCAATAAAGTTAAAACAGCTGTTAATGTTAATTTGGATTTTGATTCAAAGCAAAATACAAAAACATCAGTGGATCCTAACAAAGTTATTATTAGTCAAGAAAATAATAAAGAAGCTAATACAACAGGAACAGATGGAACCACAAGTCAAAGTCCTGTAGACAACAATATGACTAATACAATAACTGACACTAATGGTGAAAAATCAACTTCTAGCAAAGAAAATCAAAAAACTAATTATGAAGTTGGGAAAAGTGAATCAAAGACTATAAGTGCTCAAGGAACTGTAAAGAGGATTACAGCGGCTGTTACAATTGATGGGATTTTAGATGATGCGCAAAGACAGCAAATTGAAACGCTTGTAGGAAATGCGATTGGTTATGATGCGCTTAGAGGAGATAAAGTTTCAGTAGTTGGAATGCCATTTGATACAAGTATTAAAGATGCAGAAAAGGCAGTGAATGATGCGAAGACAGCAGAAGTAGCAGCATCTAGCAACCTTAGAATGATGATTATTGCAGGAGTCTTAGGAGCAATACTTCTAGGTCTAATCATTTTCTTAATCATAAAGAGAAGAAAGAAGAAAGTTGTAGAAGAAGAACAATTATTAAATACATTAATAGACGATAGTATAATACCTAAAGAACCAGAAACATTTAGTCCAATAGAATTTGAAGCTAAAACACAAAAATCTCATTTAGAAAACGAGATTAAGAAATATGCAATGGAAAAACCAGAACAGGTTGTAGAAATAATTAAATCATGGTTGACTGAAAATGAGAGGTAGGTGATAGCTATGGCAAAAGAAACAGTTCAATTAACAGGAGTTCATAAGGCAGCAATATTATTCATAACACTTGGTCCTGAAGCTTCATCTGCAATATTAAAAAGATTGCCAGAGAATGATATTCAAAAAATAACTTATGAAATTGCAAATATTACTTCTGTTACTCCTGAACAGAGAGAAGAAATATTAAATGAATTCTTACAAATAAATAAAGCGAGAGATTATATTATTGAAGGTGGTATGGATTATGCTAAGACATTATTGTCAAAAGCACTAGGATCACAAAGAGCAAGCGAAATTTTAGAGAAAGTTTCAGAAGCAACAGCTCAATACAGACCTTTCTCTATTGCAAGAAAGGCAGATTCGCATCAGTTGCTAAATGTAATTTTATCAGAACAGCCACAAACTATTGCTTTAATTTTATGCTATCTTCAAGCAGATAAGGCCGCGCAAGTTATGGCTGAATTACCAGAAGAAACACAAAGTGAAGTTGCATATAGAATTGCAACTATGAACAATACTTCTCCAATGGTAATTAAAGAAATAGAATCTGTACTTGAAAGCAAATTATCTTCAGTAGTAAGAACTGAGATGACAAGCTTAGGTGGAGTAGAAACTTTGGTTAATATATTAAATGCAGTTGATAGAACCACTGAAAAGAATATTACTGAAGGATTAGAAAGAGAAGATGCAGAACTTGCTGATAAAGTTAAGAGTTCAATGTTTGTATTTGAAGATATTATTTCTCTTGATGATGTATCTATTCAAAGAATCCTTAGAGAAGTTGAAGTTAACGATCTTGCACTTGCACTTAAAGGATGTTCAGATGAAGTTGCGAATAGTATTTACAGAAATCAATCGAAGAGAGCTGCTGCTTCATTAAAAGAAGATATGGAATTCTTGGGACCAGTAAGGCTTATGGATGTTGAAAAAGCACAACAAAAGATTGTTTCTGTTATTAGAAGGTTAGATGATGCTAATGAAATCATCATTTCAAGAGGTGGAGAAGATGCAATCATCGTATAGTTTAATAAAGAAAGGCTTTTCCAAAGATGGCGAAAGTAGGGTTATCTCAACAAAATTTGATATAAAAAAAACAGAAACTGAACCAATTGAAGAGGAAATTGAAAACCTTGAAGAAGAAACTGCGGTTGTGAAGGTGCCAGAAGTTGATCCAGAAGAACTTTTAAGACGTTATGAAGATATAGGACAAAGAATAATACAGGATGCAAAAAGAGAAAAACAAGTCATTACCTTAAGAGCTCAAATGGATGCTAATGTTGCTGAAAAAAAAGCTTATGAAAAAGGTTATGAGCAAGGGCTTCAAAATGGATATGATGATGGATATAAAAAAGCTTATGACGAAACAATTGATGCAGCAAAAGCAGAAGCAGCATCAATTGTTAATAAAGCAGAGCTACTTTTAAAATCTGCACATGAAAATTATTGTAAGTATTTAGAATCAAAAAAAATTGATGTAGTGAAATTGTCATTAGAAATAGCTGAAAGTATTGCACAAAAAGTATTAAGCAATGAGGATTCAATGAATTCAATTATTGAAGAGGCCTTTAAGATTTCAAAAGGAGAAGATAATGTTATTTTAAAAGCAAATTCAATTCATGTTGAAGAAATAGAATCTCAAGTTGAAAGATGGAAAATAACTTATGGAATAAAAAATGAAATCTTTGTATTAAAAGACGATTCTATGGAACCTGGAAATGCAATTTTAGAAAAACCTAGTGGAATAGTAAAAGTAGGTGTAGACATTGGAATGGAACAAATACGAAAAGCTTTAATCAATTAAACAAGAAATAGTTTAAAGGAAAGTTCTTTAAAGAGTTGAAAAACATGGATTTAAGAAATTTCATGGAAATTTCAAACATATGTTGTTAACTGTCAACTGAAAAAAAGTGGGGGAGTTCTATGTTAGAATTGGATTTAGATTTTCACAAATTAAGTAAAAAAGTGAATACTATTTCAACAATATATAGTGAAGGTGCTGTTAAAAAGGTAATAGGACTTACTATTGAAGTGCAAGGGATTAAAGCATTTGTTGGTGAATTATGTATAATATATAATGAAAAAAATACTCCTGTAAATTGTGAAGTTGTAGGATTTAGAGATGAATTTGTAATTCTTATGCCTTTGGATGAACTTATAGGAATTTCACCAGGCTGTAGAGTTGTACCACAGCACAAACCATTAAGCGTTAAGTGTTCGGACAAGTTACTTGGACATATAATCGATGGATTAGGAAATCCTCTAGATTGCGAATCTATATCTATTGAGGGTGAAGAGTATCCGTTAGAAAATGAGGCACCAGATCCTTTAAAAAGGAAAAGAATAAAAGAGATTATGCCAACGGGAGTAAGAGCAATAGATGGATTTTTAACTTGTGGAGATGGGCAAAGAATTGGTATTTTTGCAGGTAGTGGTGTTGGTAAAAGTACAACGCTTGGAATGATAGCAAGAGAAGCTGAGGCGGATGTTAATGTTATTGCCTTAGTTGGTGAAAGAGGAAGAGAAGTTTTAGAATTTATAGAGAAAGATTTAGGTCCACAAGGTATGAAAAAGTCTGTTGTAGTATGTGCTACTTCAGACAAGCCGGCATTAATAAGAATTAAGGGAGCGCTAACAGCTACAGCAATAGCAGAATACTTTAGAGATAAAGGCAAAAAAGTAATTCTTATGATGGACTCAGTTACTAGATTTGCTATGGCTCAAAGGGAAGTGGGACTTGCTATAGGTGAGCCGCCAGCAACTAAAGGATATACACCTTCAGTTTTTGCAAAGCTTCCTAAGCTTATGGAAAGATCAGGTACATCTACAGATGGATCAATAACTGCATTTTACACAGTTCTTGTTGATGGAGATGATTTTAATGAGCCTATAGCAGATGCTGTTAGAGGTATATTAGATGGTCATATAGTTTTATCAAGAGATTTGGCACATAAAAATCATTATCCAGCTATTGATATATTAAACAGTGTCAGCAGACTTATGAGTCAAATAGCACCAAAAGAGCATAAAGAAGCAGCATCTACAGCTAGGGACCTGTTAGCAACTTATAAGGATTCAGAAGATTTGATAAATATAGGTGCTTATGTTAAGGGCAGTAATAAAAAAATTGATATGGCAATTGCTTATAATGATTCATTAAATAGTTTTTTACGCCAAGGTATTGATGAAAAATCTAGCTTTGAGGAATCCCAAAATACTTTAATAGCACTGTTTAAGTAAAAGTATACGAATTGATATTAAATCGATAAAACAGTTAATTACCTACAGGATATACTAAAGGAATCAACTATGGATTGTTAACTGAACTAAGGGGGTTTTATTTTGGCTCAAAGATTTAAATTTGGTTTAGATAAACTTCTTGAAATTAGAAAAACAAAAGAAGAAGAAAGTAAAAGATCATTTACTGAAAGTCAGAGAGAAAAAAGAAAAGTAGAAGAAAAGTTAGAAGAGCTTAATCGAAATTATAATAAATACAAGGGGATAGCTCCAAATGAGGATATAGTATATCAAAAATTAAAGAGGTATTATATTCAAGGAGTACAAAATGGAATAAAATCAAATGAAAAAGACTTAGCAATAAAAAATCAAGAAGTTGATAAGTGTAGAAGAGATTTAATGGTAAAGCAAATGGAAAGAAAAACAGTTCAAACCTTAAAAGATAAGAAGTATGAAGCATATGTAAAAGAACAAGATAGAGTTGAACAGATAAATCTTGATGAATTAGCTCTTTATGCATATGTAAGAAATAAGGATAATTAGAAAATAATTAGCAATAGCTAATAAAGTTGTTTGAAAAATATTCGAAAGTTATTTTATAGTACTTGAAAGGAGGTGAGAATAATGGTTACAGCTACAAAAACAACTGTGAATTCACAATCTAGCAGTTTGGATTTTTTATCAAAAACTTCTAAGTTAAATTTTTCAGATAGAGTTGGTTCAGATGTATATAAGACAGAGAATAATAAAGTTATTTCAAAGTCTGAAAGTTCTAAAAGTGAAGATTTTAAAGATGTATTAACTTCAAAAGTTAATTACAAGGAAGATGATCAGCAAAGAGTAAGTGGTAATAATGAAACAAAAGATATGACTAAAATTGATGAAGTGAAGGAAGAACTTAAAGAGTTAGAAGATGATAGTAAAGCAGCTTCTAAAGATGATGTGGATGATATATTAAATCAATTACTTAATTTACTTGCTAAATTAGGCATTAATGGTGAAGAGTTGAAGAAAGATGGAGAACTTAATGCTGAAGCTTTAAAAAATATTATAAAAGATATTAATGAAAATATTTCTTCTAGTAATAGTTTAAGTGCTACTATGGAAAAATTAATGGAACTCATGAAAAATAATTCTGTAAAAGAAGCACTAGATGATAATTCACTGAAATCTATACAAAGCATTTTAAGTAATTTAAGCTCTAATATTACAGATGATACAGCAGAGACAAAGGATGTAAAAAATTCTATAAAAAATCTGATGTCAGAAATATCTAATATTATAGAAAATAAGCAAAATACAAAAGTCTTAACGCTTGAAGATATGTTGAAAAACTATTCACAGGATAATAAAGAAGGTTCATTTGAAAGTGAAAGCAATAAGAGTGATACTTCAGAAACTGCAAAGAATAATAAAGAGGTTTCTAAAGAAGATAAATTTTTAAATTCTTTACTTGATGATAAAAATGATAATTCTTTGAATAAGATTAATTTATTTGCATCTAGAACTCAAGTTGGTCAAAATCAGGGAGTAGATACTGTTAGAGGTCTTACAATTAATAAAGCTACATTTGCAAATGATTTGATAAAAGATGTTAAATTTATGAGCACTAATGCAATGAAAGAATTGACAGTTAAAATTAATCCAGGAGATTTAGGAGAAATAACTATAAAGTTAATTCAAGAAGATGGAGTTATGAAAGCTAATTTAAAAGCTAATTCAAAGGAAGCAACGGCGTTACTTTCACAAAATTTAGCTGATATAAAGAAGCAATTAACTGAGCAAAATATAAAAATAGCAGATGTTAATATCGAGCTTTATCAAGAAGATACAACTTTCTTTAGTGAACAAGGTTTTGGAAGACAACTTTCTGAAGAAAAGGGGAAAAGTGGAAACGACAACAGCAATACTATAGGGAATGTAGTGGGTATTGAAGAAGAGTTAAATAACAATAATATTACATCTGATGACAATAATATTGAATTTTTTGCATAGGAGGTAAAAAATGAGTGATACTAAGGTAAATTCCTTGAATTATACAACTGTTAATATTGCAAGTTCTGGAACCACTGATAGAGGAACTAAAATAGTAGCTAAGAATGCTGCTGGTGGAAATATGGACAAAAATGCATTTTTAAAAATTTTAGCAGCACAATTAAGTAATTTAGATCCGACGCAAAATCAAGATTCAAGTGCTTATGTCAGTCAAATGGCTCAATTCGCATCAATGGAACAAATGACAAATTTAAATACTACCATGTCAGATTCTGCATATCAACAAATGGTTGGAAAGACAGTAATAACAAGTGAGAAAGATAATAATAATAACTATGTTCAGGGGTATGTAGCAGAAGTAATAAAAAAGTCTAGTGGAACTTATTTGAATATGCTTATTGATGGAAAATATAAAGAAGTTGCTGTTTCAAATATAATAGGAGTTACAGCAGGAACTGATACTAATGCAATTGCCAACAGTAAAGCAGCACTGAATTCAGATTTTACAGCAGCTTCAGCTTTGGCGGCGGATAAGAAAAATATCGTCATAGCAGAGTATGATAGCGATGGAAATGCTACTTTAGTAAGAGGAACAGTAAGCGGTGCATATATTGATACTGTTAATGGCGCATCAGTAAAAATAAAAGTTGATGTTTTAGATGCTGATGGAAAATCAACTACTAAGACATATGATTATGACAATATTATAAGAGCAGGTGATTTGACTACAGAGGAGATGGACGCTGCGGAAAAAGCAATAAAAGATAAGACAGCTTCAACAACATCTTCGACACAAAGCACTGCAACAGGCGTATAGATGAGCTATAGAATAATTAATGGACAAGCGTATTCAGTAGGAAACTTTGGACAAATTTCTAATACACAACCTAATATACAGAATAAAGTAAGTAGTAATGATAAAACCAGTTTCCAAAATATTTTAGATAGCGTTAAGAATAAAGAGGAAGGTTTTACTATATCTAAGCATGCAGCTAAAAGACTAGATGAGATTAATTTCACAGAAGAAGACATAAAGCAAATAGAAAAAGGTTTTGAAATTGCAAAAGATAAAAATTCAAAAAATACAGTTATGCTATATAAAGATGTTGCAATAATTGCAAGTGTTGAAAACAAAACTTTAATAACAGCAGTTGATAAGGAAAGAGCAAAAGATAATATATTTACAAATGTAGATAGTGTGGTAATTTTATAGCCGGACTTAAGCTAGTTAACCGTAAACTGTTAACAGAAGCAGCGGAGGCTAAACTTGTGGACTGACAGAAGCAAGTTAAAAACAAATTAGGATTAGGAGGAACGTTTATGTTAAGATGTATGTATTCTGGAATAAGCGGAATGAAGGTTAATCAAACTAAATTAGACGTTATAGGTAATAACATAGCAAACGTAGGTACAACGGCATTTAAATCTTCACAAGCAAGATTTAAAGATATGCTTTATCAAAATGCAGGAGAAGCATCAGCACCATCTACAGTACTTGGTGGTACAAATGCTAAACAAGTAGGGCTTGGTGCACAATTATCAAGTATAAATAAAATGATGGGACAAGGTAATGCTTTATCAACAGGTAGAAGCCTTGATGTATGTGTTGATGGTGATGGGTATTTAGTAGTAACTAAAGGTGATATAACTGCAGGAATTGGAGTTGATCAAGCAACTGGTTTGGATAAAACTGCTACTGATTCAACAGGAACAATTTCAGAAACTTTATTTACAAGAGATGGAAATCTTACGTTGGATTATAAAGGAAATCTGTTAACAGCTGATGGTCATAGAGTTATGGGATATTATTTAACAAGTTCCACAAACACCGGAGGTACTGCTAGTGCAAAAAGTTTAGAATATGATTCCACTAACACAGTATTAAATGCCAATTATGTAAATGCAGATGAAAAAGATTTAAAACAACTTGATGACACATTAAAGCCATTAGCAATACCAGATAGTGTTATTGTTTCAGGAACTGGAAGTACAGCAGTAACGCAACCAGTTAAGAAATTTGAAATTGGAAAAGATGGTATTATTGTAGCAGTATTAGGAGATGGTAAAAGGGCGGCTATTGGCCAAATTGCTATGGCAGGATTTAAAAACCCAGAAGGGTTAACTGACCTTGGTGGAAATATGTGTTTAAATTCTTCAAATTCTGGTCCAATAACTTATAAAACTGGAAAAATTGATTCTAGTACTGCAACATCTACAACAGCAGATAATTCAGCAGGATTTGGATCTTTAATCCAAGGAGCACTTGAAGGATCAAATGTAGATTTAACAGAACAATTTACAGATATGATTACAGCAACTAGAAGTTTCCAAGCATCTTCTAAAATGATAACTACTGGAGATGAAATTCTTCAGACTATCACTGGGTTGATGAGATAATTTTAATAAAATATATTATCTATTAATATATTTATATTTAAATACTTTACAAAAATAAATAAGCAAGTTGAGCTTTAAGTTCAACTTGCAAGTATTTATTAAATTACAATGGATAATGCAGAATACACAAAGGAACTTGTGTATTGTGAACTGTACATTGATTAAAGATATTAAAAAATGAGGGGTGAAAATTTATGATAGACGTAACAGGGATGAACCATGAAAAATTCATATTAAATGCAGACCATATTGAAAAAATAGAAGAGGTTCCAGAAACAATAATTACATTAACTAATGGAAGAAAATATATAGTATTAGAGAGTGTAGATGATGTAAAGAATTCAGTTATAAAATACAAAAATAAAATATTCACATATAAAATATAAAAATTAACATTTTGATTGTTGCAAATAGTGAGGAGTGAAACTTATGGCTTTTGGAAAAGGAAAAGCAAAAGAAAATGGTGAAAATTCAAGTAAAACTAATAAAGGAGTTTTAATAATCTTATTTATTTTAGGACTAGTAGTATTAGGTGGAGCTGCTTTTGGTGGAGTATATTTATTTATGAAAACTAAAAGTACAGTAGAATCTCAAGAAGTAATTATAGAAAATACTTATATGGAATTAAAAGAATTTACCGTTAATTTAGGTGATGAAGGTGGAAAAAGATTTTTTAAGGGAGAAATCTCTATAGGATATGATAAAAGTAAAGAAAAATTAGCAGAAGAATTAAAAGGAAAAGAAGTAGTTATAAGAGATGATATTATATTCTACTTTAGAAGTCAAAAGGCCGATTATATAAATAATATAGAAAATGCTGAAAATATGAAAAAACAATTAATTGATGCTATTAATAAGGATTTAACAAAGGGTAAGATTACAGACATAAGATTTAAAAGTATGATAATTCAATAAGGTGAAAAGATGGATTTGAATTTTTTTGGAATGTTTGTACAGCTTATTTTAGCATTAGGAGTAACATTAGGATTAATCTTTTTAACATTTAAATTAATGGGAACAAAAGTTAATTCTATTAATAATAATAAATATGTTAAGGTTATTGAAAGAGTACAAGTATCAAAGGAAAATACTATATTAGTAGTTAAGATTGGTAAAAAAGGATATATAATGACTAGTACTACAGGACATATGGGAAAATTGTCGGAATTATCAGAAGATGAAATTAATCTTATTGAAGAAGAAAAGAAAAAAGCAGCAGAAGAAATAGCTGAAAATTATAAGAAATTGATGTTAAAATCAAAAAGAAGCTTTTCTAAGATAATAAAGAATATAAACTCAAAGGAAGATAAACATGAAAAATAATAAGAAAAGAATTGCAGTTACGCTCATGATGGTTCTTGGAATTATGATGTTTTGCACTATAAATGCATATGCTGCTCCTAGTAATACAGATTTACCGCAACTTAATATATCACTTGGTGATAAAGGAAATACTCCACAAGATTATGCATCAAGTATTAAACTATTAATATTTTTTACAATTATATCATTATTACCATCTATAGTAATAATGATGACGTCTTTTACTAGAATTGTAGTAGTATTTTCATTTTTGAAAAGTGCAATGGGAATACAACAAGCTGTTCCAAATCAAATTTTAACCGGATTAGCTATATTCTTAACATTATTTATTATGACACCAGTTTATAATCAAATGAACACAAATGGAATTCAGCCGTACTTAGAAAATAAAATAAATCAAGAACAAGCAATTACAGAAGTTTCAAAACCTCTTAAGACTTTTATGCTTGCACAGACCACTAAAAAAGATTTGAAATTATTTATAGAAGTTAGCAAATTAGATACAACAAATTTTAAAGAAGAAACTGATATTCCAATGACTACATTAATTCCAGCCTTTGCAATAAGTGAGTTAAAAACTGCTTTTGAAATAGGATTTTTGATATATTTGCCTTTTATTGTAATAGATATGGTAATAGCAAGTGTTCTAATGTCTATGGGTATGTTTATGTTACCACCTACTATGGTATCTCTTCCATTTAAATTAATTGTATTTGTAATGGTAGATGGATGGTATTTATTAGTAGAATCATTGATAAAGAGTTTTATGTGAGGTGAAATGATATGACACAAACTATGCTTAATGCTGTAGTTAAAGATACAATAATAACTGCAGCAAAGGTATCAGCACCTATATTAATAACAGTTCTTGTACTAGGGTTGCTTATAAGCATACTGCAAGCAACAACACAAATACAAGAACAAACATTGACATTTGTACCTAAATTAATAGCAACAGCTGTTGTGGGAATATTTTTAGGAAGTTGGATGCTGGAAACAATTATGTCTTTTACAACTAGAATCTTTGATATGATTTCGAAGATTACTACATAATAGGAGGTAAGGCATTGTGGTGGATACAGCCTACTTTCTTTCATTATTTTTAATATTTCTAAGGATTACATCATATTTTATAGCTGTTGAAGTATTTTTTCCAACAGGAACCCCTCAAGTTTTACAGGGAGCATTTTCGCTTATACTTGCAGTTGGAATTATATCTGGAATAGATTATTCAACAATAAATTCTATTAATACTGGATATGCTTTGGCTTTTGGTGCAATAAGTGAAGTGATGACAGGAATAATACTAGGATACATAACTAATTTAGTTTTTCAAGCAGTGAAGTTAGCGGGTGCATGGATGGATATTCATGCAGGATTTTCTATGGTTACTCTATTAGATCCAAGTAGCCATACAACTTCTACTTTACTTGGAAATTTTTCTTATTTTATTGCGCTAGTTTTCTTTTTTTTAATAGATGGGCATCATATAATTATAAAGATGTTAGTTGAAAGCATAAATATAGTTCCAATTGGAAAAACAATAGTTTATCAAGAGTCCTTGATGGGAGTTATGCAAACTATATTTTCTTATTTTGCATTAGGTGTTAAAATAGCAATACCACTTGTATTAATACTTATAATAACAGATTTGTGTTTAGGGTTAATTTCAAGAACGGTGCCTACAATTCCAATCATGATTTTTGGTATGCCAATTAAAAATATATTGGGACTTGTAACATTTATCATACTATTACCATTAATGCTTAAGTTAGTTGGGACAGCTATATACAATGTACCAAATATTTTCAGGGAAATAGTTAATTTAATCCCCTTAGTGCCAATGGCTTTGATTTTTGCTGGTGATGATAAAACAGAAGAAGCCACACCCAAAAAGCAATCTGAATCTAGAAAAAAAGGGCAGATAGCTAGAAGTAAAGATGTATCAGTAGCAATTACAATGGTTGTTTGTACAATGCTTATTTCTATTTTATGGGGAACATTAACTAATGGGTTTAAAAATGTAATTATTTATTTTTTTAAATTTCCTATGTTAGAAACCTTAAATGAAGGAGGAACACTTTCTAATATAATAATTACAGTTGCATTAAAAGTGGCAGGATTGATTTTACCATTTGCATTACCTATAATGTTAGGTGGAATTATTGCTAGTTTGCTTCAAACAGGTTTTTTATTTACAAAGGAACCTTTAAAGCCTTCTTTTGGAAAGTTAAATCCATTATCAGGAATGAAAAATATGATATCAAAAAGAAGTTTAGTGGATTTATCTAAAAATATGGTTATAATAAGTATAGTATCATATTTGGCTTACAGTTATATAGTATCAAATTATCAAAATATTTTAGGAATTTCCAATTTATATTTACCATCATTAGGTGATGAGGTTAAAAATCTAGTATTAGGTATTTTTAAAAAGATAAGTATTGTTCTTGTTGTTGTTGCAGCTATTGATTATGTTTTGCAAGTTAGAATGCATAATAAAGAGATGAAAATGACCAAACAAGAAGTCAAAGATGAATATAAACAATCAGAAGGAGATCCTCAAGTAAAAGGGAAAATAAAGCAAAAGCAAAGAGAAATTGGTATGAGAAGAATGATGCAATCTGTTGCAGATGCTACAGTTGTAATCACAAATCCTACTCACTTGGCTATTGCATTAAAATATGAAGAAGGTGGCAGTATGGAAGCTCCCAAAGTTGTAGCAAAAGGAGCTGACTATATAGCGTTAAAAATAAAGAACATAGCTAAGGAACATGATGTTCCTGTTATTGAGAATAAGCCGCTTACAAGAATGATGTATGATAGGGTAGAAATAGATGATGATATACCTCAAGACTTATATCAAGGTGTTGCAGAGATTTTAGCAATAGTAATGAAGCTTAAAAAGAAATAGTCACAGTTATAAAAGGGGAGGATTAGGTTTTGGAATTCGGGAATAAAAGGTTAAATATAAAAGATAATTTAGATGTACTAGTAGCATTTGGAGTTATAACAATAGTTCTTATGATAATAATACCTTTGCCAAAAGAAATAGTAGATTTACTTTTAGCACTAAACATAACAATTTCTATAGTTATAATTTTAATTACAATGTTTACAACTAACGTATTACAACTTTCAGTCTTCCCTACATTGTTGCTGGTTACAACATTATTTAGGTTAGCACTTAACATATCTTCAACGAGATTAATACTTACAGAAGCAGATGCAGGGACTATTATTACAGCTTTTGGAAATTTTGTTGTACGTGGAAATTATGTTGTTGGTATTATAATATTTTTAATTATAGTAGTAATACAATTTATGGTTATTACAAATGGTGCAGGAAGAGTTGCAGAAGTATCTGCTAGATTTACACTTGATGCTATGCCAGGCAAGCAAATGAGTATAGATGCAGATTTAAATTCAGGAATGATTGATGAAGTTACAGCTAGAAAAAGAAGACAAGATCTTCAATCAGAAGCTGATTTTTATGGTTCTATGGATGGTGCGTCTAAGTTTGTTAAAGGAGATGCTGTAGCTGGTATTATTATTACTGTCATAAATATAATAGGTGGTATTATAATTGGCGTGATTGGAAAAAACATGACTGCAGCACAAGCAGCTCAAACGTATACTATATTGAGCGTGGGAGATGGGCTTGTGAGCCAAGTACCTGCATTACTTATATCTACAGCATCAGGTATTTTAGTTACACGTTCAGGAAGTGTAGATAATTTAGGGAATACATTATCTAAACAATTAACAGCTTTTCCTATTGCGACTGGAATTGCAAGTGCATTAATGTTATTTATGGGAATTATACCAGGTATGCCTAAGATTCCATTTTTTGTTGCATCTATAGCTATGGGTGGGTTAACTTATTTACTTTATAAAGATGAAGCAGAAAAAGAAGCAAGAGAATATGTATCAGAAGAAGAAGAAATTATTCAATCAGAACGTAAAGAGCCTGAAAATGTTATGAATTTAATTTCTGTAGAACCAATGGAAGTTGAGATAGGATATGGGCTTATACCTCTTGCAGATGAAGCTTCTGGTGGAGATTTACTTCAAAGAATTGCATCTGTTAGAAGACAGTGTGCAATAGAAATGGGAATTGTTGTCCAACCCATAAGAATTAGAGATAATCTTCAACTTAAGACTAATGAATATATAATTAAAATTAGAGGTACAATGGTTGTTTCATCAGAATTAATGCCAAGTATGCTGCTTTGTATGGATCCAACTGGTGAAAATTCAGATATGCCAGGAATAAAAACAATTGAGCCAACTTTTGGACTTCCAGCAGTTTGGATAAATAAGGATCAAAGAGAAGAGGCTGAAATTAAGGGCTTAACAGTAGTTGATCCAACGACTGTTATGGTAACTCATTTAACTGAAACTATAAAAAGTCATTCTTATGAATTACTTGGAAGACAAGAAGTTAAGCTTATTGTGGATAATGCTAAAGAAAAATATAGTGCGGTGGTTGAAGAACTTATACCAGATTTATTATCTATTGGTGAACTTCAAAAAGTATTACAAAATTTACTTAGAGAGAAAGTTCCAATTAAAGACGTTGTTACTATACTTGAATCTTTGGCAGATAATTCTAAGAACACTAGAGATTTAGAAGTGTTAACTGAATATGTTAGATTTGCATTAGCTAGAACAATATGTAATCAAATTGTTGACGAAAATAAAACAATCACAGTTGTAACATTAGATCCTGAAATAGAAGAGATAATAGCAAACAATACTCAAAAATCAGTTCAAGGCTCTTTCCCAACAGTAGATCCCGACACAACTACAAAAATACTTACAAGTATAAAGAATGTTGTGGAATCAGTTTATTTTTATAATAATCAACCTCTTATATTGGTTTCTCCTAATATAAGGCCTGTATTTAGAAAATTAATAGAAATGGTATTTCCTCATATTATGATAATTTCTTTAAATGAAGTGCCAAATGACGTTCAAATTAATAGTGAAGGAGTCGTAAGAATATAGATGATTATGAAAAAATATCTTGTGAAAAATATGAATGAAGGTTTGACTCGCATTAGATATGAATTGGGAAAAGATGCTATTATAATAAGTCAAAGAAAAGTTAGAAAACCAGGATTAAAAGGTTTATTCTCAAAGAAAGTAATAGAGGTTACAGCAGCTGTTGAAAATTCGTCTAATCAAGATAAAAGCAATTATTCTAATCAAGATGTAAATCATTCTAAAAAAGATGAAGAATTTCAAAACTCTTTGGAAAGCATTAAGAAATTGATGCAAGATGAAGTATTAGCGAAGGAAAATACAGTTAAAATTAAAGAAACGGAGAGTATTGGAGAGATAAACCGTAAAATATTGGAGCATAATGCTAATATTGAAAAAGAAAAAGCTGAGATGGATAAGCAAACAGAAAATAATATTATTAAATCAGAAAATAGTATTAAAGAATTAAAGTCTCTAAAAAATCAAAAAGAAGATTTAGAGAAGAATAATATAGAAGCGATACATAAGGAAGTAAGTGAATTAAAAGATCTATTAAATAAAGTAATAAAAAATAATTCGGTAGATGAAGAATCAAATGATTCTTTGAAAGAAAAATTAAGAGTTTTAGAAATTGATGAAGATTTTCAAGATGAGATTGTGCAATCAATAAAAGAAAATTCTAAAGATGAGATTAATGAAACAGAAGCATTGAGAGACGTGTTTGAAAGAGATATTTTAATATCTAAAAAAAGTTTAAATGGGCGTGTTGTATTAGTTGGTCCAACAGGAGTTGGGAAGACAACTACAATAGCAAAACTTGCAGGAAGACTTGCTCTTATTGAAAAAAAGAAAGTTGGATTAATAACAGTAGATACATATAGAATTGGAGCAATAGAACAGTTAAAGACTTATGCGGAAATAATGAATATTCCTTTTCAAGTGGTTATTACAATGAAGGAAATGGAAGAAGCTATTGAAAGCATGAAAGATTGTGATGTGGTACTTATAGACACAACAGGAAGAAGCTGTAAGAATGCAATGCAAATATCTGAACTTAGAGCTTTTGTTCAAAAAGCAAATCCTACTCATATTAGCATGGTAATAAGTGCAACTACTAAAAATAGTGATATAAAAAATATATTAAAAGGATATTCGCAGCTTGAATATGATAATATCATTATTACAAAACTTGATGAAACTAATGTATATGGCTCTTTGTATAATATAGCTAAGATAGCAAATAAGCCAGTTAATTTTATAACTATAGGTCAAAATGTACCAGATGATATAATGGTGCCTACAAAAGAAGAAGTTGCAAACTTCATTCTAGGGGAGGAAATTATATGCTAGATCAAGCAGAAGCATTAAGAAAATTGATCACTAATGAAGAACAACAAAGTAAAAATACAAGTAGTAAAATTATAACAATAACATCAGGAAAAGGTGGAGTTGGAAAGAGTAATTTTGTTGTTAATCTAGCTATAGCACTTCAAAATAAAGGAAAAAAAGTTTTGATTTTTGATGCAGATTTAGGTATGGGAAATGATGATGTATTAATGGGATTATATCCTAAATATAATATATTTGATATTATATATACTGATTTAGAAATAAAGGATATAATTATAGAAGGAACTAATGGAGTAAGTTTGATTCCAGCAGGTTCTGCCTTAAGCAAAGCCCAAGAATTAGAAGAAAAAGAAAGAAAATTATTTTTAGAAAAGTTAGAAACGTTAGATGAATTTGATTATATATTAATGGATACTGGTGCTGGTGTTAATAGAGATGTGTTGTCATTTATAGCAGCATCAGAAGAATTGATTATAATAACAACTCCTGAACCAACTTCTTTAACAGATGGATATAGCTTAATTAAAGCTACAGATCATTATAAGCTTAAAACAAAGGCAAAAATTATAGTGAATAAAGCTTTTTCAAAAGAAGAAGGCCAAGAGACTTATAATAAATTTGATAGAGCAGTCAGTAGATTTTTAAAGATTGAAATTGAATACTTAGGATGTATACTAGAAGATAGGAAGTTAGTACAAAGTGTAAGACAGCAAAAACCATTTATAGTACTATATCCTAATTGTGATGCAGCTAAGGGGATAGAAGCTATATCTTTGAAACTTATAGGGCAGGAGATAAATGCATCTAATGGAGCAAAAGGGCTATTTAAGAGGTTGTTTAATATATTTTCATAGGAGGATTTTAAGGTGCAGGATTTTAGGTTGAAAATTAATGATAGAGTAGAGGTAATTGAAGAAGAAAAAGCCTATAAAGCTTTAATTATAGACATGCAAGATGACTTTTTTAGAATAAATTTACCTGTTAATGATGGTAATTATTTAATGTTAAATTCAAATGAAAAAGTTGAAATGAATTGTTATTTAGAAGATGGCAGGTGTTTTAAATTTTATACAACAGTAATTTCAAGAGGTAAAGAAAATAATATAATATATTATAAAATGTCTCAACCTTTTAATATAGAGAAAATACAAAGGAGAAATTTTTTTAGAGTAGATTTAACAGATATGATTGAATACAAAAAAATTACATTAGTTGAGGAAGATGATTTTGATAATATACCTTATAAAAAAGGGATAATGATAGATTTAAGTGCTGGTGGATTAAAACTTAAGACAAAGGATAATATAGGAAATGATGATTTGCTTTTAGTTAAGATGAAGTTAAATGAGGCTGAAATAAATTTAAAATGTGATATTGTTAGAATTCAAAATACCGAAGATAAAGAAAAATTATGCGGTTTAAGATTTATAGATATTATACAAGCTCAAAGTGAATTGATAGTAAGAGAGCTTTTTAAAATAATGAGAAGACAAAGAGCAAATTCATAAATATAATTATAATTGAAAATAATGTCTTGTGGTATATGGGATATAGTATAGATAGAAGGTAGGAGGTAATAAGATATGCACATGATAAATGAAGTGGATGGGAAAGAACAAATAATACAAGAATATATTCCACTAGTAAAATATATTGCCTCTAGAGTTATGTTTGGTAAAAACAAATATATGGAATATGAGGATTTGGTTAGTTATGGAATGATCGGACTTATGGATGCATTAAATAAATTTGATAATACAAAAGGTATGAAGTTTTCATCTTATGCATCTATAAGGATAAAAGGTGCAATGATTGACGAATTAAGAAGAAATAGACCAATATCTAAGGGGGCAATGGATAAGTTAAATAGATATAATAAGGCTATTGATACGTTGCAAGGAGAACTAATGCGAGAACCTACAAATGATGAAATTGCTAAATATTTGAGTATTTCTTTAAGTGAAGTTGCAGAAATTGAAAACTATATAAATTATATTTCAATGGTGTCTTTAGAAAGTGTGATTTTCTCGGATGATGAAGATGTAAATCTTATTGGAATTATAGAAGATAAAAATAGTCCAAGTCCTGATTCTTATCTGCAAGATAAAGAACAGCTAGAAGTTTTAACCAAAGCAATAAGTTTACTTAAAGAAAAAGATAGGACTATATTAAATCTTTATTATTATGAAAGATTAACTTTAAAGGAAATAGGTGCAATATTAAGTGTATCTGAATCAAGAGTATGTCAATTACATAGTAGGTCAATTAGTAATTTAAGAGAATGCATGAAAAAGTTGCATTATATTGACCAATAGAGCAGAGGTGTTTTATGCCATTCATATTATTAATAATAGGAATTATTTTAATAGTTTATAATTATCGTACTATTAAGCGAGAAAATCAAACAAAGCAAGAAGAGGGTAGTTTAGATATATCATTTCAAAGTGTATTACAAGATAATAAGGAAGAATTAGATGATTATAAAATGGAGCTTGGACTTTTAAGAAAAGATATAGCTGAAAGTTTAACAGAATTACAAGAAGAAATTTTTCATATAAAAAAAGATATAAATAGACTTAAGGGTAACAGTAAAATATACGAAAATAAAGAAGGTTTAGAAAATAGTTATCATATCAATGAAAATAATGTGGAAACTACTATAAATCACCTTGATTCTAAGTTAGAAGATGAAAAAGAAGAAATTAAGGAGTCAAGTCATATTAATGATGAAATAGATAACAGTATGTTTTTTGATTCTGAGATAAATGATGGAGTAATATCTGAAATTAATTTTTCTGAAAAAGTGGATAGTGATAAAACTACAAGTATTAAAAAACTTTTAAGTGAAGGATTAACAGAGGAGCAAATATGTCATAATTTATCTGTGAGCAAGGGGGAAGTGCTATTAGTAAAGGGTTTATTCAAAAAATAAAAAAGAATGTCTCTTTTCTCCTAGATAAAAGAATTTGTTTGGGTATAGGAATTGGATTAGTTCTAGGTGTTATATTTATGTTTGGATATAAATATACAGCAACTCTTTCAGATAGCCAGATAGAAGAAAGAGCTAGAGGATTAGGTATGATTTATGAGAATGAGAGTAAGGCTATTTTAAAAGGAGAGAATTAAATGATAAGAGGATTTTATAATTCCATTTCTGGTTTAATAACATTACAAAATGAGCAAGAAGTAACTACCAATAATATTACAAATGTAAATAATACTGGTTATAAGAAACGTGAACTTACAAAAAGTAGTTTTGAAGATGTAATGATATCTAATAGGCAAAAGCTTGTAGATGGTAAATATGTTAAAAATGATATTGGAAATTTAAATTTAGGGGTAAAAATTAATGATGTAGAAACAGCTTTTACTCAAGGACCGCTTAAGTCTACAGATAGTATGACCGACTTTGCTATTGATGGAAGAGGTTTCTTTGTAGCACAAAATGGTAATCAAGAAGTCTACACAAGAGATGGAAACTTTAAAATTAATCAGCAAGGGTATTTAATAACCAATGATGGTAGTGAGGTTTTAGGAACCAATATTGCAACTGGTGCCAGAGAACATATATATATAGGAGATTCAAAATTTTCTTTAGATGGACAAAATAATATTGACATTGATGGTATTGGTCCTACTCATAAGCTAATGACTGTTGATTTTACAAATGAGGATTATAAGTCATTAGAGCCACTTGGGGATAACTATATGACAAAAAATACACCTATATATGATGCGGTGGTTAATGTAAGACAAAATTTTCTTGAAAGTTCAAATGTTGATCCTTCAGCAGAATTAGTAAAGCTTATGGAAATAAAAAGACAATTTGAAACAAATCAGAAATTTGTTAAGATGCAGGATGAAACTGTTCAAAAAGCTGCAACTGAATTAGGGCGTGTATAATTATAATATATAAAGATAGGAGGGAATAATATGTTTAATATATTTGGAACTGCAAGAAGTGGTATGACTGCATATCAAGAAAAACTTGATTATCTTTCAAATGACTTGGTTAACAGTACAACAACAGGGTATAAGAGTACAGATGTAGGATTTAAAGATCTTTTGACAGAGTCATTAGATAGAAATGGAACGCCGTTAAAGGATAAAACAGCAATAAGTGGTACTGGAGTTAAGCTTGGTATTAATTATGCAAGAAATAAGCAAGGAAATTTGCTAACTACAGGAGGGAAAACTGATTTAGCAATAGATGGAACTGGGTATTTTGCACTTATGAAAGCTGACGGGAATGTTGTATATACTAGAGATGGTAATTTTAAAATTGACTCAAATGGGACCTTGGTTGATTCAAGTGGAAGTAAAGTATATATTGAATATGAAAATGGAGCTTCAGAAGGAGCACCAGCCTTAAAAAGTAAAGATATATCAATAGACCAATCAGGTGGTATAACTATGAAGGTTGGAGAAGAAATGGTTAAGATTGGTAATATACCTATTTTTACAGCTATTGGTGATAAAGGATTTATACCACAAGGGAACAACTATTTTACTCCAAGCTCTGATGCTCAAGTAGTAATAAGTGAGGATTATAATGTTATACAAGGAGCTTTAGAAGCATCAAATGTAGATTCTGCAGAAGTTTTTTCAGACTTAATATTAACTCAAAGAGCTTTTCAACTTAGTTCAAAAGCAATAACTACTGCTGATGACCTTTGGAGCATGATAAATGGTATGAGATAACAAATTGAAAATATTAATGTTTATAGTATGTATATGAACTTAACCTTGTTAAATGGATACAGTAAAATCATTTAACAAGGTTTTCTTTTGGGAAAGAAAAATTGAAAATTTTAGCTGCTAAGAAATCAAAAACATCATAGCGGTATTATGAATTATAAAGTGTAACCTTAATTAAGTCTTTACATTGTTTGGGTTTATAAGTAAAATAAATATGTATTATAAAATGAAGATTTATAGGAGGAATTATTTTGGAAGATATAGTTTATGTAACTGGACATAAAAATCCTGATTCAGATTCTATTTGTGCTGCATATGGTTATTCAGAATTTAAGAATAAAACTGGTAACCTTCCGACAAAGCCAGTAAGACTAGGAAATGTAAATGCAGAAACACAATTTATTTTAGATTATTTTGGAGTTAAAGCTCCTGATTTATTAGAAACAGTTAAACTTAAGATTGAAGATTTAGATATTGATACTATTGCATCAATATTACCAAGTCTTTCTTTAAAGATGGCATGGATTATTATGAGAGATAACCATATTAAATCTTTACCGGTTGTTGATAAAAATGAAAGATTAGTTGGAATTTTATCAATTTCAAATTTAACATCATCATATATGGAAATAGATGATAATAACATATTAGCTAAAAGTAAAACACCAATAGAAAATATATTAGATACACTTTCAGCTAGCAGTATATACATAAATGAAGATTGTAAAGTATTTAAAGGTAAAATTGCTGTTACTGCAATGCAACCAGAAAGCTTAAAAGAAATTGTTGATGAAGGCGATATAGCAATTGTAGGAGATAGACCAGATGTTCAAGAAGCTTTAATTGATATAAAAACATCATTAATTATAATAACAGGTTCTCATGAACTTGGAGAAAACTTACTTTCTAAAGCTAAGAAAAATGGAGTTACTATAATAAGTACGCCTCATGATTCTTTCACGGCTTCAAGATTATTAATCCAAAGTATACCTGTGAGTTATGTTATGGCTACTGATGACTTAATATCTTTTTCAAAGGATGAGTTAGTTGAAGATATTAAAGATGTTATGGCTGAAACTAGATACAATAGTTATCCTGTAACTGATGAAGAGGGAAGGGTTATTGGAACAGTTTCAAGATATCATCTTATTTCAAATCATAAGAAAAAGGTTATTCAAGTAGATCATAACGAAAGAGGTCAATCTGTTAATGGTTTAGAAGAAGCAGAAGTTCTTGAGATCATAGACCATCACAGAGTTGCTGATATTCAAACAAGCAATCCAATATATTTTAGAAATGAACCACTTGGAAGTTCATCCACTATAGTTGGAAAGTGTTATTTTGAACTTAATATGATACCATCTAAAGAAGTAGCTGGATTATTATGCGGTGCTATAATTTCAGATACCTTATTATTTAAAAGTCCAACTTGTACAGAACAAGATAAGATAGTATGTAAGAGATTAGCTGAAATAGCTGGTATTGAAAGTTTAGAAAATTTTGCAAAGGAAATGTTTAAAGCAGGAACATCTTTAAAAGGTAAAACTGTATCTCAAATTTTTAATCAAGACTTTAAACCTTTTGCAATGGGAGAAGCTAAGGTTGGAGTAGCTCAAGTTAATACTATGGATATTGATGGATTTATGCCATTAAAGGATGAAATGTTAGACTTTATGAAAAGCGAAGCAGATAGTAAAGGCTATGATGTAGTAATGTTACTATTAACTGATATATTAACAGAAGGTTCGCAAGTTTTAGTTGCAGGTGAAAGACATGATTATGTTGAAAAGACATTCAATGTTGAATTAAAAGATTCAATGGCATTTTTACCTGGAGTACTATCAAGAAAGAAACAAGTAATACCACCACTTACAAATGTAATTAATTCAATGAAATAATATAGTGTAAAACTGAGAAGTAAATATCTTTGTTATGAGATATCTTAGAATGAATAGCATATCATTTTAAGATATCTTTTTTTATAAACCTTAATTGTGTTAGTTACTTTTTATGGGAATAACTTTTCTAAAGAGAAATATATATATTATATGAGTAATCTTATATATAGGAGGAGAAGTTGTGATACAGGAAAAAGAGTTGACAGATGGTCTTACTACCAAGGAAGCAGAAAAAAGAATTAAGGAATTTGGACTTAATGAATTAAAACACAATAATAGAGCATCAGCACTTAAGATATTTTTATCTCAGTTTAATGACTTTATTGTTTGGGTGTTAATTGCAGCAACATTAATTTCAGGAATTATTGGGGATAAGGCAGATGCAGTTACTATACTTATAATAATTGTTATTAATGCAATACTTGGATTTATTCAGGAATTTAGAACAGAAAAGTCGCTAGAGGCATTAAAGGAGCTTGCAGCTCCAACGTGTAAGGTTTTAAGAGATTCAAGCTTAAAGATTATAAATTCAATTTATTTAACAATCGGAGATATTGTTATTTTAGAAGCAGGAGATAGAATACCAGCAGATGGATTTTTTATTGAAAGTTCAGGAATAGTTGTAGATGAATCTTTGTTAACGGGTGAATCAGTTGGCGTGAATAAAGATGCTAAACAATATAAGATTAATAATTCAAATTCTAAATCTCAAAATGAAAAGAAGCAAACGATCAAAAATAATACAGG
This sequence comes from Clostridium puniceum, assembly GCF_002006345.1. GTDB lineage: Bacteria > Bacillota > Clostridia > Clostridiales > Clostridiaceae > Clostridium > Clostridium puniceum. Next base: position 36,355 of record NZ_LZZM01000190.1, read on the forward strand.
TTTTATGGGAACTACAGTTGTAAAAGGAAAAGGATTATTTAAAATTGATTGTATAGGTATGAAGACTGAAATGGGAAAGATAGCAGAGTTGATTCAAAATATTGAAGAAGAAAAGTCACCTCTAAATAAAAGGTTGGATTCTCTAGGGAAAATTTTAGTTATTATTTGCATTATAATTTGTGGGATTGTTACTATAATGGGAATAATGAGAGGACATGATATAACTGAGATGTTTTTGTTAGGGGTAAGTCTTGCTGTTGCAGCAATTCCAGAGGGATTAGCGGCTATTGTTACAGTTTCATTAGCGCTTGGTGTATCAAGAATGCTTAAGAAAAATGCTCTTGTAAGGAAATTACCAGCAGTAGAGACTTTAGGATGTACTTCTGTAATATGTTCTGATAAGACAGGAACTTTAACTCAAAATAAAATGACAGTAAAGGAAGTTTACTTAAACGGTAGAATCTATGAAATTGAAAAAGAAAGGTTAAATGAGGAAAGAAAGCTTAAGAAGGCACTTGTTTATTGTAATGATTGTAATTATGATTTTACTAAGAAAAAAATTGATGAAGCACTTCATGGAGATCCAACAGAAACAGCACTAATAAATATGTTTTTTCATGAAGTTAAAGAACTTGAAGCTTTTTTAAATGGTGCAAACAGAGTATTTGATATACCTTTTGATTCAACTAGAAAGATGATGTCAGTTGTAATTAGAGAAGGAGAAAAGGAAACTTGTTATGTAAAAGGTGCTCCAGAAAGAGTAATAGAAAGATGTGACTATATATTAGAAAATAATAAAATCAAGCCGTTCACATATCAAAAGAAAAAGCAAGTAGCTGATTTTATTACAGCAATGTCATCAAGAGCATTAAGATGTATTGCAGGAGCATATAAAGAAGATAATTTAATAAAAGGAGAAAGAATCGAAGAAAATTTAATATTTTTAGGGATAGCAGGAAGCATAGATCCTCCAAGAGAAGAGGCTAGAGATGCTGTTTTAAAATGTAAGCTTGCAGGAATAAAACCTGTTATGATAACAGGAGATCATCAAAATACTGCACTTGCTATAGCAAAATCTTTAAACATATGTAATACCTCTGAGCAAGTTATGACAGGTGAAGAAATAGAAGCAATAAGTGATTTAGAATTGGAAGGAAAAATAAAAAAAATAAGAGTTTTTGCAAGGGTTTCTCCTAGTCATAAGTTAAGAATTGTAAGAGCATTTAAGAAAAAGGGAAATATTGTTGCTATGACAGGGGATGGTGTAAATGATGCACCAGCTATTAAAGAATCAGATATAGGAATAGCAATGGGAATATCGGGAACAGATGTAACTAAAGAAGCATCTTCTATGATTCTCATGGATGATAATTTTTCTACTATAGTTGCAGCTGTTGAAGAGGGTAGAATAATATATGATAATATAAGAAAGTTTATAAGATATTTATTATCTTGTAACTTAGGTGAAGTTTTAACAATGTTTTTAGCAACAGTCTTTTATTTACCTAATCCATTAAGTCCAATACAAATTCTGCTTGTAAATTTGGCGACAGATGGGCTTCCAGCTATAGCACTTGGGGTTGATCCACCAGAGCAGGATATAATGAGGCAGCTGCCAAGAGAAAAGAAAGAAAGTATATTTGCTAGAGGATTAGTTGAGAAGATTGTAATTAGAGGCTCATTAATAGGCCTTTGTACCTTGCTAGCATTTATGGCAGGTAGATATTATAAAATGAATTTAGAGACTTGTAGAACATTAGCTTTATGCACTTTAGTCATGTCTCAGCTTATACATGTATTTGAATGTAGATCAGAAAGACACTCAATCTTCCAAATAAAATTGTTTACAAATCCATATTTAGTTGGAGCAGTCATGATATCAATAATACTAATATGTGCAGTATTATATGTGCCATTTTTACAAGGAATATTTCACACTGTAGCATTATCTATTAATCAATGGCTTATTGTAATGTTCTTTTCTGGGATAATTGCGTTTATTAATAGCGTTTATTTATTAATTAAATCAAAATAAAAATGATGCATAATTCACAAGGTGTAATGAATTATAAACCTTAAAAAAGTTCAAGAATTCAAATACAAGATTTGGATTCTTGAACTTTTCTTATGGAATGTAATTATTTTATAAGTTCCTAATTGTGCTTCACACTTTATATATGTGCCTATCTTCTCATTTTTGTTGCTTGTTGACGTGACTTTTTTATTTGACTGTGATCTATTGGTACTAAATCCTTCTTTGTTGTAAGATTTAGTACATTCATAATTTGAACTTCCTGTGAATTTTCTTTCTTACTATCCTTTTCGCCAGTAACACCCATAATAATAACCTTATGACCTTGCTTTACAGCTATGAATTCAGGTTTTTTAAACCATCTATTTTTTTTATACCAACACTTAACAACTGTTCTTCCAACTTCAGGTTTAACAACCATTTCAACCATTAATCTATGGAATATAAAGTAACTTTTTGGAATAATCTTTACAGATAGAATAGTTCCAGATATACTTGTAATTCTGTCACCATATTTCTCCATATAAGCATTTTGAAAGTAGTTACCAAATTTACTACTTAATTTTTCTTTAAAACCCATTATAATTGCTCCTTTACATAAAAATATCGATGATAACGATATTATACTTATAATACGTTATCATTATACCATATGAAGTGAAATAATAGGTAGCTTTTTATTGTTGCTAAGTATTCATTTGATTGGGTATAATAAGAGTATTAGAAAAGTAAACAGATGTTTGGCTTCTGAATTTATTTAATGAGATAGTAAGTTGTAAGAATATAATAATGAGGTGAGCTATATAAAATGGAAAATAAAATATTACACGTAGATATGGATGCTTTTTTTGCCGCTGTCGAGCAAAGGGATAATCCCGAATTTCGAGGCAAACCTGTTATTGTAGGCGGTGTAAGTGAGAGAGGAGTTGTATCAACTTGCTCTTATGAAGCTAGAAAATTTGGAGTACATTCAGCTATGCCCATGTTTATGGCTAGAGAAAGGTGTCCTAATGGGATTTATGTTTCAGGGAGATATGGTAAGTATACAAAGGTTTCGCAAGAGGTATTTAAAATACTTAGCGAAGTTACTCCTTTAGTTGAACAGGTATCTATTGATGAGGGCTTTTTAGATTTGTCTCAAGGAAAATTTAGAGATGGAATGGAAGCTGCAAGATATATTAAAAATAAAGTTTATAAGGAAGTTGAATTGACTTTATCTATTGGAATATCCTATAACAAATTTCTAGCAAAACTTGCTTCAGATTGGAATAAACCAAATGGAATTAAAGAAATAGGAAGAGAAATGATACCAGAAATATTATTACCACTTCCTATATCAAAAATTCATGGATTAGGGAAAGTATCAGTTATTAAGCTTAATAATATGGGAATATATTATATTAGGGATTTATATAGAATGCCAAAGGAGTTTTATGTGGAATATTTGGGTAAGAATGGCACTGAAATATATAATAGAATAAGAGGCGTTGATAATAGGAAAGTTGAAGTTGTCCAGGAAAGAAAGTCTGTTGGAAAAGAAAGAACTTTAAAGGCCGATACAAAAAATAAGGAAGAATTATTGGAATATATAAAGGAATTTTCGTTTGAAATAGAAGAGGTTTTAAGTAGAAAAAATATTAGTGGAAAAACTATCACTTTAAAATATAAGACTAAATATTTCGAAAATCATACAAGAAGTAAAACTTTAAATAATTATATTGGAACTAGTGCTGAGATTTTTAAGGCAGCTGAAGAACTATTAGAAAGTGAAGAATTAAATGAAGAATTAAGATTAATTGGAATTAGTATATCTTCTTTTAAAGAAACACAAGTTCAGCAGTTAACTCTATTATAGTTAGAAAGTGTTAATTGCGCAAAGTTTATGAGATATTATACTAATAATTATTTAAAATTTATTCATATAGAATTTATAAATTTCACAGATGATTTATTTAATATATTGAAGTATATTGTATTTTATAATTTAAACTTTCAATTGCGAAGTATAACTAATAAATAAAACATCAATAATTTTATAATCATTTATTTATGCTTAAGAATATATTGTTTTATATTTGTTCTTAAGCATAAATATTTTCTATATAATTTTCTAAGAGAAGAAATTTATGTTGATGTTGGTTTATAATGGTATTCCTTATGACCATAAAAGTTTGAAAAAAGTATATCTATTTTAGCATTTTAAGAATATTAATATTATATATGTTCTAATTAAATTTCTATATTATATAAGAATATAATAAATAAAAAAGCCAAATAGTTTTGAAAAGAATATAAGATTTGTTAGAGCGATGTATAATATCAATTTAGGGAGGAGTCTACTTGGGAATGTTTTTAGGTAAATTCTAAGTAGTATAAAATATGAAAAAAGAATTAACTCCAAAAGAAATTATTTTTTGTACAGGTTGTGTAGATACTATTGAGAAAAGTAATATTAATAGAATGACTGAAATAACTTCTACTTTAAGTAAGATAAAAAAAGGTTTAAGTGTTCAAAAAGATAGTTACAATATATATTATGTGGATTCATTTTCAAAAGAAAAATTAGAAAATCTAATGAAATACGTTAATAATATATATGAAAATTTTCCTCCACCTAAGGACATTTGTTACGTGACATCACATGATCAATTGAAGCCTATAGCTTTATTTTTGCAAAATGGCAAAGGTAATTTATTGAAGGAAATGATTGATGATATTAAAGAGAGATATTTTGAATGTGCAGTGAATTTTTATAGCAGTTCATCAGATGATGAAAAGGAAGAAATAATTGAGGATATAAGTGAAAAGAGAAATGATTATATAACTAAGCTCATGAAGTCAGCAAAGACTAAAAATTTTGATGTTAAAGCAACTAGTGGAGGTTTTGTTTTTATACCTTTAAAAGAAGAAGGACATGAGATGACAGAAAATGAATATAATCAACTAGAAAGTCCAACTCAAGAAACTATTGAAAAAAAAGCTTCTAATTTAAAAAAGGAAGCAGAATCTATTTTAGAAACATTAAAAGATATTGAAATAGAATCCATTGAGAAGCTTAAGGAACTTTATAAGGATTATATAAAAAAGAATATGCAGCAAGATAAGGATGATTTATTGTTACAATTTATTTCTCAAGATGATGTATATAAATATTTATGTGAGATGTATGCTGATGTTGAAGAAAAAATAGTTGAATGTTATACCATAAATTTAGAAGAAGATGAAGAGTATATAAAAGAAATATTATCTAAGTATGATGTAAATGTAATAGTTGATAATTCAAAAAGAAATCGTCCGAGTGTTATTTATGAGGAAGATCCAACTATAGGTAATTTAATAGGAAATATTGAGTATAAAAACAACAATAACGGGTACAGTACAGATATTTCCTTAATAAGTGCGGGAAGTTTATTAAAAGCTAATGAAGGGTGTTTAATATTAAGATTATCGTCTTTAATAAGTAGTGGATTAAGTTATTATTATTTGAAAAAAGCATTGCTTCATGGAAATGTGAATTATAATTACACTAAAAGTTACTTGGAAGTACTTTCTATTGCAGGACTGAAACCCGAGACTATTCCTATTAGTGTAAAGGTTATTGTAATAGGGAGTTATGAAAATTTTCAAATATTATATGAGAATGATGAAGATTTTAAAACAATATTTCCAATTAAAATTGAAGCAGATGTAGAGGTAAAATATAATGAAGCAGCTCGAAACTTCATAGTAGCAATGATTAAGGAAAAGATAAATAGAGAAAAGCTATTAAATATTAAAGAAGATGCAATTGATGAAATCATTAAATTTTTAGTTAGAACTACAGGGGAAAGGAATAAAATTTCTATAGATGATTATTATATAAATAAATTATTGTATTTATCAAATAATAATGCAAAAGAAGAAAATAGAAAAAATATAGAAAAGCAGGATGTAATAGAGGTAGCTTATGAAGATGAAAAGATATTAGATGATATATTGGATAATTATAAAAATAAAAAGATATTAATAACTACAGATGGAAAGAAAGTCGGAGTAATAAATGCACTTTCTGTAGTTGGAACAGGATCATATAGCTTTGGTAAGCCTATGAGGGTGACATGCTTATCTCATATAGGAGATGGCAAAATAATTGATATTCATAAGGAATGTAAATTAAGTGGAAGTATTCATGAAAAATCAATTGCTATACTTGGAGGAATTTTAAGTAATTTAATAAGTCCTTATGAAAGGCTTCCCATAGATCTTCAATTGAGTTTTGAACAAACTTATGGAATGGTTGAGGGAGATAGTGCATCTGTTGCAGAAATAATTTGTATTTTATCAGCTCTAAGCAGACGAGGGATAAGGCAAAATATCGCAGTAACGGGATCTATAAATCAGTTTGGAGAAATTCAGGCAATTGGTGGTGCTAATGAAAAAATTGAAGGCTTTCATAGAGTTTGTAATATTATAGATAATACAAATGATAAGGGAGTATTAATTCCTAATTCTAACGCAGATGAATTAATACTCCGAAGTGAAGTTGAAGAAGATATTAAAAAAGGAAAATTTCATATTTATACAATGGAAACTTTAGAAGATGCAATTGAAGTATTAATATTAGAGGAAGGCGAGTCTGTTAAAAGCTTTTTTAAAGAAATAGATAATGAAATATTAAAATATAAAGGTTTAAAAAGAAAGAGTAAGGAAAAATAGTGCATTAAATTCAATATAAAACTGAAAAAGTTTGGGAAAATTATTAAAAAATAAAACATTATTAGTTTTAAAGGTCATTAAATGAAAGGTATCTTTGTTAAGTTGATTTTTTAATTAACGAAAGATATCTTTTTTTATTAGATAATTTAATTTTAAAGTTGAGTTCATATAAATGAGGGAAAAGCTACAATTTTATAATTATTAAGTAGTTCGATAATAATAAAATAGAAAAAAATGGAATAAAAAGATTTGACGTATAACGAAAACTTATGTTAAAATATGGAAAAGAGTTAGTTTAAGATAAAGGAGGTGAAATGAGGATATCTCAAAAGATATATATATTAATATTTAGTCTGTATTGCTAATGCAAAAAGAGCTTTTCTAATAGTAATTTATTATAGTATAAAGGCAGTAAATTGCAAACAATAGAATAATAGTATTTTTAGAGGTGGTTTTATTAAAGGCATAAATGTGAAATGTATATGGTTTTAAATTAGAATTTTAATTTGAGATATTCTAAATAAGTATGTATTTAAATTTTGATAAAAATGAAAATATTCTAATAGTTAATCTTAGTGGAGAACTTGATCATAATAGTGCCGAAGAGGTCAGGGTAAAGATTGATGATAGAATTGATAGAGATAACATAGAAAAGGTAATTTTAAATTTTTCGGGAGTTAATTTTATGGATAGTTCAGGGATTGGAGCCGTTTTAGGTAGATATAAGAAAATATCTAATAAAAGTGGACAGATTTGTATTGCAGCACCTAATAAGAATGTTAATAGAATTTTTGAATTAGCAGGATTGTATAAAGTAATTAAAAATTATAATACTGTAGATGAAGCCGTAAGGTGCATATAGATGGAGGGATTATCATGTCTGATAATAAAATGAGTATAGAATTTGTAAGTAAATCTCAAAATGAAGGCTTTGCAAGAGTTGCTGTTGCAGCTTTTGTTGCTCAATTAGATCCAACAGTTGATGAAATAAATGATGTAAAAACGGCGGTCTCTGAAGCTGTTACTAATTCTATAATACATGGATATGAGAATAAAGAAGATGGAATAGTTAAAATCGAAGCAGAAATCAATAAAAATGAGGTAATTATAGTTATTATTGATAATGGAATTGGTATTGATGATATAAATCAGGCTATGGAACCATTATATACATCGAGACCAGATTTAGAAAGATCAGGTATGGGGTTCACTGTAATGGAAACATTTATGGATGAATTACAGGTAGAAAGCAAAAAGGGAATTGGTACAAGGGTGGTAATTAAGAAGAAATTCAACGTGGTAAGTTAGGTGAAATAATATGGAAAAAGAGGATTTAAAACGAGAGGATTATAATTATGACAAGAATCCAGAATTATTAGCTTTAGCAAAAGGTGGGGATGCTGATGCTATGAATGAACTCATAGAGATGAATTTACCATTAGTATCATCTATAAGCAAGAAGTTCTTAAATAGAGGATATGATTATGAGGACATATTTCAAATAGGATCAATTGGATTAGTTAAGGCTATTAATAATTTTGATTTAACTTATAATGTTAAGTTTTCAACTTACGCAGTTCCCATGATTATAGGAGAGATCAAAAGGTTTTTAAGAGATGATGGAATGATAAAAGTGAGTAGGAATGTTAAAAGTTTAGCAAGAAAGGTGAACTTCTACAAAGAAATTTTAACTAAAAAGCTTAAAAGATCACCTACTATAGAGGAACTTGCAGATTATGCAAACGTTGATAAGGAGGAAATTTTATTTGCAATAGAATCTTCTAATAGCTTGCAATATTTATATGATACAATTCATCAAGATGATGGTGCACCAGTCCTTTTAATAGATAAGTTAAGTGAAAAGGGCGTTGATGATGGAAATATTATTGAAAGAATAGCTCTTAAAGAAGCTCTTCAAAGTTTAGATAGTAAAGCAAGACAGATTATAGTATTAAGGTATTTTAAAGACAAGACACAAGTTCAAGTAGCTAAAATGCTTGGTATAAGTCAAGTGCAAGTATCTAGAATTGAAAAAAAAGTGTTATCTCAAATGAGAAAAAAATTGGAAGAATAAGATTAAAAAAGTAAACTATAAAGCAAAAAATAAAATCACATTTTGCAAAAAGATTATTAAAATTAGTTTGCACATGTGATTTTTTATGTTTAAGCTAAAATTACCTTAAAATAATTGTTAATAAATAACACGAGTAATTCTTACTATTTTGCAAATGATAGGTATATGGGTAAAGTACATTAAAAAATAGTAAGTTAAACATTTATGTGAATTATTATGTTATATGATGAACTTAGTTTTATACACTAACGGTGATGATTAATTCAGATTACTAAAATGAAAAAGTTAATATTATTTAAATATAATCAGTTATTTTTAAATTAATAGTTAAAATTTAAATATGATAAGTAAGGAGTGTGAATAGTTTTGAGTAGTAAGAGTGAAATGAAGGAAGAAAAAATTAAGAAGAAATATGAAACTATGGCAAATGAAGTAGTGCCAAAATCTAAAATATTTCAAGATTGTTTGAAGGCTTTTTTAGTTGGAGGCTTAATTTGTGATGTTGGCCAATTTGTCCATAACATGACAGTAAATTTTGGATTCCCAGAAGAGCAAGTTTCAAGCATTGTTTCTATTATAATGATTTTTTTAGGGGCTCTTTTAACAGGTACAGGAATATATAGTAAATTAGCAGCATTTGGAGGGGCAGGGACTGTTGTTCCTATAACTGGTTTCTCAAATGCTGTAGTTGCACCTGCAATAGAATTCAAAAAAGAAGGATTTATATTTGGTGTTGCTGCAAAGATGTTTACAATTGCAGGGCCAGTTTTGGTATATGGTATTGGTACTTCAGTTATTGTAGGGATAATTTACTATATAATTTCATTATTTTAATAAACAAAGATGAGAACGAATCTACAATAGTAAATTATGAAGAGTAATTTACTATTTAATAAATAGAATTTGAAGAGAAAGATTGATCATATTAATGTAATATATTATCCATTTTATATAATAAAAATTAATGTATAAACAAAAGAAATTAGCGATTTTAAGGGTAAAATTGTAGAGGAGTGATAATATGCAAATTCATAATAAGAAATTAGGAAGTCAAACAGTAAAATTTGATAATCCGCCTAAAATAATTGCAGCATATTCTATAGTAGGACCAAAAGAAGGGCAAGGACCATTAAGTGAATATTTTGATCAAATATTAAATGATGATACTTTAGGTAAAGAAAGCTACGAAAAGGCAGAAAGTCAAATGATGTTTACTGCTATAAGTGAAACCTTAAAAAAAGCAAAATTGAAAGAAAAGGATATAGATTATTTATTTTCAGGTGATTTATTAAATCAAATAATTTCATCAAGTTTTGCAGCAAGAGAATTTAGTATTCCATTCTTTGGACTATATGGAGCATGTTCTACTATGTCAGAATCTTTAAGTTTAGCTTCAATTATCATGGATGGTGGATTTGCTAAATATGTTATTGCGACAACTTCTTCTCATTTTAGTTCAGCAGAAAGACAATTTAGATTTCCTCTTGAGTATGGTTCACAAAGATCCAAAACAGCCCAATGGACAGTAACTGGATCTGGAGCATTAATCCTTGGAAATGAAGGAAATTATCCTGTAGTGACTCATGTAACAACCGGGAAGGTAAAAGATTTTGGTCAAAAAGATGCTAATAATATGGGAGCCGCCATGGCACCAGCAGCTGTCGATACAATGGTAAATCATTTTAAAGATACAGGAAGAAAACCAAGTGATTATGATCTTATAGCTACAGGTGATTTAGGAGTAATAGGACGAGAACTTGCTGATAAATTAATTGAAGAATTTGGTTATGATATTAGAAAACAGCATATAGATTGTGGTGAAATTATATTTGATAATGAAAAACAAAAAACTGAATCAGGAGGCAGTGGTTGTGGATGCTCAGCAGTTGTATTTACAGGATACTTATATAAGAAACTTATGAAAAGAGAGATAAAAAAAGTTTTATTAGTTTCCACTGGAGCACTGATGAGTACAACTTCTTCACTTCAAGGAGAAACAATTCCAGGAATAGCCCACGCAGTTGCTATAGAGATAAAATAAACTTTGGAAAAAATATATTTAATTTTGAACATAGCAGATAATAATTTTTTTATGCAAAGTTAGCAGAAAGGAATGAAAATTTATGGACTATATAAGTGCATTTATAGTTGGAGGGATAATTTGTGTTATTGGGCAAATATTAATAGACACTACAAAGTTAACACCGGGAAGAATATTAGTGGTGTTTGTTGTTATTGGCGCCATAGTAGGTGCTTTTGGATGGTATGATAAATTAGTTAATATTGGTGGCGCAGGAGCTACAGTTCCATTACCTAGCTTTGGAAATTCATTATCTAAGGCGGCAATAAAGGAAGTAAAGGAAATAGGATTTTGGGGAGCGTTTACGGGTGGTATTAAAGGAGCCGCGGCAGGAATTACAGCCTCAATATTTTTTGGATATTTAATGGCACTTATTTTTAATCCTAAAACAAAGAAATAAGAGCATAGAAATCTAGATAAAATAGTAAATTATTTTAGATCTAAAGTAATAACAAATATAAATTAAGGGTTAATGAAAAGCTAAAGACTTTCCCATTGGACAGCTTCAATAAATGTTATTAAAAATTAATATAGAACATTTAACTACATCATACAAAACAATATTACATATAAAAGAATCTATATAATATGATAAAATGCTATTAAGTAAAAATGGTTATAAATCGAAAAGATAATATAATAGATTAAAGTTTTGCCTTTTAATGTATTAACACGTATAATTATACTGTAAATTAATATAAAAAAATATATATTAATAATATATAATGTAAAAGGAAATTTATAGTATAATCATTATGAAAAAGAAATTAAAAAGTGATGTAGAATGGTGGGATTCTTTTGGAGAAGTATTGTATTAATTCCTGGGCGGAAATAGTTGAGCTTTTAAATAGTAATGTTCAGCAAGGAATTAGTGAAAAATATTGTGAAGCATTAAGATTAAAATATGGTACAAATAAAATTGATTTACCAAGTGGAAGTAGCATTTATAAGCATGTTTTAAATGCATTAAAGCAAAAATCTATAATTATACATATAATAATAACAATAATATTATTTACGTTAAAAAATTACTTGTTTGGCATATTTTTGTCGGTGTTATTAATAGCAAATTTAGTAATAATAGTACAACATACTATAAAAAGAGATAAAGAAATTAGTTCGTTAGAAAAGTTAAATTCTGAGGATGTTGTGGTAATTAGAGATGGAGTTCAAAAAGTAGTTAGGTCAGAAGAGTTAGTAATTGGAGATATAGTAAAGTTTAACAGAAATTCTATTGTTGCAGCAGATTTAAGAATAATAAGCGCTAATGATATAAAGGTAGATGAAAAAAGTATAACAGGAGAAACTTTTTATAAAGAAAAATTTGAAACCAAAATAATAGGAAGTGTTTCTTCCCTTGGTGATATGAAAAATATATTGTTTAAGGGATCGGTAGTAAAAGCTGGAGAGGGGCTTGGAATAGTAATTGCGACAGGAACTTCAACTCAGTTAGGAAGAATATTGGCAATGCTTACATATGCAAGTAATAGAAAGCATAATTTTGGAGCGATGATTTCAAAATTTTTAGAAAAATATTTATTTATATATTTTTTAGCCATTATAGTCATAGGTTCATACTTTGTGTACACAGGACAAGACGTACAAAAAAATTATATTTCAACAGCGTTATTTGCACTTGGATGTTTTCCAGTTGCCATAATTTCAAGGATTGTCTTTAAAAAAGTTATTAAACAATTTTTAAATGAAAATATTGAAATAATAAATTTTTCAGTGTTTAATTTGATAAAAGATGTAAATATTTTATTTATAGATAAAGTTGGATCAATAAGTAAAAAAGAAATGATTGTAAAAAAGATATTTATTAATAATGATGTAATATTAACTAGTGAGCCTTATGTAAAAGAAATAACTTTTGATAGAATAGTAGAAATATCATTAATATGTAATAATGCTATTTATGATGCAGCAAATGAAAATGGGAAAGGTGAATTAGATGAAATTGCATTTTTAGATTATGCTGCTAAAAAGAAAATTTATAAAGCATCTATAGATAGTAAAAATGTCAAAACTTTAGAAATACCTATGGATTCTGATAAGAGATTTTTTACAGTTGTAACTAGGATAAATAAAAGATATAGAGCTAATACTAGAGGGAATGTGGATGCTGTCTTAGAGAAATGCACTCATATCATGATTGAAGGTGTTGAAAGAGAGCTTACTGAGGAATATAAAGCTGTAATAAAAGGAACTGATATGAATTTATCAATAGATGGATTAATAACAGAAGGTTTTGCTTATAGAAACTTTAATTATGAGCCATCTAAATCCGAAAATATAGAAAGTAATATGGTTTTTGTTGGTGTTATCGGATTAGAAAACCCACTTGAAGAAAACCTTGAAAATAATATAAATCGTATTAAGGACAAGGCTATAGTACCTATTTTATTTACTGAAGAAAGTAAATTAAGTGCTATAACAAATGCTAAAAGAGCTAATATAATAAGAAACAACAATCAAGTAGTAGCAGGAATAGAGTTAGATTCACTGAATCAAGAAGAATTAAAGGATTTGCTTTCTAGAGTTAGAGTATTTTGTAGAGTAAATCCAGAAATTAAATCAAAAATTGTTTCTTTATTTATAAAAGATGGACATAAAGTTGCAACAACAGGTGAAACTTTGGGGGATTTGCCAGCACTTAATTTGTCTAATGTAGGAATAGGTAAAGGAAAGGCTTCTGCAATGGTAAAAAGATTGTCAGATGTTTATATTAAAGAAAATTATCTTCAAGGCTTCTTTAATATAAGAGATTTTTCAAAAGTATTTGATAGGAATATAGATAGAGGTTTTAAAATATACTTTATGGCAGTTCTTTCAGAACTTTTAGTTCTACTCGGCAGTCTTATAATGGGACAAGCTGGAAGTTTAGATTTTTGGAATATATTAATTATAAATGGAGTTTTATTTATTCCATTATCTTTAATAATTCTATTAAAACGAGGAAGGTCTATTAGTAATAATGAAGTTATAACAAGAGCAGTAGTATTAAGTATAGTTACTATGATTTCAATTTATAAGGTTGATGGTAAGGTTGCAACAATAATTCCTTTAACCATTTTATCTATGGGAATTTTAATTTTTACATTGTTTAATAGTAATACTTCCATAAGAAGAGTATCTAATGAATTGATTATGGGAATAGTATCCTTTGTAATAATTATATTATCTATAATAGGGATTATTTTAATAAATAATATATTACTTAGAGATATAATTCTAATAGAATTGGTAGTTTCAATAATATTTTTGATTATTTTTGAAATTTTAGCTAGAAAGTGGCAAAACTCATTAATGAGGTGAGTTGATGTTCAATAAAAAAATAGAAGAAGTAGGGAATCCAGTAGTATATATCTTTTTAACATTAGCAATTAGCTGTATCTCTTACGGATTGAATGAAAAGCTTGGAGGGCTCACAATCTTTATTGTGACCTTCCTTTTTATTTTTTTACTTTATTATTGTGGACTTAGTTTTACTTATCTGATGATTGTATTTTTTATAGTAGGAATTCTTATAAATTGTTCATACTATAAAATTTCGAATAAGATAGATGGTGAAGTAAGAATAGTAAAAGTTACTAACTATAGCATTATAGGAATGTATGAAGGGAAGAGTATAACATTAAAAATCGATAAGAAGAATTTGTATGTAGGAGAAAAATATAAGATTATAGGAAAACTTGAGAATATACAAGATAAAAGTACTGGAATAGTAGGAGAGCTTGAACCACAAATGATTAATAAAATTCAAGGAGATTGGATAACTAAACTTTATGAATTTAAAAGAAACATGTATTCTAGATTGGAAGATAATTTAGGTAAAAGAAAAGCAGGATTAATATCATCAATTGCCTTTGGATATTCTGATTATTTGGATTTGGAAGATAAAGAGGATATGAAAAACTTAGGAATCATACATAGTATAAGTGTTTCAGGATTACATGTAGCTATAGTATATGGATTTTTAAGAATATTTTTAGGTGGAAAGCTTGGACTTCTAGCTACAATCATATATGTTATATTTACTGGATATAATTATTCCAGCATAAGATCATTTGTAATGCTTGCATGTGTAGAGGGTGGTCATATTTTAAAGAGAAATAATAGTTCAATTTCAGCTTTGTGCCTTTCAGCACTTATATTGATAATATATCAACCTTTTAGTATTTTTAATATATCATTTCATTTGACCTACTTAGCTACACTTGGAATAATATTATTTAATAAAAAAATTATTGATGTATTATATAAATTACCTGCTAAATTGAGAGAGCCATTAAGTTTAACTTTTAGTGCTCAGGTCTTTACAGTTCCGTATTTAATCTTAATATTTAAGGATTTTTCAGCAAATTTTATTATTGGAAATCTATTTTTAGTTCCAGTTGTAGATTTGATAGTTATTACAGGGAATATATTACCACTTATATATACATTTCCTAAATTATTTGATTTTTGTAGTTATATAAATTTGATTATAATAAAAATCTTTGATTGGGTGCTTAATATTATTGATAAAGTTTCATTGCCAATGTTTTATGGAAATGAATATGTAGCTTTTTTCTATTTATTTTTACTATTAAGTTTTTATTTTGTAAGAAAGGGATATAAAAAATTTATTTATCTTCCTCTCATATCGATTTTAGTAATAGTAATTCAGATATATAGTCCCATTCTTAATATAAGATATTATAAAGAAGGTGCTATTTTAGTGAGCTATAGAGGTGAGAGAGTACTTATTGCTAATAAAAATCAAATTGATATAAAAAGACTTTCAAGTGTAACTTTTGCAACAAAGAATTATAGACAGGCGAAATCAGTTGACATAAAAGGGATTTGTAATATAAAATCACAAGGAAAAGATTATGTTATGGAAACTTTAAAAGAAAAATATTTATTAAAAGTTGCAGGTAATAAAAATGAAACAAAGGAATATGATATAATAAATTTTAATGATGGACTTACAGATAAAATATTTATAATAAATGGCGAAGCAATAGAAGTATGTTCATAGTTCAAAATTAATTATATAGTTTATGCTTAAGAAGTATATTGGTAATTAATTACAGTGAGAAGTTATTTGTTATGGAGAGGAATTTTAAATTGATTAATTATGAAGTTTATGAACAAGAAATTGAAAAAGGTAAGATTAAAAATGGATATGTATTTTGCGGATTAGATGAAGAACTTATTAAAGATGGAATAAATTTAATTACAAAAAGACAAGTGTCTGAAGAATTAAAAGACCTTAATTTAATTAGAATAGATGGTATGAATACAACTTTCGATGATATTATGAATGCTTGTGAAACAATGCCTTTTATGGGGGATAAAAAAGTTATAATTGTTTATCGAGCAAATTTTTTGCGGGATAAAAGTGATTCAACAGGTACTAAAATATATAATGAAATTAAAGAATATGTGTCAAATTTACCATACTATACTATTTTAATAATGTATTATTTATTAAATGATAAGAGAGATAAACCTAATAAAAATAAGAAGTTAGGAACTTTGGGGAAGTATTTATCCATAGTACACTGTGATAAGTTAAAGAAGGATAAATATTTGAAAAAGGTTTCAGAGGTTTTTAAAGAAAAGGGAAAATCAATTGGAAAAGTAGAATTAACTTATTTTTGCGAAAAAGTGCAAAGTAACTTTGATATTATAAAAAGAGAAGCTGATAAGCTTATATCATATTGTGAAGGACGAGAAATAAAAAAAGAAGATATTAATTTGCTTATTTTGAATTCAAATGAAGATGACATTTTTGATTTAGTAGAATTAATAGCTCAAAAGAAAGTTGATAAAGCAATAGATATAATGAAAGAAATTTTATATAAATCAGATCAACATATGCTTATAATAAGTGCAATTGAAAAACATTTCTTTAGATTATATGAAATAAAGCTTAAGGTCGCAAGAGGAAAAAAAATAGAGGATCTCATAGCAGAATATAGATTACCACAGTTTGTATGCGAAAAGTTAGTAACTCAAACTAGTAGGTTTACTGAAAAACAGTTATCAGAACTAATTAAACTTTGCGTTAAAGTAGAAACAAAATTAAAGTCAACAGGATTAGATAAAACTATGGAAATGGAATTTTTATTAATAAATACGCTTACAGTTAGGTAGCATATTTATTTAAATACAAGTTAGTAAATTGTGTAAAATATAGTTAGATAATTTGTACATAAAAATAACCCATCTATTAATTAGATGGGTTTTTCAAAATTATGCCATAGCGTTTAACTTTGCAGCTAATCTTGATTTCTTTCTAGCAGCCATATTCTTATGAACTACTCCTTTAGTAGTAGCCATATCTAATGACTTAACAACTGATGAAAATAAAGCTTTAGCGTCTTCACTGTTCTTAGCTTCTACAGCAGCTTCAAATTTCTTTATTGCAGTCTTTAAAGCAGACTTAACCATTCTGTTCTTTAAAGTCTTAGTTTCAGTAACTTTTATTCTCTTTTTTGCTGATTTTATATTTGCCATTCTTAATTCACCCCCCTTAAATTTTTATAGGGTCTCTGCAGCTTTTGGGGAAATCTGCGTACGAGTTCATATTCAACAAACCTTATTATAGCATCAGAAGTTATGTAATTCAAGTATTAAATTTAAAGAAAAAGGAAAAATAAGACTGACTAAATATATAATGAGGTGTTATTATGATAAATATTCGAACAGATCTAGTACTTGAAGCGAGAGAAATTTACAAAGAGAACCACAAAAATGAGCCAGATATAGATGGTATTGAAGTAATTGAAGAAAGTGAAAAGGATATTAAAGTAACTACCGTAAAAGTAAAAAGCCAAGAGGGTGCTGAGAAAATAGGAAAACCAAAAGGAAATTATATTACTATAGATATGCCTAAATTTACAGCTTACGATGGAGAAACTATGGATAGAGTTTCTATGGTTGTAGCGGAAATATTAGAACGTTTAATTACAATTGATACAGAAAAGACAGTATTAATTGTAGGACTTGGAAATTGGCAAGTGACTCCAGATGCATTAGGTCCTAAGGTAACAGAAAAAATAATGATAACAAGGCATTTAAAAACAATAATGCCAGACGTTATTGATGATTCTGTTAGGCCTGTTTGTAGTGTAGAACCTGGAGTATTGGGGATGACTGGTATTGAAACAGCGGAAATAATTAAAGGAGTTGTGGAAAAAATAAAACCGGATTTAGTAATATGCATAGATGCACTGGCAGCAAGAAGAGTTGAAAGAGTAAATGCAACAATCCAAATTGGTGATACAGGAATATCACCAGGGGCTGGAGTTGGAAACAATAGAAAGCAGATAAACGAAGAAAATTTAGGCGTTAAAGTTATTGCTATAGGGGTTCCAACTGTTGTAGATGCAGTTACTATTACTAATGATACTATAGATTTAGTTGTTGATTCATTAATTAAAAATTCTTCAAATGGAACAGAATTTTATAAAATGCTAAAATCTTTAGACAAAAATGAAAAGGAGAATCTCATTAAAGAAGTAATAGCATCTAAAAATAATACAGATATGATAGTTACACCTAAAGATATTGACTTAATTATTAGTTCCTTATCAAAAATAATAGCAAATGGAATTAATATGGCCTTGCAGCCTAACATGAATATGGAAGAGATAAATAAATTTATGGGTTAATATATTAAATATTAATTATGAAAAAATGAAGTGTAAAATCTAAAATTTAGATTTATACTTCATTTTTTCTTATTAGTTATTTAGTTAGAATAATTATGTAAATTCATTAATATAATTATATAGTTCAACTATTATTTAGAAATTTTATATTCTAAAATAATTTACTTGAACTAATCTAGGTCGTGCAGTTCTTAGGGGCTTTGAAATGTTAGAAATGCTAAATATCAGATAGAAGAATGTAAAGGAGGGAGTAGGATGGTATATATGAGCAGAAGTTTGAAGTGGTATGAAAATAACAAAAAGATAAAAATAAAATCCAATATCAATATAGGTGTACTTGTATTGATTTTGATTATAAGTATATTATTTATAAGGTTAGGAAATGTTTTAAAAAGTAGTAGAGAAAGAGGCGCTTTTGCATATGTACAACTGCTTAATTTGGGAATGCCAATAATAGAATCCCAAGTTTATGACGAAGGAAATTATGTTGAAAATAGACTTTCTCTTAGAAATGTTTCTCTTGAAGTACTTGGGTTAAAGAATTTAAGTTATAAAGGAATAATCCAAAATGAAATTAGCTTTTTCTGTGATATAAATGATGAAGGAACAAGATCAACATTTACGTTTAACCCATTCCAAATAAGTGAAGAAAGTATTTCTAAGCTACCAGTAAATAATGATAGCAAAAATACAAAAATATATGATGCAAGTCTAAAAAAACAATTAGATAAATCTAAACCAGAAATATTAATATACCATAGTCACACTACTGAAAATTATAATGCAACAGAACCAGAAAGTTTAAATGAAAGTACCAATGTTGTTGGTGTTGGAGATGTTCTTTCTAAAGAGCTTGAAGAAAATTATGGAATTGCTGTATTACATGATAAGACTGATCATTGTATTTCTTATAATGATAGTTATACAAGATCAGGAGAAACTGTTGATAAATATTTAAAGCAATATGGAGATTTTAAAATGATTATAGATTTGCATAGAGATTCTGTAGAGGATAAAGCTCTAACGACAACAGAAATTTATGGAATGAGTGCAGCAAAAATAATGTTTGTGAATGCAAAGAACAGTACGAGATATGATAAAAATAAAGTCCTTACAGAAAAGGTATTTGCAAAAACTTCTGAATTGTTTCCAAGCTTACCTATAAAAATATTAACATATAATAGAGGAAAAAATGCATTTAATCAAAGTAAGAGTGATGGATGTATGCTTTTTGAAATAGGTTCACATACCAATACTCCAGAAGAATGTAAGGTTACAGCAGAATGTATGGCTAGAGTAATTGCTGAAATTATAAATAAATGAGTATATGTACAACACTAAAAAGCAATCATATATATGGTGAAGAATATGACCATACAAAAGTCTAAGTAATTGGGTGAATAATAAAAAATGAATGAAAAAGTCCAAAGGGAAAGTTCGAGAACAAAAATGTAAATTTTCACTCTCACTCTTTCCTTGAGGAAATTTTTTAATTAAAGGTGTTCTTAAACTAGTAAAATTACAAATTTTATAAAGTAAACCAGCTTTAAATTATTTATTAATTTTTCTTTGCAGAATTTTTTAAAGATAAATATATATTTTTATCTAGCAATAGAATTGAATATAATTAAAAACAATAAATATTTATAAATAAGTGAATAAAATTACTAAACTAGGAAAGGATTTTAATAAAAGCTTTAAATAATGAATACATATTATATTTGAAAAGGGTGTTTATTGATGAAGAGTTTATTTAAGGGTTACATATTAAAAAAAATATTACCGGCATTTTTTATATTAGTTTTGGTTTTTAGTGGAATTATTAAAGTGGATATGATTAATACAAAAGCATTATCACCACTTGGAAACACTAATGAAAATTATAAAATTGTAAATGAAAAATTTGGAGAAGATTTTTCGAATTTTATTAAGGATAATTCATTTTTAAAAATTTACAAAGAGCCAGAGAAAGACATATTAGTAAGGTTAGGCGATAGTGAATTTAAAATAAGAAACAAATCTGTTTTTATAGAAAAAATAGAAGAAATGTTTAAGCAGATTCCTAATTTAGTGAAGTAGTGAAGTAGTGAAATCTGTTAATAGAGAATTGACACTTGATTGCTCGAACTTTATTAGTGAACTTTATACTAAGGTACATGTTTACTACAGACAGTCGATAAAGGGAATCAACTGTCAATTGCTTAGTGAAAAGTCTTTGTAGCACATTTTCTTCTAGCCTTTTTAAATAGATGTATGTTATAATTTAGCTGATTTAATTATAACGGGGGTGAAGAAACTGCCTTAACTTAGTAAATGGCAGTTATGCGTATGAAAAGTGAAAGACAAAAACATATCAGAAATTTTTCAATAGTAGCACATATTGATCATGGTAAATCAACCCTTGCGGATAGATTACTTGAGACTACAGGGACCTTAACAAAAAGGGAAATGGAAGAACAAGTTCTAGATAATATGGAGATAGAAAAAGAAAGAGGAATTACAATAAAGTCTCAAGCAGCGAGGCTTGTATATAGAAGAGATAATGGTGAAGAATATATCCTTAATTTAATTGATACTCCAGGACATGTAGATTTTAACTATGAGGTTTCAAGAAGTCTAGCAGCTTGTGAAGGTGCTATATTAGTTGTTGATGCAACACAAGGTATTCAAGCTCAGACTTTAGCTAATTGTTATTTAGCTTTAGATAATGACTTAGAAATTGCACCAGTAATAAATAAGATTGATTTACCATCTGCAAGACCAGAAGAGGTAAAGAAGGAAATTGAAGATGTAATAGGAATAGACGCAGAAGAAGCACCTATGGTATCTGCGAAAACAGGACTTAATATTGAAGATGTACTAGAGTGTGTTGTTAATAATATACCAGCACCAGATGGAGATGAAGAAGCACCCTTAAAAGCATTAATTTTTGATTCATATTACGATAGCTATAAGGGTGTTGTATGTATAGTAAGAGTAATAGATGGAAGAATAAAAATTGGAAGTAAGATTAAACTTATGGCAACTAATAAAGTTTATGATGTAACTGAAGTAGGCGTATTTACTCCTGGAGTTCTTCCGATTGGAGAATTAAGTGCGGGTGATGTTGGATATGTAACTGCATCAATTAAAAATGTTAGAGATGCCAGAGTTGGAGATACTATAACAGAAGCTAATAGACCAACTGATAAAGCGCTTAAAGGTTATAAACCAGCTATACCAATGGTTTATTCAGGAATATATCCTGTTGATGGAGCTAAATATGATGAGTTAAAGGAAGCTTTAGAAAAATTACAAATTAATGATGCAGCATTAAGTTTTGAACCAGAAACCTCTATTGCATTAGGTTTTGGATTTAGATGTGGTTTCTTAGGATTATTGCATATGGAAATAATTCAAGAAAGAGTTGAGCGAGAATTTAATTTAGATATAATTACAACTGCACCATCAGTTATATATAAAGTAATAAAAACAAATGGTGAAGTATTAGAAATAACAAACCCAACTAATCTACCTCCTTTAACGGAAGTAGATTATATGGAAGAACCTGTGGTTAAAGCATCTATAATTACGCCAAAAGATTATGTAGGAGCCGTTATGGAGTTATGTCAAGATAGAAGAGGGGTATATATTGATATGCAATATATAGAAGAAACTAGAGCTGTTGTAAACTATGACATTCCTCTAAATGAAATAATATATGATTTCTTTGATACATTAAAATCTAGGACTAGAGGATATGCCTCTTTAGACTATGAATTTAAAGGATATATTAGAACTAAGCTAGTTAAGTTAGATATATTATTAAATGGAGATATAGTTGATGCATTATCAATGATAGTACCAGAGGAAAGATCATACCATAAGGGTAGAGGAATAGCAGAAAAATTAAAAGAAATAATTCCAAGACAGATGTTTGAAGTTCCTATTCAAGCGGCTATTGGATCTAAGATTATTGCAAGAGAAACTGTGAAGGCTATGAGAAAAGACGTATTAGCTAAATGTTATGGTGGAGATATTTCAAGAAAGAAGAAGTTACTTGAAAAGCAAAAAGAAGGAAAGAAGAGAATGAGACAGGTTGGATCTGTTGAAGTTCCACAAGAAGCATTTATGGCAGTCTTAAAGGTTGATTAAAATAATATATTTTTGGAAAGTTTCAATATATTAATCTGGAATAGTCATGACAATAGATATGAAATAAATTTATTTTTGAATAAAAACTATTAAATGTATGAAATAAAAGTATATTATTTTTAAGGAATTATTTGTATAATGTTATTAATATTATACAAATAATTATAATAAGAAGTTTTGGAGGGGTTTAGATGTTTTTAAATGAATTAAATAAACATGAAGGAATTGCATTTATGCAATTAGTTACAGAGCTTGCAAACTCAGATGAATTTTTTGCAAAAGAAGAAAAAAACCTTTATGCTGATTATCTTGAAGAATTAAACTTAAACGAAAGCGAAATACCAAAAATAAACTTAGAGTCTATATATGAACATTTAAAAAACTCTTCTGAAAGATGCAAAAATATTATTTATTTTGAATTAATAGGTCTTGCACTTATTGATGGAGAATATGATGAAAAAGAAGTAGCATTTTTAGAAGAAGTAGGCAAAAAGTTAGAAATAAAACGTGATAAGAGAATATCTTTTGCTAACTATTTTTATAATTTTGTAGATGTATATAGTTTTTCTGTAGTAGAGGCAGAAAGTAAAATTGCTTTATTAAAAGAGCAAGCAGAGAAATTGCTAGCATAATAAATTAATATGCAAAAATACTTGTAGTAATATTTAAGGATTAAATTTACTACAAGTATTTTTTGCTATATTTTAAATTTTAGGTATATGAAAGAAAATAATAAGTCACTTGTTACGTATATTTCGTGCTAGACAGGAAGCTTGCTTGATTTATGAATATAAATATACTAGCATCTGATTTGTTGTTTTATATAATATGCCTTATAGGAGGATTAGAAATGAAAGAAATTTCTTTATATATACATATTCCATTTTGTAAACAAAAATGTCTTTACTGTGATTTTCCATCTTATTCAGGTAAAGAGAAGTTTATGGATGAATATATAGACGCATTAAATAAAGAAATATTAGAAAAAGCTGAAAAATACAGTATAAGCAGTATATTTATTGGGGGGGGAACACCTTCATATTTACAGGATTTAAGTTTAAAAAACTTGTTAATAACACTAAATAAATTAAATTTAAAAGAAAATATAGAATTTACCATGGAATGTAATCCTGGAACTTTAAATAGAGATAAATTAGAAATTATGAAAAAATATAATGTTAATAGAATTAGTTTGGGATTACAAACTACAAAAAATTCAATTTTAAAAGAAATTGGAAGAATACATACTTATGAAGAATTCAAAAATAATTATTTTTTAGCTAGAGAGATAGGTTTTGATAATATAAATATAGATTTAATGTTCGGACTTCCAAATCAAAAACTTGAGGATTGGAAAGAATCTTTAGTGGAAATAGCAAAGCTAGAACCAGAGCATATATCAGCATATAGTTTGATAATTGAAGAAGGTACACATTTTTATAATTTACATGAACAAAATAAGTTGAATTTGCCAGAAGAAGATAATGAAAGATTAATGTATTTATCCACAAAACAGATTCTGGAGAAGCGAGGTTATCATCAATATGAAATATCTAATTTTGCAAAGCTAGGAAATGAATGTTTTCATAATAAAGTTTATTGGAACTGTAATGAATATTTAGGATTGGGAGTGTCTGCGAGTTCATTTATAGATAAAAAGAGAACTAAAAATTTAGATGATATTCAAGAATATATAGAAAAAATAAATAATTATGAAAGCATAATAGAAGAAACTCATGTAAATGATGTGAAGGATGATATGGAAGAATTTGTTTTTATGGGACTTAGAATGATTAAAGGAATAAATATAAATGAATTTAAGAAAAGATTTAATAAAGACATAAATGAAGTTTATGGAGATATAATTGAAAAAAATATAAAAAAAGAATTATTAATTTATAATTCGGAAAAACTATTCTTAAGCCAAAAAGGAATCGAAATTTCTAATTATGTAATGAGTGATTTTATTATATTGCCATAACCAATTTATAGATAACAGAATTGAAACTAAAAATTAAAAACAAGACCATATAGAAAAATGGAGTAAATGGCAGGTATAAAGAGATAAATTAATAAGATTCATTTATTATTAACTATATCTATCTAAAATAAATATAAATAGAATTGACAAAAAACATCATAAATAATATATTAAAGACATAGTCATTAGCACTCGATGTTAATGAGTGCTAACAAAAAGAGGTGAAGTTATGAGTATTGATGAAAGAAAAATAAGAATACTTCAAGCTATTATCAATGACTATATTCGTACGGGAGATCCTGTAGGATCAAGAACAATTGCTAAAAACTATAATTTAGGTATAGGTTCTGCAACTATAAGAAATGAAATGGCTGATCTTGAAGATATGGGATACTTAGAACAACCTCATGCTTCGGCAGGCAGAATTCCTTCAAGTAAGGGATATAGATTATATGTTGATAAACTTATGGATAATCAAAGGTTGACAGTTGAAGAGGATTTGAGAATTAAGCAATATATAATTGATTCTGCAATGCTTGAAGTAGATAAAATAGTAAAACAAACTAGTGCATTATTATCAGAGCTTACTAAATTGACCTGTGTAATTGAATCTCCATCAGTTAAAAAAAGTTTTGTCAAATCAATACAACTTATTAAAATTGATGATTATAATTTAGTATCAGTTTTTTTAACAGATACTGGATTAATAAAAAATCATATAATGAAATTAAATAGTGGAGTTCCACCAATTGAAACTTTAATGAGAATAAATCAAGTTATTAATAATAGATTAGTAAATCTATCTATAGAAGAAATAAATCTAGAAGTAATTAATAATTTAAAAAAAGATTTAGGTGAATATGAAGAAATATTTAATGCAATTTTACCTGTTTTGTATGAAACATTAAATGTATCTAATTCATCAGAAGTGTTTTTGGAGGGAACAACCAATATATTTAATTATGCAGAATATAATGATATTGATAAAGCAAAAGAAATATTATCACTTTTCAATGATAAAGAATCTATAATGGATTTATTTAATCCTAGTGATAATATTACAATTAGTATAGGTGATGAAAATTATAAAGAGCAAGCTAAGGATTGCAGCATAATATCTGCTGAATATTCTTTTGACGATAGACCAATAGGTAAAATTGGATTAATTGGACCTAGAAGAATTAATTATTCAAAAGTAATAGCAATTATGTCTGAAGTCATAAAAGAGCTTAATAACATATTAAGCAATCAAAAAATATAGATGTTAGATTTAAAGAGAAGAGGTGTATTTTTAAAGATATGGAAGAAAAGAAAGAGATGAATAGTGAAGAAATTAAAAATGAAACAGTAGTTGAAGAAACTGTAGATAATTCTCAATTAGAAAATGAAGAAGTTAGTGAAGTATCAACTGAAGCTCAAAAAAGTGATGAAAATACAGAAGATGATGAGCTAAATATGGTAAAAAAACAAAAAGAAGAAAATAAAAAATTGCAAGAAGAATTAGATATTGCTAAAGATAGGCTTTTAAGATTGACAGCTGAATATGATAATTATAGAAAAAGAACTATTAAAGAAAAAGAAGGAATATATAGTGATGCATATGTAGATGTATTAAAAGAAATCATTCCAATTATTGACAATTTAGAAAGAGCTGTTGTAGCTGATGGAAGTATCGAAGACTTGAAAAAAGGAATTGAAATGACAATAAAAGGCTGTCAAGATTCATTTGCAAAGCTTGGAGTTGAAGAAATAGATACATCAGGAGAATTTGATCCTAATGTTCATAATGCTGTAATGCATATAGAAGATGAAAATCTGGGCAAAAATGTAATAGCAGAGGTTTTCCAAAAAGGATATAAAAAGGATGAAAAAATAATAAGACATACAATGGTTAAAGTAGCTAATTAAGAAATTTGATTTTAGACGTTATAGCTAAAATGTAAATTTAAAATATATAAAATTATTTAAATTCAAAATTAGAATAAACTAATAAAGTTTTAGGAGGAATATAAAATGGCAAAAATTATAGGAATTGACTTAGGAACTACAAATTCATGCGTAGCAGTTATGGAAGGTGGAGAACCAACTGTTATTGCTAATGCAGAAGGGGCTAGAACTACTCCATCAGTAGTATCGTTCCAAGCAAGTGGAGAAAGGTTAGTTGGTCAAGTTGCAAAGAGACAATCAATAACAAACCCAGATAAAACAATTATTTCAATAAAAAGACATATGGGGACTGGACATAAAGTTGATATAGATGGAAAACAATATTCACCACAAGAAATTTCAGCTATGATACTTCAAAAAATTAAAGCAGATGCGGAAAGTTATTTAGGTGAAACAGTAACTCAAGCAGTTATTACTGTACCGGCTTACTTTAATGATAGCCAAAGACAAGCAACTAAGGATGCTGGAAAGATTGCAGGACTTGAAGTTTTAAGAATAATAAATGAACCAACAGCAGCATCACTAGCTTATGGTTTAGACAAAACAGATTCAGCTCATAAGATTTTAGTTTATGACTTAGGTGGTGGTACTTTCGACGTATCTATCCTAGATCTTGGAGATGGGGTATTCGAAGTATTGTCAACTAATGGAGATACAAAGCTAGGTGGAGATGACTTTGATGAAAAAATCATGCATTATATTGCAGATACATTCAAAGCTGAAAATGGAATTGATTTAATGCAAGATAAAATGGCACTTCAAAGATTAAAAGAAGCTGCTGAAAAAGCAAAAATTGAATTATCATCTTCAATGCAAACAAATATTAACTTACCATTCATTACTGCTGATGCAACAGGTCCAAAGCATATTGATTTAACATTAACTAGAGCTAAATTCAATGAAATTACTCATGACTTAGTTCAAAGAAGTATTGAACCAATGAAAAAAGCATTAGCTGATGCAAAACTTTCATTAAGTGATATTGATAAAATAATTTTAGTTGGTGGATCAACAAGAATTCCAGCAGTACAAGAAGCTGTTAAAAACTTTACAGGAAAAGAACCATCTAAGGGAGTTAATCCAGATGAATGTGTTGCAGTTGGTGCAGCTATTCAAGCAGGAGTGCTTACAGGAGAAGTTAAGGATATAGTATTACTTGATGTTACTCCATTAACACTTGGAATTGAAACAGCAGGTGGAATAGCTACTCCATTAATTGAAAGAAATACAACTATTCCAACAAAGAAGAGTCAAGTATTCTCAACTGCTGCTGATAGCCAAACATCAGTTGAAATCAATGTAGTTCAAGGTGAAAGACAAATGGCTATGGATAATAAGTCATTAGGACAATTCACACTTTCAGGAATAGCTCCAGCTCCAAGAGGAATTCCTCAAATCGAAGTAACCTTCGATATAGATGCTAATGGTATTGTTAAGGTATCAGCTTTAGATAAGGGAACTGGAAAAGAAGCAAATATAACAATTACAGCTTCAACTAATTTAAGCGATGAAGATGTAGATAAGGCTGTAAAAGAAGCAGAAAAATTTGCTGAAGAAGATAAAAAGAGAAAAGAAAAAGTTGAAACTGCAAATACTGCAGATCAAACAATATATCAAATAGAAAAGACATTAAGTGAAGTTGGAGATAAAGCTACAGAAGAAGAAAAATCTGGAGTTCAAGCTAAGATTGAAGATCTTAAGAAGATTAAAGATAGCGACGATATAGAAGCAATTAAAGCTGCAATTGAAGCAGTAAACCAAGCGTTCTATCCAATAGCTACAAAGATGTATCAACAAGCTGGAGGTCCTGAAGGAGCAGGTTTTGATCCAAATGCAGCAGCTGGAGGAGCAGAAAGTGCACCACATGATGAAAATGTTGTAGATGCAGACTTTAAAGTAGATGAAGACAAATAAGATAAAATAGGTTGTACTAAATACTAATTATCTAATATAATAGGAGAGGGAAGGCAAACTCGTCTTCCCTTTTCTAAGGTATATCAAAGAAAATAATATTTAGAATATACTAAGTAAAAATAAAACCAGGTGGTGAATATAAATAAATGGCAAGCAAAGACTATTATGAATTACTTGGACTTCAAAAAGGTGCAAGTGACGATGAAATAAAAAGAGCCTTTAGAAAATTAGCAGTAAAATATCATCCAGATAAAAATCAAGGAAATGAAGAAGCAGAAGCAAAGTTTAAAGAAATAAATGAAGCTTATCAAATTTTATCAGATCCAGAAAAGAGAGCTAAATATGATCAATTTGGATCAGCTGCTTTTGATGGTAGTGGTGGCTTTGGAGGCGGAGGCTTTGACGGCTTCGATATGGGTGGTTTTGGAGATATTTTTGAATCATTCTTTGGAGGCGGTGGCGGTTCTAGAAGAAAGAATGGTCCTGCACGAGGAAGTGACCTTGAATATACAATAACATTAACTTTTGAAGAAGCTATTTTTGGTGTTGAAAAAGAAATATCAGTTACTAGAAGTGAAAATTGTGAACATTGTCATGGAAGTGGTGCTGAACCAGGTACTAACTCAAAAACTTGTCCAACTTGTGGAGGCGCAGGTCAAGTGAGAGTACAAAGACAAACTCCTCTTGGAAGCTTTGTTTCAACTTCAACATGTGATACATGTAGAGGTTCTGGTAAAATAATTGAAAAACCATGTTCACATTGTAGAGGAAAAGGTAATGTTAGAAAAACAAGAAATATAAAAGTTAACATACCAGCAGGTGTTGATACAGGAAATGTAATGCCACTTCGAGGACAAGGAGAACATGGACAAAGGGGAGGAAATCCTGGAGATTTATATGTAAGAATCAATGTGGCACCATCAAAGGTATTTACAAGAAAAGGTAATGATGTATATATAGATACTCATGTTTCTATGGCTAAGGCTGCTTTAGGTACCGAAATAACAGTGGCTACAGTAGATGGAAATGTTAAATATTCTGTACCAGCGGGAACTCAATCTGGAACAATGTTCAGATTGAAAGGTAAGGGGATACAAAGAGTCAATTCAAGTGGAAAAGGAGATCAATACGTAAAAGTTATAGTTGATATTCCAAAGACATTGAATAAGGAACAAAAGGAAGCATTATATGATTTAATGAGAGCTTCAGGTGAAGAATTTGATGAAGCCAATGCTCCTAAGAAAAAATTATTTGGCAAGAATAAATAATTAAGAGTATAAGTGAAGCTATTTAGAGATTAGGAGAATCTTTAAATAGCTTCTTTTTGTACTAGGGAATCAATTAGAACACATCTATACTTTATTTAAAAGAATTACAATTTAATGTAAAGCCGACAATCCCTATAACTATAGTAAAATTTATAAAATTGAGTTATAATGTTTATATTCTAATTAATAATATTCAATATAATGTTTTGATAGAAAAAGTTTTTTAGTTTGTTAACAAGCTAATCATTATAATGCAAAGTTTTAATTAGGATTATTAAAATAAAAATATTAAATAGAAATTAGGAGGAATAGTCTTGAAGAATTTAAAGGAAAAATTGTTGGGTGAAATAGAAGATTTTAAAGAGTTAGGTGATAAGTTTTTAAAAGGAGAAGTTTCTGTTGCAGATTTTAAAAAAGTTTCTGGTGGAATGGGAGTATATTCAGAACGTAGCAAAAAAGAATTTATGATAAGACTTAGAATACCTTCAGGAATAACTAATATAGAACAAATGAACTGGTTGTGTGATATAGCAGAAAAATATGAACTGGAAAAATTTCATTTAACTACAAGGGAAGCCGTTCAATATCATAATTTATCAATAGATAAAGTTTTCAATATAATGAAAGATGGAATAGATAATGACATATATTCTAGAGGTGGAGGAGGAAACTATCCTAGAAATGTTGCTATGTCTCCATTGTCTGGAGTTGATAGATCAGAAGCTTTTGATGTGACACCATATGCTTTAGCTGTAAATAATCATTTTTTAAGTAAGATAACAACATATAAATTACCTAGAAAGCTTAAAGTATCTTTTTCAAGTAGTAATGATGATTTAGGCCACTCAAGTGTTGCAGATTTAGGCTTTTTAGCTGTTGTTAAAGATGATAAAAAATATTTTAAGGTTTATATGGGAGGGGGGCTTGGCAGAAACCCTAAAGTAGGGATTGAATATGATGAATTTATAGAACCAAGTGAAGTTTTATATCATGTGGAAGCTATAACCAATTTATTTATAAATGAAGGTGACTATGAAAATAGAAATAAAGCTCGTATAAGATACATAGTAGAAAGATTGGGAGAAGAAAAATTTGTAGAAGTATATAAAGAATATTTAAAATCAGTTAAGGATACAGAAGAACTAGATCTAGAAGTGACTTTAAAAGAATGCGCTAAGCAAGGGAATGAAATAAATATAAAACACTCAAGATTATATGAACAAAAACAAAAAGGCTTATATAGTGTGTATTTTCATCCAATAGGCGGGCAAATATATGTTAAAGAATTAAGGAACCTTTTAGATAACCTAAAAGGAATAGAATGCTTAGAAATAAGGCTTACTATGACAGAAGGAATTTATTTTAGAAATTTAAATGGTGAAGAAGCAAAGAAGGTTTTAGATTTTACACAAGACCTTGGTGGAGAAACAGCTATAGAGCAAAGTGTTTCATGCATTGGAGTACCAATATGTCAAGTAGGGATTTTAGAAAGCCAAAAAACATTAAATAATATTATTACTTATTTTAAAGAAAAGAAATATAAGAAAGATGTATTACCAAGAGTTCACGTGTCAGGATGTGGAAATTCATGTGCTGTTCATGAAGTAGTTGGAATTGGATTTACAGGAAAGCGTAAAAAAGTAAATGATAATATAGAAGATGTATTTGAGCTTCATATCAATGGATCCTTTGAAATAGGAAATACAAGGCTTGGAAAAGTTTATGGAGATATACTTGCTTCAGAGATACCAGAATTCTTATATGAATTATCATTGCTTATAGAGAAAAAAAATATTAATTTTTATGAATTTGTTAAAAATAATGAGAACGAATTGATAGAATTAGTAGAAAAGTACAATAAATAAATTTAATTCTTATTTTAGATGTTAACATATACTTGTTTTTTAGGTACAATTATATATAGCAGTTAATATTATTTTGTTAAGTGTTATAATAAAGGATAGTTTTAAAATATAGAAGGTAATTATCTAAAAACAGGGGGCTTAAAAGTGGGGATAAAAACTAGAAAAATAGTAATAGTAGGTAGCGGGAATGTCGGTTCACATTGTGCATTTTCATTAGCAATACAAGGTGTATGTGATGAAATTGTAATGATTGATAAGCTAGAAGAGAAGGCAAATGCTGAAGCTATTGATTTAAGTGATACAGTTTCATATTTACCTCATTATGTTAAAAGTAAAAAAGGAACTTTTAAAGATTGTAAAGATGCAGATATTATAGTAGTGAGTCTTGGCGTTCCACCAGAAGTCAATAAATCACGTTTAGAATTCTTAAAGGAAACAATAAGGGAAATAGATACTATAATAAATCCAATATTAGAATCGGGATTTAATGGTATATTTATAGTTATATCAAATCCAGTAGATATAATAGCATATTATATATGGAAGAAGACTAGATTTCCTAAAAATAAAGTATTTGGAACTGGAACTACTTTGGATTCATCGAGGCTTAGGAGAATATTATCTTATGAAACAGGAATAGATCAAAAATCTATACAAGCATATTCCATGGGTGAACATGGTGATTCACAAATGGTTCCTTGGTCCCATGTATATTTTGGAGGAAAACCACTATTTGATTTAATGAAAGAAAAAGCAGATACTTATGGAAAACTTAATTTAGAAGAGTTGAATTATAGAACTGCCAATGCAGCAAATGAGATAATAGTAGGAAAAAGATGTACAGAATTTGGAATAAGTGTTGGTTTAACAGAAATAGTTAAAGCTATATATCATGATGAAAAGAAGATATTGCCAGCATCTACATTGTTAGAAGGACAATATAATCAAAATAATTTATTTGCAAGTGTACCTGTAGTAATGGGGAAAGATGGTATAGAAGAAATAATTGAAATAAAGTTAACGGATGATGAGCAAAAGAAATTTAATACTTCGTGTGCAGTATTAAAAGAATATATAAATAAGGCAAAAACACTTTAATATAAAAATGCAGGAACTAATCTCTCCTGCATTTTTAATTGTTTAGGTTTATAGTATTTTTCATATAATAAACAAAAACCACAAAAAGCAATGATAGCAATCAAAATTTATATGAGATGGAAAAACGATTCATAATTTTTGTACCAAGTAAAGCTTATAGACAAAATATAAAAAATAAAAATGTTAACGATAATTCTTGTTATTAGTATTTTAACAAAAGGCTGAAGTATACTTTCACTTCTATCTATAATAAAGCTTCTAATGCCTTTACATACTTGAATAGTTCCATCCTTTTCTATTTCTACATCGCTTTTTGGTTTGTTAAAGCAGTTATTTCATATATGGTAAAATACTCTCTTATTGAAGAAAGTTTGTTACTATCATTTAAATCTCCTCTAATAATTTGTTCTTTAATATCATTATAAATTTGAATGTTATCTTGAAAAATTGTAATCACTTCTTTATCACTTTAGTACATAAGTATTACAGGTGTGTATCATCAAAATATTGTATAATTGACAAATATTAAAGTTTTGAAATATAAAAATTGCATTATAAATTTTTATATGTATAATTATTATGAATGATAAAAGATGGAGTGAATAACATGAGAATGAGAAAAAAGCCATGGGCAAGACCTGAGCTTGAGAGTTGTAACTTTTTTGTTATAAAACCTAAAGGATATAAAGGTAAATGGAGAGAAATTTTTGGAAATGATAATCCTATATATTTAGAGCTTGGATGTGGTAAAGGCACTTTTATAGCAGTACATGGATCTGAAAATCCTAATATTAATTACATTGCAATTGATATAAAAGATGAAGTTTTAGGATTAGCCAAGAGAAATATTGAAAAAGCATATGAAGAAAAAAACACAGTATTAGACAATATAAAGTTAATGGCTCAAGAAATAGGTCTTATTAATGAAATGTTAAGTGAAGAAGATTTAATAAGCAGAATATACATAAACTTTTGTAATCCTTGGCCTAAGGAAAAACATAAAAAAAGAAGATTAACTCATACAAGACAGCTAGAGCAATATAAGACATTCTTAAAAGAGAATGGTGAAATTTATTTTAAAACAGATGATGACGAATTATTTGAGGAATCACTTAAATATTTTAAAGAAGCCACTTTTGAAATCACATATATAACTTATGACCTTCATAAAAGTGATTTTGAGGGTAATGTAGAAACAGAACATGAAAAGATGTTTACTGAACAAGGAATAAAAACTAAATTTTTAATTGCTGTTAAAGGAAATTAAAGTAATATATAATTGACAATGTATGATGAGGAAATTATGTAGGAATTTCTGAAAAAATATATTTAAAGAAATAAGAAATCCTTAATGGGATTTCTGCCCCAATTGTCAACTATTAACTGAAATAAGGAAGGAAGATAAATATGGATGGAATATGGATTGAGATTAGTGTGATAACAAAAAGTGAGGCTTTAGAGCCTATATCAGGAATATTTTATGGATTAAATTGTCCAAATGTTGCAATTGAAGATCCAGAGGATTTACTTTCAAGAGAACAAGGACCTTTAACTTGGGATTTTGCAGATATAAATATTTTAGAACATAAAGGAACTGCAGCTGTAGTTAAAGCTTATTTTTCACAAGATGACAAGGTTGAAGAAATTGTTAAGTATGTAAAAGAAAAACTTTCAGAACTTAAGGAATTTGGATTTGATATTGGTGAAGGGAAAGTGGAATTTAAAACAATGCATGAAGAAGACTGGGCAAATAATTGGAAACAATATTATAAACCAGTGAAAATAACAAATAAAATTGTTATTAAACCTATTTGGGAAGAATATGAAAAGACAGAAAATGAATTAATAATAGAATTAGATCCAGGTATGGCCTTTGGAACAGGAACTCATGAAACTACTAGAATGTGTATTCAAGCCTTAGATAAGCATGTGAAGCCTAATACAACAGTATTTGATGTTGGATGTGGATCAGGAATACTTGCAATTGCAGCTGCAAAGCTTGGTGCTAAACATGTTGTGGGTGTTGATTTAGATCCTGTTGCAGTTGATTCATCTAAAGAAAACATAAGTTTCAATAATCTAAATAATATTGAAATATTAGAAGGAAATCTTTTAGATGTAGTAGAAGGAAAAGCTGACATAGTAGTTGCTAATATAATAGCAGAAATCATTTGTATTTTAACTGAAGATGTTAAAAAGGCATTAAATGATGGTGGATTATTTATTACATCAGGAATAATTCATGATAGGGTAAATATGGTTAAAGAAAAATTTGAAGAGTGTGGTTTTGAAGTTATGGAAATAAATAAAGATGGTGAATGGAATTGCATAGTTGCAAAATCGGTTAACAGCTAGTAACAAATAGTGAATAATTGAAAAGTGAGAATTAATAATTGCTCATGAGAAAAAAATTTTCAGAGATTTCAATATAACTATTAACAGATAATTGTTAACTCTTAACTGAATGGAGTTGGTTTTTGTGCATAAATTTTTTACAGAGCCTTATAATATTACTGAAACAGAAGGCAAAATACTTGGTGATGATGTGAAACATATTTATAGAGTTTTAAGGTTATCAGAAGGTGAAGAAGTTGTACTAAATAATTGTGAGGGCATAGAATATTTAGGAGAAATAAAGACTATAACTAAAAGTGAAGTTATAGTTACTATACTAAAAAAACTAGATATAAATAATGAAAGTAAAGTTAAAGTATATCTTTTTCAAGGCTTACCTAAAGGACCTAAGATGGATTTAATAGTACAAAAGGGAACAGAACTTGGTATATTTGAATTTATTCCTATAATTACAACTAGAGTAGATGTAAAGCTTAAGGGAGAATTTAAAAAGCTTGATAGACTAAACAGAATTGCATTAGAGGCATCAAAACAATCAAAAAGAAGTATTGTGCCACAAGTTAAAGAAGTTATTGATTTTAACGAAGCATTAAAACAATTAAAAGAAATGGATTTAGTTATAATTCCTTATGAAAATGCAGAAGATTTCGGTATTAAAAGTCTTATAAATCATTTAAAAAAGGAAAATAAAGATTTAAATAATATAAAAGACGTTGGAATTTTAATAGGTCCAGAAGGTGGATTTGAAGAAGATGAAATTAGAGTTTTAAGAGAGCAAGGATTTTATATTGTAACCCTTGGAAATAGAATATTACGAACAGAAACAGCTGGGTTTACAGCAACTGCTTTAATTCAGTATGAGCTGGGAGACTTAGGCGGAATGTTATTATAAATGGGAGAAAACCAAATAAAAATAGTTAGAGTAAATAATGAAAATATTTCAGATAAAAAATAAAGAAAGCTAGTGAAGGAAAAAGCCTAGTGGTTTTTGCAACTTTAGGATATCTGGAAGTATAGAAAGATATGATTGCTACTAAGTATTGGTATAACAAGTTCAGAGCCGATGGAAAAAATTAAATTAGTGCTATTTGTCCTTTAAAAAATATCTTATAGCAACAGAATTTCCTTTAAGGTTGCATTAGCCAATGGAGGTTATCATGAATTATTATCAAGAAAAAGTTGAAACTGATTCCATAATACCTGCTCGAATTTATATTGGAAAATCTAAAGTGGATAATTTTCATTATCCACTACATTGGCATAATAACTTAGAATTTGATCTTGTTTTAGACGGAATGATAAAAGGAAAGATTAATGGTAAGCAAATAGAGGTTTGTGTTGGAGAATTTTTGTTTGTTAATAGCGGAGAGTTACATGAAACAGATGCAAATGATAGAAATCAAATGAGTTCAATAACTATTTTATTATCTTACAATTTATTAAAGGAGTATTGCCATGACATTGATTTATATTATTTTGATTTTGTAGAAAATAAAGATGCACAAAATAAAGTGAAGAATTTAATCCTTGAGTGTGCTGATTTATATGAAAAAAATGAAGAATTTTATGAGCTTGGAATATCAATTGTTTTAAGAAAAATATGTTGTATTTTATTAAAGGAATGTAAAAAGAAAAAGCAGAATATAGGATATAGCAGGTATGAGCAAAAAAGTTTGATTAATACAAAAAAAGCAATTTCTTATATGGAGAAAAATTATGTGTATGATATTTCTCTTAAAAATATTGCAGATGAAATTGGAATGTCTCCAACATACTTTTCTAGATTTTTTAAGAAAACTACTGGAGAAACCTTTTATTGCTATTTAAATAAAATCAGACTGTATTATGCACATAAAGAACTGATGAATAGTGATGAATCTATTACTGAAATTGCATTAAATAATGGTTTTTCAAATGTAAAAGCGTTTATAGAAGTTTTTAAAAAAATTTATAAAGTTACTCCAGCGAAATATAAGAATCAACTTAAATAATTAAAAATTTGAAATATTAAGCAGTTGCTTTAAAAGGATAATAATTTACAATAACAAGTCAAGAATAAACAATACTTCCAGAAAAAGAGATGATATTATGACAATATAATAAGTGAAAGGAAGTATGTATTATGCATAAAGATTTAGAATTGGCATTTCATAAAGTAGTAGAAATATTAAAAGAAGATCAACGTTGTAAAGGTGGATGGCACTACGGATCCATAAGCCGAAGTACTGAAGATATTTATTCTGATTATGATCCTGTTTTTTTAGTGGCAGATAAGGATTTTGAACAATTTTCAAAAGATGTTCCTCAAATTCTTTCAAAGGCTTCTGATGAACTATTAATTTTCTGGGGTGAAAGTTTTAATGATGAACATTTTAAAAATTATTGCAGTGTAATTCGTGTTGGAAATAACCTTCATCAATTTGATTTCTTTATAATTAATGCTGATTATCCTGAGGAGTGGATGTGTAGGCAGCATTTGAAAGGATGTACCAGTAATAATATAATTTTTGACAGAACAGGAGAAGTTGCTGAGCTTCTTGATAAAGGTTTTAGAACTGATAACTATATACCTGATCCTGTACGAGCTATGGATACATATTGGTTCCATACAGAAATGTTAATCAAATATTTTAAACGAAAGGATATTTTTAAATTAATTAAAAATATTGATATATTGTTCCATTCACATGTTGATCTATTGTTAAGTCAATATGATGTTTTAGATTGGGGGGCATGGGAGAGTAAAGTAAAACATTGTGTCCCAAATGACAAGCAACATCATTTAAAATCATATTTTGTTAATGCTGAATTTAAAGATTTAGAAGAAGCAGTAAAAAGCAGTATATATTTATTTAAACAGGATGCTGAAGAAGTGTGTAAAAAAAAGGGAATTGATTATTCTAATTCAATATCAGAGCAGATTATTTTTTATTTTAATAAAAGAATGGAAGAAGAGGATTGAAAATAGAATTCAATTTCTATACTTTACTAAAAATAAAATAAAAAAGTGTGAATTATTTTGGAATGCTGTATTATTCGCTAAAGTGAATTTACAGTATTTTTTTTGTAATATGAATATTGGCTGAAAAAATACATGATAGAGATCTAGCAGAAAGAAATATTATGATTTTAAATTGTTTAAGTAACACATTATACTATTATTAAAGAATAGAGGTGATAAGTTATGATAGATATTATTTACAGATTTTGTATAGGAATTTCAGTTTCTTTCGGAGGATATCAAATTTATAAAGCAATAAAATCATAGTTTATAATACTAAAACATCATAAAGTTTTCTACTTCATAGTTATTAAATTTTTATATGCTTATTTAAAATATCATATATGATGAACATTACAAATTTATGAACATAATTTAGAAGTATAGAGTAATATTAAGTGAGTAGCAGAGAGAAAATGGTTTGTGAGAAACAATTATTTTTAATAAAGGTCAATTTAGAAATAAATTTTGACGGCAAATTATTAAAGTTTATCAATCCTTTATACCGAGATGTTAATCGTTATTTTCTACCTATATTGGAGTTTATTGACCAACTAGGAGGTAAGCTTAATATAAGGAGAAGTAAAATAAATATACTATTTAAAGAGAGGTCTTTAATATGTATTGATTATAGGATTGATGATTATAAATTTACTATAGTTGATAGTGTATTGTATTTATCGTTATTTGATATATGCAGAATATTAAATATTAAATCTAGATGGGATTATAATAAAAACTCTATTTCACTTTATTGGGATATGGATAAGCATGAGAGAAGTACAAGTTCTCCTGGAAGAGTTGCTTTAATTCGATTTGAAGATATAACTGCAGGTAATGCATATTTGGATTCTGGCAATCTGGAGAAATTCAGAGTAATTGGAGATTATATGTTTTCATCTGGCATCCCATTTCATATAGCATGGATACCAAGGTTTGTTGATCCTCCAAATGGTATTGACAATGATATATCTAAAGATTATAGCATGCCTAATGCTAATTTTCTTTTCACAATTGAGTATTTATTGAATAGAAATGGGGTGATTGGGTTACATGGCTACACTCATCAGTATGGTAATGAGGTAAGTGCAGATGGTACGGAGTTTAATGAAAAACGGAATAATGATGAAAAAAGTGTAAGAAAAAGAGTTGAAGCAGCTATTAATACGGCAAAAAAATTGGAACTACCTACTAAGTTCTTTGAGAGTCCTCATTATGCAGCCACCGAGTTTCAACAAAGTATATTTGAACAATATTTTGACATAATTTATGAATGCTATGTAGGCATCTGGGGAGAAAAAATAGTTAAGAGTCCTAGAAATCATAGAACCTTATATATTCCTACACCTTTAGATTACGTAGAAGAGAAAGATGGTATGAAGAAAATGCTTGATAGAATAAATAATTTGGGTGAAGATGCTTTAGCTAGTTTATTTTATCACCCATATATTGATTTTGAATATATAACTCTTCAGAATGATATTAGTGGATACCCAGTGAGTAGTTATTCAGAGAATTCGCAGCTTCACCGAATAGTAAAAGCACTATATGATAAAAGGTGTAGCTTTGTAGAAATCACGAAATTAGGCTGCAATAATGAAAAAATGCACTTATTAAATTATTTTATAAGTTTTTTAAATTTAGTTGACAATAGAAAAATATAACTTTACATTATACTCCTTATATGACAAATAATTAATGGGAATTCTATAAATTAACTGTTGGAGAATTTAATGTTTAAAAGAGAAAGTTCTCCATTTCCGACTATTATTGCAATGTCTTCATATTTAATAGTATCTAGGTTTACTGATTGGTTTATGGTATTAAATCTTTTATAGAGTTTCAGTATACCATTGTGATTTATTACTATTAAAGTTGCTATGTTGTCTGGTGTTAGGCGACTAGCTGTAGAATTTGCTAATTTTCAAAATGATTGTAGTTGCATGGTATTTACCGAACCAATAAATTATTATGAAAATACTATTGAGTTTTTAGAACATTATTTGTGGATTTGCTGAAATGGATAATAAAAATTATGTTCTTATGAAAACTGAATGGTGTGATAGTGCGACATGTTGCTAATTGAAAAGATTAGCCACTAATTCGATTGAATTAGTAGAACTGATAATCTGAGAAGTCAAATGAAAGAGTAACGTCTTGAAGGGCTATTCTAATACTCCCAATAGCATTGTTATGAACAAGAATAAAAAATGTTATAAGCTCGGTGAAGTCGACTGAGAGTACACCCTAACTGGTCAAGCTGAGAAAATGCGAACTAGAGGTAGTCGAGTGTATGATAGGTCGGGAATCCACAAAATACTTATGGTAAGAATGGTCATGGATAAATAAATGACTGACGAAATTCCGAATGGAAGAGTCTAGAACTATACATGGTAGAAATATCATGCCTATTTAAAATATAGGGTTTGTGGGGATGAGTAAAATATATTACTATGAAAGTCCTTATACTGTTACAGGCAGTATCAAGCAAACAGGCTTAAAGGAATTACCTAAGAGTATATGCAAGGATACGATTATTCGAACATGGTAAGCTGATAACATTGAGGACTTGTTTCCAGTGAAGTGTTAGCAAGGAAAAATGCAAATTATAACTTGCTTTAATATCAGTGAAAGTAGTGGCACAGTACCTCCGAAACTTGCGAAAGCAAGTGGAGGGATAGCCACAAGTTAATATTTACATTAAAATTTATAAATACAATAATTATTAGGTTCGTGTAAGACTAAGAGAGATGAAAATCATGAGTTGAGTAATCGACTAATGGAAACAAAGGAAAAGAAGTTTAAAAAGAGACAACTGCTAAGGAATAATGAATATTATGATATTCAAAAAATATTTGATGAACTATATGAAAAAAGCTTAGATGGTAAGCGGTTTAATAACTTATTAAGTTTAATACTAAACGAACAAAATATAATATTAGCATACAGAAACATTAAGAAAAATAAGGGAGGTAAAACAAAAGAAACTAATGAAAATACAATTATAGAAATTGGAGAAAATAATCCCACAAAATTAGTACAATACGTAGTTGGTAGGCTTAGTAATTATAAGTCAAACCCTGTGAGAAGAGTTGAAATACCAAAAGAAAATGGTAAAACAAGACCTTTAGGAATTCCAACAATAGAAGATAGGTTGATCCAACAATGTATTAAACAAATTTTAGAACCTATATGCGAAGCTAGATTTTTTAATCATAGCTATGGATTCAGACCAAATAGAAGCACGCATCATGCGATAGCGAGAGCAATGACACTAGCTAATATAGGTAAATTACATTATGTAGTTGATATTGACATTAAGGAATTTTTTGATAATGTAGACCACAGTAAATTATTAAAACAGTTATGGTCTATCGGAATACAAGATAAAAATTTACTCTGTATTATATCAAAACTCCTAAAAGCTGAAATAGAAGATGTAGGGATACCAACAAAAGGTA
This sequence comes from Clostridium puniceum, assembly GCF_002006345.1. Taxonomy (GTDB): domain Bacteria; phylum Bacillota; class Clostridia; order Clostridiales; family Clostridiaceae; genus Clostridium; species Clostridium puniceum. The sequence continues at coordinate 77,927 of NZ_LZZM01000190.1, forward strand.
CTCCGCAAGGTGGCATTTTGTCTCCATTACTTTCAAATGTTGTTCTTAATGAATTAGATTGGTGGATAAACAGTCAATGGGAAATATTTAGAACTAAACATCAATATACACAATTAAATAAATATATAGCATTAAAAAGGGCGTCCAATCTAAAAGAAATGTATATAGTCCGCTATGCGGACGACTTTAAGATATTTTGTAGAAACCATAATACAGCGAAAAAAGCGTTTATTGCAATAAAACAATGGTTAAAAGAAAGATTAAACTTGGAAATAAGTCCAGAGAAATCTATGGTAGTAAACCTAAGAAAGAATTACTCCAATTTTCTAGGATTCAAGCTTAAATTACAAAAAAAGGTCAAAAACATGTAGTAAAATCACATATAAGTGATAAAGCTACTAAGAACATCGTAAAAGAAATCAAAGCAAAGATAAAAACTATGCAAAAACATCCTAATGTGAATAGTGTCAATAGATACAATGCAACAATATTAGGTATGCATAATTACTACACGGTAGCAACACATGTAAATATAGACTTTCATAAAGTATATTTCTTAGTCAGCAAGAGCTTAAATAATAGATTATACCGAATACGAAGTGACACTGGTGCAATATCCAAAACATATGAAAAATTCTATGGCAAATATAACTATAAAAAATGGTATATAGCAAGATTGATATTGTTTCCAGTAGCTGGAATTAAGACATCAAACGCTAAGAATCTCAATCAAGAAATTTGCAACTATACAGAAGAAGGTAGAAAAAGAATCCATGATAATTTAAGAGCGATAAATCATAAAATCTTGCATTATATCATGGAAAACCCTGTGCAAGGGCAAACCACAGAATATAATGATAATAGAATATCGTTGTATATAGCTCAAAATGGGAAGTGTAGTGTAACTGGTAAAATTTTAGAAATAGGAAATATGGAATGTCATCATAAGAAACCTAAAGAACTAGGCGGAAAAGATGAATACAAGAATCTTACTTTTGTATTAAAGGATGTTTACAAATTAATTCACGCTGTAGAAATAGAAATTATAGAAAAATACAAAGATATATTGAACTTAGATAAAAAAAGATTGGAAAGACTTAATAAACTTCGATTAAAGGTTGGAAATTGTATAATATAAATATATAAGTAAATATTGATGGAGCGCCGTATGAGTTGGAAACTCTCGTGTACGGTGCGGAGGAGGGGAAAAGGTAAAGATTACTTCAAAGCCTTACCTATTCTATTTAACAATATATGATATTATTGGTGTGTTATAATAGATTAATAATGTTTAATTTAAAATGGGGGGAATTACTTGAATAAGTTTTCTGGATTTGCAATTCTTGCTATAATACTTATTATTATTGGAGCGGGCTTGCTATTAAAAGATTTATATACATCATATAATCATGGGAAAAATATTATAAAAATAAAAGAAAGCAGGGGCTTAACTATTTTTTGGTTGGCGATATTAATATTTTGGTGCTTATCATCATGGTTTGACATAAGACTTTATATTCAATATGAGAAAAATAGTGGTATTAATAATATTTTTATTAATATATTTTGGATGGAATTTTCAATCTCCAATATAATAAAGGCATTGAGAAGTTCAGAAATAAGAGAAAATGGAATATATAAATCTGGATATTTTTATAAATGGTCTAAAATTCAGAATTATCGTTGGGTGTTGCCAAATACAATTGAATTTAAAGTTAATACATTTTTGAAAACTAATTCAACTCTTGAATTTACAATAAATGAAGAATATAAATTAAAAGTAGACGAAGTAATACAAAGAAATCTTGTTTTATAATTATCTTATATCAGTTAGTAAAAATAAATATCAGATTAAAATGTCACATTATTCAGAAGTAAAAGTGTGGCAGTTTTTAATGAATAATACCAATATAAAAGGAGGTAGAGCATGGATAATATAAGAAAAAGGCTATAATATATATAACTAATATTCGAGATGAAAACTATGTTAAATTAGATGGCTTCATAAAGCTAATGAAGATAGTAATACCACATATAATACATCAGTTTATGATAATAGAATTGAAAATTGTAATACAGTATTAGAAGCATTAGAAAAGCAAGTGCCATATAAGCTTACTAAAATAGATAATAATAAATTTGTTGATGAAAAATTTACTAACAATATAGTTCAAATTTATATATAGAGTTAAGCTATAACTAAACCAGGAGACGGAAAAAAAGAGGATATACTAAAATACATTTAGTGCAGTTAGTATTGCTTAGTTATATGAGATCACTTTTAACAACAGAAGAAATTAAAAAGTTTTTTAAACTTGCATTTAATGAAATTAACAATAATAATGATGATATATTATTGTAGGAAGAAACATATAAGATTTTTATAAAAATACAAGAAGAAAGTCTAAATGACTGTTTAATTCCATCATTAATACATGAAAATAGATTTAATGAAATAGTAAAGAAATTCAATTTGAAAGAAAAGATAAGAATAGGAGAGAATATTTTAAGCTAGCATTAAATAATATAATTCTAGTCGCTTTTATTATTCTAAAATAGAGATTTATAAATGGTATAAATTTAAGCTTCATTATATACTGTTTTGATTTATAGTATTTCTTTGAAATAATGCTCTTGTTTTATTTCATAAAATATATTAAACTTTATCAAGATATTGTATGTTAATTTAGATAAAGTAGGTATAAAGATTTCAATTCAGGAGGAAAGCTACCGTTATGGATAAAAATAAAATAATAATAATGAAGTTTAATAAGCATAAATATAAGGTTATGAATAAAAATACAAACAAAAGTACCGTATCTTTCTATACTTTAGGATGTAGGGTAAATCATTATGAAACTGAAGCAATGGCGGAAAAGTTTATAAGAGAAGGTTATGAAGTTACAGATTTTGAAAATTTTGCTGATGTTTATGTTATAAATACATGTTCAGTAACAAATATGAGCGATAAAAAGTCGAGACAGATAATAAGCAGAGCACGAAGAACTAATAAAAATGCAATAATTGCTGCAGTTGGCTGTTATTCTCAAGTATCACCAGAAGAAGTAGCGAAAATAGAAGGTGTAGATGTTGTACTTGGCACTAGAAATAAGGGAGATATTGTTTATTATGTAAACAAGGCTAAGGATGAACAAAAACCACAGTTAATGGTTGGGGAAGTTCTTAAAAATAAACAATTTGAAGATTTAAATATAGAAGAATATCAAGATAAGACAAGAGCATTTTTAAAGATACAAGATGGTTGTAATAGATTTTGTGCTTATTGTTTAATTCCATATACAAGAGGAACAACTTGTTCTAAAGATCCAGAAAAGGTATTGAATGAAATAAATAAACTATCTGAACATGGTTTTAAAGAAATAATATTATCTGGAATTCATACAGCTTCTTATGGAGTAGATTTAGAGGGAAATATAACGTTAATAACTTTATTAGAAGAAATTGAAAATATGGATGGGATAGAAAGAGTAAGAATAGGTTCTATTGAACCAAGCTTTTTTACAGATGAAGTGATTGAAAAGATGAAGCGTATGAAAAAGCTATGTCCACAATTCCATTTATCACTTCAAAGTGGATGCGATGCTACTTTAAAAAGAATGAATAGAAGATATACTGCTAAAGAATATGAAGATGCAGTTAATAGGATAAGAAAAAATTTAAAGGATGCATCGATAACAACGGATGTAATTGTTGGATTCCCAGGAGAAACAGATGAAGAATTTAATGAAACTTATGAATATTTAGAAAGAATTAAGTTAACTAAAACTCATATATTTAAATTTAGTCCAAGAAAAGGCACTAAAGCAGCAGATATGATTGATCAATTAGATGGTACTGTTAAAGAAAACAGAAGTAAGGCTTTAATTGAATTAAATGCAAAAAATGAAGGTGATTTTAGTAAATCTTTAGTTGGAAGAAATTTGGATGTTTTAATTGAACAAGAAGTTTCTAAAAAAACAGGAGTATTTGAAGGTTATACTAGAAATTACGTAAAAGTAGAAATATCTAATGGGAATGAGAATATGATAGGTAAAATAATTCCATGTAGCATAAAGGAAGCAAATGGTGATTATGTTATTGGAAAAGCATTATAAACTTTGATATAATAAATGAAAAGTGAATAAAAAATAAGTATATTTACTTTGTAAGTTTGCACCTAAATATATAATAGCAGAATTAAAAATAGTGCAACATATAATTAAGTGTATAAGCTTACTAAACTCGGTAGGAGTTTATTATATATAACTGTTAACTCTTAACTGATTTGAATGGGGGTGAAATTTATGGAAGATTGTTTATTTTGTAAAATTGCAAAGGGAGAAATTCCAAGCAAAAAAGTATATGAAGATGATAAGGTGTATGCTTTTTATGATATAAATCCAGAAGCACCGATTCATTTTTTAGTTATACCTAAAGAGCATATTCAAAGCGCTAATGATTTTAATGATAATAATATTAATGTTATTTCACACATATTTAAGGTTATTAATAAATTAGTAGTTGAACTTAATATGGCTGATAAGGGATATAGAATTATCAACAACTGTGGTGAAGATGGAGGACAGACTGTAAATCATATTCATTTTCATGTACTTGGAGGTAGAAGTTTGCAATGGCCACCAGGCTAAGAGCAAGTTAGAAATATGTTGAGATTTTTTCTTAATTTCTTGACATTGTTTGATTAAATATTGTATAATATAGCATGTGTTATTAAGCCCATAGCTGAGTTAATATAAGCTAGCGGAGGGAGGGATATTAAATGTCAGAAATTAAAGTTGGAGAAAACGAAACACTTGAAAGTGCGTTAAGAAGATTTAAGAAAAAATGTGCTAGAGCTGGGGTTCTTTCGGAAGTTAGAAAGAGAGAACATTATGAAAAGCCAAGCGTTAAGAAAAAGAAGAAGTCAGAAGCTGCTAGAAAGAGAAAGTTCAAATAATGATGTTTTCTTTTGAAAGAAGGTACAAATATGTCAGCAATTAAAGATAGATTACAAGATGATTGGAAAGCTGCTTTAAAAGCAAAAGATAAATTCACGGCTAGTGTAATTAGTACAGCTAAAGCTGCATTATTGATAGTTGAAAAAACTGACAATAGAAAGCTTGAAGAGGATGAAGTTATTAGTATATTAGCTAAAGAAGTCAAGCAAAGAAGAGAATCTATGCTTGAATTTGAAAAGGGTAATAGACAAGATTTAGTAGATCAGTGTAATGCTGAAATAGAAATTTTGTTAAAATACCTTCCTCAGCAGTTAGGTGAAGAAGAAATAAAACAAATAGTAAAAGAATCAGCTGAAGAAGTGGGTGCAAATAGCATTAAAGATATGGGAAAAGTTATGTCAGCTGTTAGACCTAAAGTAGTAGGAAAAGCTGATGGCAAGCTTGTAAGTGAGATTGTTAAAGAATATTTAAATAATAAATAGGAAAAGAACTCAAGATTTTCTTGAGTTCTTTTTTTTATCTTAAGATGTAGAAAATTGGACAAAAAAGCATAATAAATTTTGATCTATGAATATTTTTTTAGATCAAGTACACTAATGAAAATAAAAAATGAATTAATTATTCTTTATTCAAAGGGATTTTGGTTTTTAAATATCCCCTGGTTACGAAGATTTAATGAATTAATTTTCTAATCCTATCATAAATTAAAATGAAGAAGTTTATATAGGAGGAAAGGATGGAAGAAAAAATTCAAAAAGGAAAAGAAAAAATACTTAATAAATTAAATTTTCCAAGAGATATTTCATTGGAGCTACCAAAGATAATAGTTGTAGGAAATAGGGAAATTACAATTGAAAATCATAAAGGCATTATATTTTTTGAAAATAATATGGTTAAAATAAATTCTAGAATAGGAGCTATATTAATAAAAGGTGAAGAGTTTGAGATACTTTTTATTGCTGAAACAAGCATTACTATAAGTGGAATTTTTCAAGGTATCTCATATGAAGGGTAAAACGCATGTTTAATAAAAGAAAATTAGGACAAGTAACCATAGAAGTAAATATTTTGATGCCAGAAAAAATATTAAATGTACTTTGGGATAATGAAATTTATACTTGTAATATTGTAAAGGTTGATTTAGCAACAATTAGATTTACTATAGACATTGAGGATTATAAAGAAGTAGAGGAATTAATAAAAAAATATAAAGGAAAAGTAAGAATAGTTAATACAAGTGGTATAATAGTATTACTTATGAAAATGAAAAGAAAAATTTCGTTAGTAATTGGAGCAGGATTATTTTTTATAGTTATATATATATTATCTAATTATATATGGGCTATAGATATACAAACACAAAAAAATTTATCTCCATTTGAAATAAGGCGTCAGCTTTCAACAATTGGAATTAAACCAGGATTAAGTAAATCTCAAATTAATGTGCGTGAATTAGAAAAACAAATGGAGAATTTAAATGCAGAAATAATGTGGATTAGAGTTAGAATAGAAGGATCAACTTTAAAATTAATTGTAAAGGAGAAAGTTAATCCGCCATCTATAGAAAAAGTATCATTTAATCAAGTTGTGGCTAAAATGGATGGAGAGGTAAAAAGAGTATATACTAATTCAGGGAATCCAGCAGTAGTACCAGGGAATATAGTTAAAAAAGGTGATAATTTAATATTACCTATTCAAGGGAGGGAAGGTTTCCAAATAGAAGTAAAGCCTAGTGGAACAGTTATAGCAAATACATTTTATGAAAAATTTATGGAAATTCAAATAAGTGGAGAAAAGCTTGAGAGAACAGGAAAGCAAAATAGTGATGTTTATTTAAACATATTTGGGAAAAAATTTTACTTAAAAAAAGCTATAAATGGATTTGTTTATTATGATAAAATAGAAGAAAGAAATGGATGCTTTAACAAAATAATATATTTTGAAAAAAAAGGCAAGACGATAAATTTAGATGAAGATAATACAGTTAAGGAAGCTAAAGAAAAATTGGAAGCTTCACTGAAGAAGACACTGAGTAACGATTCTAATATTATAGATAGTAAGGTTACAGTAGAAGAGGTTAAAGAAGGAACCATATTGGTTAAAGTTATATTTACTGTAGAACAGGATATTGCGCAAAACATATCATAAGACATATTTTTAAAATAAATTTATATGTCTAACAATTTATTATGGGATGAAAAGGTGAATAACATGAATATAAAACAAAATAATGAAAATAGAAATAGCAGAAGTCAAAGAATTACATTATTTATAATTGTATTTATTATAGGTTATTTATTGCTTATCACTGCAATAACTCCAAAGCAATATAATTTAAAAGTAGGTGAAATACCTAGAGTAGATATTAAAGCTCCAAGAGACATAGTAGATGAAAAAGCTACTAAAGAAAAGCAAGAACAAGCGCTAGAAAAGGTTGGAGAGCAGTATACATCAAAAACAGAAGTTAAAAAAGGTGCAGAAGATGATATCAAAGCCTTGTTTGAAAAACTTATAGAAATAGCAAGTAATTCTAATTCAGCAACTGGAATAAAAGATAGTGATAAAATAACTGAATTAAATAAATTAACAGAAATTAAGTTAACAGAAGATCAAGCTAAAGTGTTAATAGGCATTCCAAAAGAAAAATTAACAGATTTAGAAGTTAAAATAATTTCTATAATTGATAAAGCATATGAAAAAAATATAAATGAAAATGATGAAAATGCTGTTAAAAGTGCAAGAGACCTTGCAACAACCAAAATAGATGAGTTGAACTTAGATGTGGGCGTATCTAATATATTAAAAACAATTATTTCAGCTAAAATAAATCCTAATGTTTTTTATGATAAAGAAAAAACAGAAGAAAAAATACAAGAAGTTCAAAAAAATATATCAAAAGTAGTAATAAAACAAAATCAAATTATAGTAAAAGAAGGGGAGCCAGTAACACAAAGTCAAATAGATATCTTATCAGAACTTGGAATGTTAAGTGATCAAAATGAAGCAGGTTATTTGTATGTATATCTAGCTCTTGCAGTATTTTTAGCTATGATATTATTTCTTCAATATAGTTACATTAAATTAAATTATAAAGAAATATTTAAGAATAATAAAAAACTTATTTTAATAAGTGTTATAAACTTAATAGCCTTAATATTAGCTAGAACTATAGGTATTATATCACCTTTTTTAATTCCTTTTGCTTGTGCTCCTATGATGCTTACTCTGCTTTTAAATTATAAATTAGCATTTGTGGTTAGTAGTTTAAATATAATTTTGATAGGTGCAATAAACGGATTTGATATTCAAATTATGATATTAGGAATAGTGAGTTCTATACTTGGGTCTACCTTATTAAAAAAGATGCAGCAAAGAAATGAACTTTTATATTCGACTGTAAATATTGCAATTGTTAACACTGTACTTACATTATCTACAGGTATATTAATATCAAGTAATTTTATTGATGTATTAATAAAGAGCGTAATAACCATTGTAGGAGGTCTTTTATCAGGAATATTTGCGTTAGGTATTTTGCCATTTCTAGAAGGAACATTCAATGAAGTTACAACTTTGAAATTGCTAGAATTATCAAATCCTAACAATCCGCTTCTAAAAAAATTATTAATGGAAGCACCAGGGACATATCATCATAGTATGCTTGTTGCTAATATTGCTGAAATGGCAGCAGAAGAAGTTGGTGCTAATTCAGTAATTACAAGAACAGGATGTTATTATCATGATGTTGGAAAAACAGAAAGACCATACTTTTTTGGTGAAAACCAAATGGGAGGGGAAAATCCTCATATTAATATACCACCTAATTTAAGCGCGATGATAATAAAATCTCATGTAAAGGATGGACTTGAATTAGCAAAAAAATATAAACTTCCGCAGGTAATTCAAGATATTATAGTGGAACACCATGGAACAACATTAGTAAAATATTTTTATTATACAATGAAGAATAATTCAGAAGATCCTGAAAAAATAAAAGAAGAAGATTATATGTACGAAGGTCCTATACCGAGTTCAAAAGAGGCGGGTATAGTTATGCTTGCAGATAGTGTTGAAGCTTCTGTAAGGTCAATTAAAGAACCTAATAAAGAGAAAATAAATGAGATGGTGAATTCCATAATTACTGATAAGTTATTATCAGGTCAATTAAATAATTGCAATTTGACTTTAAAGGATATAGAAAAAATTAGGGTGTGTTTCCGAAATGCACTAAATGGTATATATCATCAAAGAGTAGAATATCCAAAAGAAAAAATAAAAGACCTAAATAGTGAAGAAAAAGAAATCAAAACTAGGGAGTAAATGAAATTAATGATTTATGTAGATAATAGACAAAATAAACTAGAAGTTACAGATAACTTTGTAAATAAATTAAATGAAGTAATAGAATTTGCATTGAAAGAAGAAGAAGTGGATATAAAGTGTGAAATTTCATTGTTATTTGTAGATAATGAAGAAATTAAAGGAATTAATAACGATACTAGGGGAATAAATAGAGAAACTGATGTATTATCTTTTCCGATGTTAGAATATGAAGATAAAAAGGTATTTAAAGAAATATATAAGGGGCGTAAACTTTCTCCAGTTGACTTTGATGGAGAAGAGCTTGTACTTGGGGATATAGTACTTTCTTTAGAAAAGGCATTAGAGCAAAGTAAAGAATTTAATCACTCATATGAAAGAGAAGCAGCATATTTAGTAGTACATTCAGTATTACATCTTTTGGGATATGATCATATGGAGGAAGACGAAAAAAATGTTATGAGAAGGAGAGAGGAAGAAATATTAAATAAGCTTAGCATAACTAGAGGTTAATATAAGATATGAATTATATAAGTGTTAATTCTTAACTGAATAAAGTGGGTGGTTAAATGAAAATTAAAAAAACATTGGAAAGTTTTAATAATGCCATAACTGGGATTATAGATACTGTTAGAACAGAAAGAAATATGAAAATACATTTAATTGCAGCTTTAGGTGTATTAACTGTAAGTTTTTTCTTTGATATAAGCAAATATGAATTTCTTATTTTAGTAGTTACTATAACAATGGTTATAGCAGCGGAATTAATAAATACAGCCATAGAAGCAGCGATAGATATGACTACTAATTATTATCATCCACTGGCTAAAACAGCTAAAAATGCAGCAGCAGGAGCTGTGTTAATTGCAGCTATTAGTGCCTTGTTAGTTGGATATGTTATATTTTGGGATAAATTATCTAGTTTTTCCTTTGATGTAATTAGGAAAGTTAAAAATTCAGAACCATACACCATGCTTATTGTATTAGTAATAGTTTGTATAGTAACGATAATAGCAAAGGCAATCTTTGGTGAAGGAACACCTTTAAAAGGAGGAATGCCAAGTGGGCATAGTGCACTAGGATTTTCTATAGCAACGGCAATATCGTTGATAACAGAAGAACCTATTTGTATATTACTAAGCTTTTTATTAGCATTTATAACTGCACAAAGTAGAGTTGATTCTGAAGTCCATAGTATTTCCGAAGTAATAGTTGGAGGAATTTTTGGAATAATATTAACGTTATTCATTTTTACATTGTTTAGACTTTAAGCTTGAAGAAAAATAAGTCGCATTAAAAATATTATTTAGGAAAAAGTCTTAAATAATATTGCACATTGTCAATTAACTTATAAATAGAGTATACTATTTGTAAAGTGGCATAATGTTAATTAAGCTTTTTAGTAATTAAGCTTATTTTGAGGAGGAAAAGATGTTTAAGTCAGGATTTGTTACAATAGTTGGAAGACCAAATGTAGGAAAGTCAACTTTATTAAATTACATAATGGGAGAAAAGTTATCAATAGTTTCAAATAAACCACAAACTACAAGAAATAATATTCAAACAATATTAACCGGTGAGGATTATCAATTAGTTTTTGTTGATACTCCTGGTATACATAAACCTAAGCATAAGTTAGGTGAGTATATGGTGAATTCAGCAAAAGAGTCTACAAATGATGTTGATTTAGTATTATTCTTAACAAACCCAGATGAAGAAATAGGAAAAGGTGATAAATTTATATTAGAAACTTTAAAAGGAAAAAAATGTCCTGTATTTCTAGTATTAAATAAAATTGATGAAAGCACCCAAGAGAGAGTTGCAAAAAGTTTAGAGATGTATTCAAAAGAATTTGAGTTTGCAGAGATAATACCTATAGCTGCAATTAAAGGAAAGAATGTTGACAGATTAGTAGAGCTTATGAAAAAGGCAATGCCAGAAGGACCTAAATATTATCCAGATGATATGATAACAGATGTTCAAGAAAAATTTGTTGTATCTGAAATTATTAGAGAAAAAGCTTTAAGAACTTTAAGAGATGAAGTGCCCCATGGTATAGCTGTAGATATAATCCAAATGAAACAAAATGAAAGAGGAACATATCATATAGAAGTAGACTTAATATGCGAAAAGGATTCGCATAAAGGAATAATAATAGGGAAGAATGGGCAGACACTTAAAAGAATAGGAGAAACTTCTAGATATGAATTAGAAAAATTCTTAAGAGCTAAGGTTAATGTGAAAATATGGGTTAAGGTAAGAAAAGAATGGAGAGATAATCAACTTTTATTAAAGGAATTAGGTTATAAGAAAAATAAGTAGGAGATGATTAATCTGTCAATTTTAGAAACTAAAGCTGTTATTATAAAAACACAAGATTTTAAAGAAAATGACAAATTAGTTTGGTTTTATACTGAAAAACTTGGTAAAATTACAGCTATAGTTAGAGGTGCAAAAAAAAGCAAGAGTAAGTTTTTAGCATTGACACTCCCATTATGTTATGGAGAATATATGGTGTATAAAGGCAAAAATCTATATACTCTTCAAGAAGGAAAGATAATTAATTCGTTTCAAGGGCTCTTAGATAATCTTCATAAACTTACATTTTCATCATATTTATGTGAACTCATAGATATTGCTTGTTCTGATAATGAAATTAATGTTGAACTTTTCAGAAATTTAGTAACAACATTATACTTATTAAATACAGATGCATTAGATTATGAATTATTAATAAGAGCTTTTGAGCTGAAATTATTAAAATCTACAGGATATAATTTGACGTTAGATAGGTGCAGTATTTGTAGAAAAAAAATATCTTCATCAAATTATATAAGCTTATCTTACTATGGAGGCGTATGTGACCAGTGCCCTAGAGAACATGGGTTATTTATATCGAAAGGTACATATAATGCGTTGAGATTCTTGATGAACATGAATGTAGATAAATTATATAGGTTAAATTTAAATAATGATATAAAGGCAGAAATAGAAAAGGTAACTACATTTTTAATCTGCAATAATTATGCAAGAAAACCAAAAAGTTTAGATATGTTAAATTTTATTAAGGAGTGATTATTTATGGAAAAAATAACATTAGAAAAAGTTGATATGGTCCGTGAAAGAACAGGTGTAAGTTATGAAAAAGCAAAACAAGCTTTAGAAGCAAGCGAAGGAGATGTATTAGAGGCTTTAATATATATTGAAAAGACGCAAGATATATCAAATAACAACGATGCTTTTGAAACTGAGGCTGAAAGTAAAACTGCAATTTCTATCGAAGAACTAAAGGAGTGCATTAAGCAAATAATAGAAAAAGGAAACGTTACAAGAATAAAAATTAAAAGAGATGATGCTGAATTAATTGATATTCCTGTTAATGCAGGGATTGCAGCAGGTGTTATCGCAATTGTAATTCCACCGATACTTGCAGCAGGTATTATTGCAGCAATAGCAACTAAAATCACAATAGAAGTTACAAAGGAAGATGGATCTGTAGAAGTTATAAATACACAAGTATCTAAAGTTGCAAATGATGTTAAAAATAAGGCCAATGACTTTGCGGATATTGTTAAATCTAAAGTTAATGAAATGAAAAATGATATTAAAGATAATAAAAATGATTCAAGGCAAAAAGAATATACAGGTTCTGATACAGTATATACTTATACTGTGAACTTTGAAGAGGATAAAGGAAAAGTTGAAGAGAAGGTTGAAGAAAAGGAAGAACCAAAGAATTAAAAGATATGTAGAGAAATATAGAGTAAAATAGACATAAAACAGATATAAAATTATTATACAAGAAATATTTAGAAAATTTGTTTGATTTTTCTGAAAATTAAGTCTAGTCAAACAATAATTACATGATATAATAAAAGAGTAGTAACAAACTAAATATTTCTTGTTTTGTAGAAAGAGGGATAAGATTGAAATTATCACCTAGGCAAGAAGGAATAATATGTTTAGTAAAAGAAAATCAACCAATAACAAGTGAAGCAATTGCAGAAAAACTAGGAGTAACTAGAGCTGCTCTTAGAGCAGATTTGGCGGTACTTACAATGATTGGCAGCTTAGATGCTAGGCCTAAGGTTGGATATGTATATAATGGTAAATCATCTAATGGATTGGTTTATCAAAATATAAGTAAAATTAAAGTTGCTGAAATAATGTCTAAACCTGTGACAGTAAGTGAAGATACAATGGTATATGATGCAATCGTATACTTGTTTTTAAACGATGTAGGGACATTATTTATAGAAAACAATGGAGTAATTACAGGAGCAGTTTCTAGAAAAGATTTTCTTAAAATATCAATAGGGGGAACAGATATACATAAGGTTCCAGTTGGCGTAATCATGACTAGAATGCCAAATATAATTTGTGCAAATAAAGATGATAATGCATATGATTTAGCTAAGAAAATAATAGAACATGAAATTGATAGTATTCCAGTTGTTGAAACAGTAAAAAGGACCGATGGAAGAGATCAAATGAAAATAATAGGTAAGGTTTCTAAAACCAATATAACTAAATTATTTGTTAAACTTGGAGAAATTGAAAATTAATTATTAGGGTAACTACGATACCTTAGGAGGGAATCGATAGTAATATATTGAGAAAATTATAAGAAAAGAGGGAGTATTGAGATGACAAATAAGTATGTATATCTTTTTAGTGAAGGAAATGCTTCAATGAAAAATTTACTTGGGGGGAAAGGTGCTAATTTAGCTGAAATGACTAATATAGGAATTCCAGTACCAGATGGTTTTATTGTTACAACCGAATCTTGTAACAAATATTATGAAGATGGTAGAAAGATTTCTGATGAAATAATAGGTCAAATTTATGAGTGTTTAGCAAAACTTGAACAATCTACAGGTAAAAAATTTGGAGACAATTCAAACCCTTTATTAGTTTCAGTAAGATCTGGTGCTAGAGTTTCAATGCCAGGTATGATGGATACTATTTTAAATTTAGGATTAAATGATGTAGCTGTAGAAGCTATGGCAGAGTTAACTAAAAATCCTAGATTTGCATATGATTCGTATAGAAGATTTATTCAAATGTTTTCTGATGTTGTTATGAATATAGAAAAGAGATTATTTGAAAATAAAATCGATGAACTTAAGGAAAAGAAAGGTGTTGAATTTGATACAGATTTAACTGCTGAAGATTTAAAAGAATTAGTTGGTGAATTTAAAGAATTATATAAAAAAGAAAAAGGTGAAGAGTTTCCAAGCGATCCAAAAGTGCAATTGATTGAATCTATAACAGCTGTATTTAGATCATGGGATAATCCTAGAGCAATAGTTTATAGAAGATTAAATGATATTCCAGGAGAATGGGGTACAGCAGTAAATATACAAGAAATGGTATTTGGTAATAAAGGAGAAACTTCTGGAACAGGAGTTGTATTCTCTAGAAATCCAGCAAACGGAGAAAAAGAAATCTATGGGGAATACTTAATGAATGCACAAGGTGAAGATGTTGTTGCAGGTATTAGAACACCACTTCCAATATTAAAGTTAAAAGAACAAGATCCTAAGATTTATAAAGAATTTGAAGATATAGTTGAAAAACTAGAATCTCATTATAAAGATATGCAAGATATGGAAATAACAATAGAAGAAGGAAAGTTATACTTCTTACAAACTAGAAATGGTAAGAGAACAGCTCAAGCTGCTTTAAAAATTGCTGTTGATTTAGTTGAAGAAGGAATGCTTACTAAGGAGCAAGCTATTTTGAAGGTTGAACCTAAGCAATTAGATACATTATTACATCCAGCATTTTATACTGAGGATTTGAAAAAAGCTGAACCAATTGGTAAAGGATTGCCAGCATCTCCAGGAGCTGCTTGCGGTAAAATTGCATTTACGGCAGATGAAGCTAAAGATAGAGCAGCACTTGGTGAAGATGTAGTTCTTGTAAGACTTGAAACTTCTCCAGAAGATATAGAAGGTATGATAGCTGCAAGAGGAATTCTTACAGTAAGAGGAGGAATGACTTCTCATGCTGCAGTTGTTGCAAGAGGAATGGGAACTTGCTGTGTAGCAGGATGCGGAACTATTAAAGTTGATGAAAAAAAGAGAACTGTAGAAGTTAATGGAAAAGTATATACAGATGAAGATTATATTTCAATTGACGGTACTTCAGGTAATGTATATGGAGAAAAAATAAAGACTGTTGCTCCAGAAATTTCAGGACATTTTGCAACATTTATGAGTTGGGCAGATGAAATAAGACAATTAAAAGTTAGAGCAAATGCGGATAGTCCAAAAGATGCAAAGCAAGCAGTTGAATTTGGAGCTCAAGGTGTAGGTCTTTGTAGAACAGAGCATATGTTCTTTGCTGAAGATAGAATTATGGCTGTAAGACAAATGATTACTTCTAAAGATTTAGAACAAAGAAAAGTTGCATTAGATAAAATATTGCCAATGCAAAAATCGGACTTTATAGGTATTTATGAAGCATTAGAAGGAAAGCCAGTTACTATAAGATTATTGGATCCACCTTTACATGAATTCTTACCATCAGCAGATGAAGATATTAGAGAATTAGCAAAGGAAATGGGAATAACTTTTGATGAATTAAAAGCTACAGTTCAAGAGCTGCATGAATTTAATCCAATGATGGGTCATAGAGGATGTCGTCTTGCAGTATCTTATCCAGAAATTGCTGAAATGCAAGCGAGGGCAATTATAGAAGCCGCTATAGAAGTTAAAAAGAATAATAACTATGATGTTATTCCAGAAATAATGATTCCACTAGTTGGAGAAATTAAGGAATTAAAATATGTAAAAGAAGTTATTGTGAACACAGTAAAAGAAGTTATGGATGAAAAAGGTGTAACTTTAAATTATAAAGTTGGTACTATGATAGAAATTCCAAGAGCTGCTTTAACAGCT
This sequence comes from Clostridium puniceum, assembly GCF_002006345.1. Classification (GTDB taxonomy): domain Bacteria; phylum Bacillota; class Clostridia; order Clostridiales; family Clostridiaceae; genus Clostridium; species Clostridium puniceum. The sequence goes on from NZ_LZZM01000190.1 coordinate 94,110, forward strand.
GATGACATAGCTAAAGAAGCAGAATTCTTCTCTTTTGGTACAAATGATTTAACTCAAATGACATTTGGATTCTCGAGAGATGATGCAGCTAAATTCTTATCTGCTTACTATGAAAAGAAGATTTATGAACAAGATCCATTTGGTAAATTAGATCAAACTGGAGTTGGTGCATTAATCAAAATAGCTGTAGAAAAAGGAAAAGCTACAAGACCAGATATCCATCTTGGAATTTGCGGAGAACATGGTGGTGATGCATCGTCAATTGAATTCTGCCATAATATAGGTCTTGACTATGTATCGTGTTCACCATTTAGAGTGCCGCTTGCAAGACTTGCAGCAGCACAAGCACAAGTAAAGCAACCAAGGACTAATTAAATAAATAAAATTGAGAGTATAATTTTAACCTAAAGGTTTAATAGGGAGTATGCTACAAAAAGAATAGGGTATTGTAACTTGATTTCATTGTTGAATTTAAGTACAATACCTTATTTTATTAGTAGAAGTACTGTTTTAAGATAAAAAGGAGGATTTTGATGGTATTGGTTCATCTAAGTAAATCAAGTAGACTAATTTAAAAGATGATTTCTGTATTTAACAGGAGTAATCTTTTTTTATTCCATTGTCCTCTAAAGTTATTATAATAATCTATTTCTTTAACTAGATACTCAAATGTTTCGCTTCATCCTTTAAATATCCAAACAATGATTCATTCGGGGCGTTGTCCTAACTTATTTTTTTCACTTTATTTTGAAAAATTGGACTAGTATAATGTACTACTTAATCTGAATGAATAAATGAATCTTTTCTAAGAGTATTTTTGTTAGCTTGTATTAGTTTATCTATTGTATCAAGATTTTTTACATTTTCACCTGAGATAAGAAAAATGATTTATACAACTAATAATCTTGAAGGCTTTAATAAACGAATGCGAAAATACACCAAAGCAAGAACTGTATTTCGAATTGACGAATCTTTGAGTTAGTGCTTATATTTAGCGACTATGGAAATTATAAAAAATGAACTCAATGGGGCAAGGCTTTAGCTGAATTATCAATAATATTTGAAAAACAATTAAATGATGAATTAGCTTAATAGCTTGTACTTTATACTAAAAATTATGTATAATATTCGATTTTTTACTAATACTATAAGTGGATATACAAGATATTTTTAGAATTTTCTAAAAGTAAAAAGATATTAATGCAAAGTAGATTTGATTCATACAAGTCTAGCTAAATCCCATAGTTTTATAGTTTAAATTTTTAATTAGCCTATTACAACACAGTTTCCACCATTATTTTTAGCTTGATAAAGCGCCATATCTGCTCGTTTAAACCAAGATTTAAAAGATTCTGAATCTGATCTTTCAGCTATGCCTAAACTGAGAGTTACTTGTCCTAAATCTTTATTTAAAGTTGTTTCAATTGAACAGCGTAGTTTTTCAGCCAATATACTTACTTTATCTAAATCTGTTTGTAATACTAATATAACGAATTCATCGCCACCCCATCGAGTAAATATATCATATTTACTCATTAATTTAATGCATGTATTTGCTACTTTCTTAAGTATTCTATCTCCTTCATAATGTCCATAAATATCGTTAATATTTTTAAATCTATCTAAATCGAAAATAATTAAGGTAAGTGGAATATTGCTAAAATCGATTTTTTCTATCTTTTTTACCATATTTTCCTCGAAAAAATATCGATTATATAAACCAGTTAACTTATCTTTAATGGCAATATTCCTTAGTTTATTGTTTTTTTTAATTAATTTTTGCATTAATATAGAAAGTCTTTTTTCTGATTTTCTCATATTTTCAATTACTTCATTTTTTTCATTAATCTCATTTTTTAGATTTAATTCAATTTTTTTTCTTTCAGTTATATCTCTTGATACTCCTAGAATATCGACATAATTTGTATTTTCATTTAATATAAATTTTGTAGATGTTTCTATTGTTTTTATTGTTCCATCCTTGCAGTATTGTTGAAGTTCATTGATATCCCATATTACTTTCTGACTTCTATCCCCATTTAAAAATCTAAATAACCTTTTTGGAATAGTTTTTGATATTTTTTCTAGTGATTGTGGTGTTAATGAATTTTCAAGTTTTTCTTTCATTGTTTCTTCAACTGTTAATCCTGTTAAATTAATTATAGATGGGCTAATATATTTAAAGCACTTCTTTGCTAAATCGTATAGCCAAATACATTCAACTGCATTTTCTAGAAGTAATTTATGCATTTCAATATATTCTAAGTTATTTTCTTTAAAACTAGTTGTATTTCTTATTTGTTTATTTGGAAATTTCATTTTTATAACCTGCCTTAACCTATAATACATTTATTTAGTTAAATAAAGTAATAACATATGCTTTACTTATTAATATTATTGTTTTATATATAATAACAACTAATTTGCTTTGTATGGCAACCCAAATGTAAACTTAGTTCCTTTATCTTTTTCAGAAATAAACCTAATGTAACCTTTTAGGTAATCTTCGCCTATAAGCTTCATACTATATGTACCTAATCCTCGACCTTTTCCTTTTGTTGAAAATGAACGTTTAAATATTTGAAGTTGAATTTCTCTCGGAATGTATTCCTTATTATTCACATATATCTCCACAAAATTTTCTTTTTTCTCTACTCCAATATTTATAGATTCATTTTCTGAAGCTTCTAAAGCATTTTTAATCATATTGTTTATTACTCTAAGTACTAGTATTTTATCACTTTTAATTATAAAGTCATTTGTGCATTCAAGTTTTATTTCATAATCTATATGAGTATTGTTATATTTAATTAGCTTTAAAATTAGTTCTGTTAATGAAAATTTTGATAAATTTAATTTAAGTTCTCCCTTCTCAGCTTCTATTAGATCCACTTGAGTTTTAATTTCATCAATCATTATATTAGTTGTTTCGCTGACACAGTTAATTAATTCACGTGTTTCTTCTATTTCTGATGATTCTTTCATACAATCAACTAATCCTCTTATAGAACCGGAAGTATTTAATATATCGTGAAAAAATATCTTTTCAATTGCTTCTCTTCTTTTTTCATTACTTATATCTTTTATAACTAAAATTGTATAATCTTTATTTATGATTTCTGCTGGTGCAGCATGAATTAAAAGTTCAACACTAATCACTCCATTTTTGCTTTCCATAGTCATTAAGCATTCTCTTCTTACAGCTGTTTTTTTTGTCTGTGATTCAAGTATTGCTTTAACAGCGCCACAAACACTACAACATTCTGTAGTTCCGCATCCACTAATTTTTTCGTTAGCATGAATACATTTTAGAATTTCACCTTGACGAAACCCAATTAATTCTTCATCAGATTTTATTCCCAATAAATGAATGAAATAATTATTTGAATATATAATCTGGCGTTCATAATTTAATATAAGTACACTGTATGGTATCATATCAAAAAGATTAGTAACCATATTATTTTTAATTATTTGCTCTGTTTGAATTAAAATAACATCATCAGCCATTCTTTCAGCAGATGCAAATTCTGTATCTGAATTAAATTCCGTTATGTTATCAGGTATTATTTCTCTAATATTGTTATTTTTAAGTTTTATTTTTTCTTCTATGTCTAAGATACATTTTTTAAATCTATTTATGGTAAATGGTTTTTGTATATATGCTATAACATCATTATTCATGCATTCAATTGCATTTTTTACAGTTCCATATGCTGTAACAATAACTATTGGTATATTTATTGAATTCCACTTAATCCATTTTAGGGTTTCCATCCCACTCATTGTGGGCATTTTCATATCAAGGATTATAAAATCAAAAATCTTAGTTTTTAACAATTCTACTCCATTTTTTCCATTGTTAGCTGTTACAACGTCATATCCTTCACTTTCAAGACATTTAGCCATAAATACCCTGTTTGATTTGGTATCGTCAATAACTAAAACACTTTTCATTTCAAAATCCCCCCATCTGCCTCTGAACATTAAATTACTAAAGTCTTTAAAAAATATCTATTTTCATAGATATTTTTTAGTATTAAAGATATTTAAGCATAAGTGTTTATCTATATCATTATAAACTATACTAATTATATAATTTATCTGAAATATTTATAAATACTATATAACAAATTATCTTATGCTTTAGAAGCATTTAATTTTGGTTTATATTTGATTTTCTCATTAATACTTAATATTACTCTGTATATATCATGTTTTACATTATTATACTATACGTTGGTGATATTTAGTAAAAAATAATGTTGTATATATTAATTTTTAATGCTATTATTATTTTCATGAAAAATAACAAAATTATAAATTGATATTTTCGCTGAAAGGAGATGATTATGTATAATTATATAAATAACAAAATATATTATTTTTTAATTTTTATGGGGGGAAAATAATTGAAAAATAAAAATTTAATTAGAAGAATAGGAACTTTTTTAGTTGTATTTTTGTTCGTTTTACAGATGTGGCCATCATTGTTATTAAACAACAAGGCGTTTGCAGATGAACTAAATGATTTTCCATTTATTATAGACATATCTCAAAATGGTGAAGATGGAAATTCATATGATTTAAGTCAAAAGAGATTTAATAAAGATGATGAACTTAAAATTAATTTTAAATTTAAGATTCCAAATGGAGAGAAAATTAATAGTGGAGAAAAGTACAAGATTAAAATTCCAGAGGAGTTTAATGTAAAAGGAATAAATATCACATCTATAAAGACGAAGGACAAATCTTCAAATCTAAATGGAGAAGTAACTACAGGTCCAGCAGCTAATAAAGATTCTGATAATGTGATTTCAGGTTTTGATGTTAGTAGTGATGCATCTGCTGATAAAACTTCAGAAGATAATCAAATCCAAATAACCATAACTAAAAGTGATAATCTAAATGAATTAATAGTTGAATTTGAAAATACAAAAGAAATAGATTCAGAAGTAACTGGAGAGTTTTATGTTGATGCAGAGCTTAATTCAGAAAAAATAGGCGATGCAGCATCTAAAACTATAGCTTTTGCTGAAAATAATAAAACTATAGAGACCTTTGATGTTAACTTTGCAGATGAAAAAGAAATTAATTTTCCTTTTATTACAGGAGTTTATTTAAGTGCTGACAGATTTGAAGGAAATATAGACATTGGGGAAGATGACTTTAAAGATAATTATGGTTCTTATTTAGAAGACTTAAAAAAGAAGGAAATAGAAAAAGATTCACAAATGTTTATTGGATATACCTTCAAAATTCCTCAGGGACAGAAGGTAGAAGCAGGTCAGACATTTATTGTTGATCTTCCAAAGGAATTTAAAACACAAAGTGACATGTCTCAACATATTATAGCAACAGATGGAAGCACAATAGGAACTGTTCACTTTACTACAGATAATAAAGTAACAATTACATTTTCTGGTCAGGTAAATACAGATGATTCTGATATAGAAGGAAACTTTTGGTTTGGAAGGGCTTTAAATAAGGCTGAAATAGGAAATGAAAATCCAGTTAATATAACCTTTAAGACTCCTTATTTTGAGGATAAAACCTTCAATCTTAACTTTAAGCAGGAACCTTTTAAAGAAGAAGAACCTAAAATTAATAAGACTGGAGAGTATTCTCCTAATGATCAGACAATTAATTGGAAAATAGAAGCTACAGCAGGAAATTTAGATAGGGAGAATTTCACTATTGTAGATGGACTAGATGTTACAAAGCATACCTATATAAGTGGATCTTTAAAGGTTGATGGAGCTTCTGTAGATGATTCAAATTTTGTAGACAATAACTTAAATTACAATTTTGGAGTAGTTTCAAGAGGTGAAAAGAAGGTAATTGAATTTAAAACAAAACCTAGTGATGATATATTAAATAGTCAAGGTTCAAGTAATTATATAAATAATAAAGCAAACTTGAAAATTGATGATAAATCCGATGTTACATCTCAAAAAACTGTTGAAGTAAAGAATGACTATTTATACAAATCAGGTTCCTATAATTCAAGTACTAAAAGCATAGATTGGACTATAGAAACTAATAAAAGTAAAATTGACTTTGAAAATCCAATTGTTAAAGATGAACTTCCAGAAGGATTAAGTTTAAAGAAAGATAGTGTAACTTTAGACGGTGCAAGTAAAACCACAGCAGATTATTCTTATGATGAAGTCACAAGAACCTTCACTTATAATTTACCTTCTGATAGCTTACAGCACACAATTAAATTTTCAACACCTATAGACAATTCAATAATACAAGATACATTTTCTAAGACTTATACATTCAATAATGTAGCACAGTTAGATGTAAATAATGGACAACATTTTAATTTTAATGCATCAGGTGTAGGTGTAGGTGTTACTGGAGATATGTTAACTAAAAATGCAATAAATTATGATCCAGTAACTAAAGAAGTAACTTGGCATATTAATGTAAATGGAATAGGCATAAATATTAATAATGCTAAAGTGAAGGAATTTATAGACAGTAACCAAGAGTATGTAGATGGCTCTTTATTTGTAAGTAATAATTCTAGTGCAACAATTGCTGAAGTAGCATCAGAAAATATTACTCAATATCATAAAGAATATGAAATTAGTTTAGGAGATATAAATAGTAGCCAAACTATTACTTTAAAAACTAAGGTGACAAATAATAATATTATCTACAATAATGGACGTAGTTCTGTTAATAACTTTTGTAAATTAGTTGGAGATAATATAAAATCTTATGATGCATCAGCAAATCAAGGTTTTGATACTACATTAATTACTAAAGATGGTTCATATAATTATAACACTCGTGAAATTACATGGACTATTAATGTAAATTCAGCTAAGATGCCAATAGATGCTGTTAAAGTAATAGATAATGTAAAACCAGGACAAGAATATGTAGATGATTCATTTAAGATAGAACGTACTGCTGGAACTTCGGATGCAGAACTTACTTCAAATGGATTTTCGTATGATCAAACATCTTCTAGTGATAAAGGGCAAGGTGGAGTTCTTACTTATGATTTTGGTGGAACAATAAGTGATAGTTATAAAATAACTTTTAAAACTAAAGTAGCATCAGATTCAGAATTTGATCAAAATAAAGATAAAGTTGTTGCAAATGAAGCTTTCGTAAAAACAACTAGTACAAGTAATGAAATTAAGGTATCAAAAGATGTAACTATTAAAAATTATTTAATTAGTAAAGATTATGATTATACTTGGGGAAATGATTTTATAACTTGGAAAATAAGTGTTAATAAAAACAATGTACTTTTAGATAAAATAAAGGTTACAGACACATTGCCAGATGGTCTGCAAATTGACATGGATTCCGTAAAGTTATATGAAGTTCAATTTGATTCTGATGGAAATGAACAGTCAAGAACACAAGTTAGTGCTGGTTATACTGCAAATTATGATTTTGACAGTAGGGATTTTGTATTAGAATATCCTAATCCAACTAATAAATCATATTTAATTACCTTTGATACTTCAGTTAAAACATCTGGAACATCTTTTTCAAATAGTGTAAAGCTTGAATCTGATAATAGTGGGGCTGCTAATAGTTCAACTAAAGCAACTAGTCAGGTTTACTATCAAGAAGATGTTAGTGGTGGAGGTGCATCTTTAACTTCTGGAAGTATTGTAATAACAAAGGTTGATAAAAATGATAATAAACCATTAAGTGGGGCTCAATTTGAACTTCTAAAAGATGAAAAAGTTATGCAAGTTTCAGAACCTACAGGTAATGATGGTAAGGCTAAATTTAAGAAAATAGCATTTGGAAAAGAATATATAGTAAAAGAAATAAAATCACCTTATGGATACAAATTAAGTGATGAGGAATATAAATTTACTATTACTAAATCAAATGTAGTATCTGAAAATGCAAAACAATATACTTTTGCAGATGAAAGGTATATAAAAAATATTGAATTCCAAAAGAATGGTGAAGATAATAAACCATTAAAAGGTGCTGAATTTAAATTATATGCTACATTAGATACAAGTTTTTCAAATCCATTAAAAACTGCAGTAAGTAATGAAAATGGATTAGTAAGATTCGAAGTAGTAGAACTTGGAGACTACAAAATAAAAGAAACAACAGCGCCAGAAGGTTATTTATTATCTAACCAAGTAATAGATGTAACTGTAGATGGAACAGGAGAATCAGGAGATACGATAAAAACAAATCCAGATATAATTAAAGATGATTTAATAAAAAAATCTATTCAATTATATAAAAAATCTAAGTTAAATCAGCCATTAAGTGGAGCCGCTTTTAGTTTGTATAAAGAAAGTGATACAGAGTTTAAAAATCCAATACAGACCCAAATTAGTGATATACAAGGTCTTGTTAATTTTGCAGATGTTCCTTATGGGAACTATGCAATAAAAGAAACAGTTGCACCAATAGGATATGTTGTTAGCAATACTAAAATAACAGCTACTGTTGATGATACAGGTAATGTTTCTGATATTGTAAAAGCTAATCCTTATGAAATTGAAAATGAAGTAGCTCCAGTAGCACCAACATTAGTAGAAAAAGACATAAAACTGATTAAAAAATCAGCAGATGATAAATTCCTAAAAGGAGCAGAATTTAGTTTATACAAAGCTGAGGATACAGACTTTGCAAATCCATTAAAAACTGTAGCAAGTAATGAAAATGGATTAGTAAGATTTGAAAAAGTACAACCAGGAAACTATGTAATAAAAGAGACAAAAGCACCAGAAGGATATGAACTATCAGATAAAACATTAAGCATCCCAAAGGGTTATTTTGTAGAAAATGAAATAACTATAATAGATGTTGGAGTCGTTATAGATGAAAAAACAACACCAAAGCCACCAACCTCTACTGGAATAGTTAAGGATGAAAATGGAAAAACAATTAATGAATTAAAACCTACTATTACTGTAGAAGAAGATGGAAGTAAAACAGTAACTGTAAAGGGAAAAGATTCTATAGTTTTTGTTGATAAGAATGGAAATAAAAATCCAGTACCTGATACATCAAAAATAGGATTTTCTTCTGATAAAGTAAAGATAGATGAAAATGGAAACATTATAATTAAAGATTTAAAAGATGGGGATAATGAAAAATCAAAAATATATTTTGATCTTGGAAATGGAGAAAAGGTTGTTATTGGAACTGTTGAAGTAAATGTTTCTAAAGATGGAAATGTGAATTTAGTTATTGAATTAATTGACCCATATGGTAAAATTACAGATTCGTCTACAGAAGATCCTGTTGAAGGAGCTAAAGTAACTGTATATTATGCGGATACAGAAAGAAACAAGAATTTAGGTAAAAAACCAAACACAATTGTAGAGCTTCCAATTATACCAGGTTTTGAACCTAACGATAACAAAAATCCTCAAAATAGTAATAAAGATGGAGATTATGCAATGATGGTATATCCTTACACTGATTACTATATAGTAGTAACTAAAGATGGATATAAAAAGTATACAAGTCCTACAATTTCCGTAGAAGAAGAAATTATAAAGCATGATATTCAAATGGATAAAATAAAAAAATCATCATCTTCTGGACATACAAGTAGTAGTAAAGATAATACAAAGAATAGTGATAGTAGTAATGCTATAGATAATAACAATACTAATGATGGAACTAAAAATGATGTAGATAATCAAAATACAAATGTTCAAACTAAAGGTGATGTAGATAATACAAATAGTTCTAATGAATTTGGTAATAATTTTGGAGTATTAAATGAAGCTTCTAATATAACTGAAGATAATAATATAAATAGTTCTTTAGAACCCCAAGAAACTCTAGCTAAAGATTCTAATTTAAATAATAAGAAGCAAGCTGAAAAATTACCACAAGCAGGAAGCTTTATAGATTTCTCTGTTTTGATAGTTTTAGGTTTAGTATTTATGGTATTCGGGGTTATTTTAAGATTCAAAAAGAAGTTTATTTAAAAGCAAATTGATAGTAATATAAGTATATATTACTAAAATTGGAGCAAATACACTAAAACAATTATTAGTGTATTGCTCTTTTTAAATATAAAATTATATTAGTGTTATTGGGAGGAGAAATAAGGTATGGAAATTTCATCTAAAACTTATCCATCTAATCTTCAAAATTATCTTATAGATATAGGATCAGAAATAATATTAATTGATACAGGAGTTCCCAAAGAAACTCCAGATACACTACCTAAAAAGGAACAAAAAATTTATCTTTCATCAGCAGAAGCTGACGCCATAAAGTTAAGTAGAGATAATATAGTACGAGTAGAATTTAATAGTGGTAAATATCATAATTTTGAACTTAGTGAAAAAATTATAGATGGAGTATACTTAATTTGAGCACCAGGACATACTGCTGGAAATAGTATTATAATTGTAGAAAAAGATAATCTATTCTATATGATACATGGAGATGGTACTTATACATATGCTGCACTTATAGAAAATAAATTATCTGTTGTATTTGAAGATAAAGAAGCTGCTAAATCGTCTCTTGAAAAGGTTAGAGAGTTTATTAGAAACAATCCAACAGTATATGTTTCCGCTCATACTCCAGAAGGAATTATAAATCTTGAGGAAGAGAGAATTATGAAGTTATAGAAATCATAATTAACAATTATTAATTTAAGTTTATTAATTTTAATAATCCTTTAAATATTCTATAGGAGAATAAACATGATAAAAAAAAACTTGGATAAAATATTTATATTCTTTGGATGTATTATTATAATGTCAGCTATTACAATAAAATTAACTACAGTTTATAAACAAAAAAAGCTAATAGATGATTATAATAATTATATATTGAATATGCAAAAAGAAGATTCAGAATTCAATAAAAGTGAAGGAACTAATAATGTTTATCAAAATGAAGCTGTTAAAGATGAACCTAAAGATAGTAAATTAGAAAATACAATTGGAGTACTTAGTATACCTAAAATTGATTTAAAAGTTGCAATTGGTCAAGGTGTTGATAATGAAATTTTAAAATATTCAGTAGGACACTTTCAAGAAACTGCACTTCCAGGTGAAAAAGGAAATTTTTGTTTAATAGGTCATAGAAGCTATAATTATGGGCAGTTTTTTAATAGACTAGATCAAATAAGTAGTGGAGACGAAATAATAGTTAATGCTAATAATAAAGAATATAAATACAAGGTTACTAATATTAAAGTTGTAGAGCCAGAAGAAGTATCAGTATTAAATCAAACAGATGATTCAGAAATAACTTTAATAACATGCACACCAATAAGAATAGCAACTCATAGATTAATAGTTAAAGGAGCATTAGAATAACCACTAAACAACATTGAAATATTAAATTAATTTAGACATATTAATTAATATTAATGCTAATAATATATATAATTATATCAATATAGGGTTCCTCATTTAGAATCAAACTTATAATAAGTATTTGCTACCATCTGCGAGCGAACATATTTTATCTTTATATAAATTCAATTCATTTAGTATTAAATTTATATCATAAGTAAGCTCATATTTAGATCTACGCGCAGATGGTTTATATAATTTATCATAGAGTCCTCCCACTTAGCATCCACAGATGGTTTCATCACCTATAGTCAAATAAATTATGTCAATTCTAAGCTATGACTTTATTGCAAATATTGAAAATGCATGTTCACTTGATGTGATGTTTCCCAATCAGATATTAAACACCACTAATATACTTGTGCAGTATTGTAAGTATGAAGATTACTTTTGCCAAACTGCCCTGATAAAGATCTTAAATTGCCGTCAAGGGACAAGTAACAAGAATCGGATTGATTATTGTGATGCTTGATTAACATCCAAACATGATAATTTCCTCAACAATTAATATTACTTCTATAATACATTGCAGGTGCATCTTCTGGATTTTTCTACAAAATTTCTGGTTTATCAACATGTTTAGCAAATCTTGTTCTGACATTGGTTTCTGATTGTAGGTGACTCTAAGAAGTATTATTTCCATCTCTGCTTGAAGTCATATAAGCGTTTTCTGAATTTTCCAATGAATATTCAGCTTCAATTGCAACGAATCTATTATTTTCATCAAATATGCCTGAACCAAACTAACTTATAATATTCTTTTTATCATTACTTTTTTAAAGGTTTAAATATATTTTGTGCCTAATTTAACTTAAGAATAATTTAAGCATTTTTTAAAAATTTGATCTATATCATTATAGAAATCTAATGTATATATGTTCTAAAAAATTTTGTTCATTAAGATTTAATTTCTATATTAGAGTGATTGGATAAGACAACCAACTAAATTATGAACTTTCTTAATTAGAACTTATATATATTAAAATTTAATTAATCATATGTGTAGTATAAAAACATAGTTTTAGATAAGAATAGTTTTTTTAGGTGTAGCTAGTAAATGTATACAGTTAGCAAATTATTCAATATTATTACTTTTTGTCAAATGGTGAAAATTGACTAGGAAGAGCCTAAAGAGTTATAATGATATATAGAAAGAATATATGAGTAGAGACTTATTAAACCAATTATATCAAGAATTTTAAGATATATTTTTAAAAGCAAGTAATAATTTCTAATATGTTTTTTATGTCATGGTATATATGAGCAGGAGGATTTATGGAAGAGAAAAAAAAGTTCATTGAAATATATGGTGATTTTAAAATGAGAAAATTAACAGAAGATGATTTAGAACAATTTAATGGACTTTTACGTTATGCTTTTCAAATAACAATGGAAGACCTTCTACATACTGGTTGGACAGAAGAACAAATTATGCATGCCAAAATGCCTATTCTTAAAAATGCTTATGTACTGGGATGGTTTTACAAAGGCAAACTAGCTTCAATGATTGTATTATACTCTATGAAAGTAAATATTCATGATAACATTTGTAATATGGGTGGAATCACTGGAGTTGCTACCTATCCAGAGTATACAGGAAAAGGCTTAATCAATTCATTAATCAAGCATGTCATTATGCATATGCACGAAGAAGGACAATCTATTTCTTTTTTATATCCTTACTCAATTCCTCTTTATAGAAAACATGGATGGGAAATAATTTCTGATAAGATTACTTTTACAATAAAAGATTCTCAGCTTCCTAAAATGAGGAATGTGGCAGGAATGATGGAACGTGTAAGCTTGGATTGTGAAGATCTTTTAAATGTTCATGATTATTTTTCTATGCAACGCCATGGATCAATGATTCGTGATGAACTGGCTTGGGATGAATATTGGCGTTGGGAGAGTGAGGATATTACTGCTGCTATTTATTATAATAAAAATCATAAGCCTCTTGGATATCTAATCTACAATATTAGGAATGATATATTTTATATTAAAGAAATGATTTATTTAAATAGTGAGGCTCGTTATGGAATTTGGAATTATATAAGTGCGCATTATTCTATGGTAAATGTAGTAAAAGGCAATAATTACTCTGGAGAGCCGATGGCTTTTTTATTTGAGGATAGTGAAATAATTGAGAACATTGAGCCATACTTTATGGCAAGAATTATAAATGTACAAGAATTTATTTTAAAGTATTCTTTTTTGGTAAAATCACAAAAATTAAATCTTAATTTTAAAATAAATGATTCTATAGCTGAATGGAACGATGGAGTTTTCAACGTTTACTGGAATGATGATGAAACTTTTTGTGAAAAAACTGATGAAACTCATGCTGCTAATTTAGTGGAAATGGATATTCAGACGTTAACTACTATGCTTATGGGATACAAGCGCCCAACATTTTTATATGAATGTGGAAGAATACAAACAGAATATTATATGTTGCGAATTCTAGAACAACTAATTCCAGTAGAAAAACCTTACTTTTCAGATTATTTTTAATTTAACAGAAGGGCTATATATGAAAAAATGATTTGTGAATAATATTGATTGATTGTAAAAAAAATGGGTGCTAAGAGAAATGCTTCGTAAACGGAAAAAGCAGATCGTTATTTTTTATAGCAGCAGAAGAAATCTAGTAAAATTAAAATATAGAAAAAGGCCTCATTAAATTTAAAGTTCAGTGAGGTCTTTTTTGTATAATATCTTTTGCTATGCAATGGTTAGTGATAATTAAAGCAAAGTTATCTTAAAGTTTTTTTCAACTGCATTTATTATGCTTAAGGCAAAATCATATTGAAGGTTTGCTTTAGAAGTAGCTTTTAAAAGCAATGATAAAAAAGCAGATTTATTGCATTTGTGAATATTCTTATAGTAATCTTTTGAGATTTTCCAGTACTTTTGTGGGAAACAAATATATGAAACTAAATATCTTAAATCACATTCTGTTAAAGGAGATATTTCATCATAAGTTTTTAATAAAGATAAAGCTAAATCAATATTCCATTTAGTATTTTCACGCTTAAGCAATCTACGCATAAAATATCCTAAATCTTTTGCTGAGTAATCTATTTTACATTTATCAAAATCTATTAGCCAAGGATCTAAATCATTTGGAAATATTAAATTTTTATTTACGAAATCCCCATGGCATAAGGATTTGCTCAAATTATTGTTGTTAATTTTATTAGATATATCTAAAGATATTTTTGCAAGATTTAAATTGATATCAAAGGTTGAAATAAAATGCCTTGAAAAGGTATCTTTATATTTAAAAGCTTCATTTGATGATTGAAGCAAATTTTCAAAATGTTTTAAAGTTAATATGTAATAATCATCAAAGCCTTCTTTTATAGAACTTCCTAAAATAGGTTTAAAGCTGTGAGATACTGAATGTATAGTAGAAAGTTTTTTTACAGACAGCATAACATGATTAATATTATCAAAACTACACTTTTCTCCATTAATCCAAGGTGTTAGTATAAAAAGCATATCTTCATAAGATACAAATCTATTATTATCAATAGTTGGTAAAAGTTTAGGTGCCCTAATATTATTTCTATATAGCCATTCAATAGCTGAATATACAAATAATAAATCGTTTATAGAATAATAAACTTTTTTTAAACAATAACTTTTTTCTTTAAAATCTATTTTGTATACAGCTCTTTGTTTATTAGTATCTTTAAATTTTATTAATGAAACTTTAGCATTTTGCAGATTATAATATGGCAAAACGTTTAGTTTTATAATTTCAGGGGAAAGATTACATTCGCGTAAAGGTAAAACTTCAATGCTCATAAACACACTCCTTTATTTAAACGATTATTTCATCACAGGATAAAATTAATTTTAGATACAAAACCTGAAGAGAAAAAATCTTTATTTATTAAATAATATTAAAATAATTTTAGTAATATACTTAAAGACTAAAGACTTGCATAAAAAATATAAAATTTTATATATAAAGGATATTATTTTTTGATAATTTGCAAATAATAAAGATAGCTAATAAATAGAGGAATATGATGATAAATATAGAATAGATAGAAAGAGGTGATAATATATGAATGTGAGAGAAAAAATTCAAGATTTTGAAAGCTTGACATTAATAAAAGAAGCAGCTTTTTCTAAAAAATCTATTGGAAGGAAAGTTGTAGAAGAAGAGGATGATATTAGAACCTGCTATATGCTTGATAGAGATAGAATTATTCAAAGCAAATCATTTAGGCGCCTTAAACATAAAACACAGGTATATATAAAAACTTTTGGCGATCATTATAGAACTAGATTGACTCATACTTTAGAAGTATCTCAAGTTGCTAGAAATATTGGGATTGGAATTGGATTAAATGAAAATTTAATTGAGGCAATTGCACTTGGTCATGACTTAGGGCATGTTGCTTTTGCACATAATGGAGAAGAAGTATTAAATGAATATTTAAATGGTGGATTTCGTCATAATGAGCAAAGCGTAAGAGTAGTTACAAAACTTGAAAATAACGGTGAAGGTCTTAATTTAACCGAAGAGGTAATTAATGGAATATTAAATCATAGTGGACTTGGAACTACAGAGGATATAATTACCTTAGAGGGAATTGTAGTTAAGTTTAGTGATAAAATGGCTTATTTAAATCACGATATAGATGATTCTATAAGAGCAGGATTACTAAGTAAAGAAGAAATTCCAATAGAGATTGTTAAGATGCTTGGAGATAATTCCACCCAAAGATTAGATATTTTAATAAAAGATTTCGTGAAGACTTCAACTAATAATATTAATAATGGCATAAGAGAAATTGGATTAAGTAAAGAAATTGATTGTGCAATGAGAGAACTTAGAGAATTTATGTTTAAAAATATATATTTGGGAGATACATTAAAGGCTGAGAGAAATAAAGCAAAGTTCATATTAGAACAATTAATAAAGTATTTTGAGGAAAATCCAGAGCAAATGCCAGAATTTTATTTAGGAATAGCCAAAGAGGAAAACTTAAAAAGAGGTGTGGCTGATTTCATTGCTGGAATGAGTGATGATTATTGCTTATTGTTATTTAATAAGATATTTGTGCCTAAAGTAGTAATAGATTAATTAGTTGGTAAAATCATTAAGAATTAGCAAGAGAAAATTAAAATAAAAAAGAGGATTTCAAAATAAAATAAAGAATTATTAATAATAGTGCAATTCAACTAAATATTATTTCGAGAAAATTAAAATAAAAACTATTTTAAATTTATTAAAAATTTAGAAGGAAAATTCATTAATATGTCGAATATTATATAATTGTTGAAAAAAAGCAGTAGGGAGGAGATGTCTCCTTGCAGATACCAGAAGAAGTAATAGAGAAAATAAAAGAACAAAATGACATTGTTGATATTATTTCAGAAAATGTAAGGTTAAAAAAATCAGGAAAAAATTATATGGGATTATGTCCATTTCATAATGATAAATCTCCATCATTTAGCGTTTCTAGTGAAAAGCAAATATATAAATGTTTTTCGTGCGGAGAAGCAGGTAATGTACTTACATTTATTATGAAATATAAGAAATTTACGTTTTTAGAGGCTGCAAAGTATTTAGCTGATAAAGCTAGTATTCCATTACAGATTGAAGGTCAGGATAATAGTAGAGTTTCAAAGAAAAAAGAGCTTCTATACAAGATAAATGTAGATGCAGCCAGATATTATTTTGCTAATTTACAAAGTTTTAAAACAGCAAAGGGATATTTTTTAAAACGTGGAATGCGAGAAGATACTATAAAGAGATTTGGTCTAGGATACGCTCATGATAGCTGGAAAGGAATAATAAATTTCTTAAGAACAAAGGGATATAAAGACGATTTATTATTAGAAGCTGGATTAATTTCTAAAAATGAAAAAACTGGAAATATATATGACAGATTTAGAAATAGAGTTATGTTTCCGGTATTTGACGTTAAAGGAAAAGTTATTGGCTTTGGAGGCAGGGTTTTAGATGATTCAAAACCAAAATATTTAAATTCACCTGAAACAATGATTTTTCAAAAAGGAATTAATCTTTACGGATTAAATTTTGCAGTTAAGAATGGATTAGAAGAAGACTATGTTATTATAGTTGAAGGTTATATGGATTTAATAGCACTTCATCAATATGGAATAACTAATGCTGTAGCATCTCTTGGAACTGCACTTACTGTAAATCAAGCAAGGCTTCTCAAAAGATATGTAAGTAAAGTGATGATTTCTTATGATGCAGATTTGGCAGGTCAAACTGCTACTCTTCGAGGACTTGAAATTTTAAGAAATGCTGGATTTGACGTAAAAGTATTAACGGTACCAGAAGGTAAAGATCCAGATGAATTTGTAAGAAATAATGGAAAAGAAGCATTTTTAAGGTTAACAAAAGAAGCATTACCACTGATTGAATACAAAATTAAAAAAGTAGCAGATGGAATAAATCTTAAAGATGGAAATGACTTGGTCAAATATGGAGAAAAATTTGCAGATATTTTGGTAGATTTGAATCCAGTGGAAAAAGATGTTTATATAAAAAAAATATCAGAAGAAACATCTATTAAAGAACAGGCATTATACGATTTGTTGTCACAAGAAATGGCAAAAAAACAAAAAGAAGATAATTTTATGAATAAAAAGGAATATACTGGAACAAAATTATATGTAGAACCAGGATATTTAAAAGCTGAAAGAGCTTTACTTAAATTGATGCTTAAGGATGAATTTCATGAGGAACTTAAAAGTGTTATAAATTTAGGTGATTTCATAATAGAGCCACATAATAAAATTTATTCATTAATATTGCAAGGAAAAAAAGCAGATACTAATAATATAATATCTTATGTAGAAAACAGATGCAATGATATAGAAAGTTCTAAGGAATTAATTAAAATTAAAGAACATGAAGTTTTAGCTGTTACTGACAAAGATAGATTGATTAAAGATTATATAAAGGAAATTAGAAGCTTTAAGCTTAAATTAGAAATTGAAGATTTAAGAAAAATGCAAAATAGATTTGAACAAAAAGGGGAAATTGAAGAATCTATAAGAATTGCAATGGAGCTTACTAAATTATCAGATATGTTGAAAAAGGTTGAGAGAGAGGTTTAAGGTTATGACGGAAGGAGGCAATAATAATATGGAACAAAAAGCGAATGGAAAATCAGTAAAGCCAAAGGACGATAAAAAAGATAAGAACAGTAAGATGATGGCGGTTAAGGAGTTAATAGATAAAGGTAAAAAGAATGGTTCGTTAACATATAAGGAAATTATGGAGGCAATAGATCATATTGATTTAAGCCCAGAGCAAATAGAAAAGATATATGAAGTTTTTGAAATGACGGGTGTTGAAATTATAGGTGAAGTCAGTGAAAGTGAAACTGAACAAGAAGAAATAGATTTATCAGTACCTGAAGGAATCGCTATTGATGACCCTGTTAGAATGTATTTAAAAGAAATTGGGAAAGTACCACTATTGTCTTCTGAACAAGAAATAACTTATGCGAAAGAAATAGAAGAAGGAAATCAAAAAGCTAAGAAGAAATTAGCTGAAGCAAATTTAAGGTTAGTTGTAAGTATAGCTAAAAGATATGTTGGAAGAGGTATGTTATTCTTAGATTTGATTCAAGAGGGAAATTTAGGTCTTATTAAAGCTGTTGAAAAATTTGATTACAGAAAAGGATATAAATTTTCAACTTATGCGACTTGGTGGATTAGGCAAGCAATAACAAGAGCTATTGCAGATCAAGCTAGGACAATTAGAATACCAGTTCATATGGTAGAAACCATAAATAAACTTATAAGAGTACAAAGACAATTATTACAAGAATTAGGTAGAGATCCATTCCCAGAAGAAATTTCAAAGGTTATGGAATTACCAGTAGATAAGGTTCGTGAAATTCAAAAAATTGCACAAGAACCAGTTTCACTAGAAACACCAATAGGTGAAGAAGAAGACTCTCATTTAGGAGACTTCATTCCAGATGATGAAGCACCAGCTCCAGCAGAAGCAGCTGCATTTACAATGCTTAAGGAACAATTGATTAGTGTATTAGATACATTAACGCCTAGAGAAGAAAAAGTATTAAGATTAAGATTTGGACTTGATGATGGAAGAGCTAGAACGCTTGAAGAAGTAGGAAAAGAATTCAATGTTACAAGAGAAAGAATTAGACAAATTGAAGCGAAAGCTTTAAGAAAGTTAAGACACCCATCAAGAAGTAAAAAATTAAAAGATTATTTAGATTAAGAGTTAAGCACCTATATTTAGGTGCTTTCTTTTAAGTAAGACTCAAAATCTACGATTTTGTTAGTCAAACTTACTCTGTGAGTAAGTGAGATTTTAAAAGGAAAGGACTAAAAGGAGAATAGGAATTTTGCATTTCGTTATTTGAACTTTCCTTCGAGCATTTTATATTTGAAAACAAGAACTTTCTCTGTTGAAATCTTTGATTTAGAACTTTTACATAATGAATTTATTGAGAAGTATGAACTTCCCATATAGAAATTTATGATTTAGTTAATTGAACTTACTTAAGACGCAATTGTGAGTAAAGTTAGTAATTTAGAAAAGAGGTCAAGAATGGAATTAAGTAAAAGATTAAATTGGATAATAGAAAAACTTGATAAAGCTGAAGTTATAATGGATGTTGGAACAGATCATGGTTACATACCAATTTATTTAGTTAAAAATAATATTGCTGAAAAAGTTATTGCTTCAGATATAAATAAAGAACCTTTGAAGAAAGCAAAAATAAATGCATCATTAGATGGGTTTTTAGATAAAATAGATTTAAGATTAGGAGGCGGATTAGCTCCTTTAAAAAATAAAGAAGCTAATGCAGTAATAATTGCTGGAATGGGTGGTAATTTAATTAGAGATATATTAGAAAATGATTTATACAAAGTTAAAAATTTAAATTACTTGATACTTCAACCAGCTCAAAATCCAGAAGTTTTAAGAAAATACCTATATACTAATGATTATGAGATTTTAGATGAAGATATCTGCTTAGACGAAGGTAAATATTATGAGATATTTAAAGTAAAATATAAGGCAGGAGATTATATAGCATTAGAAGATATATTTTATGAAATAAGTCCAACAATTTTAAATAAAAAATCTCTTTTATTTAAAGCGTATATAGAAAATAAGATAGAAAAGAATGAAAAAGTTATGGAATTTATTATAGATAATACTAAACATGCAATAGAACGCAAAAATGAATTAAAAGAAAAAAATCAAAAATTACATAAATTATTGAAAAATTTTTAGGTGGTGAAGAAAATGGCTAAAGTAATGGAAATATCAAGGAAAATTGAAGAGTTTGCTCCCAAATTTTTGAAAGAAGATTATGATAATGTTGGGTTAATGGTTGGAGATGGACAAAAAGAAGTAAAGAAAGTTTTATTATCTTTAGATTGTACAAATGAAGTAATTAAAGAGGCTGTTAAACTTAATTGTGATTTAATTATTAATCATCATCCATTATTATTTAAAAGACCTAGCAGTATAGTTAAGGGAGATCTCATTGGAGATAAAATCATTACTTTAATTAAAGAAGATATAGCTCTTTATTCATGTCATACTAATTTGGATAGTGCTAAAAATGGTATTAATGAGACAATAGTGAATATGCTTGGTTTCAATTCAAGTAAAATAATTGAAACTAATGAATCTGGAAACTATAAAGATGGTGGAATCGGAAGAATAGTAAAGTTAGAAAAAGAAATGTTATTTTTAGATATGGTAAACCTTGTGAAAGAAAAATTAAACATAAAAAATATGAGAATTGTTAGAGGGAATGAAAAAATAAAAGTGCTAGCAATAATAAATGGCAGTGGTCAAGATTTCTTTTATAAAGCAAAAAGTCTTGGAGCAGATTGTATAATAACAGGGGATACAACTTATCATTTTGCATCAGATTTTAAAGAAATGGGTGTAAGCATCATAGATGCAGGGCATTTTTCAACGGAATATATTGTGTTCTTAAAAACTTTAGAATTTTTAAAAGAGAAGTTTAAGGAGGTAGAATTTATAGCATCAAAGAAGAGTGAAGATCCTTATGAATTTGTTTAAGCATCAAAAAGAGAAGAAATATTTAATTAAGTACTTCTATAGATGGTTAGGTAAAGAATTTAAAATTACTATTTGGATTTAGTGCTATAATTACTTAAATATAAAATCATTATTCTAACCCATATATTAAGCGTTAAGTAAATAAAATATAAGAGAGATGCATATACTTATACAGTAATAATATTTTGAGAGTAAGTTATGAGCAGAGATGATGATTTTACTAATGAGGCTGGAGACGATTTAAAAAAAGATTTTAAAAACATATTTAAACATGGTAGAAGAGCATTCAAAGGCTTTTTTAGAGGTAGAAATTCCAAATGCTTTGGAAGACCCAATGGATGTACTCCATTTGGCTTTGGCAGATCAACACTTTTAGCTTTGTTTTATCCTAAATTAATTGTTGCTGGAATAATTATTTTGACTTTATTATTTTGCGGAGTAAGTTTATATGGAGTAATAATAGTACTTTTATTAGCAATAATATTTATTTTGATATAAGTACTATATATTATAATTAATAAGGGATAGTTGAACTTTAATTATTAAATTATCAGTAATAGGTGAAAGTTTAATGGTTAAATTATTGAAAGTTAATATAAATTCTATTAAGCTCCAGCAAATTTAATAGAATTTATATTAATAAAATTGACATGAAATATATATAATTGAAAAAATGTTACTTTAGAATATAAGTTAAAAATCTACAATTGAGGATTTAAATTTATGTTATAGTATTAATTTAATTAAAGATTTATTTGTATATTTAAAAAAAGTATGTTAAGATATATCTTGCGAGTAAGACATGCAATCGCTGCTAGACTTAGATCTAGGAGAGGAAAGTCCGAGCTCCATAGGGCAGGGTGCTGGATAACGTCCAGTCAAGGCGACTTGAAGGAAAGTGCAACAGAGATATACCGCCTAAGTTTACTTAGGTAAGGGTGGAAAGGTGATGGTAAGAGCTCACCAGCGTGATGGAGACTTCACGGCTATGTAAACCCCACTTGGAGCAAGACCGAATAGAGAGGCATTAAGGGGCTGCCCGTCCCGCCTCTGGGTGCGTCGCTTGAGTCTGCTGGCAACGGTAGACCTAGATAGATGATTGCTTAATACAGAACTCGGCTTACGGCTTGTCTCGCAACTAGGTAAATGAATGGCTAAGCGGTATATAAATATTGCTTTGCCCACAATTTGCCCACATAATAAACAAAGAAGTACTTTTACTTTAATATAAATTTATTATTTTGTTAAATCTAAAATATTTGAAATGGTTTCAGTGGCTTCTCTATTTAAATTATCAGTAACGTGCGCATAAATGTCACTGGTAGTTTGCATTAAGGAATGACCTAATCTTTCTTGAAGAACTTTCATACTTACACCACCTTCTAATAATAAAGTTGCATTAGTATGTCTTAAATCATGCCAGCGTATGTTTTTTTCAATTTTACAATATTTCATTAATCTTTTTATACGTTGTAATAAGCTTGAAGGTATTATAAATTTACCATTTTCTTGTACCATTAAAAGGTTAGGATATTTGTTATTAAACTTATTCTTTATATAGAATTCTCCATATTTTATTTTATTCTTTTTTAAAACTTTTTTATGATTTTCAATTTTGGCACAAAGGGCGCTACTTATTGGAAGTGTTCTATAGGATGAATCAGTTTTTAATTTATCAGATAAGACATAAGTATTTTCAACTCTTATTAAAGCTTGACGAACTTTTAATATTTGTTTTTCTGTATCAATATGATTATCTAAATCTAAACCACATAATTCGCCACGTCTTAATCCAGTTTCAGATGTAATATTAAAGCAAGTCTAAATATATAATCTTCATATGAATTAGAATTAACTTTCACATAGATAAGTTTTAATTCTTCAATAGTAAGTACATTGGCTTTAAATTTTGCACGTTTTGGAGTATCAACGAATTTACAAGGATTATTATTTATTAGCTGTAATTTCACTGCTTTATTAAGCGCTGCTCTTAAAATTCCATAATAACTCTGTACAGAGGTTGGAGAAATTAAATTATTTGTATTGACTTTTACTTTCTTCAGATCTCTAATAAATTTTTCAATATGAATTACTTTAAGATCGCTAAGCTTAATAGCTCCTATCATAGGGTCTATATATTTATTTATTGTTTGCATATATTTATTATAAGTGTTTTCGCTTTTTTCACTTTTTATATAATCCTCCAACCACATAATCATATAATCTTTTAACAGTATATCTGAATCAGAAATATATCCATTATTTATTCTATATAAAACTTCATTTAATTTTCTTTCAGCTTCTTCTTTAGAGCCACCTCTTTTCTCAATTAATTTATCATTTTCTCGGTAACGATAATACCATACATTACCTCTTTTGCGTATACTTCCACGCATAAAAATCACTCCTTTTTATAATGCGAATATTTGTTCTTTTTATATTTATAAAATAAACCAGTATTAAACTGGATATTAGCAATTTCAGCAAACATTTTCATCAGCAAACATTTTAATAAAAGCGAAAGTAGGTTCAAACGCAATAAAATATTCATCGAATCTTTTACCAATACCATACTGTTTCTTAAAATTATCAATGATATTGGTAATTTCTTCTATAGTTAATTCATAAAAATCGGCTATTTCGTATATATTACTGCAACCCAATTTCATTGCGTAAACTATGTCCAATGGATCTAATATAAATTTATATCCATATCTGCGAGCAATCAGCTCTTTTTTTCTATTTTCAATTTTTGTTTGGTCACTTATATCTCCAACCGTAGTTTTATAATGTGCAATTTCTTCTCTAAGAATACAAGCCTTTTCAGCATCAGTTTGAATATTTGTATCAATAGCAATTCTATTACCAACGCAACGCCCTTTTCTAGTTAATAAATTTACTTCTTTTACTATCAAGCCTAAGCTATAAGCTTCATGCAATAACTTTTCATAAGCTGTCATAAAATCACCCTTTGTTATTTGTTCCAGAAATCATCATCATTCATAATATCATCGTCATGCTTATAATCTTCAGCAGTAAAATTACCTTCTTTATCATGTGAAGCTATTGGCATTAAATGAGGTTTAGCTTCAAGTTTTTCTTTAGTTGCAGTAATTAAATCTATGACTTTAGTTTTTTCTACATATTTGGGTGTTTCAATTAAATCATTGCTGTATTCAATTAGTTTTTCTTTGCCTGTATCATTTAATATCTCATAATTAGATAATAATATTACTTCTTCTTTTGTATTTTCACGATTAATTATCTTGAGTGGACCATATGATTCGCCATCTGGAATACCATCTTTTTTCCCAAATTGACTAACTAAAATATTGAATATGTCTATGGGGATTGATTTTGCAAGACCTCTTTTTTGATTTAATAGCATTGCTACAAAATCATTAAAATTTACATGATTAGGGGAATAATCAGAAGCTACAACACTTCGAGTAAAATAACATTTAAAATATTCTAAAGCGGTATTATATTTTTTATCAGAACTTAAATCTTTTGATTTAAAAATCAGCCTACATTCTTCTTTAATTTTTTCAATATCGTAATAATCAAGTAGTTTATTTTTTTCTTTAAAATTTAGATAGTTATTATGTGTTATTTCATGTTCCTCACAAGATTCAATATAAAGTGGTGAATACATACTCCCACATTCAGGACAAACTACCATCTCTGTTTTACCAATTAGATAATCTGTTGAAACGTGAAAATAAGTAGCAATCTTGCTAAGCATTTCAAAAGAAAGTTCACGCTCATTTCTTTCAACCATACCTATAGCAGAAGGACCTTTGAAACCTAAATGTTCAGCAAGATCAGCTTGCGTTGTTTTATAATCTTTTCTTAACAATTTAATTCGTTCTCCATACATTTATTGTCACCTCAAAATAATAATAACACATTTTGTGTTAAAGTCAACGAAATATTAAGAAAAACTAAGAATGACACATTATGTGAAAGATATTTAACCTAAATGACACAATATGTGATATGATTATAGTTTTATAATGACACATAACGTGCTATTATGACTACAAGGGGGGGACAAAAACGATGAGTAAAATAAGGGAAATACGAATAAAAAGTCAATTAGATACAGAAAGTGCTTGTAACAAACTAGGTATTAGCAAAAGTATGCTCTATAAAATTGAGACAGGCTATAGACAACCATCTAAAACATTGATTTTAAAAATGAGCCAATTATACCAATGTACTATAGAAGAAATATACAAAATTTTAGGATTAGTAAATTAGAAGGAGGGCGTTCAATGAACAATTTAATGATTTTTGAAAACAAACAAGTTGAAGTTTTTGAACTGAATGGACAAGTATTATTTAATCCATATCACTGTGGACAATGTTTAGAATTGACTGAAAGTGCTGTGAGGAATCATTTAGCAAATATGAATTCTAGGCAAGCTATTTTATTAAGAAATTCAGATGTCCGAGAAAAGGACTTCCGAAAATTGAATAATGCGGGAGAGAAGTTTTTAACAGAAAGCGGAGTATATAAGATAATATTTAAATCTAAAAAGGAAGAAGCTGAAAAGTTTCAAGACTGGGTAACTGATGAGGTATTACCATCAATTAGAAAAACAGGTTGTTATAATTCTAATAAAATTACAAAAGAAAGAATAATGGCTGTAATAGAAACTTTAAGAGAGGATGAGTATAAAAACGAAGCAGTTGCAGGATTATTAAAACTAATACCAGTAGATGAATCAAAGAGGCTTTCCAG
The DNA here is from genome assembly GCF_002006345.1 of Clostridium puniceum. Lineage (GTDB taxonomy): Bacteria > Bacillota > Clostridia > Clostridiales > Clostridiaceae > Clostridium > Clostridium puniceum. The sequence goes on from NZ_LZZM01000190.1 coordinate 120,283, forward strand.
AAGAAAAATAGTCGATTTTACATTAGATATTAAGTCTATACTCGATGAGTTTTTAGCTAAAGATAATGTTATTTTAAGGAAAATTCCATATGGAATAGCAGTAGATAGGATTAAGCTGTATAAGTACTTTAGTAAATATGGATTGACTAGCTATGAAGCTCTAAGATTACTTGATGAATATAAATTAATATATCACAAGCCTAGCAAAGCTAGAACAGTCCAAATACGAATAAGCGGCAAAAGCAATCCAATAAGAGCTGTCGTACTTATTCCCAATTATAAATAATTTATTGAAATAGAAAGAGGGTTAAAAGTGTGGAGTTATATACAATAAAAGAAACATCTAAAAAGTTAAAAATGAATGTATCTGATACTTATAAGCTTATAAAAGCAGGACATTTGCAGGCATTAAAACTTGGAGCTCTTAAGATAACATCTTTAGAATTAGAAAGATTTATTATAAATGCAAGTGGAAAAGATTATTCAGATTTAAACAATGTTAAAGAATTAGAACTATCGTAATTTATTATTAGTCAAGCTCTAGAAATAAACCACACACCACTAGAGGCTAAGGTGAGGAATTGGGAAGAGAAATAAAAAAAGATAGGAAGTGAGGAAATTATAAAAATGAATGATTTAATAATTGACAATGAATTTAAAGATTTGTTGCCTCCATTATCAGAGGAACAAAAAGAAGAACTCGAAAAAGACATAGTTAAAAATGGATGTATAAACTCATTAACTGTCTGGAATAACATTTTGATAGATGGACATCACAGGCATGACATATGTACAAGAAACAATATCCAATTTGATATAGTTGAGATGGAATTTAAAGACAGGCTCGAGGCTATGGAATGGGCTTGGATGAATCAAAAGAATAGAAGAAATTTAACTAAATATGAGTTAGCACAAATAGCATTGAAATTTAAACCTGTAATAGAAGCTAAAGCTAAAGAAAATTTATCAGTAGTTGGTGGAGACAAAAAAAGTGAAAATGCTAAATCGGGTTTGATGAAATCATCAAAGGCGATTGAGCCAGTAAACACTAGAAAAGAAATAGCTAAAATAGCAGGAGTTTCAGAAGATACAATTCATAAGGTTGAAGTTATTGAAGAGAAAGCTCCAGAAGAAATTAAACAGCAAGTAAAAAAGGGAGACATGACAATTAATAGTGCTTATGTTCTTACCAAGTCAGCTATAGAGGCAGAAAAAAAGAATGTTGAATATGAAAAAGAGTACCAGGAACAATTGGAAAAAGAAAAGCAAGAGCAGGAAGAAAAAAAGAAGCTAGAGGAAATTGAAAAAGATCTTCCTGAGAATGCAGTTGTATTAGATAAGTTTAGAAAACCTAAAGAAACTCATATTTTTGGAATTGAGGACTTTAACAATTTAACTACAGATCAATTTAACGAATGTGTTAAACATTCAAAAAAATATCAAGATGCCATACACAAAATAAATTTACTTTATACAGATGAAGAAAGTTTAAAGGCGTGGAATTGTGTGGTCGATTCTGAGGAAATGATTAATATCGAGTTAGAAGGTATAACGACTGCAATTCAAAAATTAATATCAATTCAAAATTACTTTAAAGGGGTGAAAAAATAATGAGTCAGGTTTTAGAAAAGAAGGCTAAAGAAAAAATACTCGAGCAAATGGATGAACTAAACGGAGAAATTACAACAGAGGCTGTAATTGAGTTATTAAGACCTCATTATATATTTAACATCAGAAAGCTTAGAGAGCAGGCACTGAGAAGGACAGCGAACAACCTAATGGCAACCTATCGTGATGATAAAGGTACAAGAAAATGTTTCAGTATTAAAAGCAAAAATGGTGAATCAAAATATGTAAACATAGAAACTACTAAGGATTTAGAAGCATTGCGAGGTATAGAAGATCACTTAAATAGCCAGTATGAAGGGTTAAATATTTCTAAGAAAAAAATTCAAAGAAGAAAAGAAGAACTTTCAGGGCAAATATCATTTAAAGAAGTTAAAAATTCATAAATTCAAGGAGGCGTTAGAGAGTGAAATACAGATTATCAGTTGATGAAACTAGAAACACGCTTAAGTATGTTGATATTGAAACAGAGCTAAATGAGAAAGAAGTTGATTCTTTAATAACAACAATTGAAGGTAATAATGAGATTACTTGCGGTGAAGATTTAGCCAAAATACTACAGATTCAAGGCGTAAAGGTCAATATGATTACTCCAGGTACTCAGAACTACTATGTGGAAGCTGAAACTATAGAAATTGAGGAATTAGAATATCCTAAAAGAGAAGGTATCATGGTTAAGTTTAAAGCTTGTGATTTAAATAAATCAATACTTGAACAGGCTATTGATGAATTAAGGGAAAAGATGCATCTTAGCATTTTAGAAAATGGAAAAGAGTCTGAGATAACTATTGAAATAAGTCAGAAATTAGATTCCTTTATAGTGGCAGAAATGAGGTCAAAATTATGAAAAATTTTAAGAAGTTAACTAGAAAGCAAAAAGAGTTCATTACATCAAAAGGATATGAAGCTAAATCTTACTTGGCAGTAAAGAATACTTCGGATATTTTGTTTATTTACAATAAAGAAACTGGACAAACTGAGGAAGTTAGGAGGTAATAGCTTGAATAAATGTGAGAATTGCGACGAATGTGTCTATATCGGTGAAGGCGATTATGCTTGCATAAAGAATGATAAGCCTAAAATAGTTATTGAAGCATTTATTATTGCCACTGATGATTATGGACAATGTGGCAAGAAAAATAAAAAAGCTACCAAGGACACCGACCAAGATAGTCCAAGGTAACTAAGCAATGAAATTAAGTACATTATAACACATGAGTGGAGGAATGCAAGTTGCTAGTTAAATGTGAATGGAAAGCATGTAGAAATTATAAAGATGGAATATGTAGAGCTGAAGTAATAGAGCTTAAAAGTTTTGATTATGAAGAAGATAACGAAGAGTTAGAAGGATTAAAGTGTAGCAGTTATAAATATGATTCTTTTTGGATGTGTGAGAACGGAAGAGAAGTTGATTCTAAGGATTTTAATAAAGGAGTGAATGAAATTGAATAAAAGTGAAAGTATAGCTAATTTAGCAGTGGCATTAATAAAGTTTAATGGTAAAGTTTCAGCTATTAGTAAGGATAAAAAAAATCCTCAGTTTAAGAGTGAATATGTTACGTTGGATAAGCTTATTGAAATAACTAGACCAATATTACAGACCAACGGTTTATCAGTAATGCAATTTCCATTAACTAAAGATTCAGGAGAGATTGGAGTTCAAACAATACTATTACATGAATCAGGTGAGTTTATTGAAGGAAATCCAATATTTATGACACCTCAAAGGATGGTCAAAGGCGGACAATACGAAGTTGCTCAAGATCCACAAGCAGCAGGAAGTCTAATTTCATATTTAAGACGTTATAGTTATCAAGCAATACTTAATCTGAATACTGGTGAAGATGATGATGGAAATGATGCTAGTAATGCAGGAGGTAATGCATTTATCGATAAAGTTGCAGTTAAAACTATAGAAGGTATGATAAAAGATTTAAAAATCAACAGAATGGAATTTTTAAGTTATGCTCATGCCATGTCTGTTGAACAAATAACGGTTAAGAACTTACCAGTAATAATGGATGCTTTAAATAAAAAGAAAGTTGAGGTTTATGGTAAAAATAGCGATCAACCTATAACTGGAGGTTCTATAAATGATTAAAATAAAGCAAATTGAGCTATGCAAGTGTGAAAATGGAGGATTTAAATAGTGTCGAATAAAATTCAACAAAATAAAGAAAAATTTTTAGCTCTTTTAAAGGGAGTAAATAGACCAGGAATAGATAAATTAATTGATTGGCTGGAAAATTGGAGCGATTTCTTTAGTGCTCCAGCGAGCACAGTATACCACGGTAATTATGAGGGTGGACTTTGTGAGCATAGTTTAAATGTTTATAACTTATTTAATGAAAAGAATACAAGGTACGATCTAGGTTTAAGTGAGGATTCTATAAAAATAATGGCTTTGCTGCATGACATATGTAAAGCTAATTTCTATGAAACTTACTCAAAGAATGTCAATATAGATCCAGAAAATAAAAATAGAAAAGAATTTTGGAGAAAAATTGATGCATATAAAGTCAATGACCAGTTCCCTATGGGACATGGTGAAAAGTCGGTAATAATGCTTAGTTGTTATATAAGGCTTTTAAAGGAAGAAATGTTCGGTATTCGCTGGCATATGGGTGGATATGAGAACAAAGATAACTATAATGCTATAAGTGCTGCATGGAATATGCACAAATCAGGAGCATGTTTGCATACTGCAGACTTAGAAGCAAGCAATATATTTGAAGATCACATTGACCAAGTAGAAGTTGCTAAAGGTCAAGTGCAGCAAAAAATGAATTTAGGTAGGTGATTGTGATGCGTGAGTTTATAGAAGAAAGGGTAAAAGAAGAAGCAAATTACATGATTCAAAGCAAAGTCACTGTACGAGCTGTAGCAAAACAATTTTATGTAAGTAAATCTACTACCTATAAAGATTTAACAGAAAGACTTAAAATAGTTGCTCCAGAGCTTCACACAATGGTTAATAAAATATTACAAACTAACAAGGCAGAAAGACATATACGTGGAGGAATGGCCACAAGGAAAATATTGGGCAATTAAAGGCTTGCAGGACTAGGAACGTATTAGCATAGCAGGGATTACGAATTGTTAATGTTGATTTAGGTTACTGCAAAAAATGAGGGGACTTCCACCCCCTCATATTTTATAACATGCGGGGTGAAGCATGGGTGATAAAAAGCAAATTAAATTAAAAAATGAGATAAAAGAAATGTCTTTAGATGAAGCATATAAACAGTTTAAAAAATTTATATATAAAATCTGTCAATCATGGATTAGGCAATATGATATTGAAGACTTGCAACAAGTTGCTTCTATCGGATTTCTAAAAGCTTACAATACTTACGAAGTAACTAAGGATATTCTATTTACCACTTATTTGGTCAGAATTATCAATAATGAAATTAAGATTTATCATAGAAAAAATAAAAAGCATTCCAATAATTTTAGTTTAAATGCATCCTTTAATAATAATGAGGATGATAGTTTAGAGCTTATAGACATAATTAGTGATGATATTAACTATGAAGAAAAAGCAATTAGTAAAATTCAATGTGATGAATTAAGAAATTCAATATCAAATCTTCCTGAAAAAGATAAATATATTGTTGAGTCAGTAGCTCTTAATGGTAAAACTCAATGTGAGATTTCAAAAAAATTAAATTTATCAGAATCATCTGTTTCAAGGATATATAAAAAAGCGTTATTGAAAATAAAAGAAACAATGGAGGGGGAAAATACTATGCCAATAGCAAAAATTACAAAAAATGAGTTGATTTCAGGTGTTAAACAATATGGAACAAAAGCTAAGGGAATAGAAATTATAGCTAAGAAATACAATTTAAGTCCTGGTACTATAAGAGTTTATCTAGATGAATGGGATGTAAGAAAATATAGTAAGGATTATTTAGGACGAAAAGCTAAAGCAAGTTCAGAAGCAGATAAAGGCAGCAATATTCAAGAAGCTAGCAAGCCTTTATTACAAGAGGTTAAATTTTATAAAGGTTCTATTGGAGAATATAAAATAGATGATTCATTTATAAATATAAATTTTAATGTTGGGAATATATCATTAAAAAAAGAAGATATTTTAAATTTTATTGCAGAGCTTAAGGAATTAAGTACATGCATTGGATAAGAAGGTGAAAAAGGTGAGATATAGATTTACTAAAACTGAGGTTGATAAATTATTAAAAAATATAGTTATTTTAGTGGATACAAGAGAACAGGAGAATTTCCATATAACAAGTTGGTTTGCTAAGAATAAAATTAAATTTAAAGTTCAAAAACTTGACTACGGAGATTATTCGGCTATGTTGCCTGCAGGAACTTTTAAGGGGCAATTAAGAGATATTTATTTCACAGATGAAATAATAATTGAGCGTAAATTTTGCATAGATGAATTAGCTATGAATCTGAAAGACAAAAAGACTAATATCAATGAGATTAAACAGGAAATTATTGATTTGCTCGGTGTGAAATATTTAGAGAAGGTTCTTAAAAGCGATTATATAAGAATTAAGCATGAACTAGCTAATCTAAATAGATACAATATAAAATTCCTTATATTCATAGAGGATGAAAATTTTATAGAAAATATATGGGGAAAAAATTATAGAGCAGATTATGCGCCATCTACTCTGAATTCAAGAATCGAAGGATTACAAGCAGAAGCCAATACAGCAATTGTACCAATAGCTAAAAAATATATGGGCGTTAAAATACATGGAAGGGTATACTACGAGGTTAGAAATATATTAGTTCATAAAGGTTTTATAGAAGAAATACCCGATAATGAGGAACTACTTAGTGAGGGGTGAATCCATTGCGAACAGTAAAAGAAATAATGGACCAAGCACTAGAAAATACAAAGAAAAGATTAAGAACTACTAAAGTCAAATATGTAGTGACAAGGAGAACTGGGAATAAAAAAGCACTACATCAGAAGGGGAAGAATAGGAGAATATCATGGATCAGTTAATTGAACTTAGGAAGAGATACAATTTTTTATTAGAAAGAAATAAAAAAGCGGAAGAATACTTTAAAACTCATACACTTAAAGAGTGTATTAAAAAAGAATTCAAAGGCAAAACTCCGCTTTATGGTTTTTATGAAATAATTATTGATCTAAGTGGATTAATAATTGAAATAGAGGAATATACAGGGCAATCAATGACCCATGATGAACTTATTAATGGATTTAAAGCATAGGAGGTGTAAGAGTTTGGAATTGACTGAAATAGATTTAAAGGAACTTATTGAAAGGGAAACAGGGCAGAAATTTAATAGGGAAAATAAAATTTGTTGCCCATTTCATCATGAAAAAACACCTTCTTTTGGAATTAAGTTTTATCCAGATGATAATAAATGGCGTTATAAATGTTTTGGTGGATGTGATGCTCATGGTGATGTTATTGACTTTATACAGAATTACAGAAATCTTGATTATAAAAAAGCTAGAGAATATCTAGGAATAGCGGTTGAAAAAACTCCAAGAGAATTACAATTTGAGAAAGTTTTAAATCGTATAGATTGGGATATAAAAAACACTGAATTTAAGCAAGGGTATACGCTGTTGGGCCTATTTGAATTTGTAAATGGGCATAATGAAGTTATTTATTATAAAGCAAAATTTTTAAAGCCAGATGGCAAAAAAGCAGCTTCATACTACCGTTTTGAAGGAGATAAAATTATAAACAAAAGAGAAGGTATAGAAGAAGTTCCCTATAATCTATACAACGTTCTTAGAGGCTTAGGAGATAAAGTAATAATTATAGTTGAAGGTGAAAAAGATGCCAATAATATAAATGCTCTTTTAAGGGGAATAAGCTATGTAACTACATCTATAAAAGGATGTACTAGCTTAGATATATTAAAAAATGGATTTAAGCCAAGAATTTATGTTTTAGGGGATACAGGAACTGCAGGAGATAAATATAAATGGCATGTTCACAAAGAATTTTTTGATATATCCACGGAATTTAGATTTGTAAATCTTCCTGATATTAAATCTCTAGGAAACAATAAAGACGTTACTGATTGGTTAAATGCAGGGCATACAAAGCAAGATTTATTAAATGCTTTTAGAAGAAGCTTAGATTTAAAAAATGAAGATGAGCTTCAACAGGATCCGATTGGAGTTTATAAAATGATTTATGATAAGAAAGCTAAAGAAGATAAAAGAATAAATTTAACTGATTTCATGCTATTAGAGGCAGACAAAGTACTGAATGTGGATGAAGAGACGGAATTTATAAGATTAAAGCTTAAATCTCGAAACGATGGCAAAATCTACGAAAAAATAAAAGAAAGTACAGTATTCAATGACCTTAGAACTTTCAGAAATATGTTGGGTATGGATTTGTCTTTTGAAGGTAATATGAATGATTTGGTTAGGTTTAAAATGTGGATTACTCAATATTTTGCATTAGAAACTAAAGAGGTATATACAGGCACTAAATTTATAATGAAGGATGATAAATTAACTTTTATATGTGCAGATGGTTCAATAAGTGAAAATAAAACCGATTTGAGCATTACAGCAGATGAAACTAATGTTTTCGTTGCTAGTAAGGAAAAATTGAAAACTGATGAATTATTAGAAATAAAGAATAATATTTTCAAATTCACAGGCACTGAGAAAAGCATAAGCATTATTGGTACTACAGTAAACAATTTTGCAGTCTATCAAAATATATCACTCAATTTGAATTTACATCATCTTCTTATGGTAGGTGAAGCAGAAACAGGTAAGTCAACTATATTAGAAAAAATTATAGCACCAATTATTAACTATCCAATAAAAGGAGATAAAAACGAGAAGTTTTCATTTACAACAGCAAAACAATTTAGTCTACCTAAAAGTTTATCTATGGGGAATTATCCATTGTTATGTGATGAATTTGCACCAACAACATGGAATCCTAATAAAATCACTGATATGATTAATCCCCTAAAAGATGCTTATGATAGAGCTCCAATGGTTAGAGGGGACAAAAATTTTAAACTCAAAAAATTTGTATCACTGAGACCGGTCATAATTGCTGGTGAGGAAAATTATCCTGGTCAAAGTAAGGCTTTAATAACACGTAGTTGCATTGTATATTTATCCAAATATGAGCGAACTGAAAAAAGTACAGAATCTACATTTTGGCTAATAAACCATCAGGATTTACTTAATAAATTAGGTCGGTCATTAATAGAAGAAGTTTTAAATATTTCAGTAGAACAATATGGCAATATGAGAAAGGAATTAATGCCTAAATTCGTTGAATTAAAAGATAGATCACTTCAAACATCTTTAAATATTGCTTGCGGAATTGAGATATTTAATATTCTACTGGAAAGACATGGACTTAATAAAATCATTAACTATGAAAAATACATTGTAAATAATATCAAAGAGGAAATTCTTGACGGTGGAGAAGAGGCGAAATCAATAGTAGAACAAATGTTGCTTTTATATAACGACATGGTTGAAGATGGCCGAGCAATGTTTACTGATTATGTTATACAAGAGCGTAACGAGGGTCTATTTATTAAGACTAGTGAAATGCTTAATCAGCTAAGGGTTCATGTTAAAAATACCAATACACAATTAAATATTCTTAGTGATAGAGACTTCAAGAAACAAGCAACTAAGTCGGGTTATATAAAAGAAACATCAGCGAAACAAATAAGACTTAAAAGTGGAGTTGCTGCCCCAAATGGTAAAAATATGGTTTGGTACGATCAATACAATTTGGAGAAAATGCGAAAGCTTAAGGCATTTGCAATATGTTCTAGCGGAGAATTAGAACAGGTAGAAATGGGCAAAGAAGAAAGTAAAGTTATAGAAAATGTATTCAAAGGAGTGTAAAAGCTCCTAATGAATTGTATGTAAATTGCGTAGTAACTAATTTATGTAGTGTAAAAATATTTTTGAAAAAGCGTAATGTAAATGAAGTTTTATATTTAAGCAGATAGAAAGACTAAGAACTTCCAGAAATATTCTAAAAATATCTTAGCCAATTAACAATATTTGAAGTCTTGAATAATAAAGCTGTTTAATACACTGGTAACCATGGCCCATATAATATAGAAGTTTGGGGATGTCCCTTTGGTAAACCAGTCTCATAATCAGTATAAGTTGTTGTCATAGTAGTTACAGTTCTGTATTTTTTAACCCCTTTTATTGTTTTCCACTCATAGCTAGTCGAAGTAGTAATATGAGGTACACTAATATTAATATGAGGTACAGTAACATTAATATTAGATGTATTAGGTATAGCAATATCAGTAGCGTATGCAGTAACGTTTGCAGGTACTAAAAGTAGTAACGAACATAAAGAAAATGATAAAATTTTTCTTTTCATATTTTTACCTCCAAAAATGTATTTTATAACCATTTAATTATAGGCCATTATTTTCGTTTTTTCAATACAAGTAGTACAAAAATATTTTAAATAAAGTTACTATGCGTATATAATGTTCCACTATTAAGAGTATGGAATTAGGAGTACAGTCTAGAAAAGCAAAAACACTTACTATTGGTGTTGAAAACAATGAACAATAGTTTATAATACTAAGATTGTAGATTTTGCGTAGCAACTAATAATAATGATGTTCTTTGAAAAGTGAATAATGCGGTACTTATAAAATATGTTATAATTAATAAGGGAAAGATAATTACATTTAGCAGAAAGGGTGAACTTGATGGATGT
>NZ_LZZM01000191.1 GCF_002006345.1 Clostridium puniceum
AAGTCGTGGCGGACATACAACAAAAATCCACACAGTTGTTGATGGTCTTGGCAATCCAGTTTATTTTCAATTATCTTCTGGTAATTTACATGATAGCACACTTGCCGTGGATGTTCTTTCAAATATTTATATAAAAGGCAGTAATATTTTAGGTGATAAAGCATATGGTACAAAGGAAATTAAGAAATATATTGCTTCACAAGAAGCTTCCTATACAATTCCACCTAAAACAAATGCGCAGAATCCATGGCATTGTGACTGGTGGGTATATAAAGAACGCCATTTAGTAGAATGCTTCTTTAATAAAATCAAGCATTTTCGCAGAGTTTCAACTCGCTATGACAAGCTTGCGTCTTCATTTCTTGCTTTTGTTTATGTTGCGTCCATTTTTATTTTATCAAAATAGCATAAGGCAATATTGTTTTCAGACACGCCCTAGTTAAACATGTAAATAAATTTTTTATTGTAAAAATTCACTCTAATCAGAACTTATACACAAATAACCCTACAATAACCAAGTTTTAACTCTAACATTATAATGATTTTACCATCTAAGATTTTACTAATTTTATCCCTCATATTATTGTTTATTAATTTTTATAAATACCAACATAATATTTCTATATTAGCAACAAAAAACAATAATTCAACTAATTTATTAACATTAAAACGGCGCAGGATTACCACTGTACCGTTTATTCTATTATTATATAGACAAGGTTAGCTCCTATTTATTTGTCAAGTAGGGAGTATTGTACAGGTGGATTTACTTGCTTCATAGCTATTTTAATAATATAAAAACTATAAAAGATTCATATGCTCCATTTCCATTGAAAATGCCATTCTCGCACAATATAAATTTTGCACTATAGCCTATTTGTATTCTCTTAAAAATGTGAGCATTAGTATTTTCAATAATTATAGCTATTTATAGTTATTGAAATTCTCCTTTCATTAGTGGACAGAAGAGCTGGCGATATATTCATTACATCAGCAGCTTTTAAAAATCACTTATTTATAGCTTTAATTTAGTTTAGTAAATCCCCATTTCTGGTTATTTCCACCACCATAATTCCATATCTGAACATTTGCTCCATTCCAGTTTCCAGCTCCATCTAATGCTTTCCCACTGTCAGCACCAATAACACGGTACTGTCCATTTCCTATATCATTTAGATACCATTTCTGATTATTTCCACCGCCATAGGACCATATTTGTACATTTGCTCCATCCCAATTTCCAGCAGAATCCAATGCTTTTTCGCTAGCAACACTTATTATTTTATATTTACCATCACCTTCATCAGTTACAATCCATTTCTGATTATCTCCTCCACCATAGCTCCATTGCTGCACTTTTGCTCCATCACCAGTTCCAGCAGAGTCCAACGCTTTTCCACTATTTACATTAATTATTTTATAAGTGCCTCCAGATATAATCCCTGTTCCTGGCTGTGGTATTATATTTGAGATTAATTTTGATTTCACATATTTCCCTGAATCAGTCATTTCAGAATCACTCCAAGGACCTGTCAAATTAGCACTGATTGTTAATGCGGATGCTGTTTCAGATTTTGTATTCAAAGACCAGTTACACCAACTTATACTATTGGAGTCCAAGTAATTTAACCAAGTAGTAGATTCATTTAGATCTAAATTGCTATTTCCTGAAGCATCACAAGTTCCCCATTCTGTAGCAAATAGTGCAATTCCTTTATTAAGTGCATAAGTTGCTTTATCTCTCAACCATTGCTTATGAGTACCAGCATAAAAGTGTAATGTATACATAATGTTTGTTCCTGAAATCGGATCATTTGCTACAGTATCAACATCTTGCGACCAATTAGGTGTACCTACCACAATAATATTATCCGGATCATACTGTCTTATGGCACTGATTACTTGTTGTGCATAGCTTTTTATTTCAAGCCATGATGTTGCTGTAGGTTCATTATAAATTTCATAAATAACATTTGGTTTGTCTCCATACTTTTGAGCCATAGTCTTGAAAAAACTCACTGCTTGGGATACATGGGTTGTAGCTTTTTCTTCATGCCAATCGATAATAACATAAGTACCTTGACTAATGGCAGCATCAACAATTGTGCTTATCTTATTTACTGATTCTACAGGATCAGATAAATATCCTCCTGCCACATCTATTCCCATAGGTGCTCTTACAACTGTTGCTTTCCAATTATTAGCTAATTGCGATACCGTACTAGCATTATATAATCCAGGATCCCAACAGTGCCAAAAATAAGACATTCCTTTTAATTGGATTGGTTGATCATTTTTATTACAGAGCTTAGTACCAATTACTTTTAGTTGTCCATTTCTAGCAACTATGCTATTATCAGCAGCCTTTGCAGGCAAAGCAAAGCTCACTATAGCAAATAAAAATACTAATATACTTGAAAAAATCACTTTGATATTTTTTTTATTAATTCTCATAAAAATCCTCCTTAAAATAACTCTTTTACATGTAATATTGATAAACACACTTTCAAGTTAACTTTTACCGAATGGCTATTCAACTCCCCCTTCTAATCATTTTATTTCTTTTTTTAAACATTCAAATTATAAGATTCTATCACCTCCCTTTGAAATTAAGTCCATAATACATTACTTTCTTATTTTTATTTTTTGAAATTAATCGAAATATTGTTACTAACTCGTTCTTAATCATTTCATCAATTTGCCACCTATAACTTCTCAATGCAATTTTTCAACATTCTAAATTTTTATACTTTTCTAGACATCCATGAAGGTTATTAACTTAAATATATCGAATGCTGTTGTGCCCAGCATGAAGAATTGTTAAAATCTTTTTCTTTCCATACAAAATAAACTCAGCTTTTTCTATACCATTCATTTCGACTTCTATCTCATTATTTTGTTTTTCTACATTAATTGTTGCAGTTTTTTTGCCATGAATATCATATAATTCACATTGTGCATAATCAGCTAATTGGTATACATGAATTGTTGGATTTTTTGTATAATCATAAGATGCATGATTTTCATCATAACCTTCAACTATAATAGAATTTGGCTTTACAAGTAATGGAAGATGGAAATAATCACATGTTTCCTTATACCATCCTTCACTATATGTCTTTTCTGTTAAATAGTCAGTCCAAACACCTTCACTTTTGGGAACATAGAAAGAAGCAAATCCACGATCATTGAAAATTGGTGCAACTAACAAACTGTCTCCAAACATATACTGTCTATCTAATCCGACAACAGCTTCGTCATTAGGAAATTCCATCATCATAGCTCTCATCATTGGTAAACCCGTTGTTGCTGTATAAACAGATTGTGCTTGAATATAAGGCATTAGCCGTAGCTTCATCTTCGTGAAAAAGCGTGTAACGTCTACAGCTTCTTCACCATATAACCACGGAACTTTATATTTCCAACTGCCATGATAACGACTATGTGAAGATAAAAGACCAAATTGTGTCCAACGTTTATACAAATCAGGAGTAGCTCCTTCTTCAAATCCTGAAATATCATGACTCCAATATCCAAATCCAGATAAACCGAATGAGAGTCCTGCACGTAATGATTCTGCCATTGAAGGATAATCAGACGTACTATCTCCACCCCAATGAACTGGGAGTTTTTGTGAGCCTACAGTAGCTGATCTAGCAAAAACTATAGCCTCCTCTTTTCCTTTTTCTTTTATTAATAAATCATATACAACTTTGTTATATAGATAAGCATAATAATTATGCATTTTATGCGGATCAGAGCCATCTGCATAAATAACATCTGTAGGAATACGTTCACCAAAATCCGTCTTGAAACAATCAACCCCCATATCCATTAGCTTTTTCAAATAGCTTTGATACCAACTCGCAGCCTTTGGATTTGTAAAATCAACAACAGCCATACCAGCTTGCCATTTATTCCATTGCCAAATGTCTCCATCAGCTTTCTTTAAGAAATAATCCTGAGCCACCCCTTCATCAAATAATGGTGATTTTTGAGCAATATATGGATTAATCCATACACAGATTTTTAATCCTTTTTTCTTTAAATTTCTTAGCATTTCTTCAGGTCTAGGGAATGTGCGTTCATCCCATTCAAAATTACACCATTCATATTCTTTCATCCATAAGCAATCAAAATGAAAGACTTCTAATGGAATATCACGCTCAGCCATCCCATCTACAAAAGAATTAACTGTCTCTTCATCATAATTTGTTAAAAAGGAAGTGCTAAGCCACAAGCCGTAAGACCATGCTGGTGGTAATGACGGTTTTCCTGTTAAGTCAGTATAATTTTGTAATACTTTTTTTAAATCATTTCCTCCAATTATATAGTACTCCATTTCTTGTTCTGGAACACTAAACTGAACTTTTGAAACTTTCTCACTTCCAACTTCAAAGCTTACCTTATTAGGTGAGTTTACAAATACACCGTAATTTTTATTACTTACGTAAAAAGGTATATTCTTATAAGCTTGTGTTGTTCCAGTTCCTCCATCTTCATTCCATATATCTACAGTCTGACCATTCTTTATAAAATTAGTAAATCTTTCTCCTAATCCATATATACATTCACCAACATCAATACTTAACTGATCACTGATGTGAACTTGCCCATTGCAATCATGAACTACTGCTTTTGATTTAGATGTACTTTGGATAATAGGTTTTCCCTTATAAGAAAACTCAGTAACAAGATTTTCTCGTTGTATATTTACACATAAATCTCCTGATTGAAAATTACATACCGCATTATCTACTTTTATCATAGGTTTTATGTCTTCTTTATTTATTTCAAAATTAGGTGATTTTTTTAATTTACCTTTATAATTATATAATTTAACACCTATAACATCCTTGTGAGGAGTAAAAACCTCTATGGTTAACATTCCGCCATCTAATGTTTCACCTTTATGAGTTATTTGTTTATATGGCATATACATAATAAGTTTGTCATCACATATACGTTCATCATAAACTTGTGCTGCGTATTTTACATCAAAACCATCGCGTATTAACCATCCTCCATTAAGAAATTTCATTGTTTTCTTCTCCTTTTTCTTCAATAATCATGACATCAAATGGTAGCAAATGAGTCACTTGACTAGCATTTCTTTCAGATAACAAATCTTTTCCTTGAAATGGCAACTCTACTTGCACTTCCTTATTTTCATGATTTAAAATAAATCTATATTTCTTATTATCTTTACAACGGACCTTAGTTTCTATTTCTACTGGCAATCTGTACTGATTTATATTTAGTTCCTGGAAAATTACATCAAATAATTCTTCCATTCCCGATTCATCTAGCATAGTTCCAACATAATAGGCCTTTCCATCTCCAACTCTATTTCTTGTTATAACAGGACTTCCACTATAGAATTTATTGTCATCATACACTGCTATGACTTCAGCTGATTGTGAATGTATAATATCGCAAAGCATTTGTCCACTAGCAACGTTTAAATTTTGGCAAAAACGCAATTCTACTTTTTGATTTGGTGGAAGTGCATCAAACTCTTCTACCCAAATACCTAAAGTTTTTTTAAGTGGTCCAGGATAACCGCCTAAATGAACGTTATCTGTTTCATCTACAAGACCGCTCATCATTGTTGTTAGGAACGTTCCTCCTTGCTTAACATATTGATTGATTTTATTCACTTGTTCTAAATTTACCATATAAAGGCATGGTGCAAAAATACAATCATACTTTTCAAAACTAGTCTCTAAAGAAATCATGTCAACATCAATATTTCTTTTAAAAAGTTCTTTATAATAGTGATGTATTTGTTCAACATATTTTAATTCAATTGTAGGGCCGCTTGCATATTCTAATCCCCAATAATTTGGCCAATCAAAAATAATGCCAATCTTAGCTGGAGTTCTTCCGTCAATTAAAGTTGATCCTAATTTTTTAAGCTCTTTTCCAAGTGCAGAAACCTCCCTAAATACTCGTGTATTTTCATTTCCAACATGATCTATAACTGCTCCATGGAATTTTTCGCAGCCACCTACTGAACGACGTAATTGAAAGAACTGCACAGTATCTGCCCCATGAGCAATAGCCTGATAACTCATATTTCTCATTTGACCAGGTAGCTTTAAAGAATTATATGGCTGCCAATTTTGTTGACTTGGTGTTTGTTCCATTAACATAAACGGTTGTCCATCTTTTAACCCACGCATTAAATCATGCATCATGGAAGTATAACTAACTGGTGTATCATAACTTGGATAATTGTCCCATGATACAATATCCATTTCTTTTGCAAATTTAAAGTAATCTAATTGCTTATAAGCTCCCATTAAATTTGTTGTAATTGGCGTTTTCTCATCATACTTACGAATTGCCTTTTTTTCGCTTAAAAAGTTTTTTAAAATTGATTCAGAATTAAAGCGATAATAATCTATAGAAATACCAGCAAAAGCTGTTTTATCCTTACCAATAGCATCACCTAATGCATTAGGAACAACAATTTCATCCCATGAATAAAAAGTATGTGACCAGAAAGAAGTATTCCAAGCCTTATTTAAATTTTCTATAGTTTTATATTTTTCCTTTAACCAATCCTGAAATTCAAGTTCACAATTTTCACAATAGCATTCTCCACCATATTCGTTTGAAATATGCCAGCAAACAATATTTTCCAATTTTCCATAACACTCTGCCAATTTTCCAGCTAGACGTTTTGAGTATTTTTGAAATGTATGACTATTAGGGCAAGCATTATGACGATTGCCAAATTTATGTCTGCGTCCTTCAAAATCTGTACGATTTACATCAGGATATTTACGGCTCATCCATGCAGGCAATGCAGCTGTTGATGTGCCAAGAATAATTTTATAATTGTTCTTAATTAACATATCTATAATTTCATCAAGAGTGGAAAAATCATATATATTTTCACTAGGCTGTATTTTAGCCCAAGAGAAAACATTAATAGTTGCAGAATTAATATCTGCTAAATTTAAAATTCTCATATCCTCAAGCCAAATATCCTTTGGCCATTGTTCTGGATTATAATCTCCACCAAAAAGTATATTGTTAAAAATCGCCATAAAACCCTCCTATTTAACTTCTTCTAAATCTTTTTCTTCTGTTAAAGCGCTTCTATCTAACACCTTAAAGAATGGTAAATAAACTAATATTGCAATAATTAGTTCAATAAGCTGCCATAATGCTGCGCGCCAATCTCCTCCTGTAATTAAGAATCCTGAAATAACTGGAGGAGTAGTCCATGGAACTTGAGCAATTACACGCCCTATAATATTAAATTTCATTAAATAATAAGTAATGCCTTGTAAAACTAATGGTACCGCAATAAATGGAATAGCCAAAGTTGGATTTAATACAATTGGGAAACCAAACATAATTGGTTCACTAATACCAAATATAGACGGAATAATTCCTACTTTACTAACTGCTTTATAACGCTCACTTTTTGCTGTTAACATAGATATAGCAATTCCTAATATAGCTCCTGTTCCACCTATATTCATTCCAAATAACAAGAAACCTTCAGCAGTAATATATGGTGGCGTTACCCCTTGGCTTACAGCAGCTATATTGGCTGTTAAAAAAGTTAAATATATAGGTGAAGCAATTCCACTAACTACATTATTTCCATGAATGCCAAATACCCATAATAATAAAGTTAAAAATGTCATAAATAACATACCCGGACAAGTACTTAATCCTCCAACTAATGGTGAAAACAAAGAAGTAATTAATTGGTTAATATCTAAACCTAATAATACACGTAAAGCCCAAAATAAAGCTAAAGCTGCTGATCCAGGAATTAATGCTGCAAAAGATGTTGCAACAGCTGGTGGTACACCATCCGGCATTTTAATAACAATATTTCTTTTAATAATAAAATGCATGAGTTCACTTGTTATAATTGCAACAACAATGGCTGTAAAGATTCCCCCCGATCCATATGCTGAAGGATCAATTTTAAACTCCTTATTAAGCATTGCAATAATATAACAAATCGATGTAATAGCAACACCTGTGATTATGTCAATTTTGTTAATCTTAGACATTTGATAAGCTAAACTTAAACATACAATGAATCCAAGTAATCCAAACGTCACATTTACAGGAACTTGAATATATGGACTAATTGGCGCTATAAAATCATACCAGCCCTGAAAAGGCATATTTCCAATAATCATAAAAATACTTCCGAATATTGTGAAGGGAACAGTAACAACCATTCCATCTCGTAATGCAATTAAATATTTAAGTTCCCCTAATTTTATAAGAGCTGGCATAAATTTCTGTTGAAAAAATAATTTAATACTTTCCATATTTATCGTTCTCCTTTTTTAATCCATAATCGTTTTCAATCAATGATCGCGCAACCCTGATTTTAATTGTATTTTATCATAAAAAATGCTAAAATAATCGTAGTTTTATAATGAGAAATATAATAATTTGAAACAAAGAAGGGAAAATTATGCGTTACAGTTTTAAACGAAAAAATCGTAGCCTACCTTTGTATGTAGATAGTGTTGGTTATAATTGGAACCAAGAACAAATACTTCGTCCTAATGGATATCCTTATGTTCATTGGCTTCATACTCAAGAAGGTAGTGGTAAAATCGAAATTGACGGTAAGGAATTTATCTTAAAGCCTAATTCTGGAATTTTAATTAATCCCTATGTGCCTCATAATTATTCAAATATTACAAGTGAATGGAAAACTGCTTACTTTACTTTTGGAGGTGCCCTCGCAACTGAAGTTTTAACGTTATTGGGTATTGGAGAATATTTATATGTTGATGAATTAGATGAGGATATTGATTGTTTTATTCAAAAATTAAGTACCAATATTAAAAGTGATGATACTTACTATCCACTAGAGGTTTCTGGTGACATTTATTCTTTTTTAATTAAACTAAAAAAATATCTCTTAAAAAATTCACCCTCTTCATCAAAATATGAAACTATTGTTCATCCAATTGTTAAATATTTAGAAGAACATTATGCTGAAGATATACGCAACGAGGATCTTGCTTCTATGATTTGTTATAGTACCCAATATATGACTCGTCTATTCAAAGAAGTCTTTCATCTTTCACCTTATCAATATTTATTGGACATTCGGGTCAGAAAAGCAAAGGAATTATTAGCTAATCAGCCTTCTCTTTCTATTCAAGAGGTTTGTTACCTAACAGGTTTTGATGATGCCAGCTACTTTACTTCTGTATTTAAAAAAAGTGAACATATGACTCCAAGTTCATTTAGAAAACTTTATTACAAAAAATAAGATGTTGAAGCAACTGCTTTAACATCTTATTTTTCTATTTTATAGATTCTCCATTTTTAGAAATAATTTTTTTATACCAATAAAAACTATCTTTAGGTATTCTTCTTAAATCCTTTTCTTCATGTTCATCTCGATTAATATAAACAAAGCCATATCTTTTTTTATAACCATTTAACCAACTCAATAAATCTGTAAAAGACCATGCACAATAGCCAATAATATCAACTCCATCAGTTAATGCTTTTCTAAGTTCTAATAAGTGTTCTTTTAAATATTCAATGCGATATGAATCATGTATCTCAAGGTTTTCTGTTAATACATCTTGAGCGCCTAGTCCATTTTCTGTAACTAAAATTGGCAGATCATATTTTGCTTGTACACGTCTTAAAGCTACTCTAAATCCAACTGGATCTATTTCCCATCCCCATTCAGTTTTTTGCAAGCATGGATTTTCAACACCATTAAACAATGGAACTTCTGGATTTAATGCCTGCTCTGATTTTGGCTGCATTAAATATGGGTCAGTTTTTGAAAATTGTTTAGTTATTTCTTCTTCGGGTTTTTCAATACGATTTTGTTTTGCCGTTCCACCATGATAATAATTAATTCCTAAGAAATCTGGTTTTGCCGCTTTTAATAGTTTCTCATCTTCTAAAGTAACCTCTGGAGCAATGCCTAAGCTTTTCAAATACTTCATTACAAACCTCGGATATCGGCCTTTACAATAAACATCTAACCACCAATCATTATTAAACGCTTCACCATTTTCAGCTGCTAAAACATCTTGAGGATCTGAAGTTAATGGATACATAGGTCCATATCCATAACTTGGTCCAATTTTTCCATCAGGAACCATTTCATGAAACAAACAAATTGCTTTTGCATTTGCTAGATTTACAATATGATTTGCTTTATACATACGTTCTAAATCAGTCACTGCTGGTGGATGAGCTGCAAAGCGATATCCTAGCGGAATGAATACATTTTGTTCATTCATCGTTACCCAATAAGTAATCTTTTTCCCAAATCTATTAAATAAAATTCTACAATAATTTTCAAAGGCATCAATCATATGACGAGATTCCCATCCTTCATATTTTTTCTGCAGTGCAAGTGGTAAGTCCCAATGATAAAGCGTTAAAATTGGTTCAATATTATTTTCTAATAATTCATCTATCAATGCTTCATAGAAATCTAAACCCTTTTCATTAATTTCTCCTTCTCCTTGTGGAAGAATACGGCTCCAAGATACACTAAATCTATATGCTTTCAATCCCATTTTTTTCATATAAGCAATATCTTCCTTGTAGTGATGATAATGATCTACAGCTACATCACCATTTGTTTCCTCAAATGTTTTTTCAGGAATTTTTGAAAACGCATCCCAAATTGAGGCTCCCTTACCGTCTTCATTCCAAGCACCTTCTACTTGATAAGCGGCAGACGCAGCACCCCACAGGAAATTTTCTGGAAAACTGTCAAGTTGATTATGATACATACTTTCATCTCCTTTTTTATCACATTTAAAACTTTATCATAATTAATACTATAATTCTTTAATTTTTTATTCCAAAAATAAAAGTATTTGAACTTTTCTCAATCTTCTTTCAAATATATTTTAATATATTTATAGTAGGCTTTATTATTTCTTACAAAATCTAAAACTCTTTATTGCAGAAATACACTTATATAACAAAAAACTCTTAGAGACATATCAAATACCATTAAATAATGTCTCTAAGAGCTACTATCCTTTTATCTATACTCATATACTCTCCCCAATATAGCCGATACCAATAGTTTTCATACATTTTTTTAATTATTTTGTTATATATCAACAGCTATATAATCATTAATCCGAATTAGATGTGTCATAAAATACAATTCCTCATTTTCATTCAAATTAACATTAAGTTCTTCTCTAAAATAATTTTTTCTTGTGTCCCTCTGATTAATAATGACAAATAATCAGCTAAAGTAAAAAACACATTTGAATTAAAATCATAGTTCAATACAATTTTAACGTATTCAATTATTGAAGTATTAACTATTTTATAATTGTAGTAGAATGTTCTTTTCTAATTGACGGTTTTGGTTCATCTCCTCTTTTGTATCCAATAGCTGCTGAACCACATACAACGTGTTTTTCTGGTATCCCGAGATTAGTTAGTTCTCTTCTTATATGTGGTTCATTTCCAAACCAAGTTAATTGATTTATCCAACACGAACCTAGTCCAAGGGAATGCGATGCTAAAAAGATGTTTTGAATTGAAGCTGAACAATCGGCCACTGCATTGGGATATTTTCTATCATTTGATACTATTATTAAGGTTGGGGCATTATAATAAAAATTATATTTATCTTTTTCAGAAGCTTTTTTACCTGATTTTATAGAACGATAGGTTTTTTGATCAACTATTACATTTCTATAAGATTCTTTAACAAGAGTATTAAGATCTTGAAGCTTTTCTTTGTTTTGTATAACAGTAAAATGCCAAGATTGTGAATCGCTACCGCTTGGTGCATACTTAGCAGCCTCAAGTATTAGATTCAAATCAGTATCAAAAATTTGATCTTCTTCATATAATCGTATACTTCTTCTTGTTAATATATTTATTAATACTTCATTCATTTCTCTTCCTCCATTATAAAGTGTAATATTACTAAGTTTGCCATGTTCTATAAATGAAAATTTCTCAGCTTATGAAGATTACTTTGGCAGCATTCTTAAAAAGAATATTCTTGTGTATCTGCCAGAAATACGATTCCACCTTTCTTTCTTGCAATTGTTAGTATCTCACTAACTATCAAGCTGTGTTCTAACATTTGATAGCATTTTTTTAGATTATTATTTTTAATCATATCCTCAAATTCATTCAATTCATTAATCATACGATGGTCATAATTATTTTCATTTAATACCTAATTTTACATCTTTACCTCCCGAAGAAACAACGTCCATTAATCTCTAATCTTCTATAAAATTTTCAATGACCTCTGCCACAGCATTATTGTTATTGTCCCTTTTAGTTACATAATCAGCTGCCTGCTTTAGACTCTCCTTAGCATTCTTTACAGCCACTCCAACTCCTGCCATTTTAATCATTTCTAAGTCGTTTTTATCATTACCTATTGCTATACAATCCCCAAGAGTATATCCATAGTGCTTGGCCAAAATTTCAAGTGAAGTTCCTTTATTGGCACCTTTATGTGATATTTCCATACCCGCTATACCTGCACCTACTATTTCTATCTCATTAAACTTTTTAAGTTTTTTTCTTACTTCTTGAAGTAAATCTAATGAATTATTTTCGTATATCGAAATTTTCAAAACCTTTATATGATTTTCTTCAATATACTTTATGGAATCTTTTATTATACAAAATTGAACTCCTTCTTCTCTTGGAAGTCTATCATTTATTGTCTTGAAAAAATTTATTGTCTCAGTTTTTACTTCTTCAATGTATACATTTACATTGTTTAGAAAAGAGTATAATATATCTTCAAAGTCTTCTTTTAACATAGATATTATTTCCAATACAATATCTTTTTCCAATGGCTGTGAATAGATTTCTTTGTGATTATCATCTAAAATTATACTTCCATTACCTGCAATTATTGGTTGATGCTCAGGAATATACTTCTTTAACATTTTTAAGCTAGTAGGAATTCTTGCAGAACATATTACCAATTTGATGCCCTTGTCTGCGGCCTTTTTAATAGCAGATAGATTTCCTTCTGTAACATTATGTTTATCATTCAAAAATGTACCATCTATATCGATTGCAATCAGTTTATATTTCATATTTAATCCCCATCCTTCAAAATAGAGGACAAATGGACATTGCTTCCGTCCCAGAAAAAGGGACAGAAACAATGTCGACCTGTCTCTAATCTAAATCCTTTCCATTACTTTCAATTACTTGTTTATAGTAATAAAAACTATCTTTTTTTATTCTCTCATAAGATCCATTTCCATAGTCGTCTACATCAACGTATATAAATCCATATCTCTTTGACATCTGTCTTGTTGATTCAGATACTAAGTCTATGCAGCCCCACCATGTATATCCCCATAAATCTACACCATCTTCATTAATGGCATCACTCATAGCCTTAACATGCTCTCTTAGATATTCGATTCTATATGGGTCATGCACCTTGCCATCTTTAACAACATCCTTAGCACCTAAGCCGTTTTCTACGATGAATAATGGTTTGCGGTATCTGTCATATAGTTCAACCAATGAAATTCTTAATCCTGTAGGATCTGTTTGCCAGCCCCACTCTGATGATGGTAAATATGGGTTCTTAACTCCATTAACAGTATTTCCTGGAGCCATATCTAATCCCTCTGTCTTCATTGCCATACATGATGTCATATAATAACTAAATGAAACGAAATCAACTGTTCCTTCCTTAAGAATTTTTAGGTCTTCTTCTGGCTTATATATATCCAAACCTTTTCTTTCTATTTCCTTTAGAAGGTATTTGGGATATTCACCAAATACCTGTATATCGCAATATTTATAGATATCTCGCATTCTCTTTTGGTTAGCAAGGTTATCCTCTGGCTTGCAAGTAAATGGATAGAAGCATAGTTTTGTCAACATACATCCTACCTGTGACTCTGGAACTATTTCATGGCACATCTTCACTGCCTTAGCACTAGCTACTAATTGATTATGCATTGCCTGATATATTGCCTGCTCAAAAGGCATATCTGTAAATCTGTCTTCAACTAATGCCCCACTAGTAAGCGGGTGTCTCAGCATTGCATCTACTTCATTAAATGTGAGCCAGTATTTTGCATACTTCCCAAATCTCTCAAAACACACCTTAGCAAACTTTGTAAACATATCGATTACTTCTCTTGAATACCATCCACGATAGTCAGTTACTAGCTTAATATGTGGATCATAGTGTGATAATGTTACTAAAGGTTCAATATTATATTTCTTTAATTCCTTGAACATATCTTCATAGAAAGCAATTCCTTTTTCATTTGGTTCTAAATCATCAGGATTTGTGAAGATACGAGACCAAGCGATTGACATACGGAATACCTTATATCCCATCTCCGCAAACATTTTGATATCTTCCTTATAGTGATGATAGAAGTCGATACCTCGACGTTTTGGATAATTGGCTTCTGGCCCAGCATTCAAAGCTTCTTCAATATCTTTAGTAGAAAAAGCAAACTGCTTAGTAAAATCAGCTACACCAACTTCGCGATATGGAAGACAATCTTCAACTGTCATTCCTTTTCCATCTACATTCCAAGCGCCCTCACATTGATTGGCTGCTGTTGCACCTCCCCATAAAAATCCTTCTGGGAATACATATTCTTTTTTATTCATAATTTTACCTCCTATTTTAAAACCGTCATTAGCGGCTCTTGTTTAGCAATAATTCCAGACAATTCATTTGGTAATACATCTAAATAGTCATCAGAGTTTGTAATAATCACTGAAGTAGTTAAAGAATATCCTTCTTTAGTAATTGAATCATGGTCAAACTCTAAAATTAAGTCTCCAGTCTTTATTGACTGTTTTTCTTCAACTTTTAAATCAAAATATTTTCCTTTTAAATTTACAGTATCTAACCCAACATGAATTAAACATTCAACTCCATCCTTAGATGTAATTCCTATTGCGTGTTTAGTAGGAAAAGCTGCTGTAATTTCGCCATCAAATGGTGCATATACCTTTCCATCAATAGGATTAATTGCAATACCTTTACCCATACTTCCACTAGCAAAAACTTTATCTTCTATTTTTGATATTTCTATTAAATCACCATTCATTGGGGAATAAATTTTAATTTCATTTGATTTATTTAAAGCCACCTTAGTACCTTCTTTTACTTGTACTTCGGTATTTTTATCTGCTTCCATTTGATTTTTTTCTTCTGATAATCCAAAAATGTTTACTAAAACGAATGCAATTGTGAAAGACATAGCCATACCAATACATACATATACAAGACCAGGCCCTGCAAAGACTGGTAATGATAATAGACTAGAATTTACATAAGCACTAGAATGTCCTTTAAAGAATGCTACAAATGCTCCAGCCACGCCTCCAGCAATCATAGTAGCAATTAATGAATTTTTAAATTTCAGTAATACACCATAAATTCCTGGTTCGGTAATACCTATTATTCCAGAAATACCAGCTGACATAGCAACTGACTTATTAGCAGTATTTTTAGCTTTATACCAAGTACCAAATGATGCTCCAGCGATTGCTAAGGTTCCCATTGTATTAATTGGCAATATAGTGTCATACCCATAGGTTGCTATATTTTGTAGAATAATTGCTCCTAAAGATAAATGCATACCTGTTAATACAACTATTGGCCTAGTACTACCAATAACAGCGCCTGCTAAGATAGGTGATACATCAAATAAAAATTTAACAATTTCTGCAAGTCCTTTACTTATATAATTCGCTAATGGTCCAAATGCAATTAATGTTGCAGGTGCCATAATTAAAATTACAAGCATAGGTGTAAATACTAATCTTAAGACTTTTGGAATACACTTTTCTACAAATGGATAAACATAACTTAATGCCCATACGGATAAAATTATAGGAATACTACTTGCTGCATATTTAACAAATGGAACTGGTAATCCAAGAAAACTTATTCCATATAATTTTTGTGCTAGCCCATCAGTCATTGTTGGATACAATAAACATCCGGCTAAAGCCATTGCTAAAGGTATGTTAGTACTGAATTTTTTTGCTGCTGACCATGCTACCAAAAATGGTAAGAAATAGAACACACAATCAGATGCTATATTCATTACTTGCATTGTTTCTGATTTTGCATCCACACCACAGTATGTCGTAAGTAATATGATTACACCTTTCAACATACCTGTACCTGCTAAAGCTGGAATTACAGGTAGAAAAATACCTGCTAGAATTTCAAATATTCCGGTTACTTTAAACTTTTCCTTTTTTTCAACACTTTTTTCATCATGAATAAAACCAGCTTGTCGTGTTATTTCATCATAAACCTCTTGAACTTTATTACCAATGATAATTTGCAATTGATCAGTTTGATATTGTGCACCTATTACACCATTAATCTTTTTGATTTCATCTAAATTTACTTTATTTTTATCTTTAAGATAAAAACGAAGCCTTGTTACGCAATGAAACATTTCTTTAATGTTTTCTTTACTGCCAATATTTTTAATTATATTGCTAGCTAATTCTTTCATTTCCATCATCCTCCATATTATTTAATTTAGCAAACAAGGCAAGACCTAAGTTAAAACTTTAATTAAGTTTAACTTAGGTCTTGCCTTGTGAATTCCAAGTAACAATCCTAAACGCTAATTCTTATATATGTCACAATAAAATTTTTACATTTAAATAATTATCATATAATTATATTTGCTAAAATTTAACTTTAACATTGTTAATGCAACAATATCTATTTATAGTAATCCCTTTTGTTTCATTAAATCAAAAACAACAAAAAAACCCTAGTTAAAACTTCCAACGAGTTTAACTCAGGTCTTGCCTTATAAATTTAAGTAACAATCCTAAACATTAAATTCCAATATTAATTTGTAATTTTTTCAATATGTATTGTCAAATATAACATCTCATCTTGAGATAATTCATATTTATAATTATTATAAATAAATTTATATATTTTTTCAACACATGTAAATGAACTTGAATATTTTTCTTTTACAACATTAAATAATTGATTTTCTCCACGAGTTTCACTTTGAGTCTCACTTAACATTCTTTGAGCAAAAAACTTTAAATGAGTCAACAATCTAAAATAAGTAAGAGAATCTTCATCAAATTCAATTTTGTAAAAGCGTCTTATTATTGTTAAAAGCTCATTAACTACTTTAGTAATTTGCATCGTATTATTCATATCGCCATTAAGTTCTGCATTAACAAAATGTAATGTAATAAATGCTATTTCATCTTCTGGCAAAACAACATCAAATTCTTCATTGATCATTTGAACCACTTCACTTGCTACTTTAAATTCCTCTTTATATAAGTGCTTAGTTTCAAACAATAATTTATTGGAAATGACTACTCCGTCTCTAAAACGTTGAATTAAAAAATATATATGATCCGTCAGAGAAATATATAACTCATCAGCTAATTCTTTCCCTAATTTCAACTTGGAATAATTAATTATTTTCTCAGTAAGTTCCATGTAGTCAATTGGTATACTTTCAATTAAATTCTTAAATTTGTTTGTCATATTCTGAACATCCTGAGTAAATATCCGTTCTATCTTAGACTCTTCTATAGTGTCGCCACGCTTTTTATTAAAAGCTATTCCACTTCCCATAACTATGATATCATAATTATTTTCATCTAATGATATAACAACATTATTATTTAACACTCTAACAATCTTCATATATCACCTCTCATTTAAATTAAAAGGTAGAAAATAGAATTTATTTACTTTTAGTATTTTAGGTTGGAACCATCCTTGTCATTTTTTTGTATTATAATCGATTACAGTTATATAATACCATTTAAAATTCTATTTGTAAAGTATAATTTGCAAGCAGACCACTTCATTTTTCATAGTAACTACAAATTAAGTACTTTTTCACGTTAATTACAATAAACTTAAATACCCACGAAAATCCAATATGATTTTCGTGGGTTTCATGATGGAGGCGAAGCGTACATTGCCTCCATTTTACTATCCCAATTTTAGTAAAAACTCATTTACTTATGATATAATTCACCATATCAGTAGAAAATGTTATAGTTTGGGATATCTCCCTTACTAGAAAAAGAAAAAATATCTTAATTCTAAATAATGCAATACTTTTTAAATATATTAACCATTGAAATTATGATTTATAATTTCAATTAATTTAAATTCTTTGTTTTCATATTCAAACTTTAAAATACAACAATTCCCAATTCGTTCTTTTTGGTCAACAGAACTTGTATGTTCCCAATACCTCATAAATTGTCTACAAGCTGCTCCATGAGAAACAATTAAAACAATTTCATTATCTTCTTCCATTATCTTTTCACAAGTATTGGCAATTCTTTTTTGAAATTCTTTTTCTTCTTCTCCGCCAAAATTAGCAAAAAAATTACCATAAGGAAGTGATGGATTTAAGTCTTCACTTTCACCTTCAAAAGTTCCAAAATTCCATTCCTTTAGACCTTTTAATCTTGTATAAGACATATCAGTTATAATCTCTAAAGTGTCACATGCTCTTTCGGATGTTGAACTATAGGCATGATCAAAGGTAATATTGTGCTTTTTAAAATAATTTGAAGCAGTCTCTGCTTGTTTTATTCCTAATTCTGTAAGTGGTGCATCACACCAACCTTGAACTTTCCTTCTGACATTAAATAATGTTTGTCCATGTCTCATTAGATATAATGTCTTTTTCATTTCTATTCCTCCTTATTGTACAATAACTTATAGTATTATCATAAACCTTGGAGTATACTTCATGGCAATACTTTTCTTAAACTTTTATAAATTTATTTTATAAAAATATCTCATTATTCAATTTTAAGAGATTAAATTTATATTTGCTATTTTAAAAAAATCCATAAATAAATATGTGTTTTTCTTGAATGTTGCTGCTTATGAAACACCTTAGGCTTTCTGTTATTCTCTAATATAAATAGTCTTTTGCCATATCTAAAATTTTTATATGGCCCTATCTTTGCCTACCTCCACATATTTCATCTTGTCACTTATGACTAATCATAACTTATATCTATATTTAGAACTTTTTTTATTTAATTATACTATAAACTTTATCATTTTAACTTTATTTGGACTATATTCACCTCTTTATTTTAATTTTTCTCTTTTAATCATAAATAAGCTAAAGAAGATACTTCCTAAACAAGTAGCTTACTCTCACTAAATTCACTAACTACTTTGTGACAGCCGTCTAATTTAATGACTTCCACTTAAACTTTTTATCCTCTATATAATTTACCTTTAGTTTATCAAATTCTAATAGTTATATTTTAAATCCATCTGTATATCCCTTTAGTTCTTCTGCTAAAGTATTTAATTTTTCACTTTCTCCAACAATACTTTGACTATGAGAAGTTTGTTCTTCTGTAGATGCTGTTACCTCTTCAGTGCTTGCAGCTGTTTCTTCAGATACAGCTAATATTCTTTCCATATCTTGTACTATACTGTCTCCAGCATTTTTCATTCCTATTGTCTTACTTGAAATCGCCTTAACTTCTATTCCCATCTTATTAACAGTTTCCAATATTTCTTTAAAAACCTTAGATGTATTTTCTACAGATTGATTTTGTTTACTAATAGCATTTGTTGCATTATTTACACTCTCTACCGCCTCACCTGTAGTACTTTGAATATTCTTAATAATACTTTGGATTTTAGAAATAGAGTCTTTCGATTCTTCCGCAAGCTGGCCAACTTCACTGGCTACAACAGCAAATCCCTTACCAGCCTCTCCAGCTCTTGCTGCTTCTATTGATGCATTTAATGCCAATAAATTAGTTTGCTCTGCAACACTTTCAATAACTTCTACAATTTGTCCAATTTCAACAGCCTTTTCTTTTAATGCAAAAACTATTCCTGATACTTGTTCCACTGCATTGGTGCTTTCTTGCATTTTTATATTTTGTTCATTTACTATTTGTACACCATTTTCAACTAATTTTTCAGCATTACTTGACGAATCAAGTGAACTTTTACTATTAATTGAAATTTCATCAATAGATTCAACTATTTTATTAATTGATCCAAATGTATTTTCAACACTTTTCGCTTGTTCATCACTACCTAATGCCAGCTGACTAGTTGCTTCTGCAATTTGACCTGCCACAATTTCTGCCTGCTTAGATGAATCTAAAACATCTCTAGAAGATTTCGTAACTTCATTAGATGCATCTATAATTTTTCCAACCAATTCCTTCAGGGAATCTCTCATGTCTATAAAGGACGCTGCTACATCTCCTATTTCATCTTTAGTATTAACTTTAAACTCATGAGTAAGGTTTCCTTCTGATAATTCTTTAGCTGCATCTTTTAAAGTTAATAAAGGTTTTATCATACTTCTAGATACTATTACTCCAATTATAATACTAATAGCTAAAATACTTAACGCTATACCTATTGCTTTCATTTGTGCCTTTGAAACACTAGAAAAAGCATCCTCATAACCTTGTCTAACTACTACAGCCCAACCTGTATTTGAAACCCTTGTATAACTTCCAAATGTTTTTTGTCCCTTATACTCATAAATTTCTGCCCCTGCTTGACCATTTATAGCTTTTTCAACTATACTTACCTCTAAGACATTTGTTCTTTCAGCAGCCATTTTTTCATCTGGATGAGCTAAAATTTGTCCCTTTGAATCAGTTATATAAGCATATCCAGTTTCACCCATTTTAATCTTATTTCTCATATCTTCTATAACTGATAAATCCAATGTACCAGCTACAATTCCTATAAATTCACCTTGTTCACTAAAAATTGGATTTGCAATAACTACTGCTGGCTTTCCAGTAGTTTTTGAAATTAATACATCACTAATACATGTTTTTTTTGTTGAAATTACAGCTTTAATATAATCTCGATCAGAATTATCAGCAAGTTCACCATTATCTGATCTAGCAACTTGTTGCCCCTTAGCATCTGTAACAAATAATATAGCAAATTGTTTATTTTCTTCATTTATTTTTTTTAACAGACTTTTTTGATCCTCACTATTATATAGGTTTAGATCCTTAGTAACACTTATACTCTTCAATACAGATACATTATTATTAATAAAACCTTCTATTTCTTGACTCAAGCTTAAAGATAATTCCTTTGTTGTATAAGATAGATTATTACTAATTATCGAAGTTTGTTCTACTACACCCATAATTCCAATTACTGATACTGATAATAAAACTAGTGCTATAAGTAATGATGTTATTTTCGTACCCAATTTTAAATTTTTAAACATTTCTTATTACCTCCATATTAATAATTTAATTCTAATTTTACGACTTTAATATTTTAATTAAATCACTGTAGTAAATTTTTAAAGTTTAACTCCTCACACTTTTACATATAATAATTCCTTTATCTTTGTTAAATATTCTACATTATTTGATATTCTCCTTCTTCTTATGTGTTAATCATGCATTAATATAAAAAAATGTAATAAAATAGTATTTCGGAAAACTTTTTAATTAAAGCGTATATTCGTACATCAGTAATAAAATTTAAATCTAAAGTAAAATTCTTTACTTTTTTAATACAAAAACTTAGTATTAAAAGCAAAAAGCGCTATATCTGAATAATATACAGATTAGCACTTTTCTTGACTTTATTTTATTAAATTTTATTTATTATTGATTATTTCTTAATGTTAATGTATTTCTTTTTGTCTACATTAATACATTTATATCTTTCAAAATAATCTATGATTATTTCAGTCATTTCAACTTGAATCTCTTTAACAATTTTGCAAGTTTTATAAAATTCATATCCACCTGCACCACTTGCTCTATAATTATTCATTACAAGAGTTAATTTATCCTCATCTTTAATTTCTTTATCTTTAAATTTAACATAATCTAATTCATTTTTCTGATCACTATTTAATTTAAAACCATATTGAATATTGTTAAAATAGTCATAATTATAATGTTCAATTTTAGGCTTTAAAAATTTATCAGATATTGTTATTTCTTTTCCATCATAATTAAAATATTCTGATGATCTTAAAAGTGCTTTTTTTAATACTTCTCCTGTAATTTCTAACACTACTAAAGTATTAGGATATACATATGTAGAGACAACATCACGTACCGTAACCGCTTTATTAAATCCTTTTATTGAATTAGCAAAAGATGTGCAAGATATATCCGCTCCACTTTTTTCTATCTGTACAGAATTAATAAAATTTGCTAATACTGACCCTTCCAATGCCATCTCCAAATGATCTTTTGAATCTAAATCTATATCCAAATTACCCACCGGACTATCTAGCCAATTTTGAACTCGCTCCTCAATTGACTGTAATTCTTTAAACATTTTTTCATTTGGGCTAATTTTAGGCTTTTTTAACTGTGAAGTTATTTTGATAATTTCATTATCATATTTTAAATTAAGCTCTATAAAACCTTGACCATTAGCTGGTGTTTGAACTATATATGTATTGCAAATCTTTTGCCCTGATATAATCATATGCTGATGACCTGTAAGTAAAATATCAAAGTTAAACTTTTCACAAATTTGGCACCCCAAATTTTCATGAGTATTGCTTAAAATCTTATTAGTATCTAAATCCCTTTCAAAGCCACCATGATAAATTCCAATTAAGATATCTACCTTATCTCTCACCTTATTATATTGTTTTTCTAAAGATAATAAAGTGTTTTGAATTTCGAAATTTTCAATATTATAAGGTTGTTCCCATATATTTATAAAATCAGTTGTAAATCCTATAATTCCAACTTTCAACTTATTATCAAGCTCTTTTATTGCATATGGCAGAATAGAAATTTGATTATTTTTATCTTTGACATTACAGCAAATGCATTGTCCATTAAATTCTTCTATATATTTTTTTAAATTATCATATCCATAATTAAAATCATGATTTCCAAGAGTAATAAAATCATACCCTCCTTCATTCATTACCTTAGCTATTGGGTGATAATTGAATTTATTCTTAGAAAGGTATGTGGTAAATGGTGAACCTTGAATAGTATCTCCACCATCAATTACTAGAGTATTTTCATCTTTCTCAAAGGAATTAATTATATTTAACATACCTATGGGCTTTTTAACATTATCAGTATAATCTGTTGGATACACAAATCCATGCATATCTGAAGTAAAATAAATTTTTAAGTTTTTCATGTAATCACCTTCCCTAAACATATTTATTTAAACATATAAAATAACAAGCCAAAAATACAGTGTATATCGCTTAAAACAGCAAAATAATCTACCATACTGACTTGTTATTTTTTATATAATTAGCCTTAAGCACATGAAAGAAAATATTAGATAAACATACTTGTGGATCATTCTTCATATTGTGCCTTATGCACTAAAATCTTATCCTCTAGCAAGCTTAGCTCTAATTCTTGTCGAACAATATTCAACTACAACAACTAGTATAACTAGCCCAATTAGTATTGCTCCGACTTCTTTCCATCTATAAGAATTCATCGCAAATATAAGAGGTGCTCCTATTCCACCTGCTCCAACAAGGCCTAATACTGTAGCATCCTTTAAATTTATTTCAAATCTATATATAGCTGTGGAAACAAAATTAGTAGAAAGCTGTGGAAGTATTCCATATCTTACTTTTTGAACAAGTGTACATCCTGCAACATCTAATGATTCTATGATGTTTTTATCCAAATCTTCAATTGCTTCAATATATAATTTAGTTATCATACCAATAGAAACAACTCCAATAGTTAAAACTCCTGCAAAGGCGCCAGGACCTGTAACTCTTATAAACATTAATCCATACACAAAGGATGGAATAGTTCTTATTGCTGCAACTATTATTGTGCCTAAAGTGCTTATCCATTTTGGAACAATATTGGCTGAACACATAAATGCAAAAGGAACTGATATTATAGATCCAATTATAGTTCCAAGTATAGCTATAGCTATTGTTTGAAGTAGCAAATAGGGTACTCCATTAGTATTAAAATTAATCAAAAGATCTGTACTAGGTGAAACAATCCCTACTAGAATATTTTTAGCTATAGAAACTCCTGATTCTTTAATTCCGTGGTATTCAATAGAATTAGATGTCCAAATTATCAATGATAATACAAAAAGGGTTGATAGTAACTTTACAATCCAAAGTTTTGGCTCTTTTTCTAATTGATTTTTCACTTCGACTTTCATTATCTTAATTTCCCCCTTATGTATTTTGATAAATATTCAATTATTACTACTGTTACAAATAGCATAAACAACATCATACCAACTTTATCATATTCTCTCCAACCTATTTTTTCATTTAAAATTAGTCCTATACCACCTGCTCCAACATACCCAAGTATAGCTGCATAACGTACATTAACTTCAAAGCAATATAAACAATTTGATAAGTAGGCTGGTAAAATTTGAGGAATTATAGCTGATAAAAATGCTTTTAACTTTGTTGCACCTAAAGCTTCTAAGGCTTCGAAAGGTCCCATATCTACAGTTTCTATTTTTTCATAAATCATTTTAGCAACTATTCCCAAAGTAAATATTGCAATGGCAATTGTTCCCGCAAATGGGCCTAAATCAAATACAAAAGTAGCAATTAACGCTATTATTAACGTTGGTAATGTTCTTACTAAACTCAGTAAAAATCTTATAGTTAGTAGCAAGGGTTTATTGTGATTTACATTAACTGAAGCTAGGATCGCAAATGGAACAGCTAAAATTGAACCAATAATTGAACCTAAAAGAGACATTTGTATAGTTTCCTTAAGTGGTTTAATCACTTCTTGTGCATACTCCCAGTTAGGTGGAATCATTGCTGCTAAAATGGCTGCAAATTGATGTCCATTTCTTATAATTTTTTCAAAGCTAAAATCTGTAAGCTCTGCCGATACAATGACTACAATTATAAGTCCAACTAAAATAAATGGTAATTTAGGTATTGGTGGTTGAATTTCTTTTTCATTATTTAAAATTATCTTTTTAGGACTAATTAAATTCTTTAAAGTATTCATATTAATTACTCGCCACCTCTTCTGAAGTTAAGTCACGTCCATATATTTTAGTTAATGTTTCTTTATCTACCTCACTAGCAGGTCCATCATAGATTATTTCCCCTGCCTTTATTCCAATTACTCTATCTGCATAGTCTAATGCTAAATCAACATGATGAATATTTATTATTATAGATATATTCATTTCTTTATTTATTCTTCTAAAATCATTCATTACTTCTTTAGCTGTAACAGGATCTAAAGCAGCAACTGGTTCATCTGCTAATATTATTTCTGGATTTTGAGCAAGAGTTCTAGCAAGTGCAACTCTTTGTTGTTGTCCACCAGATAATTGATCTGCTCTTATATATGCTTTATCTAAAATTCCAACTTTATCTAAAGCTTCTAACGCTGCTATTTTATCCTCTTTAGAAAATAATCCTAGAATACATTTCCACACTGGAAGCTCTGGAACTCTAGAAGTTAATACATTTTTTATAACACTTATTCTAGTTATAAGATTAAATGATTGAAATATCATTCCAATTTTTCTTCTAAATGCTCTTAATTCTTTACCTTTTAATTTAGTAATATCTTGTCCGTTTACAGTTAATTTCCCACTGCTTATATCATGCATTT
This sequence comes from Clostridium puniceum, assembly GCF_002006345.1. GTDB lineage: Bacteria > Bacillota > Clostridia > Clostridiales > Clostridiaceae > Clostridium > Clostridium puniceum. The sequence goes on from NZ_LZZM01000191.1 coordinate 25,609, forward strand.
TGTTTATTGTACGTAAAAGAGTAGATTTTCCTGCACCTGATAATCCAATTATTGCAACAAATTCCCCTTGTTCAATTTCTAATGAAACATTCTTTAATCCTTTAAATCCATTTGGATATACTTTATCTACATTTTCAAACTTAATCAAAATAATACCTCCACGCCTAAAGTCAGGTCTGCTAACTTTAATATTTATCAAATTGTTCTTTATTATAATAGAATTACTAACAAGAGGCTGTCTCAAAATGAATCTTTCTTTTTGAAACAGTCCCTTGCTAGTATACTTAAATATAATTCTATTTTATATTATTTTTTCTTCATTTCTTTCACTAAATCCTGAGCTTTCTTTTCGGCTTCATAATTTTTAGAATCTGCTGGTTCATATCCTTTATGGCTATATATTGATATAACTTTTTGTCCTTCTGGTGTTTTTGCAATATTTATAAACGAATTTTGAAGAGCCTTTTTAAATTTATCATCTATAAAGCTTGCGTTCTTAGAAACTGAAATTGTGTCATTATATATATTATCTGTTACACCAATAACACCAGTTTCTTTCCAAACTGTATCTTTACGAGCATAGTCTTTTGTCCATTTGTCTGCATAATCTCTTCTTGCATCTGCATACATGCAAATCACATCTAATTGTTCAGAAGCAAGTCTTGTCATAGCATCTCCATAAGAATTGTTTTGAACAACATTTGGTAAATCAGTTATTGTAAGTCCAAAATTATCTTTTAGCCATAAACTTGGGTATATATATCCTGCTGAAGATGATGCTCCCATTACACCCCATTTTGCAGATTTAACATCATCTGCTGTTAATTTTTGACCAGCATTTACTTTAGCAACTAATTCTTTACCTTTAGCTGAAGGACCTGCAACCATTAATGCTTTATAATATGTTGCTTGCTTGTCAGAAGCTTCTATAGGTGCTTTATTCCAATCGGCTGGTTCTTTTGAATCACAGCTTAAACCATCTCTTGTAGCAGTTAATATTGGATCTGCTCCATCAGCATAAAGTACATATGTACCTCCTGGAATAAATCCAACGTGTGCAGTTCCTGCAACTAAAGTTTCTCCAACAGCTTCATAGCTTGTACCAACTTCGATTTTAATGTTTTTGAATTCATAACCTTGATTCTTTAATTCTGTCTTAAGTAACTCCTTTAAAGGTTCAGTTGCTGTTACGATTTCTTGTGGTTCTCTAGATGGTACAAAATAAACCACTAAATCATCTGGTAGTTTCTTACTGTCACCGCTTCCACATCCCACAAAAAGACCCATAGAAATAATTAGTGTAGCAGCTAATGCAATTATTTTTTTCATTTAATACTCTCCTTCATACATATAAAATATATATAAACATTCTATTAATAAAACCTTTAGCCGATTCATTTTAATAAAATGCTTTTTACTAAATAATTTTTATTATTTAACAGCAGAAAGACGAACAATAGATTTAAATACTTTTTTATACTTCATTTCATTATTATAAACTTTTTATATATTATATCATATTATCCTAAAACTTTATACTTTTTTTACTAAGTTTTAACATTTTATAACGCAAATTTAAGAAATTTGAATTTTCATTCAATTTAATTCATCTTTCATTTTATTATGATTAATTTTTTTCAATCGTTCGTGTTTTTGATAATTTGTTATCTTTTGTGTAAGTGGTTCTACATAACCATATCAATAGAATATATGATAGTATACCTATCAATAAATATAGCACTAAAAACTATACTTTGAAGCAATTCATGAAATAATTTAAAATAAAAATCAAATATTATACCTTTCCTAAAACACAGTTCTGAGATTTTCAAATGCATGAAGAAAAAGGAACTAAACATTTTATCCTTGAAATGTTTAGTTCCTTTTTTGCTTTATTATGTTTCAAATTATGCGAATATAAATAGAAAGCCTAATCAACTACTTTGTAATGCAGTATTCCATAATTCATGAAAATATTGATTGTTTTCTAATAGTTCGTTAAAATCACCATTATCAACAATTTCTCCATCCTTGAAGACATAAATTTTTTCAAAATCTTTTATTGTATTTAAACGATGAGATATTGTAATAATTGTTCTATTATTCAAGAATTTCATTATATTTTTCATTACTAATTCTTCTGTAACATTGTCCATAGCTGAAGTAGCTTCATCCAATATAACAATTTTTGCGTCATAAAAAACACTCTAGCTAAGGATAATCTTTGACGTTCTCCACCAGAAAGCATAATGCCTTTTTCTCCAACCTCTGTATCTAGCCCTTTTGACAACGAAGAATAAAACGATACAAGACCAACGCCTTTCAACGCTTCAATAATTTCATTATCAGAAATCTCTTTATCGAAAACAATATTTTCTCTCAAAGTCTCATCAAAAATAGGTGATTCTTGTGAAGTATAAGAAACATAATTGTAAAAATGATTTAAGTTAATCTCAGATAAATCATTGTTATCTATATAAATATTTCCTTTATCTACTTTAAGTAAACCAATTATTTGCTTTACAATTGTTGATTTTCCCGAGCCACTTTCTCCTACTAATGTAACAGAACTTCCCGCTGCAATATTAAAGGATAAATTCTTAAATATATTCTTCTCTTCATAGGAAAAGCACACATTCTTAAATTTGCTTATCTCATCCTTAAATCTTTTATTAGTTCTAAACACAACTAATTCCATGAAACCACGAATTAAATACTTATTAAAATTTTCCTCATTATTTAAAATATGAGCTTTGATATTATATAAATATTTCAATAATATATTGGTTACTATAAAAACAAATATATAGCCAATTCCAATATAAATCATAATATTCTTATCTATACTTGCAATAAATATTAAACTAAAAACTATACTTGGAATCAATTCCCAAAATAATTTAAAATAAAAATCAAATAATATACTTTTACCTGAACTACCGCCATTCTCTATTTTTTGAACAAGATTTCCAGTCCCTAAGGATTGATAATACTTATATTCTATTGTACTCATTTTTCTGAGTGCTTTTAACTTCAAATCTAAATATATACTTTCAGATAATTTGCAGCTTGGATATTCATCAATGTAATTTAATCCACATATTATTACCAAAACAAAACCATAAATACAAAGAGTCGTTATAGTTAATGTATTGGCTCCAAAATCATCTAGCACTTTTTGAAAATAGTTGGCGCTGAAGGAATTCAATAAGGCCAAGACTATTCCTAGTAATATATAAATGGTAATATCTAATTACTTCTTGTTTAAAATCTCTAAATAATGTTTCATAACTGTACTCCTTTTAATTTTTAATATTACATTAAAAATCAGTACAGCTGACACTGTAAGCAAATTATTTAAATCTCAGTACAATCTGCTAACAGATTATTTCAACTGTACTGAGTAGTTAATTCGTTTTATTACCACTTAATTCACGTCCTTTCACAAGTATTAGCTAAATACTAACACTTGACTTCTTTAAGTATAATCTTAATTATAGGGGTAATCAAGTTACAATATTTACTTTCACTAATACATAAATTTAAATGCAAACTCTATTTACAAATTTCTTTTAACATAATATAAACCATACATATAAGTGAATTTCACATCTTATGTATGTTTTTTCTTTTCCTAAACTTTTATGGATTTTATAACAACACTAACAAATTTTCAAGTTAGTTATTAATTTTATAAACTCTATCATACACAGTATTCTTAAATTTCATAAATTCAATCTCATTAACAGGTTTAGGATAACTCATAACCTTAAGTGGTAAAAAACTATGCTGTTTTTGCATAGGAGGTTGCACATAATCAAAGTCATTTAAATAAAACCCAAACTGCTTATAAAATTCAATTCTACGCTTAGAAATATCATTTTCAGGAAATTCAACCTCCAAGAATATTGGTTTATCACATTTATTTAAGTACTCTTTTAACATTGATGTTCCTAAACCATGTCCTCTTTTTTTGCTATCTACAGCAAAATGTTCAATAAAGTTAAAATCATTAAATTGCCAATTAGCTATAAAACCATTTATTTTATTATCTTTATCCTTATTAATTATTATATTATACAAATCTTCATAAAGAAGCTCCTTTTGATTTTCATAGCTTCTTCTTTCTATACTTGGAAATGCTTCACTCATTAATTCAAAGAAGCTATCAAAATCAGAATTCTGAAATTTCTCCACATTTTTCTTGTTCATTTTTACTCTCCACTTTATTATTAGATATATTTTGGTTTGCTATTATTCTCAAAACTGCTTTCCCATTTCTAATATTATTTAACATTAGAAATAAAGGATTTTCTTTTGCAATAACACAAAAGAACATCCTTTATTACAGCCCTATGTAATATAAATATAATTTAGTCTTCTTCATCGAAATCGTGAGCAAATACCTCATCCATATTTTTAAAACTTAGCCCACCAGCTTCATAGCAGTCTAAAATTGCAGTTTGCATTTCTTCTATTGGTATATCATCAAAAGTTTTACAATCAAATCCTTCATCAATATATGACTGACAGATAGCTTCCTTCAATTCTTCTATTGATACCCCTTTTTCTTGAAATATATTTAAAAATAACTCTTTTGTTTTAATTTCTTTTTCTATTGTGCTTAATTCTGTACTCACCTTAAAATTCTCTCCTTAGTCTTCACCATCTTTTAATATTTCTTCTACTTCTTCAATACTTAATCCAGTTGCTTCTGCAATTTCATCCAATTCCTCAAAACCCATTAAATCATGCGCTAATGAAATCATAAGCTTCTTGACATTTTCTTCAACCTTAGGTGGAAGATCTGACATTTCTGACAAGTTTTCTGTCAAATCAAAATATTCTTCTCCCTCTTCCATCTCTTCTTCTAATTCAAAGAGCCTTCTCTTCTTAGCTTTTTCCCTATCAAATTCATTAAGGTATACAAGTTTACTATTATTTACTTCTAGATCTTCATCTGAAAATACAGTTATTCCTTCTTTTTCTAAAAGATAAGCTGTTATCCCTTTTCCTTCAATTTTATTCCCAGTAAAAGTTCCATCATATACAAAATTACTTCCGCAAGAAGGACTTCCTTCTTTTAATATAGCTTTAGTAGATCCAAGCATTCTAGCAATTTTTAACGTTTCATAAGCTCCATCTAAAAATTGTTTAGTCATATCTTCGTCTTTGTTATTTATTGCTTTCCCATCGCCATCTATAACTTGACTTGCTGGGCTATTTAATTCAACTGGATCTCTTGGTGTTTGTAGTCCCCCTAGTTGTTCAGGGCATACTAAAACAGCTTTTCCTTCTTTAAATAATTTTAAGCAACGTTCATTTGTATTGTTTTTTCCATCATATCTACAATTAACGCCACATAAACATGCACTTATTATATACATATCATCACCTCGTTTATTCAGTTAACAGTTATCAGTTAACAATTATTGAGCAAAGCCACAGGGAAAGTTCATGCTTCCAAATATAAAATTTGGACATTCATTTTTCCCACAAAATTTAAAAATAAATATACAAATTACAAAGTAATTTTCTACTTGATTGTTAACTGCTAACTGTATTAAGCCTTTAGCTCTACCATAGTAACTCCATCTCCACCTTCGCCATAAGCGCCTAATCTATATGACTTTACATGAGGATGTCTCTTAAGCATATCATTTATCGCTTTTCTAAGTACTCCTGTACCTTTACCATGAACTACAGTTACTTCTCCTAGGTTAGCTCTATAAGCATCATCTAAATATTTATCTGCTTTATAACATGCTTCTTCTGCATCTAATCCTCTTAAATCTACTCTTGATTCAATACTACTTAAATTAAGTTTTACTTCTCTCTTTTTTCTTACCTTTTCTGCTTTACTTGCTTGAGTTTGTCTTAAATCTTTTAGTTTAACACTTATTTTCATTATTCCAGCTTCAACTTGAACTTCACCTTTACTATCTGGCATAGAAATAACTATTACTTTTTGATTTAATGAAGGTAGAAATGCTTCCATTCCAAGAGTTACTTTACTTATAGCTTCTCCTTCATTTTCTTTCATATTATGAAGTTCTTTTTCTTGCTTTTCTAGGTTTTCTTTAAGCTTTTTACGTTCATCTTCAAGTCTTTGCCTTCCGCCAGTTGATATACCAAGCTTTTCAAGTTCTCTCATAGCCTTTAATATATCATCAGCTTCATCTTTTGCATTTGATATTATATCTTTTGCTTCACGTCTAGCATCCATATAAGCTTTTTCTCTAGTTTTTTCTAGCTTTTCAAGTTTCTCTTCAAACTTTTTCTTAAGTTCCTCGGCTTCATCTTTAAGTTTCTTAGCTTCTCTTGCCTCTTGTTTTGCTATAATACTTTTTTCTTGAAGCTCTCTAATTAAATTTTCAAATTGAAGATTTTCTTCTGACATATATTCTTTAGCTCTTTTTATTACACCTTCTACAAGACCTAATCTCTTAGATATTTCAAAAGCATTAGATTTTCCTGGTACACCAATCAACAATCTATATGTTGGGCTTAGTGTTTCTATATTAAATTCAACAGATGCATTTTCAACACCTTCTGTTTTTAATGCATATGCCTTAAGTTCACTATAGTGAGTTGTTGCAATTAACTTTGCCCCTCTCTTTCTTAAGGTCTCTAAAATAGACACAGCAAGTGCTGCTCCTTCTGCTGGATCAGTCCCTGCTCCAAGTTCATCAAAAAGTACTAATGACTTATCATCTACATGTCTCATAATATTAACTGTATTAGTCATATGAGATGAAAATGTAGATAAACTTTGTTCAATACTTTGTTCATCACCAATATCTGCAAAAATCTCTGTAAAAAATGCTATAGATGAATTATCACGAGCTGGTATTAAAAGTCCACTTAATCCCATAATATGCAGTAATCCAACAGTTTTAATAGTAACAGTTTTACCTCCAGTATTCGGTCCTGTTATCATTAAAGTTTGGAACTCTTCACCTAAATAAACATCTGATGGCACAATTTTATCTGCATCTATTAAAGGATGCCTTCCTGATAATATGCTAAATACTCCATCTTCTCTAACTATTGGTTTTATAGCATTTAATGCAGATGCATATTTTCCTTTTGCAAATATAAAGTCAAATTCAATAAGTACTTTAAAGTTGCTTAAACATTGTTCTCCATTATCTTTAACTTTTGCTGAAAGCTCTTCTAATATTCTTTCTATTTCAGCTTTTTCTTTTAAAACTAACTCTCTTATCTCATTATTTAAATTTACCAAACTCATAGGTTCAATAAAAAATGTAGCTCCTGTTGAACTTTGATCATGTACAAGGCCAGGTACTTGGCTCTTGTATTCAGATTTTACAGGAATTACATATCTATCGCCTCTCATAGTATACAAATCATCTTGTAAATACTTAGAATTACTTTTAACTATAGAACTTATTTTTTCCCTAACAGAAGAATTCTTTTCCTTAAGACTTCTTCTTATATTATATAAAGTTTGACTAGCTTTATCGCTAATCTCCTCTTCTGATACTATAGCTTTTTCTATTGCATCTTCCAATGGTTTTATTGGAATTAGTATGTATGCTAAATCTTCAAGTCTTGGATATGCTTTTTCAGCTTCTTCTCTCTTAAAGAATTCCTTCATTGTTCTAGAAACTCTAAGCATTCCTCCAACTCGAAGTAATTGTTCTGGTGTTAAAGTACCACCTTTTTTAGCTCTTTCAATCCCTTCTTGAATATCAAAAAGACCTTCAAGAGGAGGATTACCCTTGCCAATTAGTATTTCAAGAGCTTCATTTGTTTCTTCCAGTTTATTATTTATTTCATATACATTATCATAAGGTTCAAGTGCTTCAACCATTGCTTTTCCTACATTCGTTCGAGCATATTTTTTAATTTTATCTTTGATTTTATAAAACTCTAATATTCTTAGAGAACGTTCATTCATTTACTACACACCCCTTAAATCAGTTAAAAGTCATGAGTTAAGAGTTCAGAGTTTGGAAAAATCCTTACAGAATTTTAGATGTTTATTTCCTGGAAAATTCTGAAGAAAACTAAATATATGTAATAATATAAGTCCAAAGCCAGAATTCAAAAATCTAACTTTAATGTTTCAATTCTAAAATCTCCATATATCATTTTATATTCCGTTTTTCCAACTTTCTCTTTAAATTTTCCGCCTCACTATTCATAGTTAACTCTTAACTGTTATTCAACTCCTCGTCTATAATGACCTTGAGTATATTTTTTATTTTCATTTTTTTTACCACAAGATATTTGATTTAAAATATCCTTAACTTCTTCATAGCTCTCATCTTTAAAGTCTACCCTAAAATTGGTAATATTAAAAGTCTTTAATTCATCAACCTGTTCAATTAAATTTGTAGGTAATGAATTTAATATATAACTTCTGCAATTATTATCTGCTATAACGTTAAAGCTTTCATTCATTCTATCTATCAGCCTAAAGTTATCTTTCATACATGCACCATTACATTCCTTCTTTGAAGTTTTCCCTCCAAAGGTACTTCCTATAGGACAATATTCACTAACCATAAGTTCAGTATTACCATAAACATTAACGCCAACTTTACAATTAATATCCTTCATCATTTCCTTTATTTCTTTCCTGTTTAGTTCTAAACTTAAACATGGAATATCTATATCTTCTGCAAAAAACTCTGCTGCTTCTTTATTGAAAATATTTAATTTATAATCACCTATTATAAATAGTTTATCTTTATAAATTCTAATTATTCCAACATTTGATGTTATTATTCCTTTAATATAAGGTAGTAATTCATCTATAAGTTTAACAATATTATTATATTCACCTTTAATAATATTAGGTAATTTTAAGTATATATTTTTATCCTTTGAAGTCTCATATAGCTTCTTTAAATCTTCTTTATTCAAAGCATTCTTTTGTCTGCTAAAGGATATATCTAGGGCTATATTAAGAGTTTTTTCATCTTCAACTAATGCTTTTAATTGATCTTTGGTAATGCAGCTATAAATGTATCCTAACTCCTCATTTGATTTTATCTTCTTTATTTTCAGATTTTCTTCATTTCGCACTCTTCTATATGAACTAACTTCATCTTTTAAAATCTTTTCAAATAATTCTCTTCTTAAATTATTTATAGATGCTATTCTAATAAATCCCTCATTAAATATATTAAAAAGAATTTGACTGAATTTATAAGGAATTTCTCCTGATTTCTTTAAAGCTTCTTCTACTCTTTCTCTTGTTAAGGGTGTATTCGTTGCTGCTTCAACGGTTTCACCAAAAACCTTATATTCTTTTCCATTAAATTTAGTTTTAATAACAAGCGGAGAATTTACCTTAAATTCAACTTTCCCTATTAAATCAAGCTTTCTCTTATAAGACTTAACCTCATCTTTTAACTCATCATATAACTTTTTGTCCGACATTTTATATAATCTATAACCTTTTTTATATCCACCAGTAGGAAATAATTTAACGGTTTCACCTTTAAAAGCTTCTCTAATCTCTTTATTATTCTTTAAAATCTTGCTTAAAGTAAATCCATCATCATAAAATCTTATTCCATCGCCTAAAGCTACATTTTCTTCTAATACAACTTCGCCGCTATTGTTTACCTGACCTATGAACACTCCTGTATTTTTGGGATAATTATAACTCATCATATCTTTCCCTACATTTTTATACAAATATGCTTTAGCAAAACCTTCTCTATTAAATAATTGAGCTAATTCATTTCTCCCCTTATTTAAATCAAACTTTCCATTTCTTAAAAATTTATCAATAGATCTTCTATAATTACTTGTAACTCCAGCTACATATTCAGGCTTTTTCATTCTACCTTCAACCTTTAAAGATGCAGTTCCACTTTTTATAATTGCCTCTACATCATCAATTAGACATGTATCCTTAGGACTTAAGAGATAAGCTTTTTTCTCCCCTAAAGTTTCACCTTTAATAGTATACTGCATTCTACAAGGTTGTGCACAGCGTCCTCTATTTCCGCTTCTTCCACCAATCATAGAACTCATTAAACATTGGCCTGAATAACATACACATAAAGCACCATGTACAAATATTTCTGTTTCAATACCTAAATCTTTAGAAATATACTTAATTTCCTCTAATGAAAGCTCTCTAGATAAAACAATTCTTTGAAGTCCCTTTTCTCTAAAATATAGAGCACCCTCTCCATTATGTATTGTCATTTGAGTTGATGCATGAAGTTCAAACTTTGGATACACATCTCTAATCAAGCTTATTAAACCAACATCTTGAATTATTATAGCATCTACACCAATTTCATAAAGATATCCTACATATTTTAGCGCTTCCTTTAATTCACTTTGTTTTAAACTAGTATTTATAGTAACATATACTTTTACATTATAACTATGTGCATAATCCACTGCTTTCATCATAGTTTCATTATCAAAATTTGAGGCATAAGCTCTTGCTGAAAACTTATTTCCCCCAAGATATATTGCATCTGCCCCGTTATTTATAGCTGCAATTAAGCTTTCCATGCTTCCTGCTGGCGCTAGTAATTCAATTTTATTCATTTTTCCTCCTAAGTGAGAGAATCAAAATATTATATTTCATTCTTCAAAATTTGTAGTTATCCATAGTTTATCTTTTTTTAGCAATAGGTCCAATTTGTTCTTTTTTTATCTTTGCAACTTCTATTTCTGTATCTATTATTTTAGCTTGCAATTCAAACACCTTATGTTGGAAAGTTCTAGATTCTTGATTAAGTTTATCATTTTCACTAGATATTTCTTCTTTTTCTTTAGTTAACATCGAAATTTTTTCTTCTAATTCATTTATAGACACTATACTATTTGCCAAATCTTTTTCTAAGCTTGTTAATGTATTATTTTTCTTACTTAATTCTTCTCTTAATTCAAATAACTCATTATTTGTATTTTCAAATTCTTGATTTATAGATTTTAAACTTCCTTCCTTAGCTTCAATTTGCCTTTTTAGATTTAAGAAAATGCCTTCTTTATCTTCCAATTCCTTTTCTAACCTTGCTACGGCTCTTTCTCTGCTTCCTAATTCTTCCTTTGTTCTTCGTAAATCATATTTTAAAGTTTCTAAAGCTTTATTTAATCCTTCTATTTCCTCAATTTTTAGATTAATTTGCTCTTCCCTTTCAGTTTTAGATTTCACAAAGTCTTCTTTCAAGCTTTCATTATTACTTCTAGTTATAGCAATTTCCTCTTCTAATACTTCTTTTTCTCTATCTGCTTTTTCTATCTCTTTTAATAATTCAGAATTATTAGCTTTCATATTATTAATTTCATTGTCTAAAATTTCCCGATCATTCTTTAATTTATTTATATCTTCTTCTAATACTTCTTTTTCAAATTCATGTTCTTCTATTTCCTTTAATAATTTATCATTAGTTTCCCTCATATTACTAATATCATTATTTAAGTTATCTTGCTCTGCCTTTAACTTATTAACTTCTTCCTCTAAAATGTCTTTTTCTAAAACATATTCTTCTATTTCCTTTGATAACTTATTATTAATTTCTCTCATACTGCTAATATGATTATTTAAGTTGTCTTGTTCTATCTTTAACTTATTAATTTCTTCTTCTAGGATATCTTTCCCTAAAGCATATTCCTCTATTTCCTTTAATAACTTATCATTGATTTCTTTCATATTATTAATTTCATTATTTAAATTATGTTTTTCTCCATTTAATTTATTGATTTGTTTCTCTAAAGCAGCTTTTTCTAAAGCACATTTTTCTATTTCAGTTAACAAATCTTCATTATGAACTCTCATATTTATATTTTCACTACTTAAATTATCTTGAGCTATTTTTAATTCATTAAATTCTTCTTCTAAAGCTGCCTTATTAATTTCACATTTTTCTATTTCAGCTGATAACTGATCATTAACATCTCTCATATTGTCAATTTCAATATTTAGCTCATCTTGTAATGTCATTAATTTGCTAATTTCAGCCTCTAAGTTTTCTTTTTCTTCACTTAATAAACTAATTTGATTTACGTAATTTTGATTTTCTTTATTTAGACTGCTTATTTTTTCTCTGCAGGCTGTAATTTCTTTATCTGATTCTTCAAATAAATCATTTAACTGCTTATTTAGTTCAGCCTTTTCCATATTATTTGCATCTAATTTTTTAGTCAATTCATTTACATTTTCTTTCTCAGAATTTAAATTATTACTTATCTCTTCTTCATTTTTAATTAGTTCTTTAATTTTTATATTTAAATCTTTTTCACTTAATAACAGTGTTTCAATTTTTTTATTTAATTCTTCCTTTTCTAGATTTAATTTATCTTCTATTTCATCGTTTTTAATTATTTCTTCTTCTAATTTTTTCTTATATTCACTAAGTTCACTATTACACTTAGAATATGACTCATTTAAATCATTTAAGCTTTTCTTACATAACTCATAATCCTTATTAATATTTTCCTTTTTAATAGTTTCAGCTTCTAATTGTAATTTTACTCTATTTAATTCATCATAAACATTTGAATAATCTTCTTCAAAAGATACATTCTTTTCTTTTAATAATAAACTTTCATTATTTAAGGTTGTTTTAACTTCAATAAGCTTTTCAATTTCTTTATTTAAATCTAAATTCTTAGTATTCATTTCATTTAATTGTAACGTCAGCTTTTCTTTTTCTTTATTAATATTAGTCACTTCATTGGTTAGAGCATTTACCTTTTCATTAGATTGTTGCAGTTGATTACTTAATCTATGTTCCTTATTTTTAGCTTCATCTACCTTTTTATAAAGGAATTTATTCTTCTCCCTAACCTCATTAATTTCTTTATTTATAGTTTGATTAATATTCTTATTTTTTTTAACTTCATCTACAATTAATTTGTTTTCATTCTTTAGCTTTTCATTTTCCAACTTAAAATTATTAATCTCAGCCTTTAATGAATTAAAAACACTTCCTGAATTCTCATATTTTTTATTTAATTCTATTTCCTTTTTATTAAAATCTTCTTTAAGAAATTCTTTTTCTTTAAGAAGATTTTCTAGTTCTAAATTAATTTCCTCTATCTTTTTCTTTAACAAATCATTTTTATGAGCAATATTATTCTTCTCATTAATAGCGTTATCTAAGCTTAAATCACATTCATAAAGTTCATCAGCAATATTTACAGCTGCTAAAACAGTTGCTGCTGTTGTACTAAACCCAGATTTTTTAGAAATTATTTCTTTAATTCTTCCATCAACAAAATTTGCTACCCCTTGCAAATATTTTTCATCTTTATCGCCTTTTAAGTTGTAATTCATACCATTTATATTAACTGTTACTCTAAACATATTTAATAACACCTCTTAAAATTCTTTATTTCTTTAATTATAGGGCATATTCACTAATAAAACAATTATGTAACCTTAACTGAGACCCAATTTTATTCAAATTTTCAAAAAAGAAAGTAAGGTTATTTATTTTTTTCATATTTTTTTTTCGTAGTTTTCATTTTTTATGCTATACTTATTTTGATTATTTTTATTGTTTAATATTTTTCGTTGTGATTAACATTCATTCATTATGTTAATCCTTCTTATAATATACAAATAAAACTAGGCGGTGAGTAAAATAAATATTAAATCTATTTTAAGTATCTTATCATCAAAATTTACTGCATTTCTTGCAAAGCATATTGTAAAGGGTGGAAGTAATTTTCCTGGTAAGATAGCATTAAAAATTGATAAGTCAATCTTAAAAACAGTAAGTAAAGGATATAAAATAATTTTAGTAACTGGGACAAATGGCAAAACAACAACTACTAGTATGATTTATAATATATTAAAAGAAAATAAATTTAATGTTATTACTAATAATACTGGTGCTAATTTATATGCTGGAATTGTAGCTTGCTTTATTTCAAATTATTCTTTTTTCAAAAAGAAAGAAAATCCATATGCAGTAATTGAAGTTGACGAAGCTAACGTTAAATTCATTACAGAATATTTAACTCCAGAAATAATAACTGTAACTAATTTATTTAGAGATCAATTAGATAGATATGGAGAAGTTTATACTACTTTAGTTAAAATCTTAGAGGGTATAACTAAAGTTCCTGGATCTAAATTAGTACTAAATGGTGATGAATCTTTACTTGGAAGGTTAGATGTTAAAAATCCAGTTGTATATTATGGTTTTAATACTCCAATAAAAGAAAATGCATCTTTAGATTTAAATGCTGATGCAAAGTTTTGCAAATTCTGTAAAGCACCATATTCTTATGACTTAATTACTTATAATCATTTAGGTTCTTTTTATTGCCCTGAATGTGGCTATAAGCGTTCTCAGCTTAATTATGCTGTAAATACAATTTTTGATTTAACAGCTGAAAATTCTTCTGTTTTAATTAATGATACGGAAGTTTTCATAAGTCAATCAGGAGCGTATAATATCTATAATGGTTTATGTGCTTTTGCAATTTCAAAAGAACTTGGTGTGGAAGACTCAGTAATTAAAACCTCTCTTCAAAATCAGAGTTCAAGCTTTGGTAGGCAAGAGCAAATAACTATCGATAATAAAGATATACAAATTATATTAGTTAAAAATCCTGCTGGATATAACCAAGCTTTAGATACATTAGCTCTTAATAAGAATGAATTCTCAGCAGCATTTATGCTAAATGATAACTATGCTGATGGACGTGATGTCTCTTGGATATGGGATGTAGATTTCGAAAAAATCTCAACATTAAATATTGAAGATATTTTTATATCTGGAATTAGAATGTACGATATGGCTGTAAGACTAAAAGTTGCTGGCTTAGATGTAAATAAATTTATCTTACAAGAAGATTATGAAGAACTGACAAATAAGATTAGGAACTCAGCTTCAAAAAAAGTTTATATACTTGCAACTTATACTGCAATGATTAATTACAGAAAATATCTTCATTCAAAAGGATATATCAATAAATTATGGTAAGGAGGTTTTAATCATGGAATTAACTATTTGTCACCTATATCCAGATTTATTAAATGTATATGGTGATGTAGGAAATGTACTTATTTTAAAGCATAGAGCAGCTCTTAGAGGAATTGATGTAAATATAATTAATTGTTCCTTAGGAGAAGATATAGATAAAGAAAATGTGGATATTATCTTCTTTGGCGGTGGTCAAGACTATGAACAATCTATAGTTTCGAAAGATTTAAAAGAAATAAAAGGAGAAACTTTAACAAACTATGTTGAAGATGGGAAGGTTCTTCTTTCCATATGTGGTGGATATCAATTATTAGGTAAATACTATACAGCTCCAAATGGTGAAAAAATAGATGGACTTGGTATTTTAGACCTTTATACTGAAGGTGGAGATACTAGATTTATTGGAAATACTGAGATATTTAACGAAACCTTCAATGAAACCTATGTAGGTTTTGAAAATCACTCAGGAAGAACTTATATAAATAATCATACTCCACTTGGAAAATGCATTCATGGATATGGCAATAATGGCGATGATGGCCTTGAAGGCTGTATTTACAAAAATACCTTTGGCTCATATTTTCATGGTTCTTTCCTTTCTAAGAATCCTGAATTTGCAGATAGACTTTTAACTTTAGCACTTCAGAAAAAATATGGTCAAGATGTACAATTAGAATCTTTAAATGATAATTTTGAGCTTAACGCAAAAAAATCAATAATTGGAAGATTAAAATAATTTAATATATAATGAAATAATAGAATTGGAGAGATTTCACTTGAAAAAAAATATAATTTTAAAAGCACTAGTATTAACACTTTCTCTATCTTTATTTAATCCATTAAATCCAGCAAGCTATGCAGCAAATTCTGCTACAAAAAGTGCAACTAATGCTGAAGGTTTACCAGAAATAACTGCTGAAGCTGCTATGACTATGGATTTAAAAACTGGAGAAGTAATCTATTGTAAAGATGCAGATAGCAAAAGATATCCAGCTAGTACAACTAAACTTTTAACTGGTTTAATATTAGCTGAAAGTAAATCGCGAACTGATATGCTTGAATTTACTCAATCTGCAAAAATACAACCAGAATACTCTTTAAATATCAATTATATGCACAACACCATGAAGGTTGGAGATAAAGTATTAGCTGACGATATAATGAAGGGGTTGCTATTATTTTCAGGTAATGATACTGCATACGTAATTGCAGATAATGTTGCTGGTGATTCTAAATCTTTTGCTGAATTAATGAATAAAAAAGCAAAAGAACTTGGCGCTAACAATAGTAATTTTATAACTGCTAATGGATTGCATGATGAAAATCATTATACTACAGCATACGATCTTTCATTAATTACAAAGGCAGCTTTTGCAAATGATTGGGAAAGAGAAACTATGGAACTTCAAAAAGCTCCAATAACCCTAAATAATTCTAAAATAATTTTGGAAAATAGAAATTTAGGACTTAATAGAAATGGCAACATTGCTGGTAAAACCGGTACAACTAATCAAGCTGGTGGATGTTTAGCTGCTGTATATGAAAGAGATGGTAGACAATTAATAGGTATTATCCTTAAGGATAGACAAATTGATAATGCGGATATGACAAAATTTAATGATATGGATTCTATTATGGATTATAGTTATGCTGCTGTTAAGTCAAAATATAAATCAAGCGGGGAAAGCGTTGGAACAGCTGATATACAATATAAACCTTTTGTTGTCTTTGGGCCTACAAAAACTATAGCAGTTCCACTTAAGTTGACTCAAGATGTATCTTATTACAAAAATACAATTAACGATTCTGAATCTCAAATTACTTTTAAAGGAACAGATTCTAATGCATGGGATTCAATTTTTAATAAGAATGTAAAGTTAACTTACGCCACAAGAAATCATTCTGAAGAAGTTACTGGAGCTGTAGAAATTTCATTTGGTGACATAATTAAAGAAAACATACTAATATATGTTTCAACTTTAGTTGCTATAGTTATTATTATTACCTTAATTGTATTAATTCGAAGTATGGCGGCTAATTCAAGACGTAAAAAGAAGAGTCGTTATAGTAACTCACGTAAGAGACGAAGATAATAATCTAATTTCATAGAATCTATTGAGGCATCTTGAAATAAGTAGGCTGATATACCTTCTAAATTTTTTAAGATGCCTTTATTTAAAGGAGTAATCACAAATGGATAAAATTGATTTTAAAGGAAGTGTTATTTTAAATCCAGTACCTGTGGTTTTAGTCACTTCGAAAAATAATGAAGGTAAAACTAATGTTTTTACAGTTGGATGGACCGGTACCATAAATACCAAACCACCTATGCTTTATATTTCCATAAGACCTGAAAGATTATCTTATGAGTATATAAAAGAATCTATGCAGTTTGTAGTAAATTTACCTAGTTCAGATATGGTAAAAAAAGTTGACTATTGTGGTGTTAGATCTGGTAAAAAAAATGATAAAATCACCGAAATGGGCTTTACTTTAAAAGAAAGTCTTAATATTTCTACGCCTTACATAGAGGAATGTCCTGTAAATATTGAATGTAAAGTTACAAGCATAGTTCCCCTTGGAACTCATGATATGTTTATAGCTGAAGTTCTTGGCTCTCATGTTAACGAGGACTTATTAGATGAAAAAGGTAAAATATGTTTTGAAAATGCAAATATGATGGCTTACTGCCACGGTGAATACTTTCCATTATCAAAAAGGCCTATTGGTTCTTTTGGATTTTCGGTTATGAAGAAAAAAACTAAGAAACTTAGAAAAAAACTTAATGAAAGTAAAAAGAAAGCATAAAAAATAAATATATCTAAAAAAACAGACCAATATAACGTAAATATTAGTCTGTTTTTAATACTGTTATTTGTTTCTTACTTATTTTTTCAAACGAATTACATTCCAAGATGCTTTTCCTAAAGATGAATTAATAATTCCGTCAGTTAATTCACTTCTATCTACATATTTTGGAGTAACAGCTTCACCATTTTTAGAATTTACTATTTTCATATCAT
>NZ_LZZM01000192.1 GCF_002006345.1 Clostridium puniceum
AAAGTGAAGGCAAGCATTATTATATTGCTATGAGCCATGTAGCCAAAAAACTAATACGTGTTATTTTTTATCTTTTAAAAACCAATACCTCATTTGTTCCACAAATGTAATTCCTTAAATTTCCAAGAAACATAGTTGCTTTATTTGTCATGCACTTTTTTATTGACTAAAAAATATGATTTTTTTATTAACTTATATTGACTTCATATAGTTAGTCTCCTGATTTATGAAAATTATTATCAGTTGATTTTATTATAATTATCACTTCAGCCGCAGTCAATAAAAATACCTGATGCTATTTGGAGCTAAAAAGATGATTGATTATAGAATATATATCCATAATGTGATATATTTAGTGATAGTAAAGATCAATTGATTTTAATTATCAAACATGGAGGTATTTATATGGAAAATAAATTACAAGCAAAAGATTTAATCAATATTGGTTTATTTACAGCTCTTTATTTTATAATCGGCTGTGCTATAGCTATTCCAATAGGTTTTGTACCAATCTTATTGCCTATTCTTGGTGCACTTTGGGCACTTATTACAGGAATACCATTTATGATATTCTCAACTAAAGTTAAAAAATTCGGAATGGTTACAATGATGGGAATTTTAAGCGGATCACTTATGGGGCTTACAGGAATGGGGTTTTGGGGAGTGCCTATGGGTATTGTTTTTGGTATTATAGGTGATGTGATTATGAAGTCAGGAAATTATAGAAGTGCTAAGAAAAATATTTTAGGATATTCAGTTTTTAGTTTATGGATGATTGGAACATATATTCCAATGTATTTTATGGTTGATGCAGCATATGCTGATTTTGCCAGCAGCTTTGGTGAAGAATATGCAATACGTGTAATGCAGGTTATGCCAATGTGGAGTATTGCTTTAGTTACACTAGGATGTTTCATATGTGCAGTACTTGGAGGATCGATCGGAAAGAGAATTCTTAGAAAGCACTTCGAAAAAGCAGGTATTATATAAATGGAATCTTCAGTTTATAGCACAGAAAGAATAAAATCAGGAATAATACTTGATCCTAGAACTAAGCTGTTAATTATGATAACAATAACTACTTTATTACTTAGCACTGGTAATAAAGGAGTTATGAATATAATAAAACCTGTTTTAAGTGCGATACCATTTTTACTTCTACTTACTGAAAAGCAATTTAAAACAGCAGGTAAATATCTTATCTTATATGGAGTGTGTTTTATGGTTGAACGTATAGCACTTTCTTCAATAGGAGGAATTATCTCTTTTATATTACTTGCTGTATGTTCTATAATGACAAGATTTGCACCAGGTATTATGATGGGTGCATTTTTATTAAAATCAACATCAGTAAGTGAATTCATTGCATCTATGGAGAAAATTCATATACCAAAGGAAATTGTTATTCCGTTATCAGTTATATTTCGATTTTTTCCTACTATAAAACAGGAATATCAGGCTATTAATGATGCAATGAGGATGAGAGGAATACGATTTGGAGGTAAAAATCCATTATTAATTATAGAGTATAGGTTAATTCCACTTATATTTTCAGTGATTAAGATAGGCGATGAATTATCATCAGCTGCAATAACCAGGGGCTTGGGAGCTCCAGTAAAAAGAACTAATGTATGTAAAATAGGATTTCATATACAGGACATTGTTATGATGACAATTTGTATAAGCTGTTTTTTTATATTTTTTATGCAGAATTAGATAAATTCTTAGGAGGTAATAGGTTTGATAAATTTAGAAGATGTTTCTTTTACGTATGCAGGAGAAAATAGATGTGGAGTTAATAACATCAGCCTTAATATTCCAAAGGGAGAATTTATTGTTTTATGTGGCGAAAGTGGATGTGGCAAAACTACAATTACAAGACTTATAAATGGACTTATTCCACATTTTTACGAAGGAAAAATTAGCGGTAAAGTATCTATTAACGGACAGTCAATTGCGCAGCAGCCTTTATATGACACAGCAAAACTGGTTGGAAGCGTGTTTCAAAATCCCAGATCACAGTTTTTTAATGTAGATACGACAAGTGAAATTGCATTTGGATGTGAAAATTTTGCTATGCCAAAACAGGAAATCGAAAGACGAATTGAAAGAACAGTGAATAATTTTAATATGAAAAAATTATTAGATAGGAATATTTTTCAGCTTTCAGGTGGAGAAAAGCAGAAGATAGCATGTGCATCTGTATATGCTATGGAACCAGAAATCTTTGTTATGGATGAGCCATCATCTAATTTAGATCTGTCATCAATTATGGAATTGCGTAAGATTCTTTCTTTGTGGAAGAAACAGGGAAAAACAATCGTTATATCAGAACATAGATTATTTTATCTAAGAGGTCTGGCAGATCGTTTTATATATGTACGTGATGGAAGAATTGAACATGAATATAGCAACAAAGATTTTGAAAATTTACAAAGAGAAGAACGAATGGCTATGGGATTAAGAATTTATTCTTTGGATGAAATTAAGCTTGAAAGAAAAATATCTCCACCAACAAAGATGTTGCAATTAAGAGATTTCTGCTTTTCTCATAAAAATCAGCCAGAAACATTACACATTAAAGAATGTGATATACCGGCTGAAAGAGTTACAGCCATTATTGGCAATAACGGAGCAGGTAAATCTACCTTTGCAAGATGCTTTTGCGGTCTGGAAAAAAATTGTGGAAAGATTATATATAATGGACAATTGATGAAAACTAAAGATAGGCTAAATACATGTTATATGGTTATGCAGGAAGTAAATCATCAATTATTTACTGAAAGCATTTCAGATGAGATAAAGATAAGCATGGAGCATGAGGATAAAAATTTAGAAAAAGAGATTTTAGAACAACTAGATCTTATTTTATATAGAGATAGGCATCCTATGTCGCTTTCAGGAGGACAAAAACAAAGAGTTGCGATTGCGTCTGCAGCAGCATCTAAGAGACCAATTTTAGTTTTCGATGAACCTACTAGTGGATTGGATTTTAGACATATGAAAGAAGTAGCTTCTATATTAAAAGAACTTCAAGAAAAAGGTGAAACAGTATATGTAATTACACATGATTTAGAATTAATTGCAGATTGTTGTACAGATGTTATACATTTGGAAAATGGAAGGATTGTTGAACAATATCCGATCGATAAAGCTGGATTATTAAAAATTAAAAAATATTTTATAAAGGGGGAATCTTTAATATGAATGAGCAGAAGAAAGATTCGGCAATAAAAATTTTATGGGGATGGGCAAAGCCTTATCATGGGAAATTTATTGCTAGTATTATTTTAGCGATTCTAGGAGTTATATGTCATATGATTCCTTATTTTTGCGCTGTTAATATTGCTACTAAAATAATAAATAAGGAAAAAAGACTATATTCTTATTTGATAGTCTGTGTAGTGGTGTTTTTGGGTTATGTAGGAAAGGTTGCTTTTGATAATATTTCAACAGCTATTTCTCATACTGCAACATATTATACATTAAGAGATTTAAGAGAAAATAGTATACGAAAATTAGCAAAGGTTCCTATGGGAACAATTATAAATACTCCATCAGGACAATATAAAAACACAATTGTAGATAGGGTAGAAGGAATGGAACCAACATTTGCCCATCTGATTCCACAGATGACAGCTAATATACTAGTACCTATATCCATTATTGTATATCTGTTTATATTAGACTGGCGTATGGCACTTTTATCTATTGTTACGCTTATAATTGGACTTGTAGTAATGTCATTAGGTATGAGGAGTTATCAAGTAAAATGGGGAGGAGCTGTACAGGCTGGTAAGAATATGACTGATGCTGTAGTTGAATACATCGGAGGAATAGAAGTAGTTAAAGCCTTCAGTCAATCAGCTGGATCATATAAAAAATATTCTAATGCAGTAAAGTATAATGGTAACTATTATGTGGATTGGATGCGTGATAATCAAAAGACTATGAGTGCATACAACGGAATTTTACCATCTGTTCTTATATGTATTTTACCTTTTGGATTTTCATTTTGGATGTCTGGAAGTTTAGAAATGACTACATTTATTGCAATTATAATTTTCTCATTAGGTTTAATAAGCCCTATTATGTCAGCTTTTACTTTCACAGATGATCTTGCAATATTACAAACTAATGTTGAAGAAATAAATAATCTTTTAAATTCAAAAGAATTAAATCATAAAAAAGAATATGTGAAATTTAAGAATGACTATATTAAGTTACAGGATGTTTCATTTTCATATGAAGAAGATAAAGAAATTCTTCATGAAATTAATCTTGAGATTAAACCAGGAACTATGACTGCTTTTGTAGGTCCATCTGGTTCAGGCAAATCAACCATTGCAAAATTAATTGCTGGGTACTGGGATGTTACTTCAGGAAATATAAGCTTAGGTGGACATAAACTAAAAGATATTCCACTTTCTCAGTTATCAGATAAGATTTCGTATGTTTCACAAGATAACTATTTATTTAATAGAAGTATTCGTGAAAATATAAAAATGGGAAATCCAGCAGCAACTGATGCAGAAGTAGAAAAGGTTGCTAAAAATAGTGGCTGCGATTCATTTATAAGAAATTTGGATAATGGATATGATACAGTTGTTGGAAGTGGTGGTTCTCATTTATCAGGTGGTGAGCGTCAAAGAATTGCAATAGCTCGTGCAATGTTAAAAAATGCACCTATTGTTATTTTGGATGAAGCAACTGCTTATATTGATGCAGAAAATGAAGTGTTAGTTCAAAAAGCAATTTCAGCTCTTACGGCAGGTAAAACATTAATAGTAATAGCTCATCGTCTTTCTACTATTACAGGCGCAGATAAGATTGTTGTTATAAATCAAGGAACTATTGAAGCAGAAGGAACACATAAAGAACTTCTTGCTAACTGCAAGCTTTATAAGAATATGTGGGAAAAACATATTGGCGTAAAAGATCAAGAATAGGGGGAATAGATATGTACGGAACATTAAAGAAAATATTTCAATTTGCAGGTGAAAAGAAAAGACTTCTAAAAAAATCATTGTTCTTTTCCTTTTTATGTGGAATATTTGCATCATTACAGTTTGCAGCATTATATTTAGTTTTTGATGCACTTTTAGAAGATAATAAAGATAGCAGAATAATATGGATGTCATTTGCAATAATGCTGGTATCTGTAATTGGAAGAATAGTTACAACTTACTTTTCTACAATGGATCAGACTGAGACTGGATATTGTATGGTGGCAGATAAGCGTATTCATATTGGCGATAGATTACGTTATATTCCAATGGGATACTTCAATAGAAACAGTATAGGAAACATTACTGCTATTGTTACAACAACTTTAGGAGATGTTGAAAATACAGCAGCTAGAGTTCTGGTATCAGTAGTGGGAGGATTTTTAAGTTCTATAGCATTAACATTAGCAATTTTCTATTTTAATTTTAACATTGGTATTCTTGCTATTATAGGTATCTTATGTTATTTGTTAGTTACTGAGCTTTCACAAAACAAATCATCAAAGTTAAGTGCTAAACGTCAAAATGGTCAGGAAGAGCTGGTAGAATCAGTATTAGAATATATACAAGGTATGAATGTTGTTAAAGCATTTGGCATGGAGAAGGAAAGTTCACAGTCAATACTTAGTGTGATTAAGAAGAGCTGCAGCAATAACATTAAGTTAACATATTCAAGTGTACCATATGATGCACTCAAAGAATTTGTACTTCGTATATTCAGCACTGCGCTATTAGTATATTCTATTTATCTTTATGTAAATGGAACTCTTTCTCTGGGATATAGTTTAATCTTTATAATTGCCTCTTTTATGATATTCAGCGATTTAGAGAATGCAGGTAATATGGCATCTTTACTGCAGATGCTTGGCGCATCAATGGATACATCTAATACTATTGATGATACTCCTGTTATGGACACTGATGGAAAAGATATTAAGATAGAATCTGCTGATATTGTATTTGATAATGTAGATTTTTCTTATGCAGATCGTAAGATATTAGATAAAGTAAATATTTCAATTCCAGCAAAGACTACCACTGCTATAATAGGACCATCTGGAAGTGGAAAAAGTACAATGTGTAATCTGCTTGCTAGATTCTGGGATATTCAAGGCGGAAAGATTACTGTGGGAGGACATGATATACGCGATTTTAAACTGGATAGTTTAATGAAAAATATAAGTATAGTATTCCAAAATGTTTATTTATTTGCGGATTCTATTGAAAATAATATTAAGTTTGGAAAACCAGATGCTACTCATGAAGAGGTGATTGAAGCTGCTAAAAAGGCATGCAGCCATAATTTCATTATGAAACTTCCTAATGGATATAATACTGTTATAGGTGAAGGCGGAGGAACTTTATCTGGTGGCGAAAAACAGAGAATTTCTATTGCACGTGCTATACTAAAAGATGCTCCTGTTATAATTCTTGATGAGGCTACATCGAGTGTTGATCCAGAAAATGAAGAAGAATTACAAAATGCAATCGAAGCACTTACTTATAATAAGACTATTATTATGATTGCGCATCGTCTAAAGACTGTACGTAATGCTGATCAGATACTTGTATTAAAGAATAGCCATATTATACAAAGAGGAACACATGATGAACTTATTAATCAGAAAGGGTTATATGCAGACTTTATCAGTGCAAGACAAGAAGCAGTTGGATGGCAGCTTTCAAGAACTGAAGCTGTTTAATTTTCGGATTATAAGAAATTATAAAAACTAAATGAAAAGAGAGATTAGTTTTAAGAACCTTTAGAGAATATAAATAAATATCAGAGAAATAGTATGTATTTTAATAAACCCAAAAGGGCTTTTGAACCAATTAAGAAATCAACGCCATTAAATATTATCTATTAGAAGCTGGATAAGGACAAAGATTAGCATCATTATCTAAGTATTTAACATTAACAATATTAGAACGTGGTATCCCAATAGTAACATTAAATGACTTAGAAAGTTATAAAGAATATTCCCCATATACATTGATAAATAATGAGGTTGATTTTATAGGTAAAGTTGTTAATATGTAATATATTGCGGGCTAAAATGAGATGAAATTTATTGGTGGATTTCGAAGGTCGTGCTTTGCCTCCGCCATGAAACCCACGACCATTTTTATGTGGCTTGAATAGCTGCTTACAGGTGATCGTGGTTTTTTTATTGCTACGGGTAGCTCCACCAATAATAAATTTTATTAGAATATTTGTTTTAATTTTTATAGAGTGGATATTACTGAGTTATAAAAGTAAACTCTAATGGATTTCTGTCAACTAACCTTGAATAAGTATATTTAGGATATCCCACCATAACAGCACCAGTGATTTTCTTATTGTTAGTGATATTAAATAATTTAATTAGTGGGGAATTATCCTTCATAGCAATTCTTTCAAACATTCCAGCCCAACATGAGCCTAATCCTAGTGTTGGTGCATACAACTCCAAATATGCTAATGAAAAAATAGAATTTTCTCTTCCTCGTGGAAAGTTCAAATCAGCAGTTGCTAGTATAAGGGTGGATGCTCCTCGCAAAATTGTATCAATTCCTTTTTCACGATATGGCTTTGTAAAGTTACTTGATACATTATCCTTTTCAAATTCTTCAATAACAAGTTTAACAGCTTTATCAAGAATTTCCCTATCATCTATGATAACATACGATACACCTTGCAGATTATGTCCACTAGGAGCAAAATGCGAAATATTCACAAGGTCTATTATTTTTTCTCTTGGGACAGGAGTTTCTTTATATGATCGAATGGAACGCCTTGAACGCAGAAAGTTTTCTGCCTCCTCAGGACTTAGTTTTGAAAATTTCTTTGAGCTGATTTGATTGGATAATGGTGTTTTTATATTATCAATTGCTGCTCTTGGACAGATAGCTACACAATGGCCGCAGGAAATACACTCTTCACCGCAAATTTCTTTAGGCCCATTTTCACTAAGTTCTAATACACGTTCTGGGCACTCATTTACGCATAAACCACATTTAATACATTTCTCTTGATTTACAGTTATCAAATTCATTTTTATCTTCTCCTTTACTTTAAACATATTCCAACAAATAATAATGTCTATTTATAGTTATATACAGTTATGAAAGACTTATGATTTATATTATAAGCCTAATAATATACTTTTAATGAAAGTAAATTCCTTTTAAATTAGTATACAATTAAAGAATTTTTAAAAATAGATGTTAAATTATCATAGGATAATTAATCATATCTTCATTACCATTAAATAATTCTTTTAGGTAGATGGGTTTGTTATTTTTTTGATTATGTCTTAGATCATTTCACAAATTATTGATGTGTTGGTTGATTTTTAGAGGTAAATACACTTGAAGATTTAGTACGGGTTATTCGGTTTAAAAGATTATTAGTAATTAAATAATAAATATACGCTAGTAAAAGTACAGTGCAGCTTGCAATTGTAATTCCAATAACACCAAATGAATGATATACAGAGGTACTTATCCATGAACCAAGAGATCCACCTAAGTAATATCCAACCATGTAAAGAGAATTTAATCTACTATGATTTTGGAGACTAAGCTTATAAATCCTTCCTTGATTTAGGGACATATTCATTCTCGAACCAACATCTAAAGTAAAGGTTATAAAAATTATAACTATAAGTTTAGACCAGCCTATACCTAAGATCAAAAACGAGACAAACATTATAGCTAAAGCAAAAAGGTTCCATAAGCTTACACTTTTGCTGTTTGTAAGTTTTCCTGAAAATCCAGCTGCCAATGCGCCTGCTATACCTAAGAAACCAAAGAGTCCGACTATGGCACTTCCATAATTATAAGGAGAACCTTCTAAAATAAAGGACAATGAAACCCAAAAAATATTGAATGCACAAAATGCAGCAGCACCAAAAACTATTGTTTCTCTTAATACCTTCTCTCTTTTTAATAATGGAGGTAAGGATAATATGATATTTTTATATGAACTTTCTTTTTTTACATTATCATTAGGAAGAGAATAATATAAGTATACTGCAAAAATTAATAAAACTATTGCTGCAAATTCATGAACTCCTCTCCATCCAAGTAATTGACCAACAACGCCGCCTAATACTCTGCCTAATAAAACTCCAAGAAATACTCCGGTTAATAAGTGACTAACTATTACACCTCGCTTTTCTGATGAGATATTTGACGAAACAAATGGAATTATAAGCTGTGCCGAAACACTGGAAAGTCCCATAAAAAATCCTACAATTACTATTAAATTAAAGGTAGAGACTAAAGTCATTAAATATAATAATACAGCTGAACCAATAATACTTAAAATGATTAACAGTTTTCTACTATACCTATCTCCGAGTGGAACAATAAACAATAATCCCATTGTATAGCCTATCTGTATAGCTGTTACAAGCTTACCAGATGATGAAGCAGATACAAAAAAATCATTGGAAATACTGGTTAATAAAACTTGGTCGTAGTACAAATTAGCTACTATAATTGCACAAATAATGGATAAGATTAATAATAATTTGTTTGAAAAATTTTTGTTTTCTAAATGTCTATTCATTTTCACATCTTCCTCTCTATATGTTATGAAAATAGTGTATAATGAAAGTATTATTTTAAATAGAAGCTAAGTTATCATATGATTAATAATACTATATTTAGTAGATGTGAAGTGATTCATAAAAGGACTTTGTAAATTACATGTATTATCATTAATAATTAAATATAAATAGGAGAGATGGTAATGATATCTAAAAATAAGGAACTTGGGTTATTTTTAAAAAAGAAAAGGTCCACATTAAGGCCAGAACAATTTGGACTCAAATTTGATAAAAAAAGAAGAGTGAAAGGGCTAAAGAGAGAAGAAGTTGCTGATTTAGCAGGAGTAAGTATTGACTGGTATGTGCGCATTGAACAAGGACAAAATGTTAATCCATCAATAGATGTGTTACTCTCTTTGAGTAGAGTCCTACAATTAAATAATGAAGAAAAACGATATTTATTTAATTTGTCAGATAAAAAATTACCTATGGAAGACGTTACTACTGCTAATATTTCGAATACATTACAAAAATTCTTAGATAATCAAAATCCTAGTATAGCTTATGTTACTGATAGCAAATTAACAATAATTGGATGGAATGAAATAGCTCTAAAAGTTTATGGTAATTATGAAGAAATGAATGAAAAAGAAAGAAATTCTGTTTGGAGAGCTTTTAATGATAATTATCTAAAGGAACTATTAGATAATTGGGAGGGACATTCTAAATTGCGTGTTGAACAATTGAGAGCAAATTACAGCTATTATGAGACTGATAATACAATAAATGAGATTATAAATGAATTGAATGAAAAAAATTCTCTATTTAACAAATGGTGGAGTAATCAAGGTATTATGGGAACACCAGAGGGGCAAAAACTTTTACATCATCCTTTAGTAGGAGACTTATACTTAAGCTATATTTCATTTAAGTCTACAGAAATAGAGGGGGCAAATATAACCATTCAAATGCCCATAGATGATTATACAAAAAATAAATTAGAGCAACTTACGTTAGCATAAATTAATACTGTTTGAAGCTGTATATAAGGCGAAGAATTATATACATCAATACAGTCTAAAGGCCAATGTTAGGGGTTAGCATTATTAATAACCATCCTTTCTTAGATGAAAACAAGAGAATAGAAATTTTAGCAATGATGGTGTTTCTAGATATAAACTGAATTGAACTAGTCTGTAGGGAGGAAGATATTATATATCTTGGATTAGTAGTTGCATCAGGAGAATATGATACTTAATATGTGAAAAGATGGATTATTACTTTTAGTAATAAATAGAGATGAATTTTATTAGTGGATTTCGAAGGTTCTGCTTCGCCTCCACCATGAAACCCTCGACGGTAATGTCGAGGGTCTTTCTATTCACTATAAGTTTAGAATAATTCTAATCGTCAAATAATTGACGATTACAAAAGACCGCTCTATTAGAATTGGATTAATATGAAAAATTCCACCATGTCTATGATGATTATCAGTCTTTCATATTAAAACTCAAAATCTATTTCGAAGAAATATAATTAATAATGTTTAGAAAAAAGAAAATAAAAAACCGGTTTACTTTTAAATAAAACCGTGTTATTATAATAAAAAAGGAAAGGAGTAAATTATTTATGGAAAAAGATTTTTTATGGGGCAATTCTGTTTCCAGCATGCAAACAGAAGGTGCATGGAATGAGGGCGGTAAAGGCTTATCAGTTTATGATGTTATAGAAGAAACAACTACTACTTCAGATTGGAAACAAGGTATTGATTCTTATCATAGATATAAAGAAGATTTTGATTTAATGGCAGAACAAGGCATGAATTGTTATCGCTTTCAAATATCTTGGAGTAGAGTTAATCCATTAGGTGATGGAGACTTTAATGAAGAAGGAATCAAATTTTATCATGAATTTATTGATGAACTATTAAAAAGGGATATAAAACCAATGATATGTTTATATCATTTTGACATGCCACTTAATTTATCAAAAAAATATAATGGTTTTTTAAGTAAAGAAGTTGTTAAAGCTTTTTATAATTTTTCAAAGAGAATGATAGATGAATACGCAGATAACGTTAATTTATGGATAACCTTTAACGAACAAAATTTCTCATTTATGGATGATGAACATTCTTTTGGGATGGCAGGATGCTTAGATAAAAATTATGATATAAATAAAATTTATCAAATAGGACACAATATGATAATTGCACATGCACTGGTAGCAAATTATATTCATGAAAATACTAAATGTAAAATAGGAGGAATGATTGCATACCAAAAAGTATATCCAGCAACATCTCATCCAAAAGATATCTTATTAGCAGAGCAAATTGATAATTTCTATAATCAAAATATAGTGAATTTATTGGTAAATGGGAAATATTTACCAATAGTAAAACAATATATGAAAAATTTAAAAGTAAACATAGATGATTTTGATGAAGAACAGAAAATTATTTCTAAAGTTAAAAGCGATTTTATAGCTTTTAGTTATTATCAATCTATGACTGTATCACATGAGAAAATAACAAAAAATATGTGGATAAATGATTACTTGAAATATGCACATGTGAAAAATCCATATTTAAAATCTACTGAGTGGGAATGGGAAATAGATTCATTAGCATTTAGAGGAGTAATTACTGAATTATATAATAGATATAGAATTCCTATATTTCCAATAGAAAACGGAATAGGAGTTAGAGAAGATATAAGTGATGATAACGAATTTATTGAAGACGATTATAGAATTGAATATCATAAAGATCATATTAAGGCTTTAAAAGATGCTATTGAAATTGATGGTTCTGATGTACTTGGATATTTAGGATGGGGATTAATAGATATTCCTAGTTCAAGCGGAGATGTTGAAAAAAGATATGGAACTGTGTTTGTTAACAGATCAAATCATGATTTAAAGGACTTACGTAGAATCCCTAAAAAGAGCTTTTATTGGTTGAAAGATGTTATAAAAAGTAATGGAGAAAATATATAGGAAGAGAAATAAAATATATTGTAACTACAGGGGAGTCTTTTAGTTAGTAATATTTTTTAAAGTTCCAGCATAAGTTTTCCAGAACAAATTACTGATAATATTACTAATGCCTGCACTTATAGACTATACATAATTGCAGAATTATTAATTTTCATTTCATTGATGTGTCTATTTATTATATTTGGTATTGATAAACCATTTATTGTAAATTACAGATGAACAAGCGTATTATTTAGAGAATTATTGATAAATTCTTAAGGAAAGCCTAAAATAATAATTGAATTATGGCTTGATAGTAATTTGCTATTTTTTAATTATTATTATTATGGATGTGAGGTTTGATATTATGACTGCAAAATACGAAATTATTGCTGATAAGATTAGAAAGAGAATTATTGATGAAACATATAAATCAGATGAGTATCTTCCTAATCAAGAAACATTAATGAATGAATTTAAGGTATCACGAACTACTTTAAATAAGGCTATTACAGTTTTAAATATGGAAGGCTTGGTTTATTCGAAACGTGGTGCAGGAACTAAAATTATGAATAGAAATTTCTGGTTTACCAATGAAAACACAAACAAGCACTACAAGGGACTTGCAGCTCAGATGAAAAAAGCTAATAGGAATTTAGTAAATGAAATTATTGAATTTAATGTGGAATTGTCGGATGCAATTATTCAAGATAAACTCAAATTAAAGGATAAATCACCCGTTTATAAAATAGTGAGGCTGAGAGTATTAGATTCAGAACCATACATACTAGAGCATACATATATTCCAGTTCATCTTGTTCCTGGACTAACTGAAGAACAATGCAAAAAATCTATTTTTGAATATATGAGAAATGTATTAAACATCCAGGTTTCTGGTTCATTTAAGTATTTTCGTGCAGATATTCCTGATAACTACGATATTAAATATTTAAACTGTTCTAAAAATCATCCTATTTTTGAATTAGAAGAAACGAATTTTACTTTGGATGGAGAACCTATTGAATATACAAGATCAAGGAATAGATATGATACTAGAGGATATTCACTACGAGAAGTTAAGTTTTAAAGAAGAATTAAGTACTATTTGCTATCATAAAAAATAGGCATGATTTTCAAGAAAAATAGAGGACTAAATATTAATAGTGAACAAATTGTAATGAATATAATAATTCAATCTTGTAGAGAAAGGAGGGATGAACATGAAGATTTAAGTAAGGCTAATGGAAGTGATTTTACTAGTGATCATGAACTTCTACAAAAATCAAGCTCAGCGATTGGGAAAAAACATGGAGTTCAAGTATCACTTATTTAGAAGGAGGTTTTAGGAGAAAAACAGAAATTTATGCATTATTTGTACAAGCATAAGACCATTTTATGACAGCTATTACTAAAAAATAATAGTAAAAATCATTAAAGCATCTTAGTAAACGTTATCTCTAATGAACTTAGGATTAATTTAAATATTATATATGTGTTTTAAGATGACGTTTAATAAAAAAATAGAAGAGTATTTCGAATGGGAGGGGCTTTATAAAATGGTATAAAGAAAAAATACCTTGAAAGACATGAAATGGAGGCAATCAAAATGGAAGAATTAGAAATGGCAATAATGAATATAATAATTAACGCTGGAGACTGTAAAAATCACGTTTATACGGCTCTTAACAATGCAAATGAAGGGAATTATGAAGAAGCTGATAAAGAAATGCAGATAGCAAATGATGCATTGGCAAAAGCTCATGATGGACAAACAATATTTCTTCATAAAGAAGCGAATGGTGAAAAAATTGATATGTCAGTTTTATTTGTACATGCACAGGATCATTTAATGACAGCCATATCAGAAAAGAATTTAATTGAACAAATAATTGAATTAAGAAAAGTTGTGAACACTTTAGTTAAATAATAAGGAAAAATATAAAAATTTAAAAATTAACAATATATTAAAAGTTTTTTATAGAATAAATATTTAAGGAGGAATAAATTATGATAACAATTAGATTATTTTGTGCAGCAGGAATGTCGACAAGCCTTTTGGTTAGTAAAATGAGGGAAGTAGCTAAAGAAAAAGGAATCGAAGCAGATATTGAAGCATTTCCAGAAGGACAAATGGATAAACATCTAGATAATGTAGATGTTGCATTGCTTGGACCACAAGTTGGATATACCTTAGCTAAATCAAAGAAAATATGTGATCCCAAAGGAATTCCAGTTGATGTAATCCCAATGGTTGATTATGGATTAATGAATGGAAAAAAAGTATTAGATTTTGCGTTAAAGTTATCTGGAAAGTAAAAGGTCAATTTAATGTTTACTATAAAAAACAAATTCCTAAAAGGTTATAATCCGCTTTCAAAAAATTAAAACCAAGTAGGAATCGTTATAATTTAATAATGATAAAATAACAAATATGTTTATTTATTATTTCCATAATTTATTATACCATAAAATATCTATAAATTAATTATGTTTAAGGAGGAATTATTATGGCAGCATTAGGAAATTATTTAAATGAGAAATTAATACCAGCAGTTATGAAATTTGTTACACTAAAAGGTGTAATTGCATTAAAAGACGGTCTGATGTTTACGTTACCATTAACTTTAATAGGATCAATATTTTTATTACTTTCTTCATTACCAATACCAGCTTTAAATAAATGGCTTGCCAGTTCATTTGGAGAAG
Organism: Clostridium puniceum; assembly: GCF_002006345.1. GTDB lineage: Bacteria > Bacillota > Clostridia > Clostridiales > Clostridiaceae > Clostridium > Clostridium puniceum. The sequence goes on from NZ_LZZM01000192.1 coordinate 15,227, forward strand.
GCTGGGCAGAACCATTATTGCAAGTTTTTGGATCTACTTTTGGAATTCTTGCTTTGATGGCAACCGTTGGAATAGCGTACACTTATGCAAAGAATGAAGAACATGAACCTTTATCAGCAGGAGTAATATCATTCGTTGTATTTCTAATAACCACAAATGGTTATGTTATAACTCCAGGAGGAGAAAAAGTAGGAGATGTTATTTCTAAAGCTTGGACTGGTGGAAAAGGTATGATCACGGCTATTATAATTGGATTGGTAGTAGGTGCAGTTTATTCATGGTTTTTAGAAAAAAATATTAAAATTAAAATGCCGGCTGGTGTGCCAGAAGGTGTTGCTAACTCTTTTGCAGCTTTAATACCAGGAGCTGTTATTATAACAGGTGCAACCGTAGTTTATATAATATTTAGATACGGATTTAATACAACTCTTATTGAGTGGATATATAAAATAATTCAAATACCTTTACAAGGTTTAACTGATTCATTTGGAGGAGTTATTGTTATCACGTTTGTAATGCCTTTTTTATGGTGGTTTGGAGTACATGGAGCTATGATTACCGGTGGAATAGTTGGACCGGTATTATTGTCAAATACAATGGATAATCAAGCTATAATAGATAGTGGAAGAGCTCTTACAATCCAAAACGGAGCACATATAGTAACACAACAATTTCTAGATAATTTTGCAAATATGACAGGAACAGGAATTACTATGGGATTTGTAATGTGTATGCTATTTTTAGCAAAATCAGCACAATTTAAGGAACTTGGAAAATTATCTATAATTCCAGGAGTGTTTAATATAAATGAACCCGTTGCTTTTGGTGTACCTGTTGTAATGAATCCATTTATGGCAATACCATATATATTTACACCAGTTATAACAGGAATTCTTACTTATTTTTCAATTGCAACAGGATTAGTACCACCGTTTGGTGGAGTGATGGTTCCTTGGACAACACCACCAATAATATCAGGCTTCTTAGTTGGAGGTGTGAGAACAGCAATTTTACAAGCAGTAATTATAGTGCTTTCATTCTTTATATATCTTCCATTCTTTAAAAAGCTAGATAGTATTAATTTTAAGAAAGAACTGGATGCACAAGCAGGGCAAGATGACAAAACTAATTAATTTTTAATATAATTTTAAATAGAAAAGTATATGATTAAAATATTTAAACATAAAGCTTTATTATTAAATATTAATAAAACAATGAATTAAAGATTTTAAGAGAAGACATAATATATATGCTGCAAAATGATTTTTGTATAGCATTTATAGCTTATATTTCAAATTGCAGCATATATAAGTTTATTCATAAAGTAGAAAAATAAATGCGGCTAAAATATAAAATTGATTGAAAAAATGATATTGTATAAAAAGGAGCAAAAATAATGAATAGTAAGGATAAAAATATAATTCCAGAAGGTTTTTTATGGGGAGGAGCTGTAACATCATTTCAAAGTGAGGGGGCATATAACGAGGAAGGAAAAGGCGTTTCTATAGTTGATAATAGATCTGTAAAAGAGAACTTTTCAGATTGGAAAGTAGCAGTTGATTTTTATCATAAATATAAAGAAGATATAGCTTTGTTTAAAGAGCTAGGATTTAATTCTTACCGAACAAGTATAGCGTGGACAAGAGTTTTCCCAAATGGAGAGGGAGAAGTTAATGAAGAAGGATTAAAGTTTTATGATGATTTATTTGATGAATTAATAAAAAATGGTATAGAACCAGTGATTACACTGTATCATTTTGATATGCCACTTGCTATAGCGGAGAAATATAACGGCTTTGCTTCAAGAAAAGTAGTTGATTTGTTTGAAAAATATTCAAAAGTTGTATTTGAACGTTATAAAGATAAAGTTAAATATTGGATAACATTTAATGAACAAAATTTAGTATTCCCAGAACCACGCTTATGGGGAGCAAAACTACTAGAAGGCGAAGACTTAGAAAAGTTTACGTATCAATTGTGCCATAATGTTTTTGTAGCACATGCTAAAGCTACAAAATTATTACATGAAATAATACCAGATGGGAAAATGGGGGGAATGTTAGCTCATACACCATCATATCCTTTAACTTGTGAGCCAGAAGATATATTAGCAAGTCAGAAAATAAAAGAAGTCTTTCTTGACTTTTATTATGATATTTTTACACAAGGTGAATATCCATCATATATTAAAAGTGTTCTAGATAAAAAAGGCATCATGCCAGTATTTGAAGCTGATGATGATGAATTATTAAAAGAAAATACTGTAGATTATTTAGCTTTCAGTTATTATCAAAGTAATACAGTAAGAGCCAGTGAAGAGGATAAGTCTCTACTTCCAGGAATTGTCCAAAATCCGAATTTAAAAGCAAATGAATGGGGGTGGGCTATTGATCCAATAGGTTTAAGAATAATTTTGAAAGATTTGTATGCACGTTATAAAATGCCTATTTTTGTAGTTGAAAATGGAATTGGTGTTAGAGAGGAATTAGATGAAAATAATACAGTAATTGATGAGTATAGAATTGACTATTTAAGGAAGCATATTGAACAAATGAAGTTAGCTATGGAAGAAGGAGTAGATGTTATTGGTTATTTGATGTGGGGATCTACTGATATTCTAAGTTCTCAAGGTGAAATGAAGAAAAGATATGGATTTATATTTGTAAATAGAGACGAAAAAGACTTAAGAGACTTAAAAAGGTATAAAAAAGCAAGTTTTCATTGGTTTAAGAAAGTAATTGCTTCAAATGGTGAAAATTTATAATTATCTAAAGTCCTCATAAATATAAAAATAGAACTTTGAGAAGAGTTTTATGGTATAGATGATTCTATATTAAAGACACTATTTTATATGTAAAAAATATTTTTTATATATAACTAGGTCGTTGAAAGATGAAAATCATTAATTTGGTGGATTTTAAAGGGCACGCATCACCTCCACCATGAAACCCACGAAAATCTAAAGTTTGGATTTTCGTGTTTTTTTATTTTATAATTATAAATAAAATATTAAAAGGTATATATGTTTAGGATATAATATATAAAATTGAGATATTTTATATTAAAACAATATGTAAATAGATGAATTAGTAAATGAAAATTATGATAAACTAACAGAAAATGATCATGAAATTTATTTTGCCTTCTCATATTATTCAAGTAGTGTTGCCAGTGTAGATCCTAAATTATTAAAAAATGAAATTGGAGGAAATGGATCAAAGACTGTAAAAGATCCTTATTTAAAGGCAAGCGAATAGGGAGGTATTGATTTAGTGAGTGCTGGTACTGGAGAAATGAAGAAGAGATATGGATTTATTTATGTAGATAAAGATAATGAGGGTAATGGAGCATTAGTTAGAAGCAGAAAGAAATCATTTTAGTGGTATAAAAAAGTAATAGAATCTAATAGAAATAACTTAGAGTAAATACAATATATTAGAAGGGTGAAAAATAAATGAATTTACAGGTTATAGCAGAAAAAATTAATTTATTAGCAGAATTTTGTGGAAAAAGGGATATGAAAGAATTATCAAAGGAAGAGTTGAGAAAAAATTATAATATATCAAATGTTGATGTCTTAATACTGTTTGGAGGAAGTATATTAGAAGGCTGTAATGTAGCTGGAAAGGCGATGTTAAATGGTGTAGCTAAAAAGCTTATGCTTGTTGGAGGAGAAGGACATACTACTGAGAGCTTAAGAAAAAGAATAAAAGAAAAATGTCCTAAAATTCAAACAAAAAATAAGATGGAAGCAGATATTATGAGAGAATATATAGAATTAAAATATAATATTAGAGATTATTATATAGAAAGAAATTCTACTAATTGTGGTAATAATGTTACATATGCACTTAATTTATTACAAGAAAATAATGTTAAAGCTGAAAATATCATTATTATTCAAGATGCAACTATGCAGTATAGAATGGAAGCAGGATTTAGAAAATATGATTCCAATATTAATATAATAAACTATGCATCATATAAGACTAAAGTTATAGTTCAAGAAGATAAGTTAACATTTGAGAAAAATAATATATTAGGATTGTGGGATATTGACAGATATATTTCACTACTTATGGGTGAAATACCACGATTATATGATAATGAAAGTGGATATGGGCCAAATGGAGCAGAATATATTGCTCACGTTGATGTTCCAGAGAAAGTATTAGATGCTTTTGAGTACTTAAAAGGTGAGTATGCTGGTATTGTTAGAGTTGCAAATCCACTATATTCATCAAAGTAGTGTAACAATATTATTTATGATTTTAAAATAAATATAATATTTAAGAGTTCATTTAAGAATAAGAAAATATAGATTGAATGTTATATTAAAATAAATATTACAAGTAAAAATACAAAGGTTGTGTGTTGCCAATGTGAACTGCCCCTGTCAAGTAGACAGAGGGCAGTTAATTTTTGCGGGTTTATTTTAGTTTGCATAGAGTTATAGAAAGATTTTATATCTATAATCTTATAAGATAATATAATTTTATAAGCAAATATTTTAAAGAATTTAGCATCTTTTATTTAATAGACTAACAAGCCTTAATTGTTTATATAATGATGATGAACGTTTGTTGTACTAAGAATATTGTGGTACTTACATAGTTATAATTGTAATTTTAGATGGTATTAACATTAAAGTAGATCTTTTTGAAAAAAATGTATTGATTTATTTTTCAAAGTAATATACTATACATGTATAGTGTATTATAGAATTCTATTTTAAGGAGTGCAAAAATAATGATCAATGAAATTATAAATTCATACACAAACAACACAAATCTAATAATCATATCAGCATTTACATTTTTTATTGGCTATGTGGAATATATTTATAGTTTTAGGTTAGTTATTAAAGAAAAGAGTGCACCTTATCCAGTTTGGATGCACACATTTTATCTAGCCCATGATTTCACAGCATCAATTGTATTCTTTATGTTAGCAAAGAATAATAATTGGTTTTGGTTCTTTATAACCGCATCTGTAGCTTTACTTATTTGGAATTGTTTTGAACTTTTTAATTTGTATATGGCTGTTAAAGTTGAAAGACAGGAAATATGGGGAAAGTTATATGATTCTCCAGTTACAGTAAGACAGGCTATATTAAGAATTATTGGTCAAGTGGCTTTAATGGCTGTAGTAGTGAATTTATTCAGAGTATTCATGAATGATGAAGTTATGTTTAAGTGGTTTGCATTTACAAATATTCTTATAGCAGTTGCACCAGGATATTTGTGGAATGAACGAAAAAGCCGTAAGGGAAGTTCTATTGGACTTGCAATTGTAATATTTATTGGTACAGTTAACACATTTTTGCCACCAGGCTATGGTATGTGGACTACAGCTGCAAAATACTTTGACCAGCCATGGTTCTATATTACAGGTGTGGTTGTATCTGCCTATGCACTTAGAAATGTGCTAATGCTTTTGAAATTTCCAGTAAAAGAGAAAGATAATGAAAAAAGAGTAATTTGGTAATTACCTTATATTAATTAAATATGATTGAATAATTAAATGGAGGGAATGTAATGTATACAATTGAACAAGTTATGAGTGTTGTAAATAAAGATCCTTGGGCGTTTGCAATTCTTGCATTTTTAGTTTACGGTTTCGGTTTTGCTCAATATTTCACTAGTATGGCTTTAGTAATTCGTGAAAAAAAAGCACCTTTTTATTTTTGGCAGCATGCGTGGTATTTTGGACATGATTTAACATTTGTTACACTGTTTGGAATGTGGTTCTATACAATAGACTTTTGGATTTTTAAAGTCTTATGGGCTGGATGCGTTGTATTTGTTTTTATTGAAATATTTAGTCTTTACATGGCAGTAAAATATGAGCGTAATGAAATTTGGGGCAAATATAATACTGATGGAAAAATCAGTGAAAAATCAGCTTGGATTAGAGGTATAATTGGGTACATCCTTGGTTTTGTACTATTTTACACAATTCGTCTTGCTATAGGCGATATTATGTGTCTTGGACTTATGATGTCAACTAATGTTACTGTAGCTTTAGCACCTCAATTCCTCACAGAAGAGCGTAAAAGCAGGGCAGGTGGATCAATTATCTTAGCGTTATTTATTATTGGCGGGACTATTTTTACTTTCTCACCTCCTGGTATAGGTATGTGGACTACTGTAGCTCCAGTGTTTAATCAACCATGGTATTACACATTGGGCATTGTCTCATTAATATGTTCTATTAGGTATTTGATAGTTTTATTAAAATTTCCGAAAAAACAACCTGTAGGAAGTAAAAGACCTATTTTATAAATAAACATTTATTTTAATTTAAAAATGCCACTTGAAAGAATTATCTTCCAAGTGGCAAATATTATATTAATTTAATTCCATGATTCATTTTAATAGTGCTGTCTTTAAATAAGAATTCGCTTCGCATAAAGTTTCTTCGCTTAATGCATAACTGGATAAAAGCTCGCCAGATACATTCTTTTCATAACCCATAGAAGTTAAAAAGCTAATCATGATTTTTTTTAGTAAATGAGGCACATTAAGTGACTGTCCTTTACTTATGTATCTGTATATAAGCTCATATGCACCTCCCATAATCATAACTATATCATCTGATAGTTCTTTATTAAGTTCAACGGACATATTAAAAAATGAAAATACCCAATTTTCATTAAAAAATACAATTTCTTTAGTGATTGCCCTGCTTGAAACTATATCAAGGGTAAGTGTCTTCATTTCATCATTCATAAGTAAAAAAGAAAAATGAATTTGGCCAATTATATATAAATTAACAAAATTATTATCACTTTTTAGAGATTTTTCTATGATATGTTGTTCAGAAAACGATAAAAGTTTATTAAGAAAGTCAACAATTAAAAGTTCTTTCTTAGGAAAGTAATATTGAATTAAAGTTCGCTCATTGGCGCTATTGTCAGCAATATCTTTATATGATGTTTTATTATATCCTTTATTTAAAAAGAGGTTAAATGCTGTTTTGGCTATTAAGTCTCTATTTTGTGTGTTTTTAGGTCTGCCCAAAGTAAAAACCTCCAAATCTTAATAAGTCTTTATGAATATTATAGCATATATTACAAATTTTTTGAGTTGTTTGATTTCTTAAAATTTACGTTAAAATCGTTACAGTGTAATATATCATTCGCTAAACTAACTTAAATCAGATTTCTTATTAATGCAAGAGAATTTGATTTTTCATGTTACCAGATATGTAAGATATGTTGTATAAGAAGACTTACTAATGTAATACTTGGCCAGCAGCAAAGTTCCATAATAATTGGCTTTCCACCAGTTTTAATAAGTTTAACAATATGAGTATTTAAACCAATTGCTCCCATGGCCATTGTAATAAAGAATTTACCTGCTTCAGTTAGAGGTTTGGTAACACTCGCATCTATGTTAAATACTGTGCTTATAACAGCAGCTAACAAAAAGAATAAAGTGAACCATGAAAATATTTTTGATAAGTTAAGTGTAGTTGATGAATGTTTTTTAGAACGATATAAAGCAAGTACCAATGTAATTGGAATTATAGCAAGAGTTCGTGTAAGCTTAACAATTGTAGTATAATTTAGTGCTACATCACTTCCGTGAGTACTAGCCTATGTTTGTCCAGCAGCAACTACTGAAGAGGTATCGTTTATAGCTGTTCCTGCCCACATTCCAAAGCCTATATCATTAAAGCCTAATAGATTACCCAAGATTGGAAATAAAAATGCAGCAATTACGTTAAATAAGAAAATAACAGAGATTGATTTTGCAATATCCTCATCATTAGCATCGATGACTGATGCAGTGGCAGCATCTGCTGATCCATCGCATATAGAAGATCCTATACCAACTAATATTGATACATTTGAAGGAATTTTCATTAATTTAATTAATAAATATGAAACGATTAGTGAAGTTGAAATTGTTGAAACTATAATTAATAATGATTCACTTCCTACTTTGAATATTTGGAAAAAGTTCATTTCAAAGCCAAGTAAAATGATTGCATACTCTAATATTTTTTTTGATGTAAATTTAATTCCAGCATCAAAAGAATTATTACGCGGAAAAAGTGTAATTACTAAATCTAATAAAATACCAAATACTGACCCCCCCTATAATTGAAAAATTTTCTCCAAGAAAATAAAATGCAATCCATTTTAATTAAGTTATACTCCATAATAAAGAGAAGAATTTTCACTTAACTATTATAAGACAATAAATATCCCTTATTTTAAGAAAAAGTAACTTTGGGGAAGGAGCTTCCTTGCCAATTGACAGAGGAAAATATAAATGCTACGCTTTTAAAAGTTAGACTAGTCTTACATTTTTGTATAGCTCAAGCACAGGTGCTATTCAGATTAAAAATAAGATATTTATAAGGGAGAGATATAAAATGAAAAAATTATTGTCATTATTTTGTACAATATTTATGACTACTTTAATTTTAGCTGGCTGTTCTTCAGCTAAGGATACTACTAAAGAAGAGGATGTTCGTACTGTAAGTACTGTAAGAGGAGAGGTGGAGGTTCCGGCTAATCCTAAAAGAGTTCTTATGAGTTATGGAATTGGTGATATTTTAGCTTTAGGAGTTAAACCAGTAGCTACCTATGATGCAAAAGGTAGGGCTTATGAAAAAGAGGTAGAGGATTTACCAGTTTGGGAAAAGTATGAACCAGAAGAGCTAATGCAATATAATCCAGATCTAATCATTACTGTAAGTGAAGAAAATATTAATGAACTTTCTAAGATTGCTCCTACAGTGTATATTCCTTTTACTACTATTAGTATGGAGGAGAGATTAACATTTTTAGGTGAGGTTTTAAATAAACAGGAAGAGGCAAAAAAGCTATTGTCTGATTTTAAAGAAAAAGTAGACAATTCAAAGAAAGAATTGGATTCTAAAGGAATAAGGGTCAAGACAATTAGTATTTTTGAAGGCAAATTAAAAACTGGAATTTGGACATATGGCGATAAATGGGGACGTGGAGGCGACTTAATTTATAGCCAATTAGGATTTAAAGCACCAGATGTTATACAAAATGAAATTATTGGTAAAGATCAACATAGACAGATTTCCTTTGAAAAGATTAATGATTATGCTGGAGATTATATAATGTTTAGTGGAGTAGGAAATGAGAATCTTGAGGAATTGGCTGATAATTCGATTTGGCAGTCACTTCCAGCAGTTAAAGAAGGACATGTTATACCAATTGATTTTAATTTATTTTATGATATAGATATTTATTCATCTAATGTACAATTAGACTATCTTATGGATAAATTACTAGAGAGTTAGTAAGAAATTTAAGATACTTATGTCAGGTAAGTATCTTAAATTTTTTTTATTTATAGGTTGAAAGATTTTCTAAAATCACTAGGAGTAATTCCATGTATGTCTTTAAAGGCAGCAGCAAATTTTGCTGGATTTTTATAACCGCATAGTTCAGATATGTTACGAATACTTAAATGGTCAGCAGATAAGAACTGCATGGCTTTTTTCATGGTTTCTATGCGAATATATTTATAAAGGGGAATTCCATAGTGGTTTTTAAAAGATTCACGAAGCTTGCTTTCGCTCATTCCAGCTATTCTGCATAGTTCAATTGTAGCTGGAGGATTTAAAATATCCTCATCAATTTTACTTTTGACTTGATAAATCTTTTGCTCATTTTCCCAAGTAACGTAGTGACGGCGGCTACTTCTTCTTTTAGGTATATCAGGGAAATTTCTAGTTATTGCAGATAATAGATGCAAGGTCATACCCTCAAAAGCAAGTAAAGGCATGTCTGTATTTCGTATAGCCCATCTAATTTGTTCCAAAATAAGCATTATATCAGGAGTATTGTAATGTTGTGTTTTCCAAAGCTTCGCATGCTCAACACTGATTTTAGGCGCATTGGTGCTATCTTTGAGAAAAGGTTTTATAAAGTCATCAAAAATTAAAACACTGGTAAAACAATAATGTACGTCTTTAGAGAAAGTAAAGGTAAATTGTTTTTGAGGATTAATAATTAGATGAGTGATAGGGGATAAAGCTTGTCTCTTCTTTCCTTGTTGTGAATAGACTATTTCTCCGCAGTCAATACAAAAAAGCATCATAAAGGGCTTGCTAGAATTTATTGTATGTACTATCTGTTCACTTGGAGTAAGCCAAGCACTTGAAACAAATAATCCTTTAGCAGGATTTACTTCTGCAATCCATCCATTTGACCAATGAGGTGGAAAATCATAAATTTGCCCTTGCCCATAGTGTCTTTTAGTAAGATTATATTTATCTGCTAAAGCATTCCAAGAAGAATCTTTATATTCATCCATAAAACTTTCTACCTCTCTTTTAGTTGATTTAAAGTAATAAAATTATAGCATTATTTGAGAAAGATTTTCAATAAAAATATAATCCATTTTATTTAAATTACAATCCGTAACGAAGAGAAGCATTTTCAATTAGCTCTTACAAAACAATAAATCAACATAATTTTAATAGAAAATGACTTCTTAAAATAAGATTCTTAAGCGATTGACAGGAGAATTTATAAATGCTACGATTTTTAAAGTTAGACTAGTCTTACATTTATAATGCAGGTGCTGGCGTTGTGGGACTAATATAAGATATTTATAAGGGAGAGATATAAAATGAAAAAATTCTTGTCATTATTTTGTGCAATATTTATTGCTACATCAATTTTATCTGGTTGCTCTTCATCTAAAAATGCAGAGAAAGAAGAAGCAACTGTTCGCACTGTAACTACTGTAAAAGGGGATATTAAAGTTCCTGATAAACCTAAGCGCGTGGTTGCAAACTGGTATGTTGGCGAGGTTATTACTTTAGGATTAGATCTTGTTGGATATAATGCTTGGGAACAAGAAACTATGCCTTTTTATAATGAACTTAAGGCTACAACAAAAATAGAAAAGTGGGAGCAAGAAGAGGTTATGGCTTTAGAACCAGACCTTATAATTACATATGATGAGGCAGACTTTGATAAATTCAGCAAAATAGCTCCAGTTATTGTTATTCCAGAATCTCAAAGTTCTATTGATAGAATAAAGTTCATTGGAGAAGCTACGGGACGTACTATTGAAGCAGAAGAAGCTGTTAAGAAATTTGAAGAAAAGCTTGATGCTGCGAAGAAAACTCTTAAAGGTGATACGTTTGCAGGAAAAACTTTCAGCATTATGGAAGATTGGGGTCCTTCTGGAGAATGGAGTGGTATATATTATGAGACAGGTTCTAGAGGTGGAACTTTAGTATATGACTATCTTGGACTTAAATATCCAGACAAGCTTAAAGAACTTATGGAGAAATCCGGAGAAGGTCGTGGGTCTATAAGTTATGAAGTGGCTCATGAGTATTTTGGAGACTATATATTATGGTTTAAGCAAGAAGGTAAAGAATCTGAGTATGCAAAAACAGATATTTGGAAGAGCATTCCTGCGGTTGCAGCAGGTAGAGTTGTAGAAATACCAGGAAATTACTTAGGTCTTTTCTATTATTCTGATATTACAAGTCTTACTGAACAACTTGACTATATGGTTAATGCAATAAATTCATTAGCTAAATAATTTTAATTAAGAAAGGAAAATAAATATGCAAGATACCTATAATAAAAAGCGACAATTAGGAGCTTTGAATTTTACAATCTATATGATTGCAGGGGTGGTTTTGCTGGTGATTATGTCAGCGGCGTCAATTTCTTTTGGAGCTGCTGATATGAATTTGTCTACGGCTTGGGGAGCCATTTTTAATTTTGACTCTTCTTTAACTGAACACCAGATTATTCAAACTCTCCGACTTCCTCGTATAGCAGCTAATATAATTGTTGGGTCAAGCCTTGCCATATGTGGTGCTATAATGCAGGGAACTACAAGAAATCCTCTTGCTGATTCTGGGCTTATGGGTATAAGTAGCGGTGCTACTTTTGCTATAGCTTTTTGTATGGCGTTTTTACCTGGTGGAAGTTACGGGCAGATGATGCTTTTTGCTTGCATTGGTGCAGCTGTTACTACAGGTATGACTTATTTTATTGCATCCATTGGTCGAGGAGAGATGAAACCACAGAGGCTTGTCTTAGCGGGTATCTCTATATCAATGTTATTTGGTGCTTTTAGCCAATATCTTTCTATTAAATATAGACTCGGATATGCTTTAGCTTATTGGACTGCTGGAGGAACAGCCGGTGCTAAATGGAGTGAACTTGCTATAGTTTTCCCATTCTTTATTTTAGGTATTATTGTAGCTCTTTTTATATCTCCTTCAATTACGGTTTTAAATCTTGGAGATGATGCAGCTATAGGTCTTGGACTTAATACTAAGAAGGTTAAAGGGATTTCTACTGTAGTTGTTTTAATACTTACAGGGCTTTCTGTAATTGTTGTTGGACCTGTTGGTTTTGTAGGATTAATAGTACCTCACATTGTCCGCTACCTTATAGGGGTAGATTATAGATACATTATTCCAGCTTCGGGATTATATGGAGCTTTGATTACTGTGACAGCAGATTTAGTTGGAAGGCTTATTAATAAGCCTTATGAAACTCCGATTGGAATTATTTTTGCTGTAATAGGTGTTCCGTATTTTCTTTATCTTACAAGGGTGCAAAGGAGGGAATTTGAATGAAGAAAAAGGATTATTCAGTTTCACATGGTCTAACTATTGTTTTTGTACTTACCATTGTTCTGTTAGTTGTGGCAGTAATAAGTGTGAACTCAGGTAAAATGAATCTCTCTCCTTCGGAAGTTTTTAATGTTCTTATGGGAAAAGGTACAGCTAAACAAAATTTTATAGTATATGATTTTCGTCTTCCTCGTATTGTATTAACTATGCTTGTAGGTATTGGTATGGGAGCGGCTGGATGTGTAATGCAGAGTTTACTTCGCAATGATATGGCTAGTCCTGGAACTTTGGGAATAAGCTCTGGATCAGGATTATTTGTATTATTGTTTATAGTTATTTTTAAGGTAGATAGTGTACCTTCAGCTATTGCTCTACCACTTCTAGCTTTTGTAGGAGGAATGACAGCAGCTGTGTTGATATTTTTACTTTCATATAGAAGAGGAAAAAATATATCACCTACAGGATTAATTTTGACAGGGGTAGCTGTTGGAAGTGGATATAGTGCTGTTACTATGATGCTTACTTTAAAGCTAGATGAAAACCAGATGGATTTTGTTCAAAGATGGAGTGCAGGAAGCCTTTGGGGAGACAATTGGACGTATATTTCTATTCTTGCACCTTGGGTATTGATTCTGTTTTTATATGTATTTTATAAATCTCGTATTTTAAATACTTTAAACCTTGGTAATCAGACGGCAACAGGCTTAGGAGTAGCAGTAAAGAGTGAATTCATAGGTTTAGCTGTAGCAGCTGTTGCTCTATCATCAGGTAGTGTAGCTTTAGGTGGAAACTTCTTTTTTGTTGGAATGATTTCTCCACATATGGCAAGGAAGTTTGTAGGCTCAAATCATAAGCTATTGATTCCTACAGCATCTTTAGTAGGTTCAATAATTATTCTATTATCAGACACTATTACTAGAACTATAAGTCTTGGAACCGATGTTCCTACAGGAATTGTTATTACTGTATTAAGTACACCTTACTTCTTATACCTATTAGTAAAATCAAATTAAGGAGGTTTGTATGAAAAGTATTGAAACTAAAAATTTAGATATAGCTTATGAGGATACTCTCATTGTAAAAGAATTAAATATGCAGATACCAAAGGGAAAGATAACTTCTATCATAGGAGCAAATGGCTGCGGTAAATCAACTATCTTGAAAGCTATTGGACGTATATTAAAGCCTAAGAAGGGTATAGTACATCTAAGTGGACAAGATATAAGTAAATTACCTACAAAAGAAATAGCTAAAAAGATGGCCATACTTCCTCAAACTCCTACTGCACCAAGTGGACTTACTGTAAGTGAGTTAGTTGCATATGGACGTTTCCCACATCAAAAAGGTTTTGGAAATCTCACGGAAGAAGATAAAAGAATTGTTAAATGGGCTTTAGCTGCAACTAAGTTAAGTGAATTTGAGAAAAGAGAAGTTGATACTTTATCAGGAGGGCAAAGACAGAGAGTTTGGATTGCTATGGCTCTAGCACAGCAAACTGATTTAATTTTATTAGATGAACCTACTACTTATCTTGACCTTGCTCACCAATTAGAGGTTTTAAAGCTTTTATATGAGCTTAACCGTAATCAAAAGTGTACTATTGTTATGGTACTTCATGATTTAAATCTTGCTGCAAGATTTTCTGACTATATTATTGCTATTCAAAAAGGAGATATCATAAAACATGGAACTCCTGAGGAAGTTATGACTCCAGAGGTTCTTAGAAAAACCTTCAATATCAATGCTGATGTTGTTATTGAGCCTAAGAGCAATCGTCCAGTATGCATTACCTATGATATTATAGATGAAAATGAGGATGTGCAATTGGAAGAAAAGGAGGCAGTAGGTATATGAGAACTACCTTACGTATTTTTATAGGAGCCAGAAAATATTGGATTTATTTAATATTAGCATTAATAGCTGTTATTATTTCTACTATAGCAGGATTTTATAATCCCTGGGCCTTAAGAGAGCTTACAAGTATAGCAACAGAAGGAAGCTCTGATTTTGGAGCTCAATCTTTACGAATAGGATTGATGCTTTTAGTTGCAACTATACTTCAATCAGCTGGAAGCTCTATTTCAGGATATTTAAATCATCATGCAGCTCTGCATTATGTTGCAGATATGAGAACAGAACTTTACTCTAAGCTTCAACATATGGGACTTAGGTATTTTAATAAAAGTCGTACAGGAGATTTAACTAGCAGAGTTATTAATGATGTTATGGAGGTAGAGATTCTTTTAGCTCACGTAATTCCTGATTTTGTTGTTAATATATTGACTTTCGTAGGTGTGGGCATATTATTATTTTCTATTAATGTAAAGTTAGCTTTTATAAGTCTTGTTACTATTCCTTTTCTTATTATGATTACTCTTTGGCAGAGTAAGTATCTGTCTCCTATATGGAAGCAGAATTCTATGGTTAGAGGAGAACTTTCTGGTATTGTTCAAGATAATTTTTCTGGAATTAAAGAAATACAGATATTCAATCAACAGGAAAGAGAAGAAAAAAGGATTAAGAACCTTTCTATGAAACATAGTAAAGTATACTTAAGGGCAAGCTTCTTTTTTGAAACCACTTTTCCGCTTCTTGCATTTTTCACAGCTCTAGGTTCTGTTATAGTTATAATATTTGGCGGATTTATGGTTTCAAGAGGAGAAGTTAATATTGGAGATATTGTAGGATTTTCTATGTATCTTGGTATGTTTTATGGACCTATAAAGAGCTTTTCAAGGCTTATGGAAATGTCAGGCAATGCAATTGCAGGGTGTAGGCGTGTCTTTGAGGTTATGGATGAAGTTCCAGATGTTAAAGAAAAAGTTAATGCAAAGAAAATAACTAGGGTTAAAGGAGAAGTTGAATTTAAGGGAATTTCTTTCTCCTATAATGATGAGATAAACGTTTTGAAAAATATAAATTTAAAAGTAAATTTGGGAGAAACTGTAGCTTTTGTTGGAGCAACTGGAGTTGGTAAAACCACAATAGCTAGCCTTTTAAATCGCTTTTATGATCCTCAGAATGGAAGCATTTTAATCGATGGAATAGATATTAAAGATGTAACTTTAAAGAGTCTTAGGGATAATATAAGCATGGTTTTGCAGGACACCTTTTTATTTAACGGAACAATTTATGAAAATATTATTTACGGCTGGAAAGAAGCTACTAAGGAACAGGTTCTTGAGGCCTCAAAAGCAGCTAATGCTCATGAGTTTATTGAAAATTTAGAAAATGGTTATGATACCATAATAGGTGAGCGTGGGGTACGTCTTTCTGGAGGACAGAAACAGAGAATTTCCATAGCTAGAGCAATTCTTAGAAATTCACCTATTCTTATTTTAGATGAAGCCACGTCAGCTCTTGATACAAAAACAGAGAAAGAAATTCAAGCTGCATTAGATGAAATTTCAAAAGATCGTACGACTATAGTAATTGCCCATAGATTATCAACTATCCGTAATGCAGATAAAATTGTAGTTCTAGAAGGAACAGTCATTAAAGAAACGGGAACCCATGACGAGCTGATTCGTTCTGGAGGAACTTATGCTATGCTCTATAGAAGTCAGGTATCTTAAAAGTAAAAAAATTAACGACTTAAAATTTCCAAAGAAATTTTGAGTCGTTGATTTTTTTATTTATTCTCATGTTCCAAAAGAAATTTTTGCATAGCATACAGAGAATCTGAACTAATAACATGTTCTATAGCACAAGCGTCTTCATCTGCAATAGAATTATCGATGTTTAGAATTTTTATAAAGAAATCTTTAATAATGTGATGCTTTTTAGACGTAAATCTAGCTATTTCTAAGCCTAAAGGAGTTAAAAATATTTCCTTATATTTTTCATTAGTTACAAGTCCCTTTTCAGCTAAAGTTACAATAGCGCTATTAGTGCTGGCTTTAGTTACTCCAAGCTTTTCTGCTATACGAGTCATTTTAACTCCTCTGCCTTCTTCTGATAACTCATAGATAGCTTCTAAATAATTTTCCATTACAAAAGTAAGTTTTTTCATACAAATCTCCTGTGATTTTAAAGTTGATTTTAATTCACTCTACATTAATAAAAAGTCTTTTAATAATAATAACATATTTTAAATGGAGTTCCAAGAATAGAGAGGTTAATCTATTGATATAAAAATTCATTAATACATTTTATGTATAGATATATTTGCAGGAAGTCAAGAAATTGAAGAAAATTTATTTAACTATTTATAAATTTAGATATGATTAGTATATAATAAGATAAGTATTGGAATTATATAAATTTATAAATATAAAAGTTAATTAGACGATAGATAACTAATAGAAAAATAATAAATTGAAAGAATTATTTATTAAAAAGTACAAGGAGAAATGCCATATGAAATTTGGAGAATTAAATAGTTCGATTTTTGATTCTTTACATGATGGAGTACTAATTGCGGATAAGGATAATAAGGTTGTATATGTAAATCCAGCATACACAAGAATAACAAAGGTAAAAGCAAAGGATATTATAGGCAGAGAAATAGGAGAGGTAAGAGTAGGAAGTAGACTGCCAGAGGTCATAAGTAATGGGAAGAAACTCTTAGGAATAAAAAGAAAGGTTAATGAAATAGAGTACTTTGTAAATATGGTTCCTGTTTTTGAAAATGGAGAAGTAGTAGCAGGCATATCCATATTAAATGAAATAAATGATATTTATAAGTTAATGGAGGAATTAAATAATTCTAAAAAGATTATAAAAGATTTGAAGAAGAAGATAAAAGCAAATAATAAGGCAAAATATACTTTTGACTGTATTATTGGGGATGATCCAAAAACAAAAGGATTAAAGGATTTTGGAAGAAGAATAGCTGAGAAGAAAGTAAATATACTTATTACAGGGGAGAGTGGAACTGGAAAGGAACTATTGGCTCAAGCTATACATAATGAAAGTAATAGGAGGGATGAACCATTTATAGCGGTCAATTGTGCGACTTTCGAAGCTAATTTTTTGGAAAGCGAGCTGTTTGGATATGAGGAAGGTGCCTTTACTGGAGCTAAAAAAGGAGGAAAAATAGGATTGTTTCAAAAAGCAGAAGGGGGAACTATTTTTTTAGATGAAATTTCAGAAATGGATTACAATCTTCAAGCAAGGCTGCTTAGAGTACTTCAAGAAAATATAATAAGACCTATTGGTGCTGTTAATGAAATACCTATAGATGTTAGAATTATTGCTGCGACAAATAGAAGTCTTGAAAATATGATAGCGAATAAAGAATTTAGAGCAGATTTATATTATAGAATAGCAGTTTTTACAATAGATACAGTTCCTTTGAGAGAAAGAAAAGGGGACATTAAACCACTTATTAATTATTTTTTTAAAGAATCGGAGCATAAGTTTGATAAAAGAGTCGGAATTTCAGAAGAAGTTTTAAATATTCTTTATAACTATAAATGGGAAGGAAATGTTAGAGAATTAAAAAATACAATTGAATTTGGAGTTATGATGACTGATGAAGCAATAATAAGAGTAGAACACCTGCCTAAAAAACTTCAAATAGAAGGGATAAAAGAAAGTGTAGTAAATACAAAACCATTAAAAGATGCAGTAAAAGAATTTGAAGAAAAAGAAATAAATAAGGTCATAGAGATTTATGGAAATACATTAGAAGGAAAGAAAAAAGCAGCTAAGGCGTTAGGAATTTCTCTTGCTTCTTTATATAATAAAATCTTGAATAAAGAGTGAGTTACACATTCTAAAAAATTAGAAATAAAAGAATTATATTCTAATTTTTTAGAATATTTTTTATTGAGTTAAAAAATATATATATTTATTGAGAACTTATCAATGTAATTATATAAGATTGAATTCTTAGCATATTTATATTTTTAAAGCAATTAAATGAAAAGTTATAGTTAATAATAATTTATCTATTTTTCTTTGTGAATTTTTGCTTTCATAGATTGTTATTATATAATTTGGACTTCACAAATAGATTGTTCTAGAAAATTAGAATTTTATGATTTAATTTCTAATTTTTTAGAACAACCTATTCTCTAGTCAATGTAAACATTTAAATATGAATTACATGATTATTAAAAAAAATAATTCTAAAATTTTAGAATTATCTATTTGTAGGCCCTAATTTTATTCTATAAATTATTTGAAGAAGACTGGTCATATAACTGGGCTCAAAAGTAAATTTAGATAAAAATAAAAGATGGCACGATAATTGCTTAATAATAAGATTGAGAAACTTAAAAAGGAGATAATAACAATGAAAAGTATTAGAATAGGCGGCGGAGCTGGATATGGGGGAGATAGAATTGAGCCTGCAGTTGATTTAATTAAGCATGGAAATCTTGATTACATTATATTTGAATGTCTAGCAGAAAGAACAATAGCTCTTGGGCAATTACAAAAGCTTTCAGATAATACTAAAGGTTACAATGAACTTTTAGAATATAGAATGGAAAAAGTTCTACCTTTAATCAAGGAAAAAAACATTAAAGTTATCACCAACATGGGCAGTGCTAATCCAATTTCAGCAATGAATGTAATAAAAGAAATGTCAAAAGCTATGAATATTAGCAATTTAAAAATAGCAGCAGTATTAGGTGATGACATTAGTAATAATATTGAAAAATATTTAGATAATACTGTAATTGAGACAGGAGATAAACTAGGAGCAATTACAAATATTATTTCTGCAAATGCATACATAGGCTGCAAAGGCATAGTTGAAGCTTTGGAAAAGGGAGCAGATATTGTAGTGACAGGAAGAGTGGCTGATCCATCTTTGGTGCTTGGACCACTCATATATGAATTTAAATGGAATTTTGCTGATAATGGTTTGTTAGGGAAAGGTACCTTGGCAGGACATCTATTAGAATGTGCTGCTCAAGTAATGGGAGGATATTTTGTAGATCCACCTTATAAGGAAATAAAAGATTTATGGAATTTAGGTTTTCCAATTGGTGAAATAAATGAAGAAGGAGGTATAGTGATTTCAAAATTAGAACAAGCTGGTGGAGAAGTTACTGTAAACACTTGTAAAGAGCAAATATTATATGAAATCCAAGATCCTGAGAATTATTTTACTCCAGATGTAGTTGCAGACTTTTCAAAGGTCACGGTTAGGCAAATTGAAAAAGATAAAGTTTTAATACAAGGTGCAAGCGGAAAAGCAGCAACTGGATTATATAAAACAAGTGTAGGCTATAAGGATTGCTTTATTGGTGAAGGTGAAATAAGCTATGGTGGTACTGGTGCTTATGAAAGAGCAAAGCTTGCAGGAGAAATAATAAGAAAGAGACTGGAATGTATAAAGCTGCCGGTTGAAGAATTAAGAATAGATTATATTGGCGTGAATTCTTTATATGGTTCTAGTTTAAAAGAAAAAGACTTCTATGATGAAGTAAGACTTAGAGTTGCAGCTAGAACTTTAACTAAAGAAGATGCAAATGTTATTGGAAATGAAGTAGAAGCACTTTATACAAATGGACCAGCTGGTGGTGGTGGTGCAAGAAAATATGTCAGGGAAATAGTTTCAATTGCATCAATTTTAATTCCAGCAAATGATATAAAAATATCTGTTCAATATGAGGAGGTATAAAGATGAAGTTAAGAGAAATCGCTCATTCAAGGACAGGTGATAAGGGAAATATTTCAGTTATTTCAGTTATTGCTTATGACGAAAAAAATTATCGCAAGCTTAAAGAGAAAGTTACTATAGAAAAAGTAAAGAAACAATTTGAACATATTGTAAAAGGTAAAATAACAAGATATGAAATAGAAAGCCTTGGTGCACTAAATTTTGTTATGGAAAATGCACTTGGTGGAGGAGTTACTCGTTCTTTATCAATAGATCCTCATGGTAAATCCTTAAGTTCTTTGTTGCTAGAGATAGAGATAGATAAATAAAATTGGAGGAGGTTATTATGTCAAAAATAACAACACCACAAAAAGCAGTTGAAATTATTGAAAGTGGAAATGTATTAATGGTTGGAGGTTTTCTTAAAGGAGGACATCCTGAAACTTTGATAAGAGAACTTTCTAAGAGAAATGTGAATAATCTTATTGTAATTTCTAATGATACAGGAACTGCAGAATGTTCACTATATAATGTAATAAAAAATAAGCAGGTTAAAAAAGTTATAGCATCTTATATTGGTGCAAATCCTGAGACCGGGAAAGGGTTGATAACTGGAGAAATTGAAGTTGAACTCTTACCTCAGGGAACTTTGGCAGAAAAAATCAGAGCTGGAGGAGCAGGCCTTGGAGGTTTCCTAACTCCAGTTGGAGTAGGGACAATAGTTGAGGAAGGAAAGCAAAAAATAACTGTACACAAAAAAGAATACATACTGGAATTACCGTTAAAGGCTCATGTTGCAGTGATAAAAGCAGCAAAGGCTGATGAAAATGGAAATCTAGTATTCAGAGGATCTTCACGTAATTTTAATGCAATCATGCCAATGGCCGCAGAGCATGTTATAGCAGAAGTAGAGGAAATTGTTCCATTAGGTGAAATTGATCCCAATGATGTTGATGTACCAGGAATACTAATAGATAAAATTGTAAGGGTAGGTGACTAAACTTGGATAAAAGAGAAATTATAGCTAGGAGAGTTGCAAGGGAATTTAAAGATGGCGATGTTGTTAATCTTGGAATAGGAATACCAACTTTAGTTGCTAATTATATTCCAAGTGAGCTCAATGTACATTTACAATCTGAAAATGGTATTTTAGGACTTGGACCAGTACCTAATGAGGAAGATAGAGATGATAATGTTTTAGATGCTGGTGGAAAACACATTTCGACAATAAAAGGAGCTTCATTTTTTGACAGTGCATATTCTTTTTCTTTAATAAGAGGTGGGCATATAGATATAACAGTTCTTGGAGCTCTAGAAGTTGATGAAGAAGGAAATTTAGCAAATTGGATGATTCCAGGTAAAAAAGTTTCTGGTATGGGGGGAGCAATGGATTTAGTAGTCGGAGCTAAGAGAGTCATTGTGGCAATGGAACATCTAAATAAAAATGGACAATGTAAAATAATTAAAAGGTGTAACCTTCCATTAACTGCAGCTAAACAAGTAAATACTATTATAACAGATATGGGAGTTATGGATATTTATAGAGAAAAAGGGATAATCTTAAAAGAGATTGCTCCAGATGTTACATTAGAAGAAATACAAAAGGCAACAAAAAGTAATTTAATAATATCAAAAGATTTAAAAGTTATGGAATTATAATTTGGATAAAATGATTAATTATATCAAGTAAAACTGTTTGACTTTGTAATTAAACAGTTAGCTGAAATAATATGATTTGTTAATGATAACTTTGAACTTATTATTTATTTTCATGTGCCCAAAATTTAATTGAGAGCGAGGTATTTAAAATGTCATTATTTCAAGTAAGTTTTTTTTCGAAAATATTAGGAAAAGCAACAATGTTAAGTGTGATAATGCCAGAAGGTGATAGCAGAGTATATTATCCGATAGATAGAAATATAAAACATCCGACTTTGTATTTATTACACGGAGGGACAGATGATTATTCTGCATGGATGAGACAAACAGCAATAGAAAGATATGCAAAGGAATATAAAATTGCAGTAGTAATGCCAGATGCTGATTTAAGTTATTATACAGATATGGTTCAAGGAAGAAAGTACTGGACCTTTATAAGTGAGGAAGTTCCTGATTTTGTAAGAGCCCATTTCCCACTATCTGAAAAAAGAGAAGATAATTTTATTGCAGGATTATCAATGGGTGGATATGGAAGCTTTAAAATGGCTTTAAGAAATCCAGAGATGTTTAATGCAGCAGCAAGTTTTTCAGGAACTCTTTGTATGGATGATATGATAAATTACGTTCCACACAGAAAAAAAGAGTTTCAAGAGATTTTTGGTTCATTAGATGCAATTAAGGATTCAGAAAATGATTTAAGATATTTAGCGCAAAAAGCAGTAAAAGAAAAAGTAGATTTACCTAGATTATATCAAAGCTGTGGCACAGAAGACTTTTTATATAAAATGAATCTAGAATTTAAAGAGTATGCTAAAGACTTGGGAATAAACCTTAATTATGAAGAAAGTACAGGAAATCATGAATGGGGTTACTGGGATAAATGCATACAACGAGCTTTAGAATTTTTTGAAATAAAAAAGTAATTAATGAGGTGAATTTGAGTGGAGTATCAAGAAATTTATCAAATGTAAGTATTTTTACATTATGAATAAATTTTGATATTCAATTTAAAGTAAATTAGGAAAAACTAAATTAAAAGGAGTTTGAAGTATTATGGAAAAATCAAAATTGCATTACTCTTGGTTTATATTTGCAGGGTGCTGCGTAATGTCATTTGTAGGACTAGGATTAATATTAAATACACAAGGACTATTCTTTACACCTGTAGGTAATGATTTAGGATTTACACGTACGCAAATAGCTTTAATGTTAACGATTCAAAATATAACACAAATGATAACAATGCCTTTTGCAGGTAAAATGTTCCCTAAATATAATGCGAAATTTTTATTAACTGGAAGCTTTATAGTATTTGCAGGTGCGATAATAGCATGCTCAACATTTAATAACTTATATATGTTCTATGCAGCAGGAATTGTAATGGGAGCAGTTCAACCATTTTGTGTCAGTTTAGTATTACCAATATTTCTTGGAAATTGGTTTGAAAAGAAATTAGGCTTTGCTTTAGGTATAGCAGCAGCAGTTTCAGGTTTAGGCGGTACTATATTTAATCCAATAGTAAGTAACATTATTGTAAATTATGGATGGAGAAATGCCTATATATTCATTGGAGTTGTAGCATTAGTACTTGTTTTACCATTTACGCTATTTGTAATGGTATTCAAACCATCTGATAAAGGGTTATATGCATACGGAATAGATGCATCACAAGTAAAATCAGAAGATCAGGTAGAACAAAGTGGATTTACTGCAAAAGAAGCTTATAGAACACTAGCATTTTATTTATTCTGTATATCAGCTATTGTACTACAAATGGTTGCAGGTCTTGTACAACACATATCAGCTCACGTTGTTAATCTTGGATATCCATTAACTGTTGGGGCAACAGTTATATCAGGAATAATGCTTGGAGCAGCCACTGGTAAATTTATAATTGGATTCTTATTAGATAAATGGTCATCAAAACTTGTAACCTGCATATATGCAACTCTTGGATTTATTGGCTGGCTAGGATTAAACTTAGCATTAAATCAACAATTAATGGTGGTATCAGGTTTTGTAATTGGATTAGCTCAAGCATTAGTACTTGTAGCATTACCATTTTATATTAAAAGAGTATTTGGAACAAAAGAATACAGTGCTATTTTTTCAACAGTGAGCTTACTAGCAGCATTAGCTTCAGCAGCATCAGTATACATTGGAGGAGCCTTCTTTGATGCAACAAAATCATATAGAATTCCACTTTCATTAAATTCAGCATATTTTGTGGTAGCATTAATTACAATTATAATTGCAACTTCAAGTAAGAAAAAAAGCCAATCTAAAATTTTAAATGAGCAGGTGGGTTAGGAATTTAATATTAATATTAAGGTTACTTAAGCAGAAAAAATATAAACGATTATTGAGTTTACTGCTGAAGTCTTCCCACTATAATATAGATAATTAGTTTACAGATTTTTAAAATGTTAATAGATAGGTGGTAATGTTATGGATATAAAAAAATTTATAAAGGAAATTAATGAGAAAGTTATCAAAGAAATACCTGATGCAACTCATGAAATTGCTGGATGTGAAAATTTTAGTGTAAAAATGAGAGATGAAATTTCATTAAGTACTAAGGTATATTTCCCAAGTGGTGATGGACCTTGGCCAACTATATTAATACGTAATCCATATCCTAACAATGAACTATTATACTACGCAGCATATAGTCATTTTGTTGAACATGGATATGCACTTGTAATGCAATCAGCTCGTGGAACAGGAGAGTCAGAAGGAAAATGGGAGCCTTTCTTTAATGAAAGACGTGATGGTATAGACACTGTTAACTGGCTTGTTAAGCAAAAATGGCAGGATGGAAATATAGGTATGTTTGGAAGCTCATATTTATCATTTTGTCAATGGATGATTTCTGATTCACTTCCAAGTGAAGTAAAAACTTTGGTTATAGACTGCTTTGGAACTGAACGATATGAACAGATTTATATGAACGGTATGTTCAGGCACGATATTTATACATCTTGGGCTTATGGTAATTCAGGATTAAATCCAAGCACTTCTCCAGGAGAATTATATCAAAAAGGTATTTATATGAGACCTCATATTGATGCAGATAAAGAACTATTTGGAAGTAAAATTCCTTTTTATAGAGAATATGTATCAAATGTAGAGAGTTCCAATGAATATTGGGCAAATGGAGTATGGGCTGAGCTTAAAGAAATTCCTTCAAAAATTAAGGTACCAATGCTTTTGATTGATGGTTGGTTTGATCATCACTTAGATGGATTGGTGAAGGGATATCTGAATTTAAGTGGAGAAGTAAAAAGTAAGAGCCGACTAGTAATTGGTCCTTGGGATCATATGGGAAATAGTCCGGGAGAATTAGAATATCCTAATAATGAAGCAATAGGATTTTTAAAGGTGAAAGCAGGACTGGAATGGTTTGATTACATGTTAAAAGGAAAGCCTTATAAACATAAAGTTGGAAGTATTGATGCATATATTGTGGGAAAAGGTCAATGGGAAAACTTTGAAGCTTGGCCTCCAAAATCAGAAATACAAACAATGTATTTTGAAAAGTCAAAAGGAAAGTATAAGGGTGGAATTTTATCAGAAAATAAGCCATGCAATGAAGAAAAGATAGAATATAAATATAATCCAGATAAATATATTATTACAAATGGAGGTACTGCATTGCTTGCATGGATTACACCAGGATATGGTGATATTAAACATGGAGCTAGATTACAGGAAGAACCAGGATACAGGGACGATGTATTAACGTTTATCTCAGAAGAATTTTCAGAAGACAAAAAAATTGTTGGGAACATAAAAGTTAAGCTAAAAGTCAGCACAGATGTAGAAGATACAGCTTTTACAGCTAAAATTATGAATATACTTCCTAATGGGCGTTCATTTAATATATGCGATGGAATCAGTAGTCTTGTTTATAGAAATAAAACGGATTATGCACTTAAATATGTTCCTAATGAAATAGTAGAAGTCGAAATTGAAGCCTGGCCTGTAAGCTGGTGCATTAGCAAGGGATCTAAAATACGCGTTGACATCTCATCATCAAACTTTCCGGCATACAATAATCATACTAATGCAGCAGGAAATTGGGCAAAGCAAAAAGACTTTTTTATAGCAAATCAAACCGTGTATACAGGAAATATCAATTCATCATCTATTGAATTGCCAATAATAGAATAGTGATGCTTTTATATAATAAGTAAAAAATAGTACAGGTGCTGCTTTAAGATAAAAATAAAACAATAATAGGTATTAATCTTAGATTAATACCTATTATTGTTTTGAATATGTGAATAATAAGGATAAAGATATTCTTAAAATATTAGATAATTTTATGTATAAATTAGCAGTTCAAATTTTTAATTTACAATGCACTTTAAATCCTTTTATAGGATGTATTTAATTCAATCATTTCTATAAATTTTGAAAGAGAGTTAGTCATTAAGGAATCTTTTTGTCTTATAAAAAATGTTCTTGTAGTGTTATATTTCTCAGGTACTGAGAAGGATTTAAGAAGTCCTTTTTCTTCATAATCTTCAATAGTGGATTTAGGAACAAAAGACGCACCTAGATCAGCCATAACACCTTCAATAATAGAATTCAAACTATTAAATTCCATATATCTAATATTATAAATTCTTTTAGATTTAAGCCAGTTTTCAAGTTGTGTTCTATTAGGACACCCTGTTGTACTCATTAAGAATGGTTTGGAATATAAATCTTCCATCTTAGTGTATTTAGAATTAGATATGAGTACTAAAGTTTCTTCAAATACGAGTTCACTTACAATATTTTTATCACTAAGAGAAGGAGCTTTGACAAAGGCACCATCTAATTGGAAGTGTTTTACTTTATAAATAAGTTCATCTGATTGACTTGTTATAAGAGAGAGATCAACTTTGGGATAAGCTCTATGGTATTGTGATAAAATTTCAGGTAGACGAATAGATGATACTGTATGAACGGCACCAATTGATAAGTTCCCAAAAGGATCACAAGAATCGTTTAAAGCTTTATGGGCTTCATCTAGTAAATAAATAATTTTTTCTGCATAAGCTAATAATTTTTCTCCTGTAGGAGTTAATATCATACCACGCTGTCTATAAAATAATTGTGTTTTTAAATTATATTCCAATTGTTGGATTCTAGCTGATACATTAGATTGAACATAACCTAAGGCTTGCGCTGCCTTTGTTATACTGCCTGTTTGAGCAACAGCTCTGAAAATTCTTAATTCATTACTCTCCAGTTTTTCACCTCAATATATAAATCACTAAAAGTGAATCTTAATATCTAATACAATCATTTTACATGATATATAATCTCATGTAAACTATTTGTAGAAAATAAAATTAAATTAAATGGCTTCGATGATATGCTCCCTTTATAGTAGACAGTTAAAATAATAAAACTGTTTCTATAAAGAGGGTATTTTATTTTGCCTAGAAAATCAAAAGTAATATCTGAAGTTAAAGTACAAGTTGTTGAAGAATACTTAACAGGCGTAAAAAGTATGGCTCAGATAGTATATGAATTACAAATCAACTATAGTACAATTCAAGACTGGGTAAGTAAATTTAAACTATTTGGATCCAAAGGATTAATAACTGAAAATAGCAATGCAAGTTATTCTTCTAAAATTAAAAGACAAGCAATAACTGATTTTCATAATAATCAAGGTTCTTTGAGAGAAATTTGTATCCGCTATAATATTTCATCACATAGTATTCTTCGTCGATGGATAAAGCAGCATAATTGTGATAAGATATTGGAATCTTATCATACTAAAGGAGCTGCTATTATGAATAATGGAAGAAAAACTACTTATGAAGAAAGAGTTGAAATTGTTTCATTTTGTATTGCTAACGCTAACGATTATAAATTAACTTCAAGTAAATATAATGTTTCATATCAACAAATTTATGGATGGGTAAAAGGTACAAAGAAAATGGCTATTCCGCTCTAGTCGATAGACGAGGAAAACATAAATCACTTGAGGATTTAAATGAATCCGAAAGATATATAGCCCAATTAAAACTTCTAGAAGCTGAAAACATACGTTTAAAAATGGAGAATGATTTCCTAAAAAAATTGGAAGAGATAGAAAGGAGGGTAGATAAATCAAACAGAATACAAAAAAATAGATATTTTGCCATAAAAGAATTAAATGAACTTGGATATTCAATCTCTGAATTGTGCAAATATGCAAATATTGCACGTTCGTCCTACTATAAGTGGCTTAATTATAGTAAAGATCCAAGAGAAAAAGAAAATCTTGCTATTTTAGATGAAATTTCTAAAATTTATAATGAAGTTAAAGGTATTTATGGATATCGTCCGTCGGATAACATTAAATATTAATAAAATCTAATCCAAATGCAAAGCTACTATTTCATAGCGATCGAGGTTTTCAAGTGCGACAAGAAGTCGCGTAATACATTGTCGTTAGACTGCCCCATCCATTCGGGGTAACTCTATCGTGACTAGCGTGAATGGTAACGT
>NZ_LZZM01000193.1 GCF_002006345.1 Clostridium puniceum
AAGTCGTGGCGGACATACAACAAAAATCCACACAGTTGTTGATGGTCTTGGCAATCCAGTTTATTTTCAATTATCTTCTGGTAATTTACATGATAGCACACTTGCTGTGGATGTTCTTTCAAATATTTATATAAAAGGCAGTAATATTTTAGGTGATAAAGCATATGGTACAAAGGAAATTAAGAAATATATTGCTTCACAAGAAGCTTCCTATACAATTCCACCTAAAACAAATGCGCAGAATCCATGGCATTGTGACTGGTGGGTATATAAAGAACGCCATTTAGTAGAATGCTTCTTTAATAAAATCAAGCATTTTCGCAGAGTTTCAACTCGCTATGACAAGCTTGCGTCTTCATTTCTTGCTTTTGTTTATGTTGCGTCCATTTTTATTTTATCAAAATAGCATAAGGCAATATTGTTTTCAGACACACCCTAGGTAAAATTTTGCACTTTTTATATTCCTAAATAAGTTTATATATAATTTTTAATAAAGATAATATAATATTTAGACATATGTATTTAGTTTGATATTAATCTTTATCAAAATATTTCTAATTATGTAAAATAAGAAAGCACCTCAAAAAAACACATAATTTTTCTATCCTCTCATCCTTGAGATGCATAATAGACTAACTATATAAAACTTTTCTTTAGTATTGTAAGACTATATTTATATATAATTGTAAATCATTTTATTAATATTTACTTATATTATCTATTATTTCCTGTTCAACAAGATTTATATTAGTTTTTCCAATATACCCAAATTTACATTCGTTAAATTTAATATAATTCATAGCTTTATAAAAAGTTGAATGATTCATATATTTAGTATAAAAAAATATATAATCAGAATTATTTAATGTGCTTATATCAAAATTTTCATTAAATCCATTTAATGTTCTTATTTCTGGATATTTTATTCTAAATTTCCTTCTCCATTCTTTATCTCCACCAATTATTATAATTTTTTTATTTTGAATGTAATCATATAAATTTTTATCTAAATATCCATTATCACAATCACCATTCAAATTAAGTTCATATTCTCTTAAAGACTCTATCTCCAACCTCAGGCTTTTTTCTTGATTCAATTTATTTTCTAGCTCTTTAAGATTATTTCCCAGCCTCTCAATCTCTTGCTTATGAATATTGTTTAAGCTATGTAATTGTTGATTTAAATTTTTTTCATAAAGTAATTTTTCTTTATTTAATTCTTCAATCTTAGTTTTTAAATTATTATTTTCATTTAGAACATAATTTAATTTGTCTTCTACAAGATTTAATTCGCATTGTATTACTTCATTGTTATTTTCTACACATATTTTTTTAGCATTTTTATATTCGTTAATAAGTGGTTGTATAAATATCCCACTAATAATGCTTGATACTATTAAATCCATGTTTCTATTTTTTGTTACTCTAATATAAGATAATATGGTTTTATCAATATTAGCAAACTCATATTCGCTAAAAATATGGTTTATATTAATTTTATTAGTTGCAAGTAAGTCTTCAAAAAAATATCCAAAATTACTAATGTTCTCATTATTATGTCTTATAATATCTTTATAGCTAAAAATTTTTCCATATTCTCGTTTTATTAATACTTTTATTTCTTGTATTTCAGTTTTATATTTTTCTAATTCATTTTCAATATTTTGATTCATTAGACTTTCAAATTCAAAATCTTCTATATCATTTAATATAGACATTACGAAACCATGATCTACTGCTTCTGCTGAAATATATACAGCAAAATATAAATATATTGCTGCATCAAACTTTGCTTCCAGATTTCTTGTAACTATATCCATTTTCATATATTTATTTTTTAACTTTTCTTTATTACGTTTTTTTACTGTAGTATAAATTATAGGATAATATTTTCTAAGAAGCTTTATAAGTTTACTTCTTAAACTGTTATCATACTCAGCTTCTAAAAGTATTGCTAAAACTCTTCTTGCATATAATTCATGTTCAAGAGTTCCTTGCTTGATAATAACATGCTCTATACATTTAGAATTAGTTATGGCATTATAATATTTTAGCTGATCATGCATATATATTTTATCAATCTCTTTTTTCATATTTCTATTTTTAGCTATGCAAAGACTTATGTTCGCAAAAATATAATTTGTTATTATATCACTATCAATACTCCATTTTTCACAAATAATTTCTGAAAAAGATGTAATATTTATCCTATCAATTAGATTTTCTTTGATATACTCCATTAATTTCTCCCCTCCTTTAGCTCCTGCTGTTATATATAAATTCTATCTTAAATTAATGCATTCATTCTTATTTTTCATAATTATGTCTAGTGTTTTTATTAATAGCAATGTGAAATAATAAAATTTCTATATATGATTTATTATTACTATATAATCGTTTTGCCCAGCCTTTGAACACTCAAAGGTTAAATTTAATCTTTCTAGTTCTCCTTCTAACCAACAAGGAACATGATTGCAAGTTACTATTAACTCATTAAATTTGTTATCCTTTAAGAAAGGTTTTAATACTTGTTTGGTAGTAATTCCAGTATTATGCTCCTGAAATTCTTTTAAATTTAAAATATAATAACCATTAATCCCAATCTCTATTGGAAGAACACTTTGTTTTTTATCATTAAGTTTTGAAGCTCCTATAAATTTAATTTCTTGTGCTTCTTCATTCTCTTTTCCCAGTACATAGTCAAGAATTTCTTTTTTATTTCCATCCATTTTCCAAGTGCTTACTCCAATACTGTCAAGCATCATATATATTAAATTTGGAATTTCTTTTGCTACAAAAACTTTGCAATTTTCCAAGGCTTCTGAAATATTTAAAGTATCTAAACGTATATCTTCTTTTTCCTGTATAGTCTGAAATTCAAAAGGTATTTCCTTTATAATATTCCATTTATCATTATATTTTGAGAAAATCTTAATAAATCCATCCTTATTTAAATCTGTAATTTCACCAAAATTATTTACATACATTGCAATTTCTTTAATCATATAATCCTCCTTATCTTGTTTAAAATATATTTTTCTAAACAAAAAAGTCTAACTCCTATCCCTTCTTGGTATAAAAATTAGACTCCATAGCCTCTATTTAATAATGTTAATTTATGAGTAAAACAAGCAATTTTAGTTAATCTCTTTTTTTAATTATAATTTTTTATATTATGCTTTTCAAGATTTTTTAGAAAATTAATTTTTACTCCTTTAATTTTGCCACCAACTTAAAACTTTGGTATCAACAAAATGAAAATGCATAAATTAAATTTATATTGTTCTTAATGATACTTACTAAATATCAAGCTCTTGGATGTGTATGCATATATATATAATTAATTTTATCATTATTTATGATTTCATAATAAGTATCCATATATGTTAAAACTTGGTTTCCGAGCAGTTTTTGCACTGCTCTTACATTAGCTCCATTTTGAAGTAAATGCACTGCAAATGAATGTCTAAAAGTATTTAAATTCACATCCTTATCAATGCAAGCTTGTCTAGCATATTCTTTAACAATTCTCCAAATCCCCTGCCTTGTAAGTTTATTTCCATTTAGGTTTACAAACAAATTAGGCACGCCACATTCTGCGATCTTATATCTAATACCTAAATATTCTGTTATAGCTTTACTTGCACTTCTTCCTATCGGAATCAATCTCTCAAAATTTTTATTATCCGTACATCTTACAAAATTCAAATCAAGATTTACATCCTCAACATTTAATGCAATTAACTCAGAAACCTTCATTCCAGTAGCATACATTAATTCTAGTAATGCATTATCACGGATTCCCTTCGAACAATCTTTTTCAACTATTCTAATTATTTTATCAACTTCTTCAATAGTCAAAATTTGTGGCAATTTTCGATTGTTTTTAGAGCTTTTGTATTCTATTTTAGGCACTTCCTTAACTAAAGCTTCATTTTTTAAATATGAATAGAAATTTCTAAGGCTTATTACTATTCTATTTATAGACCTCTCTGATTTCCCTAAACTTGTTAGATTTTGTATATATGACATAATTGTTAATTTATCACTTTTGTATATATCTATCTTTTTTTTGCTTAAAAATTTTAGATAGAGGCTTACATCAGTTACATATGCATATATAGTATTTTCACTTTTACCACTCTCTAACAAATAGCCTTTATAATTATTTATGCAATTTATCATTAACTATCTCCTATACCATTGATTATGATTAATATTCGACAAAATTGTCTACTTTCCTTCTTTATTAATTTTCTTTTGTGTATATATTTGTATTTATAAATAGAATTTCTTAGCCACAAATTTAATAAGAGATGGTGATATATAAGTTTCAATCAATATACCTATTGAAAATAATGTTATAATTATAATCAACTTATTTAACACACCAGCCAAAAAGAAGTCTTTAATTTTTCCGTGCTTAAAATATTTCTCTTTGAATTTTTCTGTAGACATAGATAAACTAATAACACTTAATGCTATAAAACATGGAATATATATTATGTTTTGAGGAATAACAGACACCAAAGCTAGTCCAAGTCCTCTACCTTCAAAAGTAGTAACCATAAAAGAAAAAGTATATCCTAAGGTAAAACCTTTTAATAAATCTAAAACTAATATTATAGGAGTTCCAAAAAAGGTTAACCCTAAAATAAATATAGGTACAATTATAAGTGTATTTTTCTTAATCACCTCAAACAATAATTTCCCATAATTTACAGGCTCATTGCCTATATAATTAGTAAAACTGAAAAAATAGTTGGTTAAATCATTTCTATCACTTGTGCTCATATATTTAACAGTATAAAGTCCAAAGGATATTCCTAAACAAAACATTATTAATACAATGAAAAAATAGGCCTTTTTATCTTTGAAAGTATCATTAAGCTTAGTAAGTAAATAATTCATCTCTTATTCCTCCTTTAGTTACTCTACTTTATACTATGTTTAATATTTAAAGTTTATTCACCCATTTAGCCATAAATATGTAAAACTATTATTTAATAGAATATTTTGCGGTCAAGCATTGTAAACTTTATTTTGCTTTTTAAGTTGACAATATATAATTCCATATGTATACTAAAACTGAAATAAAGGGAGGGTTATAAAATGAAACTAAATTTATCAATTAAAGAAATTACTTTGGTAGGAATGTGTGCTGCACTTATGGCTATTTTTTCTCAGCTTTCAATTCCACTTCCATTCACTTCAGTGCCAATAACTTTACAAGTTTTTTGTTTAGTAATACTCTCTGTTATAGTTGGTGCTAAAGTAGGAACTCTTGCATTAATTGTATATGTAATTATTGGGACTATCGGATTACCTGTGTTTGCAAATTTCCATAGTGGCTTTGGCGTACTTGTTGGACCAACAGGTGGTTATATTGTTGGATTTATTATTATGGCATTTTTAATTGGATATGCATCATCAAAACAAAATAAGTTTTTTTTATTTATTGCTTCATATATGGGAGTAATAATTGATTTACTTCTTGGAACTATTCAATTAAAAATAGTAACAGGGATGACAATGCAGGCTGCACTTATATCTGGATTATATCCATTTATACTTAAGGATTTTATAACAGTTACAATTGCAGTTACTATAGGACTAAAAGTTAAAAAAAGTATTGAAAGCATACTTACACCAAATGCTGCTACTTAGACCTCATCATATAAATTGCATATTTTTTTATAAAGGCTTAGGTTATAGTGAAGATTTTGTAAAAGGAATGAATTCTGTTTTAAAATTAATTAAAGAAAATCCTAATATTGAAATTAAACTTATTGTAAAATGTGATAAGTTATGTGATAACTGTCCAAATATGCAATTAAATAATGTTTGTATAACAAAAGAAAATGTAGCTAGGTTAGATTATAATACTTTAGAAATATATAACCTTAAAGAAAATCAAGAATATGCTTTTAATGAAATAATAAATATAATTTATAAAAATTTCAATTCAAA
Source organism: Clostridium puniceum (assembly GCF_002006345.1). Taxonomy (GTDB): domain Bacteria; phylum Bacillota; class Clostridia; order Clostridiales; family Clostridiaceae; genus Clostridium; species Clostridium puniceum. Next base: position 5,971 of record NZ_LZZM01000193.1, read on the forward strand.
TAAATTTCATAAAATCTGCAGTTCCTGTAACTGGTATAAAGAAGGAGTCTGCAATGACAATATCATTGCAGATCACTTAAAAAATTGGTCTTTTTAAACAACCTATTAATTTATTAGATTTCTTTTTATCGAATTATATTGAAGAGCTTGAGACTTGGGATTCCTTCATTTTATCTATTTCAAACCAAAAGGATACTCCCCCCTCAAGATTGTCTACTCCACATTTAGTATTGTGAAGATCAGCAATAGCTTTAACTATGGACAATCCTAATCCATATCCACCATAAGCTCTCGTTCTTGCTTTATCTACCTTATAAAAGCTTTTCCATATCTTTTCCAAACAGTCTTCTGGTATATGCTTTCCTGAATTAAATACATTTATCCTTATTATATCCTTTTTAATGCTCTTATTTATTTTAATAATTTTATTGCTGTCCACATGATTAATAGCATTATTAAGATAATTTGTAATTATCTGCTCAATTCTTACTATATCAGCTGAGACAAATAAACTTTCATCAACTTCAAATTGTATTTTAATATTTTGTTCTAGAAAAGCAGCTTTATATTTATTAAGAATATACTCTATTAAAGAAGTTAAATTAAATTCACTTTTTTCAATCTGAAAATGATCTGTTTCAATTTGAGAAAGATTTAATAAATCCTTTACTAATTTATTCATTTTATTTGTTTCCTTAATAATGACATCGCAGTAAAAATGTTTATCTTCTTCACTTTCAACAACATTGCTAACAAGACCTTCCGCATAACCATGTATTACTGATAGAGGAGTTCTTAATTCATGAGAAACACTGGAAATAAACTCTTTTCTCATTTCATCTATTTGTCTTTCTTTTTCTATGTCTTCTTCAAGCTTTTTATTTTTTATGTTTAATTCTGTAATTGCCCTATTAAGCTCATAAGATAAGTAATTGATATTTTGTCCAAGCTGTCCAATTTCATCTGCTCCCTTTATTTTGCACTTTTGACTAAAATCAAATTTAGCCATATTTGTAGCGATATTATTTACTTCTAATATTGGCTTTGTAAATTTCTTTGAAAACCAATAAGCCCAAATACTTCCTAGAATTATAATTATAATTCCTGTTATAATTATAAATCTATTAGCAATGTCTACACTTTCACTTATTGAAACTAAAGGAACTTTTATTGCAAGTATATCGCCATTATTTAATTTCGTTACTAGAGTTAATAGTTCTATTTTTAATTGTACATCTCTCCTAGTTTCAAAAGTATATTCACCTTCATCATATATCTCTTCTACGTTCTTTTTATATCTATTATTACTAGGATTAAAATCTATTGTAGGTGGTGGTACATTGAATTTAGTTTTATTATTATCTATTACACTATTTTCGTTAGGCATTCTACGCGAAGATGTAAAAATTATTTTTCCATATGTATCACGAATATCAATGCTACTTCCTGTTATATTTGCTTTCCTATCTAATTCATCTTCTATATCTAGTGGATTTCCAGTATATATATTAGTTAATTCTTTTGCATTTTCAATAAGTATATTTTTTTTCTTTTCTATATAATATTGCTCTAAATATAAACTATTTAATATACATAAAACTACAACAAAAAAAGTTAATAAGGCTATTATGGAGATAAAAAGTTTTGATCTTATGGACTTATTCATTTTTCGGTCTCAAATCTATAGCCATAACCACGTACAGTACGTACATAATCGCTTTTTGAATTTAATTTTATTCTTAGTCTATTTATATGTGTATCAACAGTTCTTAAATCTCCATAATAATCGTATCCCCAAACTTTATCTAATATTTGTTCTCTGCTAAGGGCCCTTCCATAGTTTTCAGCAAGATAAGTTAATAATTCATATTCCTTAGGACTTAAATCAATAATTGAGCCTTCTACAATAACTTGATGTCCATTATAATCTATTGCTAATCCATTAAATTCTTTAAGCTCTATATCTATTGGCATGGTTCTTCTCAGCACAGCATTCACTCTTGCTATTAATATATTAGGGCTAAACGGCTTTGATATATATTCATCTGCTCCAATATCTAATCCAAAAATTTCATCAAATTCTTCGCCTCTTGCTGTTAACATTATAATCGGAACTTTTGATTTTTTTCTTATTTCCCTGCATACAGTAAAGCCATCATATTCTGGCAACATTACATCAAGAATTATCAAATCTATATCATCGTCTGCAAAAAATACCTCCATAGCTTTTCGTCCATCTTCTGCTTCAATAGTAATATAACCTTCTTTTTTAAGAAAATCTATTACGAGTTTTCTTATTAATTGTTCATCATCAACTACTAGCACCTTTTTCACTTTCATGTACTGTCCTCCTAAAAATCACTATTATATTTATTATAACTTATTCTTGTTACAACTTCGTCACAAATAATATTAGTACATCTTTTCAAATAAAAATACTCCCTTTATTAAATCAAGCAATCATTTATATTTTTAATAACATTTATTATTTTTTGTTAACTTTGTTAATTTATACTTATTGATATCCTTTACTTATTCCTCTTGTATAAACCTTAAAGTATATAATCTACTTACAATTTTGTCACAATACTTTATAAGTATTGTGACAATTAATGCAAATTAGTTTTAATTTGCATTTTATATAAAAAAGACAACAAATAGAATATTACTTCTATTTGCTGCCTTTTAAATTAATTTTTTGTTATTACTTATCTTCGTTAACTTTTTCCCCATTATTATTAATCTAAATATTTACTATATATTCAGAAAACGTTTCTTTAGAATTAATTTGAGAATGTTTGAGTTCCCATAAATTTATTGTTTCCTTTTAGAACTCCTATACCAACTTTATTATATGAAGCATTCATCATATTTGCTCTATGACCTGGTGAATTCCACCATTGATTAAATAATTCAACTGCATCATAAGTATTATATGCTATATTTTCTCCAGTAGTAGTATATTTATATCCTATTGCTTGTAACCAGTTTGTCCACTTAGTTCCTTCCGGAGTTATATGATCAAAGTAATTATATTGTATCATATGGTTACTCTTATATCTTGCTACTTGTAATAAAGTATTATCTAAAGTCAATGGATTTAATCCTGCTTCTTTTCTTTTTGCATTCATTAATTGAAGAATTTGCTCTTCAGCAGAAGCTTGTACACTTATAGGATAATTTTGTGGTAATTGAGGTAATCCTTGTACATCTACATTCGATATGTTTGTTGTATTAGTATTTGGTGTAGTTATCGTATTACTTGATGTAGTTGTGCTTCCTGTAGTATTAGTTGTATTAGTATTTTCTGCAGATGTAGTATTATTTGAATTAATTACTGTAGAATTTTGATTATTATCTTTTACTACATCATTGTTTTTATTAAAAATTTTATCAACTTTTGGAATTTTATCTCCTACAACTTGTCCATTTGATGAACATTTGTAAATCTTATTATTTATGATAACCTTTCCAGTTTCCATTGCACCAGAGTTATTTAAACAATAAGCTTTTCCATTAACATTAATGACACCTGTTTGCATTACTCCAGTATTATCACAGTAATACCATTTGTCATTATCCTTAATCCAACCAGTTTTCATGTTACCCATTTTGTCAAAACAATACCAATTCCCATTTTCGTAATTCCAGCCTGTTTTTAGAATCTTGTTTAACGTAAAATTGTAACTATTAGTATCTATTGAATTATTAGTCGCTGCAGATACTCCTAATGGTGTTAAAGTAGTAATTGTTGTTGCGGTAATAATTCCTACAACCACCTTTTGCAAAAATGCTTTCTTCATTAGTTTTTCTCCTTTGATTTTTTATTTGGCTCCTTGATTTTGTTTATCATTTTTTCAAAAAATTAAACAATATTTATTTTTTTCAAGAAAACCCATGTCTTTATGTTACCATATTTTCGACATTATTCAACATAATATTTTATTGACTGCTTGGACCAAAAGACATTAACACTGAAAAGCTTCTCAATTCTTCTTTTTACTCCTTTTTCCTATATGACATCATCCTGCTTACTTGTATCACTGGGTAACCCCAATAAAAAAAGCTGTATTACTTTCTTTATTTGTAATACAGCTTTCATATTTAATAAATAATAACTTAATTAATTATAAGTTTAATTGACTTTTTCTTTATAAAAAAGTCGCTAATATTTTGACATATATGTTCTAAAAAATTTTGTTCATTAAGATTTAATTTCTATATTAGAGTGATTGGATACGACAACCAACTAAATTATGAACTTTCTTAATTAGAACTTATATATTAAATAATGATTTTATAAAAATTAATATCATTATAAGAAGAACGATTATAATAATATTAATTTTTATTTTTTTAATCTATGCAACATCCTCAGAATCTTCTACATTTCCACCATTTTGAAGAACACTATGCTTTCTTCCATAGAAAAAGTATACTAAAAGTCCTATAGCAAGCCAAACTCCAAAACCTATCCAAGTTATTAATTTTAAGCCACATAATAAAATTATACAACATACTATAGATATTATAGGTGTAAATGGTGCTCCAGGTACTTTAAACATTCTATTAAAGTTTGGTTTACTTATTCTAAGTACTATAACTGCAAGAGATACAGAAATAAAACTTAATAACGTCCCTGTACTTAAAAATTCTACAATAATATCTAATGGTAAAAATCCTGCTATTACAGCAGCTATAGTTCCAGTTATTAAAGTTGAAATATGTGGTGTTTTATGAGTTGAGTGTACTTTAGAAAATAATTTTGGTAAAAGTCCATCTCTTGACATTACCATAAATATTCTAACTTGACCATAAAGCACTACCATAATAGTAGAAATCATCCCAAGTATAGCTCCCGTTCCTACTAAAGCAGCTCCCCATTTTATACCTACTCTTGCTAAAGCTCCTGGTACTGCATTTTCAGAAATTATTTCATTATAAGGAACCATTCCTGTTAGTACAACTGCAACTGCAACATAAAGTACTGTAACTGCTATTAAACAAATTATAAGTCCAAGTGGAATATCTCGCTTTGGATTTTCAGCTTCTTCCGCTGCTGTAGATATTGCATCAAATCCTATAAATGAAAAGAATATAGTAGCTGTTGCTGCAAAAATCCCACCAAATCCAAATGGAGCAAATGGTTGATAATTAGCTGTATCTATATGCCCTACTCCAAGAGCTACAAATATAAGAATTATGGATATCTTTATTCCAACTATAATATTATTAACTCTAGCACTTTCCTTCATACCATAAAACAATATGTAAGTTATTAATGCAATTATTAGTATTGCTGGCAAATCTACTATTCCACCTTTACTTGGTGATGAAGTAAATACTGTTGGCAAGGTTATTCCCATTGACTTTAATATTCCAACAAATGTGCCTGACCATCCTGAGGCAACAGCACTACAAGCAACTAAATATTCTGCTGTAAGACACCATCCAATTATCATTGCAATTATTTCACCAAATACTATATATGAATAAGAATATGTACTTCCTGATACAGGAAACATTGTTGAAAGTTCACAATAACATAAGGCACAAAGACATGCTACTATACCTGCTAAAATAAATGAAATTATTACAGCTGGTCCTGCTAAATGCGCTCCTGTTCCTGTTGCAACAAATATACCTACGCCTACTACTGCACCTATACCAAATGCTGCAATATCTCTAGCTTTTAAATTTCTCTTTAAATCTGTCTTATGTGCACCTTCTAACATTTGATCTATCGATTTTTTCTTAAAAATGTTCATAAAGATCCTCCTAATTTTAATTTAATCTTTTTCGCCAAAATTCCTCTTTTAATTTGTATTTATATCAGTCAATTAATATTTTTACCATAAAATTTTAAAAATACAACAAACCATTTAATATATTATCATATTTTGATAATATTTAGCAAGATGTTAACATTCTGATAATTTAATTATTTATATATAAAATTTAAATTTTACATTAATCATCTCTTCTTTCTTATGAAAAACGGCTTTGCTATAAGCTTTTAAAAATACTTTTCATTTATTTTCGTGTGGCATCAATATTAGATTCAACAAAAAATATAAGGAGAGATTTAATTATCTCTCCCATTTGTTCTACTTGTCTACTTTGTTAAGTAAATTGTTATACTCATTCAAAGCTTCATCAAGCTCTTGACTTGCAATAATGACTTCTGGATCTAATAAACTTGGCTTTTCATTAATTAAATCCTGTAATGATTGTCTCATATCACAAATCTTTTTATTTATGTTCTTAACACTTCCCATAATGACCCCCCTTTCGCTATTTAATTATAGCAAGCAAAGGGAATATTGTATTTAAATGTAATTGTTTTAAATTTATTACACATCAAAACATCTATATTTTATAAGTGTTTTTGATATAAACGTAGGATTAAATATTTTTATGAAAGGTTACAAAATAATAATCTTAATCAAATAACTACATTACAACTATATAAATTTACAATTAGTAACTTTTTTCTCATCTATTCTCTATTTTTATCAACTTGTTAAAATGATCATGATTGTATTTTTTCTCCTGTAATTGCTATAATTAATGTTTTGTTAAGAAATACAATGTTTTTATCAGCATTTTCAAAACAATATCCTGATACTTCACCTGTTGTTCGATTTTGTGATATTTTATAATTCTCACATATAAAATCAATTATTACACCATTTGTAAGATATATTTTTATTAAGTACATTTCTTTACTTCTTTCACAAATTTTATGCTTCTCTTCAATATTCTATTTGGTGCGTCGAATAATTGTGTGTTTTATTTTATCATTGCATAGAAATCTTTGACTTATGCTTTAGTTATTTACGTTTCAACAAAAAAATAGTATGTCTCAACTATTAGTCCTTAAGTTTTACAATAATTTCAAATGTAGCTATTTTATTATCTTGAAACTTTGTACTTTAGTTGCTTTTACATAAATAATTTCTATACCATAACTACTCATTCCATGGAAATCTATTTAAACATTATTATTACTTACGTCTATTCCTTTAATATAACTCATTTAAATCTCTCTTCTTCATATTTTTTATAATAAAAAATACTAAAGAGTAACCTTAATTAAAAGTTACTCTTAAATATTTTTACTAAGCTTTTATTACTTATCCTATTGGGTATCTTCGGTAGAATTCACAACTTGATCGTTTTCTGTTTTAGTAATTGTTGTAGTTTGATCACTTATGCCGGTTGTACTTGTGTCAACCGCTATTCCTATCATTGTTAGAATGATTAAAACTGCATTAACTATTTCTGTATAATTTGATGGAATTATATTTAATCCTAATTGTTGGAGTAATATTGCTATAGCACTAGTCATGGCAACCCAAAAAGACTTGTTTTTTAATCTCGCCTTTAAATCAATACTTATCATTTTCGTATTTCACCTCTTTTAATTTTATACTACATAATATGAAAAAGTAACCATAATTTCTACACTAAAATAACTATTCTATATCCGAAAGTAAGAGTAGTTTATATATTCATTAGATATAAAATAAACCAGTAGGTACTATGTATATCTTTGCAGTGGAGGGGTTCCACTGCAAAGATATATTTTTTGTATCTACTGGCTTATAATAGTATTAATCCAATAACATAATAAAGGATAAATATTATTAGATTTTTGCACACCTATTATAATATTCGGTATTGAATTTAATATTCTGACACCAAAATAAATATTTTTTCAAAAATTCTCTCCTAACCAAATATACAATTTTAATTTTTAAAGAAACTAAATTTTCCACGAACCTATTACTATTACTATTACTATTACTATTACTATTAAACATTATAATGTAAATCAATTTAACAACATATATTCTAGAAACTAAATTTTTAATATCTTAATATTCTTTAATAATTCATTATATTTGTGCTCTAGCTTTTCTTTTTTAGATATATCCTTTTCCATTGCTAATAGAGAAATTACCTCAGAAAGTTTATTTTCCATTAACATTAATTTTTCTTTATTATCTTTTTCAACCTTGCTTGTTTTAGGCTTATTCTTTTCATTAATATATTCTTTATAGCTTCTATCAAAGGTTATAACACAATTATTCGTTATTTCAATTATAAAATCACATATATTTTCTATGAATTTTCTATCATGACATACAATAATTACTGTTTTTTCAGTATTAATTAATGATTTTTCCAAAGCTTCCATGGCTTTAATATCTAAATAATTTGTTGGCTCATCTAATATTAAAAGATTATTATCACTTAGTAATATTTTACAAAGAGCTATTTTAACTTTTTCTCCTCCACTTAATGAACTTACAATTTTATAAACTGTATCGCCCTTAAAACCAAAATTGTCTAAATTAATTCTTACAAAACCTTGATTATATGAACAATTTTCTGTTACATTTTCTAAAATGCTTTTTTCTTTTTGTAGTATCTTTTGACTTTGATCAAAATATCCAATAGTTACTTTATTTGCAATTTTTACATTTTCACTTTCCCCTTTTAATATTTCCCTTAACAAAGTAGTCTTTCCGCATCCGTTATTACCTATTATTCCTACTTTGCGACCTCTTTTAATTTTAAAATCAGCATCTTTTAATAACAATTTGTTATCTACAAATAAATTTAATTTACTAACTTCTACAACATTTTTAGAAATTATCTCCATACCAGTTTGTATATTTATTTTTGTTTCACTTATAGATTTTGGCTTTTCCTTAACTTCTAAATGATCAATTCTACTTTTTAATGCTTTAATATTATCGTCAAGTTTCTTTTTGCCTCTTTGCCCTCCCATTTTTCTATGAAGTCGTGCTTCTGAATTCCCCATTCTTTTAGGAGTTCTCCTTATACTGTCTCTTAATTCAGCCTTTCCCACAATAGCATTTTCAAGCCTTTTCTTTTCATCTAAATATTCATCGTATTCAAATTCCTTTCTTTTTCTTTCTTCATTTTTTAAATTTAAGTACGTAGAATAGTTTCCTTTGTATATTTTGATTTTTCCATCATCTAGTTCTAAAATATTATTACAAATTGAATCTAAAAATTCTCTATCATGAGATACTATTAATAATGATCCATTATAGCTTTTTAGCATATCTTCTAGTATTTTAATACTCTTCGCATCTAAATTTGAAGTTGGCTCATCTGCTATTATAAGTTTTTTATTTTCACTTAAAGCTTTTGATATTTTTAATTTTACCTTTTCTCCTCCCGATAGGAACTCTTCATATTTATTTGGTGCATCAAACATTTTTTTTATCTTGCTTTCTTCGCACTCTTCAATTTCATCTTCCATTTGACTTATATATGAATAGCTATCAGTTAAGAAGCATTGGCCTTCATCAGGTTCAATATTCTTCATTAATATCTTTAACATAGTTGTTTTTCCTGCTCCATTTTGCCCAACTATTCCAATTCTGTCTCCTTCTAAAATTTCAAAATTGCTGACATCTAAAATTAATCTATCTCCATAATATTTTTTTATCTTATCTAATTTTCCTAATTGCATAAAAAAATCCCTCCTAAGTTATAGGAGAGAGTATATATCTATTTTAGTAAATGAAATTTTAACTTAAATGCTTATAACTAACACTTAAGTAATTAATCCAATCTAATATTCAGTCCTAAAAATACACTTACAATATAAAAATTATAAATGTTATTATTTTACTTAAAAAGATTAGAACTCAACATATTATATTAGAGTAATTGGCATCAAAATATAAAATAATATTATTGCAGATATTGCAAAAAGCAGTCTTCATTAAAATTAGTTATGATAACTCAATTTTGTTGAAGAATTAAAATTACAATATCTATATTTCAAAACTTCCGTTAGAAAGGGTGAAATTTATATTTTACTTCTTTAATTGATACCTAGTAAAATCACTACTTATTAGATTATATAATCTACTCTCCTTAAATTTACTCATAACAATAACTCCTTTAACATAGGATTTAAATTTATTATAGCGAATTGAATTTATAAAATTATAATTAATTTATAAATCAAACCTATAACAATAAATTTAATTTTATTGTTATATCTTAAAATCTTGATTATAGATTACATTCTCATCGTTGAAATTACCTTACCCTTTCTTTAAGTTAATTTGATTATATCACTAGCTTCATAAAAATTCTACATTTTATGAAATTTTTCACATTTAATTTTTATTTCATTACTAATTTACTATTCTTCAAAGTTTAAAGTAACATCATACCTGTCATAACCAATTATAGTATTTTCAAAAACTTCTTTTGCATTATTTAAATATATTTCTGGTTCGTTCATAGCTGTCCCAAAATGCGTTAATAATAGCTTTTTTACATTTCCATCCTTGGCCAGTTTTGCAGCTTCTCTAAAGGTCATATGTTTATTTTTTATAGCTTTAGGCAAATCTTCATCAATTCCATAAGTCCCTTCACATATAAAGTAATCACTATTTTCAATAAATTCATGGATTTCTTCTATAGGTCTTGTATCTGTTGTCATACTAACTTTTATACCATTTCTCTCTTTTCCTAGTACCATACTACTTGTATATTCAATACCATTTAAGATAATCTTTTTTTCATTTTTTTGTAACCTGCTCCATAAAGTTTTAGGTACATCATTTTTCATAGCCTTTTCCACATCAAATTGTGGCTGTCTTTGAAAGTAAAAACTATATCCTATGCAAGGTGAAGAGTGATTTAATTCTAAGGTTGATATTTGAACATTCCAACTTATGTATTCATTATTTATATTAAAGATTTCCTTAGGATTTTCTATTATATTAATCTCATAAGGAAGCCAATTTGCAATTACTCTTAATTTATTAACTGTATCTTTTATCCCCTCTGGTCCTATTATGGTAAGAGTTTCTGTTCTTCCACTATTGCCTATAGTTCCAAGTAGTCCTGGAAGTCCCACAATATGATCCCCATGAATGTGCGTTATACAGATAATATCTATAGTCTTAAATCCTGCATTGACCATTCGCATGGAAACCTGTGTTCCTTCTCCACAATCAATAAGTATTTTTCTTCCTTTGTAGCTTAATAATACAGCTGACAAAAACCTATTTGGCATAGGCATTCCACCACCACACCCTAATAAAAGTAAATCAATCATAAACTGAGACTCCTTTCTTACGATTTTATCTAAACTAAATTAACATCATTAGATGTATATTATTTATAATGATGTTCTTCCACTATGCAACAACATTCTGCCTATAACCTTTTTAGGCTTTTCATTATTTTTAGTTTTATTTCCCTTTTCTTTCTTTTGCTCTATAAGCTTTTTCATCATTTCTATATTCTTTTCATTCATCTTTCTTCCTCCGCTTTAAATAATTTTATAATCCCTTAGTTAAATAATAGCGCAAAATGATTGTATCATATATTTTCAAATTTTACTAACTACTTATCGAATAATCCTCCACCATTTCCAACCTTAACTCCTTTTGAAGCACTTCTCCCCAAGGCACTTACTTTCCCTGTAACTTTTTCTGCTTTTCTATTGCTTTTAGAATTATTCCCCTTTTGTTTCTTTTCTTCTATTAGTTTTTTCATCATTTCTATATTTTTCTCATTCATTTATTTTTCCTCACTTTATAGTTTTAACTTTTATAGGAATAAAAGCCTTCCAAAAATAGACTGTATTCTTGAATTTTAAATTCCTTCTCTTATTATACTTAAAAAACTCAAACTTATCATAATGTTTATTAACAAAATATATTTTTTTTTAATAATCTTCAATAAAATTACGTAACAATGGCTAGTTTTAATGTAATATTATTTTTTTAATACATATATAATATTTTTTAAGTACGTAAAGCTCAATTTAATTCTGAATTATTAGATATAGATAGATGATCAACTGAGAATCATATTTATCTTAAACTAATTTAACGCATTGTACTAGGTGTTATATTCTAAAAAAACTAGCACAATGCGTAAACTTATAAAAATTATATACTTTACTGGCAATTATTATATAAAAATTAACTACTATTCATTAGATTATGTTTTAATTCATAACTTATTATAACATATTTTTCAAAACATCCCTATTCTAAACATATAATTGTTTCTCTATCTCCTAACTCTTTAGTTTTATATTATATGTCTTTTTTCATTTCTAATACTAAGAGATGAGAGTTTTCTTTTGCTTTAATTTGAATATTTTCTTCTATAATTTCTAACGCATCTTTTTCCTTTAATTCTATGTTATTTATTATAGACTCTCCTTCAATTTGAACAAGATAGGCTTGCCTATGCTTCTCTAAAATTAATAACTCTTCACTATTTTTATCTAAATAAATTGAATAAATGTTAACATCTTGATGAATTTTAATTGGAGCATTTCCTTCAACACTTGAAACCATATGAAGCCATTTATTTTCTCTATCACTCCAATTAAACTTATATTCACCATAGTTTGGCTTATAATCTTTTTTATCTGGAAAAATCCATATTTGAAGTAATCTCAACTCTTTATCCCCAAGGTTATATTCACTATGGTAAACACCTGTACCAGCACTCATATATTGAACTTCACCTCTTGATAGCTCATGAGAATTGCCCATACTATCTTTATGAGTTAACTTTCCATTAATAACATAAGTTACAATTTCCATATCATTATGAGGATGCATAGGAAATCCTGTTTTAGACTGTATTAAATCATCATTTATAACTCTAAGTTTTCCAAAATTAATGTTTGATGGGTCATAATACTCTGAAAAGGAAAAATGGAATGAACTTTTTAACCACCCTAAATCACTTTTCCCCATATTTTTATTATCTATCTTTCTTAACATAATATACACCTCCATTTATCACTAATTGATTATATTTAATTAAAAACTTATATCTAGTTAGTTATAGAAACTACAATATTAAGATTTACTTAATCCTACTGCTTTTATTGTTTCATACTCTATTTTATCATTTTTTGTTCTGCTGTAGTAAACATAACTTAGATAGGTAAATTTATGTCATAATTACTATCTGTTTTATATTTCTTATCTATATATAAAATTTATCACTAATTAGTGATAATGTCAATATCCTAAATATTATATAAGATAATACATTATATTAATGAAATTATTGATTATCTTTATAAATTTATATTGTTATGACATTTATAAACGTACATTTAAACAATACTATGTTAGTATCTTTAATTATGAATGAGAATTTAATATAAAGTCATTAATATATTAAAAAATGATGCTAGACGTGGGTGATGGCATTTCGGGACTTTAGAAGGTGGATTAAATGATGAATATTCTGATATTGATTCAAGGAGACCATTTTAAAGACCTAGCAAATTCTTTGCCAAGTATAATGGAAATGGCTTGTGATAATTTTATTATCTTTTAGTACATTTAATAATTAAAAACACTTAAGCTTTACACTTAAGTGTTTTAATAATTCTAAATAATTATATTTCTATTTTCCATAATCCATGCAAATTACAATATGCATAAACTGTTGCTTTTCCTTTATCTACAAAAACTGCTTCTGGTTTTTCTCCTGGTGATAATGAAACTCTTTCTGTTCCTTTTTCAGTAACCACAGCAATCCATTCTATATAATGTTCATCTGCCATAGGATGCTCAGCTGAGCCTACTTTTACATATATTTTATCATCTTTTCTTTCTGCTAGTGGAACATGCTTTTCTTGTGCTGCATCTGTAGAATTAGCGTCAAGCTTAGTCATATGTTTGCCACAGCAAACTAATTGACCACCACCATTTTTTATAAGACCTACAATATTTCCACATAATTCACAACGATAAAATGAAACCATAATACAACCACCTTTCACCATATAATATTTATATTATACCATATATTTATATAAATTTCATCAATTACACTACTAAACTCCCATATAAATCTATTTAAACCTTCTTATAAATTACATATAATATTAATTTTTTCATTTCTATTTAAATTAAATTTATACAATAAAAACTAAAGGTTGAAAGTGTTTTTCTTCCAACCTTTATAAAAATATACTACAATTTTATTTTAAGTATTCATCTATAGCAGCAGCAGCTTTTTTACCAGCTCCCATTGCTAATATAACTGTTGCAGCTCCTGTAACTGCATCTCCACCTGCGTAAACTCCATTTTTAGTAGTTAATCCATCTTCATTTGCAACTAAACATGCTCTCTTATTAATTTCTAACCCTTCAGTAGTTGATGAAATTAATGGATTTGGTGATGTTCCAAGAGACATTATTACTGTATCTACATCTAAAACAAATTCTGAGTTTTCTTTAACTACAGGTTTTCTTCTTCCTGAAGCATCTGGTTCTCCAAGTTCCATTTGAACACATTTCATTCCCTTCACCCATCCATTTTCATCGGTTAAGATTTCTGTTGGATTTGTTAAAACATCAAATATTACACCTTCTTCTTTAGCATGGTGTATTTCTTCTGCTCTTGCTGGGAGTTCTGCATCACTTCTTCTATAAACTATATGAGCTTCTGCACCTAATCTCAATGCAGTTCTTGCCGCATCCATAGCTACATTTCCACCACCAACTACAGCAACTTTTTTGCCTGCTTTAACTGGAGTTTCATAACCGTCTTTAAATGCTTTCATTAAGTTTACTCTTGTTAAGAATTCATTAGCTGAAAATACTCCATTAGCATTTTCTCCTGGTATTCCCATGAATTTTGGAAGTCCTGCTCCAGATCCAATAAATACTGCCTCAAAGCTTTCGTCTTCCATTAATTCATCTATAGTTATTGTTCTTCCTATAATTACATTAGTTTCAATCTTTACACCTAATTTCTTTATATTTTCAATTTCAGCTTTAACAACCTCTTCTTTAGGTAATCTAAATTCAGGTATTCCATAAACCAAAACTCCACCTGCTTCATGTAAAGCTTCAAATATAGTTACATCATAGCCTTTTTTAGCTAAATCTCCTGCACAAGTAAGACCAGCAGGACCACTTCCTATAACAGCTACTTTCTTACATTTAGATAGTTCTCTTTCTGATAAATCCACGTTATTTTTTCTTGACCAATCTGCTGTGTACTTTTCTAATTTCCCTATAGCTACTGCTTCACCTTTTATTCCCAGTACACAGTTTCCTTCACATTGACTTTCTTGCGGACATACTCTACCGCATACTGCTGGAAGCGAACTATATTTTGCTATTTCTTTAGCTGCTCCTTCAAAATCTCCAGTTTTAGCTTTTGAAATAAACCCTGGAATGTTAATTGATACTGGACATCCTTCAACACATTTAGGATTCTTACAATTCAAACATCTACTAGCTTCTTTTATAGCTTTTTCTTCATCATATCCCAAACAAACTTCCTTAAAATTTTTAGCTCTTACTTCTGGAGCTTGCTCAGTTACTGGTGTTCTTTTCATTCTTTCTTGCATATCCATTATTTATCCCCCTTACATCCACAACCACCATGGTTATGATTATCCCCTTCTTCTATTTTTAATTGTGCTTTTCCTTCTTCTGATTTATACATTGTTTGTCTTCTCATTGACTCATCGTAATTTACTAAATGCCCATCAAATTCTGGTCCATCAACACAGGCAAATTTAACTTCGCCACCAACAGTTACTCTACAAGCACCACACATACCTGTACCATCAACCATTATTGGGTTTAAACTTACTGTAGTTGGAATATTTAATTCTTTAGTTAACATAGAAGTAAATTTCATCATTATCATTGGTCCAATGATAATTGCATGATCATATTTTTTTCCTTGATTATTAACTAAATCTTTAAGCATATCTGATCCAGTTCCTTTAAATCCATATGAACCATCATCAGTTGTTACATAAAGATTTCCTGAAGCTTTTTTTAATTCTTCTTCATATATTAATAAATCCTTATTTCTGCTTCCTAAAATAACATCTACAGCTATTCCATTTTCATGCATCCATTTAACTTGAGGATATACTGGAGCTGCTCCTACTCCACCAGCTATAAATATAAGCTTTCTCTTTTTTAATTTTTCTAAATCTTCTTCTATAAATTCACTAGGTACTCCTAATGGTCCAACGAAGTCTGCAACATAATCGCCAACATTAAAAGTCGCTAATTGTTTTGTTCCTTTTCCTATTGTTGCAAAAACTATAGTTACCGTCCCTCTTTCTGCATCATAATCTGCTATTGTTAAAGGTATTCTTTCACCTTTTTCATCATTTTTTATAATTATAAATTGACCTGGCTTTGCAGATTTAGCAACTCTTGGTGCTTCTATATCCATTAAAAATATATTATCCGTAAGCTCTTTTTTACTTGTTATTTTGTACACGCTTTGTACCTCCTAAATTTTTATTATAATATGCTCTAAAAAATAAGTTACATTTATTTATTGTATATGGTTTTAATGTAACAAATCAATTAGAACTTATAGATTTAACTCATTTTATAATACATATTGTTCAAATAATTTTTTATCATAGTCAATTATCTTTGAAGGATTAAATTAGAAATTATTAACACAGAATATTATTTTCTTATTAAAAAATAGAACTGCCATTACTTTTATTGGTTTCTTTACTATGTTATTCCTATTTTTCTTTCAAACAACAAAAGCTCTCTGAGATTGAGAGCCCTTGTTTATATACTATGTGAGATTATATGCATTTTAAATTTTTATATTATGATTGAGATTATGAGAATTATTAATTTATTATAGATTTACTTTAGTTCCATAATATGTGCATTCAAATAATTTTTCCATTGTCGCATCATCTATTTCTCTAGGATTTGATCCTGTACATGCATCTAATACTGCATTATGAGAAATAAACTTTAAGTTAGCTTTAAAATCAGTTTCTTCAATTCCATACTCCTTCATTGACTTAGGAATACTTAATTTTTCATTCATTCCATCAATCATTTTAATTAATGAATTAGTTAATTCTGAATCTGTATTTCCTTCTAACTTTAATACTCTAGCTATATCAGCGTATCTATCTTCACATTTTGTTCTGTTATATTGGATTACATATGGTAAGAATATTGCATTAGCGCATCCATGAGGTATATGGAATACCGCTCCTACTTTATGAGCCATTGAGTGAACTATTCCAAGTAATGCATTTGAAAATGCCATTCCAGCTAAACATTGCGCTTCATGCATTAAATTTCTAGCTTCTTTATCACCATTAAATGATTTAATTAAATTTTCTTGAACCATTTCTATTGCTTTAATAGCTAATGGATCCGAGAAGTTTGATCTAAGTGATGCAGTATATGCTTCTATAGCATGAGTTAATGCATCCATTCCAGTATGAGCTGTTAATGTAGCTGGCATAGTTTGAGCTAATGCTGGATCAACTATTGCAATATCTGGAGTTATATTAAAATCAGCTAAAGGATATTTAATTTTTTCATTATAATTTGTTATTACCGAGAAAGCTGTAACTTCTGTAGCAGTACCACTTGTTGATGGAATAGCTACAAATTTAGCCTTTTGTCTAAGTTCTGGTAATCCAAATGGAATAACTGCTTGTTCAAAAGTGAAATCTGGGTATTCGTAGAATATCCACATAGCCTTTGCTGCATCTATTGGTGATCCTCCACCTATAGCAACTATCCAATCAGGCTCAAAAGTTCTCATTGCTTCCGCACCCTTCATCACTGTTTCTACTGATGGGTCTGGTTCCACACCTTCAAATAATTCTACTTCCATTCCCGCTTCTTTTAAGTAACTTTCCACTTGGTCAAGAAAACCAAATCTCTTCATTGATCCGCCACCAACTACTACGAAAGCTTTCTTGCCTTTTAAATCTTTAAGTGCTGCTAATGCTCCTTCCCCATGATATAAATCTCTTGGTAAAGTAAAACGTGCCATAAATTAGTTCCTCCTAAATTTTTTCTCATCATTTATACTTATTTTATTTATTTAGATTGTCATAAATATAACAAGCAAAAACCATGCCAACCTGTTATTATTTTATCAATCCTTCTATTTTAGCCATTATTATTTTTTCACCGCAAAATAATTGTCATAAAACAAGACAACTATTCAAATATAGCTTGTCTTATTTTATGACAATGTCTTATTTTAGGACACTTGAATTTTATATTTTTTCATTTTTAGATATAATGTATTTCGACTTATACCTAGAGCCTTGGCAATCTTTGTCATATTGTGGTTATATGATTTTATCGCTTCCTTGATTGTTTTGCTTTCTAAGCTTTCTAAATCAAAGCTTTTTCTTTCAGTTTCATATTTTTCTGTTAAATTTTCCTCAATACTTTCCTTATAAACTACTTCATTTATCTTTTCATCCACATCGTCCAATAAATCAAAGGAAAGATTTCCATCTAAGTTAACTATATTTTCAATATAATTCTCTAACTGCCTAATATTACCTGGCCAATTATATGCTAATAAGCTGTTATGCAAATCTTTCTTTATTTCTGGCATCTGCTTATTTAGCTTAAATGATTTTATTCTTAAAAAATACTCTATAAGTTTTTCTAAATCCCCTTTTCGCTCCCTTAAAGGTGGTAACTTTATTGGGATCACACATAATCTGTAATATAGATCTTCTCTAAAAGCCCCCTTTTTAACTTCTTTTTTTAGATTCTTATTTGTAGCAGCTATTACTCTCACATCTATGGGAATTTCATTACTTCCTCCAAGTCTTGTTACTCGTCCCTCTTGTAATACTCTTAATAGATTAACCTGCATATCTAAAGGCATTTCTCCTATTTCATCCAAAAATAGAGTACCACCATTAGCAATTTCAAACTTGCCTAACTTTCCACCTTTTTTACCGCCTGTAAAGGTACCTTCTTCATATCCAAATAATTCACTTTCTATTATATTCGCAGGTATTGCACCACAGTTTATTGCTACAAATTTATTGCTTCTTCTTAAGCTATAATTATGCATAGCTTGTGCTAGAACTTCCTTTCCTGTTCCGCTTTCTCCTTCAATTAAAACTGTTGAAGGACTATTGGAAATAATTTTGCTGTTTGTTATTACATTAACAATAGCTGCACTTTCTCCAATAATATCGTTAAAGGTCAAAAAGGCTCCTGTTGTATTTTTTATATCCATTTCCTCTTTTTCATTACTCATGGTTACAACCATTCCAATTATTTTTTCTTTATGCTCAATTCCTTTAAAAACCAACTTAGTTTTATATGCACTTGCATGCTTAAATTTCACTTCTTTTATAATAGCTCTTTTTTCTGTATCTACTTCTTCAAATATGTTTCCCAAATTAGGTAATATATAATGTACTTCTTCACTTAACAAAGCATCTTTATCTCTATTAAATATTTCCACTCCTAATTTATTAATATTGGTTATTTTTCCATCTTTATCTAAAATCATAATTCCTTTATCTAAATTATCTATAACGCTTTGCATATAATTGTAAGTTTGAGTTAAGATATTACTTATTTTTTTATTATCCAATTCATTTTCAATTGCCTTAACCCCAAAAACTACTAACCCCAAAGTATGTGGATGCTTCATAGTACTTCTACCAGTTAAATTTAAGGTTCCTATAATTTCATTATTTGCGTTATGAATAGGTGCTGCTGAACAAGTTAATCCTTGAAGTCCAGCTATGTAATGCTCATTAGCAGTTATTTGAACACATTTGTCTTCCTTAATAGCAGTTCCCATAGCATTAGTGCCTATATTTTGCTCATCCATATAAGCACCAATATTAACATTATCACAATCTAATTTAACACTATTCTCCTCTGCCCCCTTAATATATAAAATACATCCATTGTTGTCAGTTAATACTATAATAAATTCATTATCGCTGACAGCAGAAAAAACCATATCAATATATAATTTTGATACTTCTATTAATTCCTTATTATCATTTAATACCTTTTCTAACTCTTCTCCAAAAAGTATCTTCTTTGAACAATTTGATTTTTTTTCTACTCCATAGCTTTCACTTCTCTTATGAGAATTTTCAATTAATATTCTTTTGCTTTCCACAAGGCATCTCCATCCTTTTTTATGTAAACAGAAAAGCCATATTAAAATATGACTTTTTCTTTAGTATATATGTTTCAATTAAAAATGTACAGTTAACTATTAACTTACTATAATAATTTTTACATAGCTTGCAAAACTTTAAGTTTTTCATAAGCTTTTTGAGTATAAGGAGTTGGTATACCAACATCTTTTCCCATGCGGCATAAATCACCACAGAATAATTCAAGTTCAAATTTTTTTCCTAAAGCTACATCTCTATGCATAGAACTAATACTTTTCTTTGATAATTTCTTTAAAATATTAATTGAATTCTCATATATATCTTTATGAAGATCAATTCCTTTAGCTCTTCCAACTTCTTCACATTCTTTTACTACATTGCAAAAAGTTTCGAATTTCATCCTATCTTCTAATATTCCTTTTACCTTAACATCATAGTAGGAATCCGTTACATTAAAAGCACAATTAAAAACATATTTATTCCATGCAGCAGCTTCAGCATCTTTTCTTACTTCACATATAATATCTGCCTTAGTTAAAACATTATAAACTTTTTCTAAATATCTCTTATGTATAGGGCGATTCTTATTAGATGAAATAACAATTTTTGTATTTTTACTTGTGTGCTTTATAGCTCCATCAGCTTTAATTTTAGAACTAATATACATTACAGCTTCTGCTATTTTTCCTTTTCCTAAATAAGAGTATAATTTACTTCCTCCACTTACGCCATTAATAATTGGAACCACTAAGGTATGATCATCAACCATAGGTGAAATGACTTTAGCTGCTGCTTTTAAAGAATAGCCTTTTACACACACAAATACAATATCCATAATTCCAGCTTCATTTGCATCATCTGTTACAAGGGTTGGAAATGTTACAAAGCTTCCGACCGCTTCACTACTTAAATTAAATCCATTCTCCTTTATAAGGTTAACTGCTTCACCCTTTCCTATAACATAAACATTTTCTTTGCTTTTGCAAAGCATAGCACCAATATAGCCACCAACAGCACCAATTCCTATGATTCCAATTTTCATAATATACTCTTCCTTTCTTATTTATTTTATATATACACATAATAAAATTTATGAACTTTATCCAGAAAATATTTTAGAAATTTTGAAAGAATTTAATCACTTACTTTAATTTGTACCTATATATCTTCTTTAACTTATTTTCATTCTACCTTGTTTTAATGTATAATAAAAATATATATTAGTTATGAATACTATAAACAGGAGTTATATTATGAATATTGATTTAAATCTCTATAGAGTTTTTTTTACAGTTTCAAGCTGCAAAAATATATCTCGTGCTGCTGAAATACTTTTTGTCTCACAGCCTGCGGTAAGCAAATCTATTAAAAGCTTAGAAAATTCTCTTAAGGTTACTTTATTTTCTAGAAGTTCTAAAGGAGTAACGCTAACTCCAGAAGGAGAAATATTACTTAATCATATAAAAAATGCTTTTGATGAATTTACATTAGGTGAACATATTTTACAAAAATTAAAGAATAAAGAAATGGGAAATATTAATTTAGGAGTAAGTACTACTATAGGAAAGAGTTACTTTTTACCTAAATTTCATGAATTCATAAAAGAATATCCTTATTTTAAAATTAAAATTGTAAACAAACCAACTTTCGATACAATAAAATTAGTTCAAGAAGAAAAATTAGATTTGGGAATTATTGCAGTAAATTCTAATGAAGATGACCTTCAATATATTAAACTTTGGCAAATGCATGATATTTTAGTTGCCAGTAGCGACTATTTAGAAAACTTAAACATTAGGTCTATAGATGATATTTTTACAAAAGGTTCCTTTATGTTTCTGGAAAAGCCAAATGCTACAAGGGAATTTCTTGATAATTATTTTATCAAACAC
This sequence comes from Clostridium puniceum, assembly GCF_002006345.1. Lineage (GTDB taxonomy): Bacteria > Bacillota > Clostridia > Clostridiales > Clostridiaceae > Clostridium > Clostridium puniceum. Next base: position 27,844 of record NZ_LZZM01000193.1, read on the forward strand.
AATTTCAATATCACTCCAGATATTGAAGCTAGTAATATGGATTTTTTAATTGAATGTGCTAAAATCGGCCTTGGAATTACTTCTGTTGTAAAAGAATTTTTATATAATGATTTGAAAAATAAAAATCTTATAGAAATTCCTTTAGATGTTCCTATTCCACCTAGACATATTGGTATTATTTATAAGGATTCATCTAGTTTATCTATAGCCGTTAAAACTCTTATAGATTTTTTAAGAAAATAGTTAAAATAAATATCCTTCAGAATATTACTATATGTATTCTGAAGGATATGCACATTAAAAAAGAGTGGGAAGCACAGTTAAGAATATATACCTTAGCACAACTAAAATCTATACATAAAATACAAATCACCACATTTTCCTATAAAAAATAAACTTTTGTATAATCCAAAAGTTCATGTATAACTCATATAGTTTAATTATTATTTTTGGGTATATATCCTGTGATAATCAAAGTTGACCAATCACTATTTGAATTCTCAATCCAATCACATTCTACATCAAGAAATTTAAGCCATGCATTAAGTCCATGACTTTTCTTAGATACATTAGGAGATTTTCTTCCATGCATTTCTTTTATTTGTTCTAGTAATTCTAATTGCTCTTTCTTACCTAATTCTTTACTTATAAGACCTCTTATAATTTCTACACATTCTGTATAAGCTGCTACATCCCCTAAGTATAATTCATCTGAATATACTTGTCTTTCCTTATTTAATAAATCACTTATTTCATTGATTTCATCCTTATTAGATAAATATTGTTTTACTCTTCTTAATGCTTCAATGTCATTATCTAATTTATTTATTGTTTTTTCCAAACTATCAAATCTCATTTATGTTTCTCACTTTACATATTTATTTAGTCATTAATTTCTTAATGAAGATTAATTTATTATAACACTAATATATCTATACATCTATAAATATATAAAAATCATCAAGTTCATTATAGTTTTAACTTAATTCCATCATATATATACATTAAATATTCCACATTAACATTATTTTTTATTAATTTATCTATTCTGTTTTTTGCCATTTCTATTATTTCTTTTGCCTGCTTAAAATCTTTATCTTTAATACAATTATTTGTATAAGCTAATAAATAATCTATTTTCAAAACATCTTCTGCTAAATCACTTCTATCTTCATTTACTAATTTAACTAATAAAGAATATATTTTAGGAGAAGTTGTATTTTTAGTTTCTTTTAATATATCTGTATTTCTACTAGTTCTTTTTGCCATAAATTTTAAACACCTCATTTCAAAGACGATTATATCATAAAAATAAGATTAATCAAAAAATAACAAGTCCAAATATAATATATGTTGACTTGTTATTTTTTTATTATACTTAAAATATCATACGTTCTATTCTGAACTATTTAATGTAACAGGTATAACTTAGATTTTTTATAAAAACAAATCAGACATTTTTATAGAACTAGTCTTAATATATCTTAAAATCAACCTGAACTTCTTAAAATATGAATTTCAAGTTTTTACTTCAAAAAAATAGTATCAATATTCTCAAAGTCTAATGTTACTATTGCAGTATCAAATTTAATTTCAAATAATATAAGATATTGTCCAGCCTGATTTATTGTTTCTTTATAATCTGGAATTTTCTTTGTGATGCAATCAGCTATATCATAAATTGTAAGACTGCTTCTTTTAATCTTTCCTTTCGCTTTAATATGTGCATTCCCTTGGAGTGGAATAGTTGTAAAAGCTACATTATTGTTTAATTCAAATTCTTTTACCTTGTCATTATCTCCAAAGGTTGAAAAAAACAAAGTGTTGTCAGCTTCATCATAGTAGAAGTTTACAATTCTCACATTAGGAATATCGTTAATACTTGTAGCTAAAGCTACCTCTGTTTGTGTTTCCATAATTCTCTTAAATTCATTTTTTGTATTCATATCAATTCTCCTTTCAATTTTTCTGTATTTTTAGTATACTCTTAAAAGGTGTCATCTTTTGATACCTTTTAAGAAGTTCTGAAAGGAATATTATAATGAGTAAATCCGAAAGAATAAATGATATGATGATATATCTAAGCAATAAAAACTTTTTTAATTTAAAAGATATAATGAATAAATATGATATTTCAAAAAGTACTGCACTAAGAGATATACAATCCCTTGAGGAAATTGGAATGCCTATTTATTCAGAACCAGGTAGAAATGGTCACTATGGCATTTTAGAAAATCGATTATTGTCTCCTATTATCTTTACAGTTGATGAAATGTACGCTTTATATTTTTCTATGCTAACATTAAATGCCTATGAGTCAACCCCTTTTCATTTAAGTGTTGAAACCCTAAAACAAAAATTTGAACTGTGTCTTTCAAAAGAACACATTTATATTATTCATAAAATGGAAGAAATATTGACTTTGAGTTCTTCCAAACACCCTAACAGCAGTCCGTTTCTAAAAGACATTTTACAAATTGCTATTGAAGAAAAAATATGTGAAATTACATATGATAAAAAAGGGATAGAAAAAAATTATTATGTTCAATTTTTTGATATTTCCTCATCCTATAACCAGTGGTATTCAACAGGGTTTAATTTTGAAACAAATAAGGTCCAGATATTTCGATGTGATAAAATTTTATCTCTAAGCACAAATACAACCTATCCTTCAAAACCAATGAAGGACTTAAAAAAACAATCATCAAACATATTTAAGCATGATGATGCAATAGATTTTGAAATTGGGATACTCCCTAGAGGAATAGATTTGTTTTATAAAGAACATTATCCATCTATGCAGCTTTATTTTAAAGAAGAACAATATTTTATTAGAGGCTTTTACAATAAAGGAGAAGAAAGTTTTATTGCTAATTATCTAATTAACTATGCTGATACTATAGTCTCAATAAAACCAAAATCTTTGCAAAATCTAATATTAGAAAAACTAACTACACTAAAAGAATATTATAAAAAACTATAAATTAATGTTCAAAAAGAAAATGAACTTAACAGATGTGAATTAGTTTTTATCATAATCTAATAATCCATGAAAATATGCTTTTAATAGGTATTGTCCACATAGTATTTGGACAGTACCTATTAAAATTGTTTGAAATCATTTTTGAATAATACTATACTCTAAACAATTTTAATATCCCAACTGTTTTCCTACAATAATTATTTTAATCTTGTTTTTAACAAATTGTCCTCTGATAATTGTAAAATCGTTACATATTCTATTGGGACTTTTGCAATCTACACAATAACCTAAAGTAGTACATGGAGTATTTTTTTTAAATCTTTTTGCATAAATTGAAGCAGAATAATTTTTAACTCTTTTTTCTGCTTATTCTATGTTCTTAACAATTTTATTTATTCCAGCTACTAAAATAACCTGCTTAGGACCATAAATCATCGGTGCAACTCTGCTCCCATTACCATCGATATTATAAAGTTCTCCATTTTTAGTTAAAGCATTTGTACTACATATAAAAGTATCAGCAGAAAAGTTTTGAGTATAAATATCAATTTTCAAAATTGATTTAAAACATAGTCTAAATCTTAAACTTTTGAATTACTTCATTAAGATTTTGAGCAAGCTCTGCTTGACTTTGAGCTGTCATAGCTACTTGTTCTAATGCTTTTGTCGTTTCATTCATGCTTTCTCTTATTACTTCTGCATTTTCGCTAGATTTCTGTGATACTCCCGCCATATTTTGCACAGCTTCGCTTACTTGTCCAACAGTTGCAGCCACCTCCTCTGACATAGCTGCAATTTCTTCCGACATATTGCTTACAAAATCAGAATCATTATAATATTTATTACCTGTTTGTTCATATTCCTTAAACTGTAAATTTATATCTTTATTAAGAAATTGTACTATTTCATTGCCTGTATCAATACTATTTATAAATGTTTCTTGTACTTTATTTATAGTTTCTTGAATATTTTTTACTGCCTCTGCTGATTGCTCTGCAAGTGTTTTAACTTCTTCAGATACGACTGCAAAACCTTTTCCAAATTCTCCTGCTCTTGATGCTTCTATTGTTGCATTTAATGCAAGTAAATTAGTTTGTTCTGCTATATCAGCTATAGTATCTGCCATAACTTTAATATTATTTACTACCTTACCATCTTCAATAACCTTTATCATTCTTTGTTCTTTTTCAAAAGCTATCTCTTTTACTTCTTTTAATGCTTTTTGACTATTAATTTTAACTTCAATAGCTCTCTCTTTAGCAGCATTTGAATTAGTGCTTCCATCCATAGCCTTTTGTGAAAGTATATTTATACTTGAATCAACTTCTTGAATTGAAGCACTCATTTCTTCTGTTCTTAAACTTGATTCTTGCATATTATTAGTAATATTATTTACTGCTTCATCTATACTTATAGCTTTAGACGCTAATTCCTCAACTGTTGCAGAAAGTTCCTCACTAGATGCACCTATATCTTGAGATTTTCCTTGAATTATCTTAACTAAATTATTTACGTTTTCTTGAGCTTTATTTAACTGAATACCTGTTTTTCCAAATTCATCTTTTCTTGTAATAGAAATTGGCGTGGAAAAATCATATGAAGCTAACCTCATTGCATAATATCTTATCTTTTCCAGTGGCTTGCTTATATCATTTGTCATAAGTATTCCAAGAAAAGCTGCAACTGCAAATCCTAAAATAGTTATTGTCCATATTACTATGTTTAACTCTTCATTTATTGAATGAATTTTATTATTTACTGATTTAGCGTCATTTAAATTTTTTTCAATTAATGTATCTAACGTATCAAACATCAATTCTCTAATTTTAGATAGATCTGAATATTTTTCCTCTGCGCCTGCAAAGTTTCCTGCATCTACAAGTTTAATCACTTCTTCTCTTAAAGGTCTATATTGTTGCAAAAGATTAATGAATGTATCATATACTTTCTTTTCATCATCCCCTATTGGTAGCTTTTCAAATTCACTAATATATTCATTATCTTCATCTTGATTATCTCTAATAATTTTCTCTAATTCAAACCTTTTAGAAGAATCTCTTACATAAATTAGCGAAAGCACATTACTTTTAATTTCAGTTAAGTTTTGCTTCATATCTGTTAATATATACACACTACGTAAATTTTGAGTATAAATTGCTTCTGCGTCTTCTCCAATATCATTAAGTGAAAAAATTCCAATTCCTCCTACAATTCCAATCAAACATGCCATAATTAAAAATGCTGCAATTAATTTAACTTTTACTCTTATATTTTTTAACAAATTCCTTCCCTTACCTTTCTTATCTCATATTAAAAATTATCAATTCACATTGCTTCTATATGTAAACTTAATTAAATTATCTTTATATCTACATTTAAGCAATATAAAAGCCTTTAAGTTCTATTTATGAAACATAAAACAATCTAATGCAGTCACTTCTATAGCTTACAAAAACTTCCTTGTCTACATATTTTTATTTTTATTGACAATTTTCTATTAATTTACCAACATTGATTATATTACTGTACGCTATATTTTGCAAGGTACTAAATAAGGGTAAAATGTATTTTATTCAGCACTTTTAATATATTTATAAATTAGTAAAAGAGAAATATCAAATGAACGATTTCTTTCACTTAATTAAATTTTGGAAAGTTACTGTATCCTTATGTTATCCTTGTTCTATATTGTTTCCTTCATTTCATATCCTTTCAATAATCCTAAGAATTTTTATTAATATAAATTTTTAATGACTTAATTAATAAAATAATTATTTAATATCATTCACGAGTATTTCTAAATTTCATTCATTATAATCTGAATATCTTTGTATCAAATCAAATAAATTTTCAGAGCATTCATCAAAATCATAATCACCAAAATAAAAAAACATCTCGCCAATAAAGACGAAATGTTTTAATTTTGTTATACCACCCAATTATTTATTATTAAGCAATATTATTTATTTTCTTTATCAAGATATGAAATTATAGCATCCATATCTTTATCTCCTCTACCTGATAAATTTACAATTACTATTTTATCACTATCTAAAGTAGGCACTAATTTTTTAGCATATGCAAGAGCATGAGAGGATTCTATTGCAGGTACTATTCCTTCTGTTTTTGATAGATCTAAAAATGCTTCTATTGCTTCTTTATCATTTATACATTCATAGGTCGCTCTCTTAGTATCTGCTAAATAAGCATGTTCTGGTCCAACTCCTGGGTAATCAAGTCCTGCTGAAATTGAATAAGCCTCAGCAACATTTCCATCACTATCTTGAAGGACATATGTCATCATTCCATGAATAACACCCTTTACTCCTTTTGTTATTGTAGCAGCAGTAAGATCAGTATCAACACCTTTTCCAGAAGCTTCAACTCCTATAAGTTTTACTTCTTCATTTTCAACAAAGGGAGCAAATATTCCAATTGCATTACTTCCCCCACCAACAGCTGCTATAATATAATCTGGAAGTCTTTCTTCTAATTTTAAAATTTGTTTTTTCGCTTCATCTCCAATTACTCTTTGGAAATCACGAACAATAGTTGGATATGGATGTGGACCAACTGCTGAGCCTAAAAGATAAAAAGTATCTTCTACATTATTTGCCCAATATCCTATAGCTTCATTAACTGCATCATTTAAAGTTTTCATACCACTTAGGACTGGCACTACTTCTGCACCTAAAAGTTCCATCTTTTTAACATTCAAGGCTTGTCTCTTTATATCTTCTTCACCCATGAATATTTTGCATTCCATTCCAAACTTTGCTGAAACTGTAGCTGTAGCAACTCCATGTTGACCTGCTCCAGTTTCAGCTATAACCTTTTTTTTCCCATTCTCTTAGCTAATAAAACTTGACCAATTGCATTATTAATTTTATGAGCACCTGTATGATTTAAATCTTCTCTCTTTAAATAAATCTTTGCTCCACCTAAGTTCTTTGTCATATTTTCTGCATAATAAAGTGGACTTGGTCTTCCAGTATAATAATTTAAATAATAATTATATTCTTCTTTAAATTTTTCATCTTTTTGTGCCTTTTCATACTCCCCTTCAAGTTCTTCTAATGCCTTTAATACATTTTCAGGAACATATTGTCCTCCATATTCATTAAACCTACAGTTCACAATTTTTCTCCTCTCAAACCTTTATATATTAGTTTCTTATTTTAATTTTATCAAAAATCCCTTAAGACTTTATTACTATTTTTAGATATAACTATATAATCTGAATCCTTGTCCAAATATCCAATTAATTAAAACCTTTTTTTAAATCTTTTACAAAATCAATTACTGCTTGCTTACCTTCGCCCATTCTCTTAACTATTGCACTTCCTACTATTACTCCATCGCAATAGTCTTTAACTTCTTTTACAACTTCCTTTGATGAAATTCCAAAACCAATACAAATTGGAATGTCTACAATTTTTCTTACTTCTGATAAATATTCTTGAGTTCCACTATCTAAAGAAGTTCTTTCACCTGTAGTTCCATTTGTAGAAACACAATATACAAAACCTTTTGCATCTTTAATTATAGCTGCAATCCTATCTTTTGATGTTCTAGCTACTAATGGAATAAGATAAATTGCATTTTCTTCACAAATTTTATTAAGCTCTCCTCTTTCTTCAAGAGGAACATCTGGAACTATAAGTCCATCTACTCCGCTTTTGGCTGCTTCTTTAATAAAATTTTCTATTCCTTTAAAATATACAACGTTGAAATAAACCATTAATACAACTGGAATTTCTGATTTCTCTCTTATTAATTCTACACATCTAAATACATCCTTTAGTTTTGTTCCATTATTAAGAGCATTAATATATGCATTTTGAATAACAGGACCATCTGCAAGTGGATCACTAAAAGGTACTCCTATTTCAACTAAATTTGCCCCTTCTTCATCTAAGCTTACTACTAAATCGGCAGTTTCCTCAATTGTAAAATCTGCTCCACACGTTACAAAAGGTATAAGAGCCTTTTCCTTATTTTCTTTGACTTTATTAAATGATATATCAATTCTATTCATTATTTTTCACCAAGATATGCAAGCACTGCATCCATATCTTTATCTCCTCTCCCTGAAAGATTTATAACTAAAATTTTATCCTTACCTAAAGTTGCTGCTAATTTTCTAGCATAAGCTACAGCATGTGATGATTCAAGTGCTGGAACAATGCCTTCAATTTTTGTTAAGTACATAAATCCATCTCTTACAGCTTCCTCATCTGTTACACTTACATAAGTAGCTTGCTCAGTTTCACAAAGATAAGCATGTTCAGGACCAACACCTGGATAATCAAGACCTGCTGATATTGAATAAGCTTCAAGTATTCCGCCATCATTATCTTGAAGAACATAACTTAACATTCCATGAAGAATTCCCTTTTCTCTCTTTGCCATTGTAGCTGCATGTTCCCCAGTTTCAATACCTTTTCCAGCACCTTCAACTCCAATTAATTTAACTTCCTTCTCTTCAATAAATGGATAGAACATTCCAATTGCATTACTGCCGCCACCAACTGGAGCTAAAATATAATCAGGCAATTTTCCTTCAAGCTCCACAATTTGCTTTCTTGTTTCATCACCTATTATCCTTTGGAAATTTCTAACCATAATTGGATATGGATGTGGTCCAAGAGCTGAACCTATAATATAAAATGTATCTTCAACATTTGCTGCCCAATATCTAATAGCTTCAGTTACAGCATCATTTAAGGTTCTTGCTCCATTTAAAACTGGAATAACTTCTGTTCCGAGTAGCTCCATTTTCTTAACATTCATGGCTTGTCTTTTTATATCTTCTTCACCCATGAATACCTTACATTCCATTCCAAATTTAGCTGCAACTGTAGCTGTTGCAACACCATGCTGTCCTGCTCCTGTTTCTGCTATAACTTTCTTTTTTCCCATTCTCTTAGCTAAAAGCACTTGGCCTAATGCATTATTAATTTTATGAGCTCCTGTATGATTTAAATCTTCTCTCTTTAAATAAATCTTTGCCCCACCTAAATCATTAGTCATATTTTCAGCATAATATAGTGGACTTGGTCTTCCTGTATAGTATTTTAAATAATACATATACTCTTCTATAAATTCTTTATCATCTTTAACCTTCTTATAAGCTTCATCAAGCTCTATTAAAGCATTCATTACCGTCTCTGGAACATATTGTCCCCCAAATTCATTAAATCTACCTTCCATGATTTTCACCCTCCACTTGATTCAGTTAACAGTATACAATTAAAGGCCGATATTGAAATTCCTTACGTAATTTCTGAAAAAAATATTAATTATTCCAAACTTCTTAAAAAAAGTGAAACTACAAATTTTACATTTGGTTAATTGAACTTTCTCTTCGAGATTTGTTCCATAACTTTTAACTGTTAATTGTTAACTGATTTAACTTTTTCTATTAATTTTTTCATTTTCTCAAAAGACTTTGTTCTAATTCCATTTTCATCTATAATTTCAACCCCTGATGAAACGTCAATTCCCTTAGGCTTTGTTTCAGTTATTCTAAGGATGACATTTTCATCTGTTATTCCCCCTGCTAAAAAGAAATTATATTGTTTAAAACAATCATTTCCATTTATAGCTTCACAATTTTCCTTAAAATATTCACTGATATTTTCTAAAGAAAAAGCTTCACCACTACCTGGATTTTCTCCATCTATGAGAATATTATCTATTAAATTATCCCCTTCATTGTCTTGTTTATTAATTATTATATATTTTTTTGCACTTTTAATATCTTTTATAGATACAGCCTTCCATATTTCCATGGATTTATTGATACTTTTCTTTAATAAAGTTATAAACTCTTCATCTTCACTTCCATGAAGTTGAAGAACATTTAAATCCACCTTATCTAAAATGTCTAAAATTTCATCTATTGAATTATCTCTAAATACCCCAACTTTTTTTATTTCTTCATTTAAATTTGAGCATAATTTCTTTGCTTGATTTCCAGTCACTTGTCTTTTACTCTTTGTAAAAACAAATCCTATGTATTCTGGTTTTAAAACATTTAAATATTCTATTTCTTTTTTGTTAGTTATCCCACATATTTTAACTTGAATCATATTACTTCCTCATCTATAGAAATATTTTGCAATCTTTGCATATCTATTGTTAATTTCTAAATTCTTTATATTTAGCTTTAAAATCAAGATTGTCTATATTTCTCATAAATAATTCTCCAATTAAAGCTCCATCTACCCCCAACTCTTTCATTAACTTTAAATCTTCAATGCTCATTATTCCACTTTCAGCTATAATAACCTTATCTTTTGGTATACTTTCAATTAACTCTTTAGTAGTATCTAAGGTTACATCAAAGGTTTTTAAATTTCTATTATTTATTCCTATAATTTCACAATTATATTTTAATGCTAAATCAATTTCTTCTTTATTATGCACTTCAACTAAAGGCTCTAAACCAAATCTTTTTGCCTCACGATAAAATTCTCCGAGTGAATTACCTAAAACACTTACAATAAGTAATATTCCATTTGCACCTAAAATCTTTGCTTCATAAACTTGATAAAAATCTATAACAAAATCTTTTCTGAGAATTGGTGTATGCGAAATTCTTCTTATTTCTTTAAGATATTCATCACATCCTAAGAAGAAATCTTCTTCAGTTAAAATTGAAAATACGTCAACTCCAAGGTAAGTATAATAATTTAATATTTCCTTTATATTAAAATTTTCTACAATAACACCTTTTGAAGGAGAAGATTTTTTAAATTCTCCAATTATAGATAAACCTTTCTTTTTTAATGCAGCTATAAAGGGATTTTTATAATTAGATTCTTTCTCAACTCTTACTTTTTGTAATGCTTGTTTTTCTAATTCTTTTATGGGAATTTCCTTTTTTCTTTTATCTATTCTAATTTTTTTCTTTGCTACAATATCATCTAAAATCAAAAATATCACCTCATAGTTAATTATTTATATGTTAATTTATAAATTTCAGTAATTGTTTATCATTATCTTAAACATTAGTAAATTAGCATTTCAGTTTATTTTGTAAAAAATAAACTTCACTTTATCCACTTGTTATTTAATTCCCAATACCTATTTTAAATTTGAAAGTTCGTCATATTTTTTATAAGCAATACCTATATCTATAAGCTCAGCAGCCTTTTTAATTCCTTCTTCTAACGAATCAGTAATCTTAGCAACATAAAGTGCAGCTCCACTATTTAATACTACTATATCTCTTGGTGCACCTTTTTCACCTTTTAATACTCTTAAGATTATTTCTGAATTTTCTTTAGCATCTCCACCTTTAATTTCCTCTAATGATGCTTTCTTAAAACCAAGCTTTTCAGGATCTAATTTATAAGTTATAAGCTTTCCATCTTTAACTTCACATACATCAGTAGTAGTTGTTGTTGTTATTTCATCTAAACCATCATCACCATGTACAACCATTGCTCTTTCTAATCCAAGATTTAATAAAACCTCTCCAGCAGTTTTAATTAAAGAACCATCATATACTCCCATAAGCTGTCCAGTAAGTGGTGCTGGATTTGAAAGAGGTCCTATTAAATTAAATATAGTTCTTGTTCCAAGTTCTTTTCTTTCATTTGCTACATTTTTCATCGCTCCATTATATTTTTGTGCAAATAAAAAGGCCATTCCATTTTCCTCAATAATTTTTTTACTTTGATTTTCATCAAAATCAATTTTTATTCCAAGCTCTATAAGTACATCAGCACTTCCACTTTTACTTGATACTGCACGATTACCATGCTTTGCAACCTTTGCACCCCCACTTGCTGCAATTATTGCAACTGCTGTAGAAATATTAAACGTCTTTGATCCATCCCCACCAGTTCCACATGTATCTATTAAATTAGCTGTATCTTTTATTTCAACATGAATCAAGTTATCTCTAAGCGCTTTAACTGCACCTAAAATTTGAGCTGAAGTTTCTCCATTTACTCTAAGGCCTATTAAAAAACCTCCAATTTGAGCTGAGGTTGCTTCTCCTCTCATTATTTGGTTTATTACAGCTCTTACTTCATCTTCAGTCAAAACTTCCTTTGAAGATAATTTTTTAATTGCATTATCAATTGTCATTTTTCAATCCCCCTTTAATTTTTATTAATTGCTTATTTTTGCTCCACTTTGTATCATTGAATTTATAATCAATTTAGTAAATCTTATTCTTCTAATTCATCATTACAAATATTAATCACAAAATTTCCAATAATATGCTTACCACTTGGTGTATATATTGATTCGGGATGAAATTGAAGTCCAAACACATTGTATTCTTTATGTTTAATCGCCATAATATCATTATTTTCAATAGTGAACGCTATAACTTCAAGACAATTCGGAAGTGAACTATTTTCAACTATTAGCGAATGATATCTCATAACATCTAGCTTTCTTGGAATTCCTTCAAATATATCTTTTCCTTTTACCTGAATCCTTGAAGTTTTACCATGGAAAATTTCATTTGCTCTTATTACTTTTCCACCATAAGCTGATCCAATACTTTGGTGACCAAGACATATACCTAGTATTGGTATTTTATCTCCTAATTTCTTAATAACCTCTATAGAAATTCCTGCATCTTCTGGAACTCCTGGTCCTGGTGAAATAACTATACCTTTAGGATTTAATGCTTTTAACTCTTCTACAGTTATTTCATCATTTCTAAAAACCTTTGTTTCTGCAAATTCACTTAAATATTGATATAAATTAAATGTAAATGAATCATAATTATCTATTAAAGCTATCATCTTAAAGCCTCCTTCAATGCCATTAATTTATTTTGAACTTCCTCAAATTCTTTTTTTGGTACTGAATCATAAACAATTCCTGCTCCTGCTTGAAGATAAGCAGTTTTACCTTGAAGAATAAGAGTTCTTATAGCAATGCACATTTCCATATTTCCACCATATGAAAAGAATCCAATAGCTCCTGAATAAATTCCTCTTTTAAAGTCTTCAAGATCTTCTATAATTTCCATAGCTCTTATTTTAGGTGCACCAGATACTGTTCCAGCTGGCAGACAAGCTGCTAAAGCATGAAATCCATCTAGTTCATCTCTTATATTCCCAATAACCTTAGTAGTTATATGCATTACATGAGAAAATCTTTCTACTTTCATAAATTCACTTACATTAACTGTTCCTATTTTACTTACTTTTCCTATATCGTTCCTTCCAAGGTCAACAAGCATAACATGTTCTGCAAGTTCTTTTTTATCTTCCATAAGTTCCTTTTCAAGAGAACTATCAACTTCAGGTGTTTCACCTCTTTTTCTTGTCCCAGCTATAGGATTTGTAATAGCCTTCCCATCCATAACAGACACAAGACTTTCTGGTGATGAACCTACAACTTGATAATTATCATAATCTATTAAAAACATATAAGGTGATGGATTTTCTTCTCTAAGTTTTCGATAGATTTCTAAAGGAGTCTTTTCTGTTTCACAAGTCATTCTTTGAGATAATACAACTTGAAAAATATCTCCTGATAAAATATGTTCTTTTGCCTTCTTTACTTTTTCAACATAATCTTTTTCAGAAGTATGAAATTTAAAAGTTATATCCTTTTTAGGTTCTGACGGTTCTGTTATTGTTGGCTTATAAAGTAAGCTGTTTATATATTCATTTTGTGAAGAAATTATTTCATAATATTCTCTAGTATCATCTTTAAAAATATTATCTATAACATAAACCTTATGCATAAAGTGATCATAACAAAGATATCTATTATAGAAATTAAATCGTATTACTGGAACCTTTAATTCATCTTCATTTTGAAAATTAAGCTTTTTCTCATATAGTTGTATAGAATCATATCCCATATATCCAATTGCTCCACCTTTAAAAGAAAATGAATTTGTGCTTATATCAAACTTAATTCTGCTTTCCTTTTTAAGTTCATCCATTTCAGCCTGATCATCACCTAAGATTTCTTTATATGGATCTTCTCCTAAAAATGAGTATCTTCCAAAATAATCTTCCTTAGTTCCACTTTCAAAAATAAATCTTCTGCTTCCTTTAAAGCCTCCAAAAATCTTTATAGGAGTAATTTCATCTCCTCTAAATTCGCTTATTAAAGAAAATACATTTTCTGCTTTTTTCTTTTCATTAAAAATCTCTTTTGATATGTTTATCATAAACCTTCCCCCAAACACAATAAGTTATATTTCTTTTAAATATAATAAAAAGAGCCACTTCGTCCTAAAGTTTTGGGACGAAGTGACTCGTTATGCCACCCAAATTTAAATACAAGCCAAATGATATTTTACAATTATATTTTTACATTCAATTAATATTGTCTATGCAATTTAAAACGATAAAAAATAATTACTTCCATAATATGCATAACTTCTTAATCAAAAATATAAATAAAAAAACACTTAATCCTAAAACTAGGACGAAATGTTACAAATTCGCTATACCACCTAATGTATATACTTTATCAGATACTGATAATGAGACTTTAACTTTATTAATCTCATAATTTATATCCTGTCATTTTAACGGCTGACTTCCCGTACATTCCTACTCTTAAAAATTTCAAAATGTCACCTCAAAGACCCATTCAATAATATCTACAGTATCCAAATCTCACCAACTTCGGACTCTCTTTACACTAAGCTTTATTATCTACTATTCTTATCATAGGCTTTCATATAAATAAATTTATGCAAAACGCATTCTTAAATTATTAAAATGTTAACATATTCCGTTACTTTTTGCAATACTTTTTTATAGAAAATATTAGAAAAAATATCCTTTATTGATAATATAATAATCACATGAAAAAGAATCGAGTAGGAGCTAAATAATTATTTTATTTAGCATCCTCTCACACCACCAGTACGTACCGTTCGGTATACGGCGGTTCATTAGAATTTAATGCTTCATTTGATATTTTTGTGTTAGACTAGGCGTGTCTGAAAACAGAAATTTGTACAAAATTTAATTTTTAGGTAAAATAAAAGAAAAAACTTAGAGGTAACTATTATGGCACAAAAACGTTATGAAATATCTGATGAACAATGGAATCAAATAAAGGATTTATTTTCAGTAGCAAAAACCGGACGTCCTCCAATGGATAATAGGCTGATGTTCAACGCAATCTTAT
>NZ_LZZM01000194.1 GCF_002006345.1 Clostridium puniceum
TTTGTTCCACAAATGTAATTCCTTAAATTTCCAAGCAACATAGTTGCTTTATTTGTCATGCACTTTTTTATTGACTAAAAAATATGATTTTTTTATTAACTTATATTGACTTCATATAGTTAGTCTCTATCAAGGATACTGTCTTTTTTCGCTTTTCTAATAAATCACTTCAAGCTAGTAATCTACTTTTCTGCTCCAATCATAAACATAGGTGTGGAGCCATAATTGACCTTTTCCTCTTCATTCCAAACTCGACTTCCAATATCATTTTGTGTAAAAATCCTTTTAAAACCAATTTCACTCAATACCCCAATATCCCACTTAGGTCTGTAAATTTTACTTAAAGGCAAACTTCGTGCAATCTCTTCCATTGCAACAGTATTTGTTGTTATGTAATGATCCTTAATTTTTTTTGCTTTAGCATTTGCTCTGTCTTGCTCATAACCTTTTCTTTTTTCAGGATAAAATAAATGGTGGTACCAATTAGCATCAAAATTTAGTAAAATCCCTCCTGATGTCAACACACGATACCAATCTTTATACGCCTCTTGAGGTTTTTCTAGATTCCATGTTAGATTTCTAGTAATTATCAAATCAAAAGTGTCATCAGCAAAATTTAATTTATGAGCATCCATCCTCTGAAACTGTATCCCTAAATTTAAACTTTTCGCATTATTTTTAGCTTTTTGCAGCATTGCTTCAGTATAGTCTACAGCTGTAACATCATATCCACAGCTTGCCATGATGATAGCAAGAAAACCTGGTCCAGTTCCAATATCAAGTACCTTCATTTTTCTTCCAGTGATTTTTGGTGCATATTCATTAATCATATCTATCCATTCAGCTTTTTTGAAGCTATTTAGCTCTTCTAGATTCACTTGGCAATATCCTTCTGAACGCTTATCCCAATAATTTTCAACTTTATCTAATAATTCAGTCATTATTTATTCTCCTTTTTTAGAAACCTTTGAATAAAAAAAACACGACAACTACCCATAATCATTTCTGTTTACAGATAACCTTCGTGGTTACATTCTCATTTTTTCATTATTTCTATTTTTCTAACGTATTATATCTCTTTATTAAAAGTTTAAGCATTCGTGCTTAATATTCTCATTATTGTATATATCTTAAAATCAAGTTTATACAATAAAGTTAGTTTGTGGTATATGGTAACATGATTTTATTGCAAAATCATAGTTTCAATATAGATGATAGCACAATATTCCATAAATATCAATATTAAACCAACGAAAAATTAAAAATATTTTGCAAAATTGTATTATTATAACACATTATGCACCTAATATTTAATGTACATATGTTGCAATAATAAATCTACATCAAAAAACTTGTAATTATAAATCATATGCAAATGATTTATATGTAGAAATTTAATTGCAACATATATATAAAATACTAACAAAACTTAGTCAATAAAAAACCTCAAGGATGCACTGGGCAATCCTATGATTAGGTACTACTTTTGCAGTATTACTTTTCTTTATATTTAAATAATGAGAAAAAATACTATTTGCTTTTATTCTTATGATTTTCTATTTTGTTTCTCTCTACGAATCTTCCCATGAAGAAGGCAATAACGCCAACTCCAATACCTGTTTGTAAACAAAAAAGTAAACTTTCAATCTCGCCTGGTAACTCTCCACCAATCCAATTTTCCATAACAGGCGTAAACCAAGGTTCATACTCTGTACCTGTAATTTCAGCAACTACTTTGCTTCCTGCATCATCGGAACCACCAAATTCAGCTCCCTTTAATGTTAATAATGGTATAACAGCAATCAATGTAGCAATAATTAATAAAATTAAAACTTTTTTTTTCGTTTTTGTCATTAATTTTCGCCTCCATTCATGAATCCAACCTCTTTCAATTCAGATTTTGCATATGTTTCAAGACCAATAATGATTACAACCGTCAGAATACCCTCAATAATTGCTAATGGAACCTGTGTTGGTGCAAATACTCCAAGGAACTTTACTGCTGATGCAAGGATACCACCGGTTTCAGATGGATATGCAAGTGCAAGTTGAACACTAGTTATACAATAAGTGAATAGGTCACCAATTGATGCTGCCAAGAAAATACCTACATGTTTATTGACTTTCAGCTTGTTGCATAATTTATAAATTCCATAAGAAACGAATGGACCTGCAATAGCCATAGAAAAAGTATTGGCACCAAGAGTAGTCAATCCGCCATGAGCAAGCAAAATTGCTTGGAAAACTAATACAATAATACCTAGTATGCTGACTGCGCTTGGTCCGAATAAAATTGCACCAAGTCCAGTACCAGTCATATGTGAGCAACTTCCTGTTACTGACGGAATCTTTAAAGATGAAAGTACGAAAACGAATGCGCCTGCCATAGCAAGAATAGTAATTACTCTATGGTGCTTGGACAAAGTCTTCTTAATAGATAAGTAACCTGCTACTAAAAATGGAATGGAAATAACACCCCACATAATGCAGAATTTTGGTGGAAGATAACCTTCCATAATGTGCATTGCATTTGCTACGGGAGCTACTCCGAAAATTAAAGCAAATGCTGCCGCAATAGCGACAATTTTCTTTTCTTTTTGATTCATTTTTCCTCCTCTATAGTTTTTAATGTGAACGTCATTAAAAACTAGATAATAAAAATCACCTGCATTTACAAAATATAAATCAGGTGTGTGGTCCTAGGACAGGACATTAGCGACTTTCTCACTAACCACACTCAGTCATCGTTCGTAACTAAATGTAACAACTTATCACATTGGTTGGTCTCCTGACTTGGCAGCTTGTTCTACCTTTCACAGTGGCGTGACCGTATGGGATTCTCACCCATTTCCCGTTGCCCTTAACAAATATTTGCTGGCACCAATGGATATTAAATTATCAAAAGTATCATAACATATATATTCCACCATGTCTATAAAATGCCTAATTTTGAATAATTTCCTTAAATTCCTGTATGTTTTTCGGATAGTCCTTTGTATCTTTAAGCAGATGTTTTTCTATGAGCAATTCATAGACTTCCAACATGGTGGGCTGTCTAAGATTTGATTGTTTTAAAATATCTTTATTTTGGAAAATTTCTATTGGTGTGCCATCTGCAATAATTTTTCCCTGACAAAACACAAGAACTCTTTCAGCCCATCTATATGCAAAATCTACATCATGTGTGGAAATTAGCATTGTCTTACCCTCCGCTCCAAGTTTAATCAAAACTTCTTCCAACATTAATGCATTTAAAGGATCTAGTGCTGCTGTAGGTTCATCAAAGATTATAATTTCCGATTTCATAGCAATGATATCAGCAATACTGACACGCTTCTTTTCACCTCCACTCAAATAGTGAGGAGGGCGATCCTTTAACTCCGAAATATTCATATATTCCAGTGCTTCATCAACTCGTTTTAAAACTTCCTCTTTAGGAAGTTTTAAATTCATAGGTCCAAATGCAACTTCCCCTCTAACTGTGGATGCAATTATTTGGTTGTCTGCATCTTGAAATACGATTCCAATGTTTTTTCGGAGTTCCTTTAAATTCTTTTTATTAATAACTATATCGCGATAAATTATTTTCCCTTTTTCCGGTGTAAGTACACCGTCCACGTTCAAGAAAAATGTAGATTTTCCAGAACCGTTAGAACCAAGAACAGCTATTTTTTCACCTTCATAAATATCCACATTTACTCCATCTAATGCAGACTTTCCATTTCCATAAATGTAGTGAAGATCTTCAACTTTTAATATAGGTTTTCTCATAATCGTTCCTTTCTATCTTGTAAAGCTCCAAATCAAAATTAAAAAAATTATGAATGCGGCTGCGATGATAATTTGTTTTAGCTCTATGTTTTTATCTTCCTCCAAAAATATAATATCTCCATCATAACATCTGGCTTCCATAGCATCATAATAAGCATTTGCCTTATTAAGCGAAATAACCAGCATATTGCTGGCAATGCTTCCAAAGGTATAGCAAGAAGTTTTAAAATCACAATACCCCTGACGGGATTCTGCAGAGTTTTTCATTTTAGTATAAACATCCATCAAAATGAAAATATAACGGTAAATAAGACTCATTAGTTCTATAATAAGTTTTGGTACATGTGCCTTTCGAAGCACGTATATAATTTCAGAAGATGGAGTAGACAGTGTCATCATCTGTAGAGCACTGATAGCAGCAAAAATTTTTAAAAGCAAAAAAGTTACATTTTTAAGCTTTGCTTGTGACGTAAACACATAGCAAAAACCAAGATACAGATTATACTGACCAATGGGCTGCTTTGAAAAATCAATGGCAATGGTAAAAGTGCTAAGCAAGATAAATACAATTGGAATCGTAAGTATGGACAAATATCCATGCAATGAAAGCTTTCCTTTCACAACTGTCAAATAGAACATTGCAATAATAACCACAACAGATACATATATATTGTCTAATACAATGCAGAGAATCAGTGTCAGTACCGATAAAGATACTTTAAAAGTAGCATTCCAGTGTTTGATTTTAGAAGCATAAGCATAAAAATCAATTGAAGACCCTTCGCCGTGTTTATGTCCGATTTTATGATGATGTGTCTCTTCCCCATGGCTATGACCATCTTTATGTTTCCACTTGAGGAAAATGACAACCATCATAAATATAATACATAAAATAATAATTTTTTCCATATCAGATCTCCCTTGGATTTTTACTCCTTGTAAGCATTCAAAAATAATTTAGAACTAGAATTTTTCAGTTATATGTGGGCGTATACACAAAATGTCCATTTATTTATTGTATCATAACCTTAAGTTTTTTTATAAAATAAAAGTCTTTCTAACTAAAGTGTTAGAAAGACATAATAATAAAACATATTCATTCACTCATATAAAATCAATAAATATTTAAACGCCCTCTCCATCACTCGTAGAGTTTATAGTGCAAAATATAGGCAGGTCTTCTGACTTAAGAATCGTCATTTAAGTACGCCTTCCCTGTTTCCAAGTGACACACAATATACTTAAACTCCTCTAATACAGCTACGGGATAGTTCAGGAATTTCACCTAATTCCCTTTTAATTAATCAACATAAAATACAAAAAATTGCAATAAATTTTGATTAAACCTATATTTTATTATTAAATTTTATTTTTCTTACTCATATTACTCTATTATAAGATAACATTGTTAACCATAAAAATCAATTTACATATTCATAATTTATAGGTTATCATACTTTGAATTTAGTTATAATGCTTCTCAAATCTTCAGACATTTTAGCTAAAAGCTTACTAGATGATGCTATCTCTTCAACTGATGCCAATTGCTCCTCTGCTGCTGCTGATATTGTTTGTGTTTCATCAGCTATCTTCATACTTATGCTTTGAATATTATTCACAGAAGTAACTGAAGTTTTAGTTCCTGTCGTTACATCGCTAATAGAACTTGATATCTCATGAATTTGCTGAGATATTTCTTTTATCATGTGAAGAATTTCTTGGAAACTTGTTCCTGCAATATCTACAACCTTTGCTCCTGTATCAACTTCTTTGGAATTTTCCTTCATAACTAAAACTGCATTGTTAGTTTTAGTTTGAACATCCGTAATAATCTTAGCTATTTCTTTAGTTGCGTCTTGCGACTGCTCTGCTAACTTTCTAATTTCATCCGCTACTACACTAAATCCTCTTCCAGCTTCTCCTGCTCTTGCAGATTCTATTGCCGCATTTAATGCAAGTAAATTAGTTTGCTCTGATATACTTTCAATTGTATCAACAATATGTCCAATCTTGGCTGATTTTTCTTCAAGTTCACTAATAATTGAAGCTGTTTCATTTGTTCTTTTTTCTATTATTTCCATTTGACTAATTGCCTTTTCTACAGCTTCTTCACCAGCATTAGCTGAAGTTTGTGCATTGTCTGTTAATGTTGACACTGAAGTCGTATTTTTAGATATTATATTTATTTTTTCAGATATATTTTCAACTACATTAGTAGTATCATTAGTAAAGCTAAGCTGCTCATCTGCACCATGTGCCATAGTAGTTACAGCTGTAGCAACAAGATTTGATGCATCTGCTGATTGTTCAGCACTTGCAGTTAATTCTTCAGAAGATAACACTAACTGCTCTGATGTATTCCCTAATTGCTTAAGTAACCCTATAATATTCTTTGTCATTGTATCTAGAGCCTTCGTCACTATTCCAAACTCACTCTTATCTTCAAGATTTTCTTTCTTTATCTCTAATGAAAAATCTCCTTGTGCTAAAGCACCTATAAATGCTACAAAATCATCTAGTCTCTTTGTAATACGCTTTGTTATTAAAACTCCTAATAAAATTATTAAAATTGATGCTGTAATCACTATACTTAAAAATATTAATACTGCAACTTTAAAATTTGCTTTGTCTTTATTATTTATTTCTTCTGCAAGTTGTCTATTATGTTCACCAAGTTCAACCAAATCACTCATAAAAGCTTGTAAATATGCTTCAACATTTTTTTCATAATACTCATATGCTTCTTGATTCTTATTTTCTTTGGCTAAACTAATAACAGTTTTTCTCGTTTCTCTATATTTAGCTAAATTCTCTTCTATTTCTTTTATTTTATTTATTTCAAAAGAATCCATTTTTAAATTTTTATATTGGTTCATATAATTATTAAATTCTGCTGCACGAGTATCTATGTCCTTTATTAAATTTTCATTTTCATCTTTATCATTTGTCACCATAATTTTATAAATATCTGCCGAAATTGCCCTTGCATGAACTCTAGATTCATTTAACCACTCACTAGATAATAGTCTTTCATTGTACATAGAATCTAAACTTTTGCTTGATTGTGATAAAAATAAATACCCTGCCCCTCCTATTGCTAACAAACCTATTAAAGAGCATACTATAAGTAATGTTAATTTTTTACCTACCTTTAAATTATTTAACCATACCATTTTTTTACCTCCCACTTTTAATAAAAATTCAAATAAAAAAACCTACTAACAATTAATTTATTAATTGCTGGCAGGTTGCACCACTAACTCCGAATTCTTAAGGTGCCCAAATAAAAGAATCCATCCTCGTTTCCAACTTTTTACGACATTATATTATAAAATATAATAATATTCTCTTGTCTTTTTAATTATATCACTTATCGGTAAAAAGTAAACAAATCCTCATTAGGCTATAAGAAATTTTAAATTCCTTACTGATTCTTAACTCATTACCACTCATACATAAAAAGGAAAAACCGCAAGATATTTCAAGGCTTTCTTTAACCTAATCCTACGGTGATAATATGTCTATAAGATTTAAAATTATTTGTTGATCCTTAAGACTTTTTTTCCTTAATTTGTCTATTATATCATTAAGAGTTTTGGTGTCTACTTCAGTATTATTTTCATCTAAAAATCTAAATAAATCTACAAAAGTTATATCCAACGCATTAATAACTTTTTCTAAACTATGAATAGTCGCTCCTCTTTCTCCACGCTCTAGCCGTCCCATATGTGACAAACTTATTTCGGCTCTTAATGCCAACTCCTCTTGACTCCATTCTCGTTTGGTCCGTAAATCTCTTATCCTATGCCCAACAGCTTTTTTAATATCCATAATGTTTTCGCACCCTTCCAATAAATATGCCTATAGACAAGATAGCTTGTAACGTAATAAATATCAACGCCATATAGTGCATATATTTATGAAAATAATGGACTATATGGCGTTGATTACAAATCAATATATACTTATTATAGAATTAATACTAAAAATTAACACATATGTATTCATATAATTCAACATAAACAATAGTAGGAGGTTAATTTGAAAATAATGGATGAGTCAATTAATAAAATAGATCTGTGGAGACACCTGTTACATACTTCAATAAACAATAATAAAAATTTAAATAGTGGTGTAGTCTTGGAATTAAGTCAGAAACTAGATAAGGTTATTGTTGATGTATACAAGAAACAACCTAGTTTTAATAAAAACAAGTGACAAAATTAGGTGGTATGGTTGCATTTTAATTCGTGAAACTATATAACTATATAGAGAAAATATTTATATGGAAGATTTTGAAAATGAAGTCAAGCTATGAAAAAGTGCGGGATATGAAATAATTGAAAACTATAAATATTGTGTTAGCTTCTCCCAAACTATAAGCATAGACGAAGATGACATAAAGACTAATAAACAACCGGCAATAGAAAAAATAATCCCCACCGTAACAATTAAATTACGGCGGGGCTATTACAAAATATATTTTTAAGATTATGTTAGGGGCTTAAACGTGGTTCATTTAGTAAGTTTTTTAAACTTCCCCCCCTATTTTCAAGTTAGTATAAAGTATTTGTATTATTCTTTTTTAATTTTCTTTATATTTTATTTAATTCAGTGTAGATTAAATTTTTCATAGATTACTTTGTCATCTTTACTTTATACAAGATTATCTAATCCAAGCTCCATTAGCCCCTAATTTATAACCATTAATAGTTGTATTAGTAACCATCGCACCTGATGCACCTAAATAGTACCAAGTTCCATCAGAACTTTGAGCCCATCTGTTGGTATACATAGATCCTAATGGACCGCCTGAAACTGGATTTAAGTAGTACCAAGTTCCATTGTTATTATACCAACCAGTAGCTATATTTCCATCAGCTTTTAAGTAATAATATTTACCATCGTTTCTATCGTAGAACCAGTTATTTTTTATTGAATTTCCAGTTGAATCATTATATTGCCATAATCCATTTACTTGTACCCATTGATTAGCCTTAACCGTTGGAGTTGTTGTTGTTCCATTATTACTAGTATTTGTATTATCTGTAGAAGTCACACCTCTAGTAATATTTAGTGTATATGCTCTTATTTCATCATCATCATCTTCAACTGTTATTTTTATTTTATTTTCACCTTTACTTAAAGATACTGATTTTCTAAATTTGTCATCTTCATCAACTGTTGTTCCATCTATTGTGACTTCATAATCATCATACTCATCACTATCGCAATCTGGTTTTGCAGTTATTTTAATTTCACTGACAGATTCACCTACCTTTACGTTATAAGTAGATGTCTTCTTTGAAAAACTTAAATCTCCATCACTTAAAGTAATACTCTTTAAATATACATCTCCATCTTCGTCTTCATCTGTGCTATCTGAAGAACTTCCAGTACATTTTACTCTAATAGTATATTGACTAGTATAAGAATCATCACTATATTTTACAGTTCCTGGATCATCATCATATGTTCTTATAGTAAGATTTGTTGTTGAACCTTCTGATAATTCAATAGTGCTGCTTGCTTTTACCCCTTTAGTAGAGCTTGATTTTCCTTTAAATATTCTAACATGACTTGTACTAACACCACTTGTACTTATTTTTATTTTATTTGATGAAGTCTTAGCATAATAAGTTTCATCATCTTTCATTTCATCATTGTCTACTTCATTTTTACTCTTATAATCATCATCGCTATAAGTTTTTATTGTACTTCCACCTGAAGTTTTTACTTTTATACTTGTTAATTCACCACTTGATGCATAAGCCTTCGTAGTCATTAAATTGAAGTCTGTTGCTGGTATAACTGCATTAAAAGCACTAAACATAAGTGCAACTGCAATTATTTTCTTAATATTTCTGTTCATATGATTTTCCTCCTATAAAATGTAATTAGTATGGTCATTATCCTATATTGACATTATATAATACAATTATCCAATTTATTTTAGGTGCGTTTTTGAAAAGAACTTAATTCTGTATCATCATATAAGAAATCCTAACATAACATAAACTTAAATAAAAAGTATTCAAAATAAAAAGTACCTAATATAACTTTTAGCTATGTATAATATAGTACAAATAAAAATACGATATATTACATAATAATTCTAATTTCGATTTTTTTTTAAAAAGGTACCAAAATATTCATTAATAGGTTGTATTATATAGTGAAAAAGTAAAATGTTACTTTTATTTTTATAATAAATATTATCATTTTAAATTTTTTTACAAAGCAAGGGGGATTATTATGTTAAAAAGAGCAAACAAAATCACAGCTTTAGTAGTAGCTGCTGCATCAATCATGTCAGTAATACCAGCTATGGCAGTAGAAAAATTAGGAACTAAAGATGGTACTGTTACAGAAGGTATTGCTTTCGATAACGGTAATTACGCTTACTATGGTTACAGAACTGATGATGATGATACTGGAATCTGGTACAATGGCGGAAAAGATAAAAAAGATAAAGCTATCGAAGATTTAGAAGATTATGAATTACACACTAGTTCTTCTAAATACGGAGAAAAATATGCTTACGTTACTGAAAATGGTAATAGCGATGAGTACTTGGTAGATTTATCAACTGGTAAAATTGCTGATGAAGATACTCCAGAAGATCAAGAAGCTTCAGCTAAAGCCAAATTAACTTCAGCCTTAAAAAAAGCTGATAGATATAATGCAACTACAAGTCTTGAATCTTCTCAAGTAAGTACTGAAAGATTATTCCAAAATCAATTTGGTGAACTTTGGTATCAATATATTACAACTGGATCAAATGCTACATTAGATAGTAATGGTGCTGTAGTTACAACAACTGGTGCTGGTGCTTACTTTGGAGATAAAGCATTTACTGGATTTACTAACACATCTGGAAAATACATTGATGCTTCTTACTTAGCTAACTTAAAAGTTTATAATGCTAGAAAAAATAAAGCTACAGTAATAGAACAATTCAATAAATTATACAAAGATGAAGCTTTAAAGGTTAATTTAAAAGGTATTAAACCATTAGCTCAAGATAAAAATTATATCTATGCACTTGCAGCGGTAGATGTTACTTACTATCCAGTGGTAAACGGAACTTTTGATTTCAGTGATAATGCTGCAACAATAACTGTACCTCAATATTTCATTCAAAAAATTTCTAAAGAAAGAGACAGTTCAAGAGAAGATGGAGCATACATTCCAAAGAGCGTTACATCTTGGCAATTAGATACTGGTGTTACTGGAACTACTATATTTGAGGAAGATGACGATAATGATGTAGCATATGAAGTAGTAGCAGATTCAACTTCAAAATATGCAGTAAAAGATGGAGTTCTTTATGTAACACGTTTAAATGCTGCTGGTGATAATGTGCATGTGTATAAATTAAAATTAGGAAAAGATAAGCGTAAAGTTGTAAACGCAAAGCTTAAAGATGCAAGTCTTACAGCATTAACAGGAACTAAATATGAAGATGTCGATATGAGTATCGTGACTTTAGATGAAGATGATGATATGGATATAGATTCAGAACAAGGATTTGATGCAGTATCTATTGACGTTGATGGAAACACTTGGGCAATCAACGATGGAGAAATCTCAATGTTTGATAATGATAAATTCAAAGTTCAATATAAAACTGATAGATCATTCAACAGACTTGATGTATACAACAAGGATTCATTAATAGCTTGGGAAGATGGAGAAGATGCTTACACAACTGTTCAAGAAGGTAAGAGTCAAACAGTTACTGATGGTGACGACATTGAACCAAGACCAACTCCAATTACAGTAGGTTGGAAACAAGAAACAACAGGCTGGACATTCTATGATGTAAATGGTACTAAAGCTGCTAGTAAATGGGTAAATGACAACGGTACTTGGTACTACATCAAAGCTGATGGAATTTTAGCTACTGGTTGGTACAATGACAATGGTACTTGGTACTACTTGAGTCCAGTTTCAGGTGGTCCATTAGGATCTATGTATAGTAATAGATGGGCTCAAAGCTCTGACGGTACTTGGTATTATTTAGGTGCATCAGGTGCTATGGTTACTAATCAATGGGCTCAAAGTTCTAGCGGAGCTTGGTATTATTTAGGTTCATCAGGTGCTATGGCTTATAATCAATGGATAAAAAGCCCTTATAGTGGAGCTTGGTATTATGTAGGTTCAGATGGAGCTATGGTTACTAATACAACTATTAATGGTTATAAATTAGGAGCAAATGGAGCTTGGATTTAATAAATTTCTGTAATTCCTAGGCAGAAATTTATATAAAGTCTTTTTATAACTTTATTCTTTCCTACCTTTTATTAAATATAAATAAATATAAAGCTATCTCAAAATTTTGAGATAGCTTTATATTTGCATTCATTTTATGAACTTAGAGAATAAGATTTCTTTTATTAGCCTCACATGATCATTTATAAATTTGTGTTCAACTTTTTTTACATCAAATCTAAATAGCTTGAATGTAAACTGTATAAAATAACCTAATCCAAATACCATAATTAAAGTCCCAATACCCAAAGTTCCCCCTAAAAAATAACCAAAAACTAGTACTGAAAATTCAATAGAATTTCTAATAAATCTGACAGATTTTCCGGTTCTTTTCGTTAATGCTATCATCAAACCATCTCTAGGACCCGAACCAATACCTGCGCTGATATAAAAGTAACTTCCAATTCCAATAATAAACATTCCAATAAGCATCATTAAGATTTTTGCTATTATATTATTGAAAGTAGGAACTAGGCTGTTAAGCATCAATAAATCCATGAATATACCTATAAATAGCATATTGCATATAGTTCCAACTCCAACCTTCTCTCCTAATACCCAATCAAGAACTACAATAAACACTCCAGTTGCAATACTAGCTTGCCCCATTGTTATACCTGTAAGCGTTGATATTCCTTGGTGTAGAACATCCCAAGGAGATAATCCTAGATTTGCATTGATTGTGAAAACTATACCAACTGCATATAAAAAAAGACCTAAAAATAATTTTCCTAAGGTTAATAAATGTTTTTTCATTAAATAGCCCCCTATATTTAAGCATGATTCATTTCATAATTATAAATCAGCTACATATATAACAGTCAAATGCAAAGTATAACAGTTAATTTTCGAATATATTATAGTTTCAATAGCTTCAATAGTTTATTTACGATATAATACAGATATATATTTTAATAATAATCGCTATAACTGTATATAACACTTTAGGAGAGTTTGTTTATGAATATTAAAATTGATAAGAATAGTCTAATTACTATAACTCAACAACTAGTTCATTACTTTTCCGATAGAATTATGTCTGGATTTATAAAGGCTGATCAAAAGCTTCCTTCTATTAGAAGTCTAGCTAAAGAATTGGGTATTAGTCCAATGACTATAATTAAAGCATATAATAATTTAGAGCAAAATGGCTTGGTAACCACAATCCAAGGTAAGGGTACCTATGTTAATGAAAGAAACAGTACAGGGAAATCTAATGATATTACTGAAGAAGATACTTTTCAGTGGCAAATGTCTGTACCAGACTATTTATCCAGATCTCAATTTAGATATAATCCCAATTTATCCTACTCCAATGATTACCATAATTTGTCCGTAGCTTCATTAAATCACAAACTATTACCTACAAAAACTATATTAAAGGATTCTTTAAGCTTAATTCAAAATGATATAAAGCTTCTTTCTGAATATCCTCCTGTTCAAGGTGATTATGAGTTTAGAAGTATAATGTGTCAATACTTAAAGTCTAAACAAATAAGTACTTCAGCAGAAAACATTTTAGTAACTAGTGGTTCACAACAAGGAATAAGTCTTATAGCCAGCACATTTATTGGACCTGGAGATATTGTAGTTATGGAAACTCCTACCTATCCAGGTGCCATAGATTTATTTAAATGTAGAGGAGCAGTAATTTTAACTGTGCCTATAGACAACGAAGGTATGAGGACTGATATTTTAATGAACCTATGTGATAAGTACTCACCAAAGCTTATCTATACTATTCCAAATTTTCACAATCCAACTGGATATAGTATGAGTGCTAAACGAAAAGTAGAACTTTTAGATATAGCTAAATATAACGATATTGTTATAGTAGAAGATGATCCTTGGAATGAAATTTCATATAAAAGAGAAAAGGTTAAATCAATAAAATCTATGGATACTGACGGGCATGTCATTTATATAAAAAGTCTTAGTAAAATCCTAGGTCCTTCCTATAGACTAGCTGCCATTATATCAGAGGGTTCAATCCTCTCACGACTTATCGCTGCTAAAGCTAATCATGATCTTGGAACATCTGTACTAAGCCAGAAAACTATTATAAACTTTATCCGATCCAATAAAATCACATACTATATTGAAAATCTAAATAAACAGCTAATAAAAAGACGGGATAAAGTAATTAATTTACTGAAAAACCATGCGCCTTCTGGTATGAAATGGACAATACCTGAAGGTGGAATAAATATTTGGATTACACTTCCTAAAAACTTTAATGTTGAAAAATTATTATCTTACTCTATTACAACAAAAAATATTTCTTTTTTACCTGGAACCATATGTTATCCTAATGAAGTGAAATTTAACAATCTTCGAATATGCTTCTCATATTTAGAAGAAGAATTCATAGAAACTACTATAATTGAGCTTTGTAACCTCATAAAACTTCTATGTGCAGCTAAAGACATTAATGACTATAGACCTATTATTTAAAAAACTGTAGTAAATTTGTTTTTAAACAAATTTGCTACAGTTTACTAAACCATTATGTCAACACATTTCATAAAAATAATAGTTTGCTTTTTATAATTTGTAAATTATATTATATCTCAGTAATCACAGGCAAAATCATAGGCTTTCTTTTCATTTTTGTATAAACAAAACTATCTACATCTCTTCGTATAGTATTTTTTATTTCTGACCATTGAGTTAAATTGTTATCAAGGCATTTATCAACACTTTTAATAACTATTCCCCTAATCTCTCTAATCAGTTCTTCTGAATCTCTAACATACACAAAACCTCTTGTAATTATATCTGGACCAGATATAACTGTTTTGCTTGCTCTATCTATAGCTATAACAACTGTTATAATACCATCCTGCCCTAGATTTTTTCTATCTCTAAGTACGATATTACCTACATCTCCTACGCCTGCACCATCTATTAATACTCTTCCAAATGGCACCTTACCAGCTATCTGTGCTTTAGTTCTATTTACCTCTAATATATCTCCTGTTTCCATTATGAATATATTGGATGTATCCATTCCCATATTTTCTGCAATTTTAGCGTGACTTCTTAAATGCTTAAATTCTCCATGTATTGGCATGAAAAATTTTGGTTTTAATAATGCATGAATAAGTCTAAGTTCTTGTTCACAAGCATGACCTGAAACGTGTATTGCTTCTATTGACTTATATATTACATTAGCACCTTTTTCTGTTAAATCATTTATTACATTTGATACAGCCTTTTGATTACCTGGGATTGGCGTTGCTGAAATAATAACTGTATCTCCCTTTTCTATTTGAATGCTTCTATGAGTAGCTGCTGCTATTCTTGTAAGGGCTGCCATAGGTTCACCTTGGCTTCCAGTAGTTATTATTGTAACTCTCTCATTTGGATATTTTTTAATATCATTTAAATCTATTATCATTTCCTCTGGTATAAACAAATACCCAAGTGTTCTTGCAACTTCATTTATCTTTTCCATACTTCTTCCACTAAAAGCAATCTTTCTGCCATTTTTCACAGAAGCATTTGCAATCTGCTGGACTCTATGAATATTAGATGCAAAGGTAGCTACTATAACCCTTCCCTTTGCTTTAGAGAAAAGATTTTCTAACGTTTCACCAACGGTTTTTTCTGACATTGTATAACCTGGTTGAAGAGCATTAGTACTCTCAGCCATTAAAAGCACTACCCCCATTTTACCTAGCTGTGCATATCTTTGCAGGTCAATAACTTCTCCATCAATTGGTGTAAAATCAATTTTAAAATCACCAGTATGAACTATTATTCCTACAGGTGTGTGCAAAGCAATAGAACAACTATCAGCTATACTATGATTTGTTCTAATAAATTCAATTTTTAAGCTTCCTATTTCTAAAATTTCCCCAGCTTTAACAGTATTTAATGTACAATCGCTAAGTATTCCATGCTCTTGTAGTTTACTTTCAATTAAACCTAAGGTTAATTTTGTACCATATACAGGTACATTAATTTGTTTTAAAACATATGGAAGTGCTCCTATATGATCTTCATGTCCATGAGTTATAAAAAATCCTTTTACCTTTTCTTTGTTTTTTATTAAGTATGTTATATCAGGAATTACAAGGTCAATTCCATAAAGCTCTTCATCTGGAAATGATAATCCGCAATCTATAATTACTATTTCCTCTTCATATTCAAAGGCAGTTATATTTTTACCAACTTCACCAAGACCTCCTAGAGGTATTACTTTTAATTTGCTTTTATTTTTACTTTTATTCTTGTTTTCCATTTTATCTCCTAACTTGTAACTAAGTCCATAAAGTCTTTCCTAGGATCAAGTAGATTTTTGTTGATAGAAATACTACCTTAATTACTTGAAACTTGAAACATTTATTTATACACATATGGGCACAACGTTACCTCAAGGAGGGCATTGTAACAACAGGTATCACAATTTACCCTCTCAATAAGGACAATTCCCATCATGTTGCAATTGTACCATCAAAGGTCACAATATATCCTCAAGCGGTATAATATCCTTTTTAAGGATAAAAATTAGAACTTAGCTACCACTAAATTTTTTCATTATTTCATAATCTTATTTTGAATGTACTTAAAATGTGCCTAATTCCGATCCGTAGTATCACCCTAATACGGATTAATCCATATTTGATCTAATTTGTCTAAGCAATATATTTATAACAATTAATTTTGCAAAGATTAAAATTAAACTTAGAGCAGCTAAACCTTAACATTTATGAATACATCTTTTTATACTATTATAAAAAAACTTGAATAAATACAAATTTGTGATATTAAAATTCATATTATCTATATTCATTCATCTTTTTTTACCACACATGCTTATATAATTACGAACTATTTTTATAAACTTAATATTATTATATCACTATAATCTATTTCATGAACCTAATATTTTTATATTCACTATAAACTATTTAACAAACCTAATATTTGTATATGATTATAATCATCTAATAAACCTATATATAAAATATAACACATATAATATGAGTGTAACAAGAAACTTATTCTTAATTACACTCATAAATTTATATTATTAACTATTTTCTATCTTATGTAAAACAAATCTAACGTTATTATTTCACAATAATTTAGTAAATTTTATTTATATCAATGCATATCTTTATATAAACTTAATCATATTAAAGAAAATAGCACGTTAATAATTCCAGGTATATTTAGTGCTAAGCAAGAAAGTATGTTTGCCTCATAGCAGCTATTAAGCAAACCTGCTGACAAAGTATTAGGATAAAACGGACTAATATACTACCTTGTTATTTAGGAGAATATGTCTTAATCCATATATTCTTTATAAGGTATGCGAACTGCAACTCCAGTTTCATCAAATTTATATTGAGTACCTTCAAGCGGTGGTTTTCCACTAAGTAAGTTAGTTCCAATAACATAACATGCTTCTGCCATAGCTGGCGCATCTTGAAGAACAGAACCTGTCATTTTTCCTTGTTTAATTAATTCTTGAGCTGCTGGCAAAGCATCAATTCCAACAACGGATATTGTTTTTGAACTATCGCCTGTATTATATCCATACTTTTGCAATGCTTCAATAGCTCCTATTGCCATTTCATCATTATTAGAAATTATTGCTTCAATTTTATTTCCATAATATAAAAATAGTTGTTCAAATCTATCCCTAGCTACTTCTCTATTCCAGTCACAAACTGCTAATTCAAGCTGCTGGGTTTGTATTTGAGCATCATTAATTGTTGAAACAGAATATTGTGTTCTTTCAATTGCTTCTTTATTATCACTTTCCCCCATTAACATAATATACTGAAGTATGTTATCTCCATTTATATCTATTGCTGTTTTATTTTTATTCCATTCATCTATAAGAATTCTTCCTTGTAGAACTCCTGCTTCTGCCGCATTTGTTCCTACAAAATAAGCTTTATTATAGGATTGAACCGCCCCGATATCAAGTGGCTCTCTATTAAATAAGACTACTGGAACATTATATCCCTTAATTCTATCAATAACTTCATATCCATCTTTTTCATTAACCATATTTAGCAGCAAGAGGTCAGCACTTTTATTTTCCAGCAGTGTATCAATAGTTTGATTTTGTATTTGTTGATCATTCTTCCCATCATAAAAAGTGAATTCAATTTTACCTTCATTATTTTTTTGAATTTCCTCAAAACTCTGCCGAACCAAAGAAATATATGCATCATCAAATCTATATAATAAAACTGCTGCTTTTATAGGATTTTGTCTTTCATTTATTGTTTTAATAGAAATTCCATTTCCATTACACAAGAATATTATAGTAAATAAAATAATTAACAATTGTGTAATTAACAACCTCTTTTTTAGTGCTGCCATTATAATCCCACCTTTATCCAACAACAAATTATCTCTATATATTGTAATTTTGCAACAAAATTAAATAACAATAACTGTTTTCAATGTATATTCTTTTTGCAACATATATATAAATACTTATTTAAATAAAACATCATGATTATGAAACTTTTATTCAGCGGTAAAATAATTCTAAGAATTTAAAAATGTCTTTAAAATTCATATCATTATTTTAGCCAATTTCATAATAAATTAACCATCTATATTTGTTGTTTTTTATATTCAATTTCATATATATATATTGCAATTTAGATGTTGAATTTGTAGTAATTAATATTTTATTGTTTTATTGAAATATATAAGTTCTAATTGATTTACTACATTAAACTCTCCTGTACATTAGTTGAGCATTAGCCAAATGTATGTAGTTTATTTATTAGAATGTATATTAAGTGCTATAATTACTAAAATTTCTACCAACATAAATTCATTTGTATCATTTTAAGGAATTTCTATAAGCTTTAAATTCATGGACTATATTAGGATTAGCTTTCATAAATTGTATAAAATCTCGAAAACACATGGTTGTTTTTTTACTTATTGTATGCTCAATTTTTTCTGTTTCATCTAATATTTCACCTTCAGGAATGTCAAGAATTCTCAAAAAATTTTCAATAGTATTATGCCGATTAAGCAATGCTTCTCCAAGGCTTTTTCCTTCTTCTTCAAGTAGAACAATACCATACTTTTCATATTTGAGAAGTTTTAATTCTTTTAGTTTCTGTACCATTTTCGTAGCAGAAGGAGGCTGTACATTAAGTGCAGCAGAAAGTTCATTAATTCTTGTAAATCCAGTATTTATTGATAATCTATATATCATTTCAAGATAATCTTCCATAGAAGCTGTAAGTGAATTATCTTCTTTTTTCATATATTCATTAAAAGTATGAAAATCATTTTTAGCCATATTCTCCCCCACCTTTAAACCTAATTTATTTAATTCATTATATGCTTGAATCACATAAATGTAACATACCATAAATTGCTACATAGTTTATATGTATGAAACAGATTTAGTCTAGGCTAAGAAAGTTAAGTGTTAATAACTATGATAATCATATGTATGTTCTAATTAACAATTTACAGTTAGTAGTGAACAATAAATTCTAAAAACTCCAAGGATAAATTTCAAAGAACGAAATGTAAAATGGTCACTAAATTAATTTTTCTACTATTTTAATGTAGAAATTTAATTAGAACTTATATAAAAATACCATTAGAAAGGTGATGTATTTTCGTGGAAAACGAAAGAAATTTAAAAAACACTAGTATACTTTCCTCTAAATTTTTAACGTTAAGAGGTGCTATAGATACTGATATAAGAAAATTAAGGCAACTTACAAAATTTTTAGGTCCAGCTTTTGTAGTAAGCGTAGCATACGTAGATCCAGGAAATTTTGCAACTAATATTAGTGGAGGATCAAAATTTAATTATGCATTGATTTGGGTTATTTTATTCAGCAATCTAATGGCCATATTTTTACAGATAATGTCCGCAAAACTTGGAATTGCAACAGGTCATAGCCTTCCAGAAATGTGTTCTAAAGTATTTCCTAAAAGTATAAACTGGATATTTTGGTTTGTTGCAGAAATAGGTGCTATGGCAACTGATTTGGCAGAATTCCTTGGGGGCACCTTAGGATTATATTTATTGTTTCATATACCTATGATATATGCAGGACTTATAACGGGATTGATAACATATATCATCTGTTATATGGAGAGATATGGTCAAAAGGCTATTGAAATAATAATATCAATATTTGTTTCAATTATCTGTATAGCATATACCTTAGAATTATTTCTTGCTAAACCAGATTGGTTTCAAGTTGGAATTCACACACTAATTCCATCACTCCCTAATAGCGAAGCTGTATTAATTGCTGTAGGAATGCTTGGTGCAACAGTTATGCCTCATGTAATATATTTACATTCACAGTTGGTTCAGCATAGAGGTGTTGATTCATCTAACGAAGGCAAATTGAAACATTTAAAAATGGAAAAGATTGATGTTACCATTGCTATGAATATTGCTTTTGTAGTAAATGCTGCAATGGTTGTAGTATCTGCTGCTATATTTAACAGAAATGGATTAGTAGTTGATACAATGGAGCAGGCTCATACTTCCTTGCAGCCATTATTAGGTTCTTTATCCAGCAGCGCCTTTGGAATAGCACTTCTTGCATCAGGCTTGTCCTCTTCTGCCGTTGGAACCATGGCCGGACAAACAATAATGAAGGGCTTCGTAAATTTAAGCATACCAGTAAACATTAGAAGACTAATAACTATGATGCCAGCATTAATAATAATTGCACTAGGAATAAATCCAATGAATGCACTTATTTTAAGTCAAGTAGTACTCAGTTTTATTTTACCATTTCCAATTATCCAGATGCTTATTATAGCTAAACGCAAAGACTTAATGGGTATTTTAGTTAACACTCGCTTTGTGAGGGTCCTAGGTGTTTTTATAGCTGCTATAATAATACTATTAAATGTAGTTCTCTTATGCTTAACTTTTACTGGAAATGCTTAATATTATCTTAGGTATTGTTTTATATATGTTGTAAAAAGTAATCTACATTAAAATTTGTAATAGTAGATCATTTCTGAAGAATTAAAATTTCATCATATATAATTAAATATTTAAGTACCTAGATAGAAACTCTTCTTATGCATATTAGCATTTGAAGAGTTTTCTATTTATTTGAAAAAATTTCATATATAATTTTACATACGAAATACATTAAAGTAATATCTAAATAAGCTTCTAACACTTTTATAATTATAAAAGGCCAGTAGAGCAAGTATACAACAGTATTGTATATGTTCTACCAGCCTTTATTGCCGCGAAGGAAATAGTCAAAGTTCCTTGGCAAAATTTGATTGTCTCGTTCTCAGCTTATTAATTATTTTAAGCCTTGTTCGTAGCTTTCAATCATGTGTTTTACCATGTAGCCGCCAACGCTTCCATTTTGTCTTGAAGAAAGGTTTCCTTTGTCTTGATTTTCATAGTCTTGTAATCCAATTTCTGAAGCAACCTCAGTTTTTAATCTGCTTAAACCTGCCTTTGCTCCTGGTACTACTGTTCTGTTTGATCCACTATTGTTTGAAGCCATAAATATCTACCTCCCTTAATTAATATAAATTTTTGCCTGGCAGTAGTATGTTAACCAACATCACAAATTATAATCTATTAAATTGTTAGCAAAAGTGGTATTTAAAGTGTTTATTACATAACTTTAACTGATGGAACTTTTTAATAATATTTTTATTTTATTTCAAACATGTCGAAAATAGTTTTGTTTCTCCTACTTTAGCCTTTTGTGTATTTTCCCATTCAAAATTATATTTACCCTCTAAACTATTTGTAATAACTAAAATAATAAGTTTACTGTTTGCATTTTTTTCAATATACTCTAAATCTGCTTCTATAATTGATTGTCCCCTTGTAACTTTATCTCCTACTTTAACAAAAGATGTGAATCCTTCACCCTTAAGTTCAACGGTCTCTAATCCAATATGAATAAGAATTTCTTCACCTAGCGCTGTTCTCAATGCAAAAGCATGTTTTGTTTCTGCAATCATAATAATTTCTCCATCTATTGGTGCAACAACTTTGCCATCTGATGGCATAATTGCAATTCCTTCTCCCATCATTTTTTCGCTGAAAATTGGATCTGGAACCTTTTCAATCTTTACAATTTCTCCTGATGTATAAGCAAATACTTCTTCATCTTTAATATTTTTAGATAGCTTTCCTAATATTTTTTTTAACATTTATGTAACATCCCTTCAATCTTATTTATTAATAGATTCCTCTTTAATTGAAACAAAAGAGCAACTAATGTCACTCTTCTGTTATTTCAGTGATTTAATTTACTACATTTACCATAAATATTAATCTAATTTTTCACCATCACTTTCAATACACTTTTTATACCAATAGAAGGAATCTTTTTTTATACGTTTATTAGTACCTTGTCCTCTTTCATCTCTATCTACATAAATAACTCCATAACGCTTACTCATTTCAATTGTTCCACAAGAAATGATATCTATAATTCCCCACATTGTATATCCAATTAAATTGACACCATCAATTATGGCTTCTTTCATTTGAGCAATATGTTCTCTTAGATATTCAATTCTATATTGATCATGAATTTTTCCATCTTCACCAATTTCATCAAAAGCACCTATTCCATTTTCTGCAATGAACAAAGGTAATTGATATCTATCATACATTTGATTTAAACTAATCCTTAATCCCACCGGATCAATTTGCCATCCCCAATCACTTGATTTTAGATGCGGATTTTTATTTCCTGTAACTAAGTTTCCACTTGCTTTTGCCCACTCTTTATCTGTTGTAGATACCATAGACATATAGTATGAAAAACTCAAGAAATCAACGGTATTTTTAGCTAGCAGCTCATCATCTCCAGCTTGCTTTTGAATTTTCACCTTATTCTTTCTAAAATAACGTTCCATATAAGCAGGATACTTTCCTCTTGCCATAACATCTGTATAGAAGAAATTTGAATATTGGTCATCTAATATCATCTGCATAACATCATCAGGTTTGCAGGTTGCTGGATATGTAGTAAATCTTGCAATCATTCCTCCTACCATGGAACCTGGTAAAATTTCATGAGCCAGCTTTATTGTTAATGCATTAGCAATAAATTGATGATGTATGCATTGAAATATGGCACTTTCATAATCATCTTCCTGATCTTTAATTAAACAAACACCATTATATGGATTAAATTTACCTGCATTAATTTCATTGAAAGGTAACCAATAATCAACCCTGTTACCTATCCTTTCAAATAATACTTTTGCATAGCGTAAATAAAAATCAATTGTCTTACGATTCTTCCAACCCCCATACTTTACCACTAAATTTGCTGGAATATTATAATGAAGAATTGTTGCAAACACCTTCATGCCTTTTTTGTGGCACTCCTCAAACAAATCAATATAAAATTGAATTCCTTCTTCATTGGGATTTTCATCATCACCATTTGGAAAAATTCTTGCCCAATTAATACTAGTTCTAAAAACTTTCATTCCCATTTCTTCAAATAAAGCCAAATCATTTTTGTAATTGTGATAGAAATCAATTCCCCATCTAAATGGATAATTCTCTATTTCAGTTGCTTTTAATGCAGTTTCAAACCTTTCACTAGTCATATTAATATTTCTATTTTCATTTCTTTTCTCACGATTCCAGGATGAATCAAAATAACGTAAATCTTGAGTATCTAAGCCTTTTCCACCTTCATTATAAGCTCCATCTGCTTGAGATGCTGCAATAGCACCTCCCCATAAAAAGTCTTTTGAAAATCCTGTTTTAGTAGTTTGCTCTATATCTTTCAACATTTATTTGTCCCTCTCCTTCAGCATTTAATTTTATATTATTAATAATTAATCTAACTCTCTTACATCTTCAAAACCTATGTAAAGTGTTAAAGCAAAAGAAATCACAAATGCAATTACACATCCAATAGCCGCATTAATTAAATTTCCTGCAGAATTTGGATCGATAAAAATTGGAAGTGTCAAAATTCCTGTTGGCGCAAATGCCATACGCTTAACACTTGTAATTCCACAATAAAGTCCTGCTATTCCTCCTGCTACAAGTACTGAATAAAATGGTTTCTTTAATTTAATATTAATACCATACATTGCTGGCTCTGTTACTCCAATAAGTGCTGTAAAGCCTGCACTTCCTGCAATCGACTTAAATTCTTTGTTTCGAGTTTTCTTAGCTACCGCTAATGCAGCTGCTCCTTGAGCAATATTTGCTACTAAATATCCAACTCCCATTAAATCGTAGCCATAAGTTGTCATTGACTGCATAACGATTGGTATAAGTGCATAATGCATTCCTGTCATAACAAGTACAGGTGAAAATGCTCCAAGAATAAGAGCAACTAGCCAAGGTGCAGAGTTATACAATACTCCCATTCCAGCTGAAACATAATTAGCTATAATTGCTCCTAATGGTCCAACTATAACTAAAGTAACAGGAGTCATTATAAGTAATGTTAAAAAAGGCTTTAAAAAGAATCTAACGATCTTAGGTGATACTTTGTCAGCAAATCTCTCAACGTATGAACCAGCCCAAACCACTAAAATAATCGGAATAACTGTTGATCCATATTTAGCCAAGGTAACTGGAAGTCCAAAAAAATTAAGTGGACTCTGTGGTGAAGCATTTACTAACCCAGCAAATGTTGGATGTAACATCATACCACCAAGTGTCATTGCCATAAATGGATTCATGTTGAATTTTTTAGCAGCTGTATACGCAAGCATAATTGGTAAGAAATAAAATGCAGTATCTGATACGAAATTTAAGATTATATATTCTTGAGACTGCACAGACATAATTTTAAAAACATTAGCTAATAATATTAACAGAGTCTTAACCATTGCTGCTCCTGTTATAGCAGGTAACACTGGTGTAAATATACCTGCAATTGTATCAAGAACACGAGATAAAATACTTTCTTTTTTAGTTGAAGTTACTTTGTCAGCTTCTTCCACTTTATCAGACGTTAACTTTGCAACTTCATCATAAACATGAGAAACATCTGTTCCAATAATTACTTGAAATTGCCCACCTTTATTTATAAATCCTGTCACACCTTTTATATTTTTAATAGCCTCTGAATCCGCTTTATTTTCATCTATTAAATTAAATCTAAGTCTTGTTGCACAATGAGTTACATACTTTACATTATCTACTCCACCAATTTTTTGCAAAATTTCCTTTGCTAAATTAACATAATTCATAATTTCACTCCCTATATTTTAATAATTCATCTTCTTTATTGTTTATAAAATGTAATTATTGAAACCTTTATCATATTTTGTTACCATTATTCTAAAGTATTACTTATTCATATTTTTTCTTAAAAATTTAACTTATTAAAATAATAACTTATGAAAACATTTAATCATTTGTAGCTACAGTTATATTTTATACTTGAAAACAATTGCTTTCAATTTCAAAGTTACATATATTGAGTTACAAAACTTCATATTATTAAAATCTAATATAAATTAACTTATTTATAGAGAGGAAAATTTAAAATGGATGTAAAAGAACTTGATAACTTTTTAAGACAACATACTAGACGTGAAATAAACTACTTAACTAATCCTAATTACTTAAGCAGTCATTATAAAAACTTAAAAAAACTTATATCTGATAGAAAAGAATATTATATTTTTGAGTTTAAATCTGTTTTAAAAGAAAACAAAATTGCAATGCATAAGGATGATAGATTTACTTATCTCCGACCTCATACTCATAATGTAATTGAACTAAACTATATTTATTCTGGAAAATGTACATATTTAATTAATGGAACACCAAAAACATTGTATAAAGGAGATCTCTGTATTCTTGATACAAACGTAATCCATTCTACAGAACGTTTGCAAGAAAATGATATTGTTCTCAATATAGCTATGACTAAATCCTTCTTTTCTACAGGCTTCCTTACACGATTATCTAATCATGGCGTTATTGCAAATTTTCTGTTAAATGCTATATCAGATAACCAAAATCATTATCAATACATTGTTTTACGTTCACAAGATAAATCAAAAATCCCTTCTATTGTTGAAAATCTATCATGTGAATATTTTGATCAAATTATAGGCTCAGCAGAAGTAATTGACTCATACATGATTATTCTATTTACTGAAATTTTGCGTACAATTCAGCTTAGAGAAAATATAGAATTCTTTGAATCAAAAAAAGATACACAACTTATAAAGATCTTAGAATATATTCAATCCAATTATTTAACATGCACACTCTCCGAAGTAGCTCATACTTTTGGCTACAATATCAACTATTTAAGTACATTTTTGAAGAAAAAAACTGGAAAATCCTTTAAAGAATTAAAACTAATTCAACAAATGACCTTTGCCAGCTTTCTTCTCATAAATTCTCAGAAAACAGTGCATGAAATTGCTGATGAAGCTGGTTTCTCAAATCATGGCTTCTTTTTTAATAAATTTCAAAGTTATTTCTCTATGTCTCCAAAGGAATATAGGGAATTAAACAGGCAAG
The DNA here is from genome assembly GCF_002006345.1 of Clostridium puniceum. Classification (GTDB taxonomy): domain Bacteria; phylum Bacillota; class Clostridia; order Clostridiales; family Clostridiaceae; genus Clostridium; species Clostridium puniceum. Next base: position 26,528 of record NZ_LZZM01000194.1, read on the forward strand.
GAAAGCATTTATAATATCGTATATGTTTAAAGAAATTTAATTGTTCTATATTTCGAGGATAATTCTGTTTTCTGTTCCTTACTGTTTTTATTAACTTTACTTGTTGTGCTAAAAGAAAATAGAGTACCGCTCTTAATTAAGTTTTAATCACTTTGCGACACTCTCTTTTAATCTATTTAATAATAAAATTTAGGAATTCCCCTCTTATCCTCCATTCCTGGTATAATTGGTGGTATAAACTCTCTTCCTAGCCATTGTCTACTAGACTCGGTAGTAGTAAGTTCTGCAAGTTTTGTTACTCCAACATAAACATCGGATATTTTATACCAAGTTGCATAATCAACTACACCTGTTTGTGGTAAGGTAAATATTTGTTGAAATACTTTTACTGCCTCTGCAGTTCTTTCGCCATATTGACCATCCTCAGCCTGCCTTGGAATTAATGGATAGTTTCTAGCTATTCTATTTAATTGACCTTGAATTGTTCTTACATTTGGACCAGTTGATCCTATAGTCAATGGACGTCCCGGATAGGATTGTGGACTTCCTTCAACTTCTTTAGCTGTAACTAATTCAATGTTATCTCCATAATAATATCTCAATATATCATATGGAAATCTACCTTGCTGAGCTAATTCTTGACTTCCCCATTGACTTAACCACTGAGGACAGCTGACGCTTTTACCATCACAATATTGTGTAAAAAGCGGCTGTTTCCTTCCAATTCTTTTTACATAAGTAGAAAAAATCTCGTCTACAATTCGACTTATATTATCATAAATATTTCTACCATAATTAAATGCATGGTCATAAGCTGTAGAGCTTGTAATATCATAGTTCTTTCCTTTTCCTCTATACCATTCCGTAAAAATTCTATTTAAGGTAAAAGATATAATACAATAAATATTTGCTCTTAAGGCTGAATCATTCCAAGTTGAGTATATTTCACATGAAGCAACATTTTTAATATAATCTTTAAATGGTACTTTATAATTTGGTGCTGAATCATCATTTGGGCTTCCTTGATGAACAATAATATATTCTGGAACTACAGGTTCAGGTAATACAACACCTGAGGTTGGTGGTGGCACAGGTTTCTCTTCCTCTTCTGGTATTTTAGGAGGAAAGTTTCCATTTAACGTATTAGGTTGTATGTTTATAATCTCCTGCCTCATATCACCTCTTCCTAAACTTACTTCTAAATTACAGATTTGATATGCAACTCTAGTGGAAAATACTTGGCACCCCCGTATTACTATTGGCCTAAAACCATCTCTTTCAACAGTTATATCATATAAACTATACGGTAACTGAGTATTTTCTTTATTTAAGGAATACTCTAAGGGCGGAGCTGATAAATCTATTTCTTGTGTTAATCCAGATGTATCAGTAACTAAATCAATAGTCTGTAAACTTTCAGTTCCTTCTGTACCTGTTACAGTTATCTTGGCTCCATCAATTGGAATATAATTATCACCTCTAAAACATTGAACTTTTAACCTACCTATATTTGACATGGGATTTATGTTATTTATATTCTCCATATATTGCCTCTCTATATTTTTTCTCAAAATATTATATTTATTAAGATCACCATTTATTACTATATATATCCCAATTTAAATTTTATGGTAATAATATGTATGTATGTATGCTGCAATTAAATTTTTATTATTTTAATTTTTGTATCTATTGGTACTAGGAATCCATGTTAGTAACTATTTCTTCTACCTTTTTTGAACTTTCTCCACGTTTAGCATAGGACAAAATTATAATGGTAATTATAATTAAACCTGTTCCTAACCATTGCCCTATTCCAAGCTGTTCATGTAACCATACTACAGCTAATAAAGCTGCTGATAAGGGTTCTGCTGCTGATAATATACTTGACTCTGTTGGTTTTATATATTTTAAACTTTCCAAGAAGCAAGTAAACGCAATCAGAGTTCCAAATAGGACTACAAATACAACAGCCAATACTGAAGTAATAGACCATTGTCCAACACAATTCCATGGCTGATGTATAAAACTGAACGTTATTCCCCCTATTAGCATTGCCCATCCAACTATTAATAACGAACCCCATTTGGTAAGAAGGGAACGTGGCTGCACTGTATAAAAAGCAGCTCCAAAGGCTGAACTAATTCCCCAAAATAAGGATAGCTTAGAAATAGATATACTATGAATATTACCTTTTGTAATAATAAGGAATGTACCTAACATTGCTAGGATAATAGCTATAGTTTCTTGCAGTTCTGGCATCTTTTTAGTCCGAATAGCTAAATAACAAGTTATTATAACTGGTGATAAATATTGAAGTATTGTAGCTGTTGCTGCATTTCCATATTTTATAGCAGCAAAATATGTATATTGAACACCTAACATACCTATGATACTAAATAATATAAGCTTTAACCTATCATCTTTAGACTTCCATATTTCAAATATATCCTGTTTACCTTTAATAGAAGAATAGAATAATAGAATTATTCCTGATAGTAATAAACGAATTACAACAAGCCATTCTGCACTAAATTCCTTTTTCTGAAATAGATATTGAGCAACTGTCCCAGATACTCCCCATAACATTGCAGCTATAATTACAAGTATTATTCCTTTTATTCTTAATTTAGATTTCAATTATTTTCACTCACTTTCTTTATAACCATTTTAAACACATCAAATAAAATTCAAACTCTCTCTTAATATACTTTAAATTTGTTAATTTCATTAAAGATCTCCCAATCTCATATTCATTTATTTGCGGAATATACATGTACACTTATTGTATTTTAAGTACATATCTGAACAGCATATTGTTTATTTAGAAAAATCATCACATAAAAAAATATGCGTGTAAAATACTATATTTATTACAAATATATTGATTCTTTTAAATAAATCTGTAATAATCTTATTATTATTTTAGACCTTTTACAATTAATATATTATCAAAAATTAAAACTATATTAGCGAGATGATAAAAATGCAAGCAACCAGGATAGAAGTAAATGATAATTTACAAGAAACAGTAAAACATGGTTCTTATGATTTTCCACTGGCAATTTATACTGATAGCTTTAATCTGTTCGAAGAGGGATATATAAGATGGCATTGGCATAAAGAACTACAATTTTCATATTCACTTTATGATAAAGTAGTTGTTTTTATTGAGGATGAAAAAATAACTTTAGCTCCAGGTGAAGGAATTATGATAAATTCAAACGTTCTCCATCAAATTAAACCTTATGACAATAGTAATTGTATGATGTTTTCCCTTAATTTTGATCCAGCTTTAATTGGAGGTGCTGAAGCATCACTTATCGAAAAAAAGTATTTAATTCCAATCATTGAAAGTAAAAATTTAAAATTTATAAGTTTAAAACCTAATATTCAGTGGCAGAAAAAGATATTGGATTATTTAAAAGTAATTTTTGCCTTATCTAACGAAAAAAACTATGGCTATGAATTAGAAATGAAGAACTATTTAGGTATTCTTTGGTTAAACTTAGCTAGAGAAATTAAAGAAGAAATAAGAGACTCTGCTGCTACAATTTATAATGATAATGAGCGTGTAAAGCTGGCAATGCAATATATACATAAATATTATGCAGACAATGTTCTTTTAGACAATATTGCAATGGCAGCAAATATAAGCAAAAGCGAATGCTGTCGAAGTTTTAAGAGGATTTTAAAAATAACACCTTTTGAATATTTAATGGAATATAGAATTTCAAAAGCCTGTGAACTTCTTCTGAAAAATAATGAATCTATTTCCAACATTGCTTTTGATGTTGGCTTTAATGGAATAAGTTACTTTGGAAAAGTATTTAAAAAATATAGAAATTGCACACCTTCTGAGTATAGAAATAAATATAATAGATAGTACAGAATATAAGTTTTCTTTTTTATCTTCAAATAATGTACAAGGAAGGTAAGGAAACAGATATGAACTTCTTAGAAACGTGATAGATATCCATAGAAAAGATTATATATGAAAGCGGATATCAACCAATATCCGCTTTTTATTGAGTAAAAAAACTGTTATCAAATTATAAAATATAATAACCAAGTACTTTTTCTTCTGATATGGAAAGCAAGCTATTTAGTGCTTAATTTACATAAGAAATAAACTTATCAGTAATATCATATGTTTTGAAGTTACAATGATTTTAAGCTACTTAACTATCTACACCTGATATTCTAAAATAATCAAAATCAACAAAGCCACCTGCTGCTTTTGTCGCATAATTGAATAAAGCAAAACGGTAACCTATAAATATTATTTGGAAATTTCTTAAAATAATTTTTCTTAATGCAAAAAGATCTGCTGTATTAATTCTTCCATCCTTATTTACGTCTGCATTTGCTTTATTTATATTGCCTATTCCTGCAAGTATATATTGGGTAAATGCAATCTAATGCATTACTTTTAATATTACCATAGTTAAAAATACTTTTTGCAAAGTTATAAAGACCATGTTTCCAAACTGTAAAATCATGACCACCATCAGTTGTATACCAAATATGGTTAACTTTATTCTCAATTAGTGTTTGGTGATAAGTATTAGGTGTATTTCCAACAACACCATCGTTATTTCCAGTGCATATCATTACGAGTTTAGGAATATTGATAGAGTTTTGGGGAATTGTAAACTGTGCCTTAGTAAATTGACCAGAATAATTTAATACACTATCTGGAAGAAGTCCTGGTGCAGGAGAAAAGGCACCTATATAAGCAAACTTATCGAGTTTTTTAAAACCTATAAATAATGATTCTCTTCCCCCCATTGAGAGCCCAGCTATAGCAGTATTTTCTCTACCTTGTTTGACCGAATAATTAGAGTTAATAAAAGGCATTAAATCATTGTTTAAATCATTTATAAAGTTATCAAAAGCATTCATATTTTCTTGACTCAAAATATTTTGGGGTACTGAATCATTTTCAGCAGCACGAACATTAGGCATTACTACAATCATATCTGAAGCTTTGTTTTCAGCAACTAGATTTCCGATTATTGCAGCTGGATTTGCATTGAGCCATTCAGAATCTGTGCCGCCTATACCATGCAATAAATATAAAACAGGGTATTTTTTCTGGGTTGAATAGTTTACTGGTAATAGCACATAACAATTTCTTTTAGTTCCAGTTGTTTTTGAATAATAAGATACTTCTTTTAAAGTTCCATATTTTACATTAGGTTTATTAGTATCAAAACCGTAAGGAGCTTTATAGTCATCCTTAGCTTGTACCTTATTTTCAGTAGATTGTAATTTTTGTCCTTCATCTTTTACATTAATTTCTGGTGCATTTGTATCAGCAAAAGTTGTACCTGTGCCTGCAGTAATTTCTTGAATAGCCTTAGTGCTTGTAGTCACCGCAAACGCATTAACATTATAATTACCAGCTAAATAACATACAGACATAGCTATAGTTCCAACAACAATCTTTGATAAAATCATTTTTAATTTTTTTGACATATGAACAGCTCCTTTTAATTATTAATATATTTGTTTTAAACTGCCATTTTTCTATAAATCATCTAAGTAAATTATATATCTACTTATTTAATAAAATTTTGTAGATTGATCATTTTTTATTAACAACTTTTCTTTAAGATATGTTTTTATACTTAAATAATTAATTTTTGATAAATTATTCATAAAGAAGTGGCTTCGGCACTAAATCCTAACTAGGTTGCTGCATTTTCCATTAGAATATCAATTAGTTCATTTGTTTCTAGATTTTTTATGATAACACCATAGTCAAGATTCGGTGTATCTTTTGTAAAATTGGCTAATTCTAGCGACTTTGAGTTCACCGCCAATATATATCTTCTACGATATATCATGACAGGATGGAACAAAAAACTGCATTCTACTACTATTGCATGACTCTTAAAGAATCTGAATTACTAGCTATAAGTACAATATAAGTGGATTTATTTCTACTATATTGACATAAATCCACTTATATATTACCAAAATTTTAAAATTAATTAGTTGGTTCGAATCCTTATAACTGATTGCTGTTTCCTCTATAAGCCTATTGGCATACATTGGTGCCATCAGAAATTTCAAAGTTATGATCATCTAATACCTTAGTTTGTTTACTACTCATAGCTGCAATAGCATATGCACCGCTTGCTAAAGAAGATTTTATAGAAAACTTCTATGCATCATTTGAATATGCATTGTAAATTATAATCAACAATTTGAATAATTTTTTTACAACAGATGTATCATCGAAACCTTTAATTACTTAGCAAGAGTATATCCTGCATCAAAATATGCTTTTAAAACTGAATAATACGCCTCTTTTGGTGTTGAATAATTAGAATACAATAATGGTTTCTCTTTAGAACGCCATGAATGATCATCACTTAGTCCCCAAAATACAAGGGCTGTAATATTAGCACCTGATTTTTTAGCAGATAGAATAGCAGACATTAAGTCATAATAATATTTTGCTTGTTCTGATAAAGAAGTGCACCCAGCATCAAGCTCCGTAATTTGAATTTCAAATCCTGCTTTTGCAAATGCATTCAATGCACTTTTATAATAAGCAACTGATGGGAATTGAGTAGTTAAATGAGACTGCATACCAATTCCTGCACATATTTTCTTACCTGAATTAATATAATTAATCAAATTAATTATATTATTCACTTCCATATATTCGTTGTAATCATTATAAAATAACTTTACTTTATTTGTTAAACCAAAATACTCCAATGTCTCATACGCATATTGAAAGGCTTGTTTTACAAAACCTGCTCTCGCTCCAAGATTACTGCCATAAATTTTTTGCCATCCAGAGCCTCCAGCACTTTCTGCATGTAAGTATTCATTTACAACATCCCATGCATAAACTGCACTTCCATATTTGCTTGAAAAAACATGTCCCATAACAGATTTAATGTAGAATTCCATTCTCTTATTCATAACATTTTGATTTACATAGTTTCCATTTGGGTTATAACCATTTCTAAAGTACCAGTCTGGAGTCTGAGAGTGCCAAACAAGTGTATGACCACGCATTGATAATCCATTTTCATAACAAAATTTCAACATATTATCTACAGTTGTAAAATCAAGTTTTGGAACTGTACTTTCTGGATAATTATCAGGAATATAGTAACCAAGTGCTTTTGCTTGTGATATAGAAATCACATTTGCAGAATGACCTAAAACAGCATCAGGTTTCATTTCATTTTCTGGGGTTACACTATTGTATTCCTTCTTTGTAGCATTTATTGCATTGCGATCTAAAATTTGAGATGATCCTAATGTAGTTCCTACCTTTCCAAACACATTTCCATAAGTATTCAATAAATTAGCATTATTTACATTAGTTGCTGCTTTAGTTGTCGTTGCTGCTTTTACCTGAATTCCTGAAGTGAGAAATGTAGAAATTATAAGAGTTGCAGACAAAATCATACTTATATATTTTTTCATATTGTTTTCCTCCTTTTAATAAATAATTGTCAGCTACAAACTAGTTACCTACACCTGTTGCATTCGAACTAAATTTAAAGTAATCAAAGTCAGCACAGCCACTAGTATAATTAAAGAGAGCGAACCTGTACCATACAAACCATAATTTGTAGAAAAAATGCATTTTGAGATTACTGCCAACTGTGCCCAAGTACTAGCATTGTAACTATAATAGAATTTGGCTATTTGTGTATTGCAATCACCATCCACCTTTAGATACACAATATTATTAGTAAGATCAACAGAAGTTTCTAAGCCATCTAAATTACATTGAATAAGTTTTTTAGTTCCATTATCATTTCTTACTGCTATATATCCATACTTACTATGGAAATCGAATAATCCAACAATTTTTCCAGGTTTGATATTGTTGGAAAAGTAAAATAAATATCACGAACACTGCTAACACTTCCGGAATTAATTTCCAGTTATTAATTTTCTTGTAAACGTTGTAATATTATCAGTATTAACAATAGCTATTCTTGGCATATTCATTAAATCACTAGAATCTGTAGCCATTCCTCCACCTACTTTAAAAGCCATTTTTACATTTAAACTTTTTAAAACCTTAATAAAATTGTTACTTGATTCACCAAATGGATATGCAAAGTACTTTACTGGTTTATTGGTTAAATTTTCAAGTTTAGCAGTTGCACCACTTATTCTTTTTGTTAGTTCTCCAGTACTCAAATTTGCAATATGCCCATGTGTTGTAGAGTGATTTTCCAATTCTATTTTGTTGTTTGCTACTGTTTTGAGTTGATTTTCGTTCATTATTCTAATTATATCTGATGAACTTCCCCAAGATGTGCCAATCTGATCTGTTACAACATATTCTGTAGCATTAAATTCATATTGTTTAAGTATAGGATATACATTGTTATAAAAATCTATTGTCGCACCATCAAAGGTTAAAAGAACTGGTTTTACTGGCATAGGAGCTTTTTTAGTAATAATGTTGTAAAACTGATCATTAGTAAGTGTAGTATAACCGTTGTTTTTTAAATATTCCATTTCCTGTTTAAATTCAATTAAACTTATTTGCCATATATCACTTCTATTAGGATTTGTTTCGATCCTATGATACATTAGTACTGGAACTTTTATCGCTGTTGCAGCATTTGCATTTAATACAAATGTTAACATGAATATTGCAATACCAATAATTGAAACAACAAATTTTTTCATAATTCTTCCCTCTTTCTTAAGCTTAAATTACCTAATTAGTATTATTTGCTTAAATCCCCTACAAATGTAGTTACACTATGTGCTGGAAGTGATACTGTAAAATTTCCATTTACTATATTTATATCAGCTGATTTAGCTATGTTTTGTGATCCTGTTGTTACCCATGCTGATACTTTAGAAGCTGAACCCTTTTGTATATTGAAGCTTTGACTTACTTGAGATGTTCCTTTGTTTATTGCAACAATAACTACTTTGTTGCTACCTTTGTATGCAGACACGTAAACATTGGTTGTTGGATTCTTTGTTGCATCAACTCTTACATATCCAGGACGAACAAATTTAGAGAAATGAGCCATCATATAACCACGCTTACTTATGTTGCCATCTTCTTTCATAGGGCCGTATTGTCTACGAATGTACCACCAGGTATATGCCTGAAAATCTCCCTCTACCATAGCATTGTGCACATGATATGCAACATCCAATGCTTCAGGCCAACGATCTGCTGAGTTATTGTCACTATTAGGAACGTATACTTCTGTCATCCATAGCTCTTTTCCTACTCCTTTTTGTTTGAAAAGAGGATAAGGGAAATCTTTAACCTGAGTACCATAAGTATGAGTACCAAGAATATCCATATTAGCAAGAGATTTCGGATCGTTTAAAATAGAGTCATACATCTTTTTTTGATAAGAAAATGACTCAGGTGACATTACCTTACAATTAATTGCTCCAGCATTTTCTTTCATAAAGCGAAATATTTCTTCTGGAGTCCACCACGTCCAATCCTTTCCATAATCAGGTTCATTTTGAACAGAAATAGCATGTAGATTCACACCATTATTCTTCATGTATGAAACAAAATCGCTAAGATGCTGTGCATACGCTGAATACTTATCATATCTAAGTCGTTTTGCTTTCGTATCACCATTACGATTGAAAGTCTCAGTCATTTCACTTGGCGGATTCCATGGAGAAGCAAAAACTATTGCTCCACGTTCAATTGCTTTTTTAGCAGTTGCTAATTCTTTGTACCAATTATTTTTATTGTCATCTACGTAGATTCTTAAAATAGAAAAACCTAACTGATTATCACCATTACCAAAAGCTGTTTCTCTTTGAGCTGCTGTCAAATCTCCAACCCAAGCTGGGTGGTTTATTCCTCCAAATCCACGAATCACTTGCTTTTCCCCAGACAAATTTATTGTGGCATTTGATGCTGCATTAGCTGTTACAGATAATGCTGTAAATAGTGAACATGTTACTGAAAGTGTTAATAAAGATAATACTATTTTTTTTATTTTAATGTTCATCGTTAATATGCTCCTTTTTTACTTCATCATAATTGATTTTTTATTGATAAAATTCGAGTTGCTTATATACTCTCGTAAATATTGATTGCTTTTCTCTTAAGTAGTTAACTTCAATAATCATTCAATAAACTTATTGAAGTTATTAAGATTTTCTATCTGTTGCTTTAGCTAAATTGCCAATAATCAATATTAAATAAGTTTTTATTACTAATTCCAGTAAATTTTAAAAAAACATTATGAACACCACTAACACTTTTTACATTACATTGCATTTCTCTCCACTGTTGTTCTCCCCCTGTAGAACTTACATTAAGAGTACCAATAAGTTGACCATCTAGACTATCTAGATGTATTTCTATTTTTCCTCCCACCGTCGATGAAATATTTGCTTTAAATGATTTCGCTCCATTTCTAAAGTCAGCCTTTGATACAGCTAGCCAATCTCCATTATTTATGCTTGTAACATCAAGATTAATGTTTTTTACTATAGTTCCTGCTGCTTGAGATTTTTCAGTTAAAATACCACCATTCCAACCAATTGTTTCAGCTTCTGTCCTCTTATATGGATTAAAATTAGCAACCTGAGGTACCCCTTGCATATCTGCTGTAACGTTATTTATAACACCATTTCCAGAATAACCAAGCTTATTGATATGAGGAGATCGATATCCTTTTGTAACTCCTAAAGCTTTTCCTAAAGTTTGAGCATGATATACTACATACCATTGATTACTAAATTGAAAAACAGCATGATGGTTATTGCCGCCAACTCCAAAAAATGTTCCTGGATTTTTAAGGAAAGTACCCTTATAAGTAAATGGTCCCATAGGATTATCACTTACCATATAAGCGATTTCACCTTTAGGTGGCGTTCCATTTGGATGATTACCAGCAAAATTAGAACAATATGAATAATAATATTTACCATTATATTTATGCACGCCTGAATCTTCAAAAATAAATGGAGCATCAATTACAGCTGCACTACCATCAGTGTGGATCATATCATTATTTAATTTTATAACTCTACTTGTCTTTGGATTTGCAATTTGACTTTGTGTAGGACTATTACCACCTGGTATTCCACCACCAAAATATAGATAACCTGTCCCGTTATCATCTACCAATACTGCTGGATCAAAAAGCCATACGACTCCATTAACTCCAGAAGTACTGTTAGTAATCATGGCTTTTCCAAGAGGATCTGTCCATGGTCCAATTGGGGTATCTGCTGTAAGTACACCGATACTACCTGCATTATTAGCAAAATAAAGGAAGAATTTTTCCTTACCATCTATGACTTTGTGTGTAACTGCTGGTGCCCAAGAATTGCTTGCCCATTTTGCTGCTCCATTTGATCCTGCAACTGGAATTTCCCCATGATCGGTCCAGTTTACCATATCGTCAGATGATATACAGGTTATTGACTTGATATTACTATAATTATTATCAATAACATTTCCGTTATTATACATATAAGCATCACTGCTCATATAAACATATACTCTGCCATTGTAAACCATAACATATGGGTCCGCTCCAAATTTTTGTGTCATAAGAGGATTAGAATACCCTTGAATTTTTGCTACAGCATTTGTATCTGCACTGGCTACTATAGGTGTACTTAATCCAATGCCAAATAATAATGTAAAAGCTAATAAAAGTGAACCTGACCTTTTTAACATTTTTAATTTCCCCCTTTTGAAATAATCTTTTCCTTTCATTTGCCTAAATTTTTTGTTTCTAATTTAAACCTTGTTGGTATAAAAACATACCATTGTAAATTTTCTAACCTCTTAAAGATTTATTAGAAAACGTAAACATTTTTAGAAGCTTGGATTTTATACATCACCTCCACTTTTAGTTTTAATATCCTTAATATTCTTGATAATTATTTTACTTGCAAATTATCTTTAAGATTTTTAATCTTATTGATGTTCGTGGATTATAAAATTACAACTAATACATATTTATACTAAAAAGGAATTAACAAGATTTCACTAAGAATATTGTAATAACATTAACAATTTTCCTACTATTTGACAATATTTTTATCGTAAAACAGCATTTTTTAGGCGTATTTCAATATTTTATTTTTATTTTTAAAATTATATTAAAAAAACAACAAATAACCATATTAGATAATAAATCTATTATGGTTATTTCTTAAATTAAAAACTCTATATTTTATAGGTAATTTTGCCAACTTTTTTTGTTAAGAAGATTAAAAAAGAGAATTTAATAATTTATATCTTCTCCTTCTTAAACGCTTTTCATACATTTTTGTGAATAAATATTAACATAGAATCAGTTGAATTTATAGTTACTTTAGTACTCATATTAGGCAATATATTACTTAAGTAATATATTGCCTAATATGAGTACAATGTTATAATAAAAAAAAAGAAAGGTTATAAAATCTCTATGTATAGAAAGTACTTCGAAATTTTTAAATATTTTCTATTTATATTTATATTTATTCGGACTTATTATTTGTTTCACAATGAAACTCTCAAAACGGTGATGTTATTTGCTCTTATCACTTTAGTTATGGTAAATGACTACACAAGAAAAACTAAATTAACTATAAATTCTGGATATATGTATAATACATCTTTACTTTTTACTATATTTGGAGCTTCGATATTAACATATTTTATAAGAGGATTTGAAACTAATGTTTTTATGACCTTCCCTTTAGCAGAACTTTTACAATCAAAAGGAATAAGACTAAAAATTTTACTTTTAATTCATTTTCTTTTATATTTAATGCTGCTAATTACAGACATAGGAATGTCTAACTACTTGTATAAGCTTCCAAGTTTACTTCCTGCCCTATTTGGTTATTTTGCTTTATGCAGCACAATGTACTCTGAAAAAATATTTCGTGCAGAAAAAGATGAAGTAAATAAATTAAATGAAAAGCTACAGCTTGCAAATATAAAACTCCAACAGTATGCGTTAGAAGTAGAAGCATTAACTGTTTCTAAAGAGAGAACTACGATGGCTCAAGAACTTCATGATTCAGTAGGTCACACTCTAATAGCTCTTATTATGCATTTAGAGTTTGCAACAAAGATGTGTGATATAAAGCCTACAAAAGTGAAAGATGTCTTAATTAAAGCTGAATATATTGCAAAATCCAGCATTAACAGTCTAAGAGACGTAGTTAGTTTACTTAAGGAAGAACGAGAAATAGAGTTTTTTAATGATTCTATTAAGAGTATAATTAATAATTTCCATCTGCTTAATAATATAAAAATTAATTTCAACACAGATGAAGATTTGGACAACCTAAGTTCAATTATTAAAAATTCTATGTGTAGTACCATTAAGGAATCTATAACTAATAGCATAAAACATGGGAAGGCAACGGAAATAACCATAAAAATTTTAAGAAAAAATAATAATATAAATCTTATTTTAACTGATAACGGAATTGGATGTAATAAAATTATAAAATCAACTGGATTACTTGGAATTGAAAATAGAGTAACTTCATTGAATGGATCAGTGAATTACTTTAGTAATGATAACTTTGGCTTTGGTATGTATATATGCATACCAGTATTAACGGAGGAAATATAAATATGATAAATGTTATAGTAGCTGATGATCAAGAACTAGTACGAGAAGGAATAAAGATGATCTTAGGTTTATATGAGGAAATAAACATACTTGGAGAAGCAGAAGATGGAGAGCAACTAATTGCACTTTTGGAAGATTTGCTGCCAGACGTGATTCTTATGGATGTTAGAATGCCTATAATGGATGGTGTTGAAGCCACTAAAATTATTAAAGAAAAATATAAAAATGTAAAAATTATAATACTAACAACCTTTAATGAAGACGAATACATATTTAAAGCAATAAAAAATGGAGCAGATGGTTATCTCCTAAATGATGCTGGGTCAGAATATATAATTAAAGCAATAAAATCAGTTTACAATGGTGCAATGCTACTGGATCCAGAAGTAACAGCAAAAGTAATTAAAGCCTTTAATTCAATTACTAACGAAAATCAAAGTTCTTATGAATCTGATACTCTAAATCATAAATTAGATGTGCTTACACCAAGAGAAATGGATGTTGCAAAGCTAATTGCTCAGGGCAAAAGCAACAAATATATTTGTCAAATTCTCTTTTTAACAGAAGGAACTGTAAAGAATTATGTTACAAGAATACTCGGAAAACTATCACTAAATAGTAGAACTGAGTTAGCATTATATATTAATCAAACTAACTTAGATTCCTTATAACATAGGAAATTAATAACCATAAAACTTATCTTTTATTAGTAAATTAACATTTTTACTATAGAGGTTTAAATCTATTTTACTAGAACAACTTTAAATATATAAAATCAGAAAAGCTTTAAATACATAAAATATATCTTAAAAGTAATTATTCATAATAAAAATATCCCTTAAGCACTTAAAACACATGTTTAGTGCTTTTTATATTGTTTTTTGAATTAAATGTAAATATAATTATCATAAGGTTTTTGTATATTCTAGAAAATAAAACCAATAAAAAACTTTAATCTCCATAAAATTTTAAATTCATTCTAATTTCAATAAAACTAAAAATGTTGTTTAAAAAATTAAATAATTTTACTGTAACAAATTAATTAAAACTTATATCTTTTTATAAATAATTCATTAAATAGATAATTAATGACAATGGCGTCAAAATCTAAATTACACCATTGTCTTTTTTTATATCTGCAAACTGCTTATTAATTTAAAAATTAATACAAAAATATAAGTAGTCATCAGATTATATAAAATTTATTAAATAAAAGTTTTAATCTCAATAAGCATATAAACTTTTTACACAAAATAAGGGGGAATGTAAAGCAAATTAACCTTGTACAAGCAGTATGGACCTTATACTGCAACAGGACTTTCATTATAAATATGTAGATCCTAAAAAGTAAACACAAAAATAAATAAATTGGGGGTATTAAAAATGAAATTTAACAAAATTAAAATCTTAGCATGTTCACTTGTAGTCTTAGGAGGATTAGGATTAACTCCAACTCAAACATTTGCAGCTACTTTACATCCAACTGGGTTAAAGGAATTACATGAAAATATACCTGGTATTAAAACAGTAAAAGATACAAATAACAGAGCAGTATTACCAAAACAAGTTGATTTATCAAGTGAATTCCCAGCAGTAACTAACCAAGGAAATTTAGGAAGCTGTGTTGCATTTGCTACAGGATATGCAGACAAAACTTATCAAGAAAATGTTCAATGGGAATGGGGAGTAAATACAAATGCTCATATATTCAGTCCAGCATATATATACAGCCAAATACATGCTGATTCAAGTGCTGATGGCGGTGGTGCTTATTTCTCTGATGCCTTCAATCTTTTGAAGTCACAAGGATGTACTACATTATCTGATATGCCTTATAATGGTAATTATTATTCTTGGAAAACTAAACCTACAACTAAACAAAAAGCTAATGCAGCTAAATATAAAGCGAAAAGCTGGAGCCAACTTCCAAGTGGAGACTACAATGCAATAAAATCACAGCTTGCTAGTGGAAATCCTGTAGTTATTGGTATATCTGTATATGAAGATTTTGATGATTTAGATGCTAGCAATCCAATTTACGATAAAATCTCTGGTCAAAACAGAGGTGGACATGCAATATGCGTAGTTGGTTATGATGATGCTAAAAAAGCAGTAAAAATAATCAACTCATGGGGTAAAGACTGGGGTATTAACGGTTATGGATGGATTAGTTATGATTTAATAGCTAGTGAAGACATAGAAGCATATGTAATGACTGATGCTGAATAAATCATAGTTTAATTAAAAGCTGAATTAAAATAAAAAGACTCCATTTCAAAAGGGACAGTAGATAGTTTTGTGTAAAAACAAAACTATCTACTGTTTTTTTACATAATCAGTTGGTAGTTTTGGAATAATATACTTTAAAATATTTAAGGAGTGATAATTATGACAAAAGCAATTGATGATGATTTTGATTACAAATCCGAAGTGAAAAAATGTAAGACCATAGATGATGTAATGGGTAAGAATGGATTAATTCAAAGATTAGTTAAAGATGTTCTAGAAAATATTCTAGAAGGTGAAATGGAAGAGCACCTTGGTCGAAATAAATATGAAAGATCAGAAAACAAAGAACCGGCTAAGAAAAATTACCGCAATGGATATAGCACTAAAAACCTCAGAAGCTCCTTCGGTGATGTCGATTTAGACGTACCAAGAGATAGGAATGCAGAATTTGAACCACAGATAATAAAGAAATATGAAACAGTATGTACTGAATTGGACAAAAAAATAATATCACTTTATGCAAAAGGAATGACAACTAGTG
>NZ_LZZM01000195.1 GCF_002006345.1 Clostridium puniceum
TTTTTAAAACCTTGAAAGTGCTTTAAAACAACAGAATATCGTTTATACATTCGTACATTTTTAGTCTTTTTCATTGCTGATTCTAGTTCTAATATTGCATTTTGATTATCTTTTATAATAACCATTTAAATCACCTCACAAAATAAATCTAGATTTATTTTGTGCAAACTCATCGAATAATATAAAGCTGTTTTGCCAAGCTATGAATTTTATTAATTAGAACTTATATATTATATTATTTGACACGTAATTGACATAATTTTGTCGTAAAATTTAAATTGTAAAGTAGTTAAAGCATTATTATTTACCCCTTTTAACCATTATTATTTAATGGTTAAAGAACGTCTCACCCCCCTAAGTGAGACGTTCTATTTTTTTATCTTACTATACTTCCACTTTCAAGATCACCCGGATCTACTGCTTTTAATATACTATCATCATCAGCTGCAGCACATAAAATCATACCTTGTGATAATTCACCTCTAAGTTTTACAGGCTTTAAATTAGCAACTAATATAACATTTTTTCCTACTAATTCTTCTGGCTTATAGAAATTTGCAATTCCAGAAACCACTTGTCTTTCTTCTCCACCTAAATCTACTTTTAATTTTAACAATTTTTTAGCTCCCTTTATTGGTTCACAAGCTAAAACTTTAACTACTCTTAAATCAATCTTTTCAAAATCGTCTATTGTTATTTCTTCTTTTATTGAAGTAATTTCTCTCTTAGCTGTCTCTGATGCTGCCTTTAATGCTTCTAACTCTTGAAGTTTTTTATCAACATCTATTCTTGGGAATAAGTTTTCAGCCTTAATTACCTTAGTTCCTACTTTTGTTCCATCAAATGTTTTTAATGATTCCCATGAAACTTCTGCTGCATTGATTTGTTCATTAATCTTCTTAGCTGTATCTGGTAAGAAGGCTGAAATCATTACTGATGCAAATCTAAGGCTTTCAGCTAAATTATAAAGCACTGTTCCAAGTCTAGCTTTTTTGCTTTCATCTTTAGCTAATATCCATGGAGTTGTTTCATCTATATACTTATTAGCTCTTCCTATTAATTCAAAAACATATTCTAAAGCTTGTGGAATATTTAATTCATCTATTGCTTCTTCAATTTTTCCTGGTGCAGTTAATGCTAAGTTTATTAGTTCCTCATCAATAGCTTCCTTTTCAGTTTGTGCTGGCATTTCTCCACTAAAATATTTTTCAACCATTGCAACTGTTCTTGATAAAAGATTTCCTAAATCATTACATAAGTCTGAATTTATCTTCTTTATAAATATTTCATTATTAAATAATCCATCTGCTCCAAATGGGATTTCTTTTAATAGATAATATCTTACTGGATCTACTCCAAATTCATTTACAAGCACAACTGGATCTACTACATTACCTTTAGACTTTGACATCTTGCCACCATCAACAAGTAGCCATCCATGACCAAATACTTGCTGTGGAAGTGGTAAATCTAAAGCCATTAACATTATTGGCCAATAAATAGTATGGAATCTTAAAATATCTTTTCCTATTAAATGTACATCTGCTGGCCAGTATTTATCATATAGTTCCTTGTTATCTTGACCATATCCAAGAGCAGTTATGTAGTTTGATAATGCATCAATCCAAACATATACAACATGGCTTTCATCAAAAGTTACAGGAACTCCCCAATTAAAGCTTGTTCTTGAAACACAAAGATCTTGAAGACCTGGTCTTAAGAAGTTATTTAGCATTTCATTTTTTCTTGATTCTGGTTGAATGAATTCTGGATGATCTTCAATATATTTTATTAATCTATCAGCATATTTACTCATCTTGAAGAAATAAGCTTCTTCCTTTGATTTTTCAACTGGTCTGCCACAATCTGGACAGTTCCCATCTACTAATTGAGTGTCAGTCCAAAATGATTCACAAGGTGTACAGTACCAGCCTTCATAAGAGCTCTTGTATATATCTCCTTGATCATATAATTTCTTAAATATATCTTGAACAGTTTTAATATGATAATCATCAGTAGTTCTAATGAATTTATCATAACTTATATTCATCATGCTCCAAAGATCTTTAATACCAGCAACAACTTCATCTACATGCTCTTTTGGTGTAATTCCTTTCTCTTCAGCTACTCTTTGAATCTTTTGACCATGTTCATCTGTTCCTGTTAAGAACATTACATCGTAGCCTGTTAATCTCTTAAATCTAGCTAATGCATCAGCAGCTACCGTTGTATAGGTATTTCCTATATGTAGCTTTGTTGATGGATAATAAATTGGTGTAGTAATATAATATGTTTTTTTACAATCTGTACACATTACTTGTGTTCCTCCTTATTTTTAACAATGATAACTTTTTATTAAATTATTCATTGTGCTTTTACATCTGAAATTTAAATTTGATCTTTTATAAATTGGTGTACTTATTCTCCAAAAATTTAAAAATTCTTAGTTGTGCTTAATAAGTTTTTTATTGTGCTTCCCACTTTTTTCAAAGGTGCATATTCTGAAGAATATATTATAGTAGTTATTATGCATAAAAAAATCTCTATACAGGTATATTAAAACCTATATAGAGACGTATTATACGTGTTACCACTCTAATTCTTACTCACTTTACAACGAGTAACTCAGCAGGTGACCATCATCACCTTGCAATATAACGGTTGCCCCCGTATTCTCCTAACCAAATAAACCTTGGCTCAGAAAACATGCTCTAAGACCATCTTCATAAAATTCACAAACGCTAACTTTCAGCACATGTTAGCTCTCTTATAGAATGATTCTTTTATTACTCTTCTTTTCATTGCATTTTAATTTCTTTTAACATTATATATTGTATCTAATTTTTTTAATATAATCAATTGATTTTTTAAAATTGATTATTTATTCTAAATTTAACAATCTAAATTGTAAATAATTTCTCAAAATTCTAATCATTATTATTTAAATTTGGCTAATAAAAATTCTAAGTATCTTCTAGATTATTTCATAAATTCCTCAATGTCGCTAACATTCTTAATCATATCCTTAGTTAAAACTTCACACCCATCCTTGGTAACTAAAATATCATCTTCAATTCTTATGCCAATACTTTCTTCACCTATATATATTCCTGGTTCTACTGTAAACACCATTCCTTCAGCAAATGTGAAATTTCTTCCCTGTGGTTCTACATCGTGTGTATCTAATCCTAAACTATGACCTATGCTATGCCAATAATATTTTCTCACTTCATCCTTTTCTTTAATTATTCCTAATTTAATACATTCATCTGCTATTAAATCTGTTGCCCAAGTATTAAGTTCTTTATAATTAATTCCTGGTTTTATCTTTTCAATTACTGATTTGTTTACTCTAAGTACAGCTTCATAAACTTCCTTTTGTCTATCTGTAAACTTTCCATTCACAGGGAAGGTTCTTGTGATATCTGCGTTATATAAATTCCATTGTGCTCCTAAGTCAAAAAGAATTAAATCCCCATCTTTTAATTCACTATTATTTTCAGCATAATGAAGTATAGTTGCATTTTTGCCTGATGCTGCTATTGTTCTAAAAGCATAATCCTTGGCACCTCTAGTTTTACATTCAAAATCAAAATGTGCTTCTAGTCCATATTCCTTTATTCCAGCTTTTGAATTTTTCATTAAGGCTTTTACACCCTCAATTGTTATTTCTATTGCTTTTTTCATCTCTTCTATTTCTTCTGCTGATTTAATAATTCTAAGAGGTGCAATCTTATTTGAAAGATTCTTTACTATAACTTGTGGGTATTTATTTCTAATTTCTCTTCCAAAAATATTAGCTATAGAATCTACTTCATCAATAGCTTCTCTATCTAAATCTAAATATAAGGTTATGTTTTCTGCTCTATTAATCAATGTATGTATATGAGAATTAAAATCACTCATATATACAACATCTTCTATACCAGATATCTCTTTTCCTTCATTATCTCTTAAAGTCTTTCCATTCCACATTTCAGCTGCTAAATCTAAATCCTTTAAAAATAATTTTTCACTTGTAACGTCTTTAGATTTTGATAATAAAACTATATGTTCTTGTTCTTGAATTCCTGTTAAATAATAAAAATTTCTATTTGCAGTAAATTCATATAACTCATCGCCTGTTTTTTTAGGTGCCTTTCCTGCAAATAGTATTGCTACTGAATTATCTTCTATTGTCTCCATAAATCTACTTCTATTTCTTATATACACATCTTTATTCATAAAACTAGCCTCTTTCTTATTACAATATTTTCTTTAAATATAATACTCCAAAAATTCATACTTATAAAGGTTGATTAAAAATATAGAATATAAATAATACTTCTTCCGTAAACAAATTACAAATAACATTATATAATTAATTAAGAAAATTAAACAATACATATTCCTATCATTTAAATTTTATATTCTATACTTTAAATTATAAAAATATTTACCATAACAATAGCCATAATTATAGCTGTCATATCAGCAAAAACTGCTGCCCATAGAGTATGTCTTATTTTCTTTACCTTAATTGCACCAAAGTAAACGGTAATTGTATAAAATATAGTTTCTGTGCTCCCCATTACAACAGATGCTATAAGTCCAGTTCTTGTATCCGCTCCAACGCTCTTTATTATATCTGTGAATACACCAATTGCGCCACTCCCTGATAAAGGCTTTATTATTATTAAGGGTATAAGTTCTTGGGGTAATCCTATTAAGTTCCCAACTGGTGCTATTAAGTTATTTAATATATCCATTAATTTTGCTTCTTTAAATATCTGTACTGCAATTATCATAGCTAAAAGATAGGGAAATATTCTTAAGGTTACTTTTAATCCTTCCTTAGCACCTTCTATAAACCATTCATAAACCTTTCTCCCTTTAAACATTCCATAGGTTATAATAAGTAGAAATATTATGGGTATTATACTTTTACTTAAATAATTAAACATAATTTATTATTCCCCCTATAAAATTAATCATTATTTAATCCCTTATTATTTCTACTAAAAATATCGTTGTAATATCTTACAGCATATTACCCCAACAATAGCTGCTGTTGCTGTAGACATTACAGTTGGCAATATTATTATGCCCGGATTTATCGAATTACACGCAGCCCTTATAGAAATTATTGTAGATGGAACTAATTGAATACAAGTTGCATTTAAAACCAAAAAAAGTGCCATATCATTTGATGCAGTTTCTTTATCTTTATTAAGCTTATCCATTTCTTCCATAGCTTTAATACCAAAAGGTGTTGCGGCATTAGATAATCCCATCATATTAGCAGTTAGATTCATAACTATAGCTCCTAATGTCTTTTCATCCTTAGCTGCTTCTTTAAATATGCGTTTGAGAATAGGCTTTAATAGCTTAGATATTTTTTCTGTAAGTCCACTATTTTCTGCAACCTTCATAACACCACACCAAAAACACATTATCCCTGTAAGTTCTATAATAAAATTAACAGTGTTCCCAGATGAATTAATTATAGCTTTAGAAATAATTTCTCCATTTCCACTTATTAATCCAACTAAGATACCAAAAAAAATTAAGAAAAACCAAATATAATTAATCATCTTTATCTCCTATAGTATAATTATTCTTTACATTTATATTCCTTGCACTTATTTTTTAGTAGTGATAGGATATAATTACTAAATATAGTTATAGATTTTTATTTAATCTATAGTTAATAAATTTAAATATATATATGTTTTAATAAATAAACTACTTATACCTATTTACTGTATATGGCTTTAATGTAGCTAATTAATTAGAACTTATATGATACAAAATAATTATCGCGAGGAGAACTTTTCATGAATGATTTAAATTTAAAAATGGCTCAACAAGATGTTGAAGAAGCTTTAAAAACTGTAGAGGATATGGAAAAATTTATAAACCACAACGAACCTTCAAAGGAACAGTTAAAAGAAAAATTCATCAGTTTAACAGATAGAGTTCAAAAATTAGAAGATCTTTTAAAAAGTGAAGGAATCCTTTAAACTACATAAAACATAACTAATACTGATTTTTGCAAATGTACCTTAGTAAGATAGATTTTTTATATTATCTTATTAAGGTACGTTAAGAAAAGACTTGCAATATGGCTCACGCCGCAACCAGTAATACTATTTTTTAAATATCTACAATTAAACTTTGTTTATATTAATTAACAAAAATAGATAAATTATTCTTATCATTAATAAGAATATAACTTCTTGGCTAAACTTATTTATATATGATTCTATAAATTTATATAATACATGTTTCGTTTTAAAAGAATAAGGTTATCTCAAAATAATTTTGAAATAACCTTATTTTTATAAAGCTTTAATCTTCTTTTATTAAACATTAAAGTTTAATCCTCTAATATAATTCTTTTTTGTTCTTTAACTCTTACCGCTTCCTTTGACACCTTTAAAAATACAGTTATTGTGATTACTACTGATAAGAAATCAGATAATGCACCTGCAGCCCAGACTCCATCTAATCCCATGAACATTGGAATTATTATTAAGCATGGAACCAATATTATAACTTGCCTTAATAAACTTAAAAACATAGATATCTTAACTTTTCCAATAGATTGAAAATAATTAGTAACTATTATTTGACCTCCAACAAGTGGCATCATAATTAAAAATATTTTCATTCCATGTGAAGTTATTTCTATAAGTGATGGATCATTATTAAAAATTACAACTAATGCCTTTGAAAATCCTTGAATAACCACAAAACCTATTGTCACTATTATAGTTGCTGTAATTATTCCATATTTCACCGTTTGTTTAACTCTATCATGCTTTTCAGCTCCAAAGTTATAACCTATTATAGGCTGAAGACCTTGATTTAATCCAAAAATCGGCATCAAGAACACCATTGCCAAACTATTTATTATTGTCATTGCTCCTACTGCTAAATCCCCACCATATGTTTGTAAGGAATTATTACAAACTATTTGAACTGCACTTTGTGCTATTTGCATACTAAATGGACTTATTCCTATTGCAAAAATACTTAACACTACACTTTTATCAAGCTTTAAATTTTTTCTTCTAATTTTAAGGGTACTAGATCCCTTAGTAAAATAATATAAAATCCAAATACTGCTTATTATTTGTGCAACAACAGTTCCAAGTGCGCCACCTCTAACACCAAGATCTAACCCAAATATGAATATAGGATCTAAAATAATGTTTATAATAGCACTTATAAGCATAGATGCCATAGCTATTTTAGGACTTCCATCACTTCTAATTGAATGATTAAGACTGAAACTTATTAAATTAAATATACATCCTATAAATATTACTTGAATAAATTGTTCTCCATATCCTATAATATTTTCACTTGCTCCAAACATTTTTAAAAGTGGATTAGAAAATATAAGTCCAAATATGGTTAAAATAATACTTGTTATTATTATTAGTGTAAATGCATTTCCTAAATGCTTTTCTGCCCCTTCCTTATCATGTTGTCCAAGTTTTATTGATATTCTAGTAGCTGTACCAATTCCAATTAACATACCGAATGCCAGAATTACAAACATTAATGGCATAGTTATTCCAACACCAGCCATTGCAAGATTTCCTATTCCTTCTATGTGTCCAATAAATATTCTGTCTATTATATTGTATAAAGTATTAACTAGCATTCCTATAATAGCTGGAATAGAAAATTCTAATATTAACTTTCCAATTTTCATTTCACCTAATCTTTTTTGACTATTCATAAATGTCCTCCTTTGCAATTAATGAACTTTTTGATAATTTATTTAGCAAATTTGCCAACTGTTGAGATTCTTTCTCCGAAAGATATTTTCTAACTTCATTTTCCCACTCATCCATTATTGCATATACATCTTTTTTAATTTGTTCTGCTTTTTCTGTTACTTCTAATTTATAAGCACGCTTATCATTTTCCTTTTTTACTCGTTTTACATAACCTTGATCTTCTAGTTTTTTTATAGCTCTTGCAGTAGTTCCCTTATCTAATTTTACTTTCTGAGCTAATTCTTCTTGTGTTATTCCATCATGTTTATAAAGATTTATTAAAAATAAATATTGCCCCACTCCTATTCCAAATTTCTTAAACTTCTTCCCAAAATAGATACAGCTAGATCTATGAATTTCACCAATATACTTTCCTATTGCCTCGCAACTTTCCACATTACACCTCCTTTATTTATAAAACTACTACTCTTATTATATAAATCTTTACTCGTATTAGTTGCAATAACAACCATTTTATCACAAAATAGTTGCATCTGCAACTATTCTTATATTTAGTCCATTTTATAACTACATAACTAAAATTACATCTAAGCACCTCTATCAATTGCAACATTTACACACAAAAAATAGGAATGAAAGTTCTTTATAAAATTGAAAAACATACACTTAGAGAAAAAATTCCTCTTATATGCATGTTTTTCATTCATAAAAACTTATAATTATCCAAATAATATTTATATGATCCATTAATTTTTTAATTAATATTGTTTTAAATTATTAGTTCTCTCCAACAACTGAAACTTTTGCATTTTCATATTTTGGATTCTCAATTTCATCTAGCATTGCAATTGCATAATCTGCATAGCTTATATAGCTCTCACCTTTAGAATTTAATACTAAGATATCTTTTCTTGTTTTATAAGATCCTGTTCGCTTTCCATTTGGATCAAAAAATCCTGCTGGGCAAAGATAAGTCCATTGAATTCCAATAGTTTTTTCTAAATTCTCAAAGTTTTTTAACATTGCACTTGCGGTTGGCTTATAAGCTTCAGGAAAATCAGGTGTTTCTAAAAGCTTTACTGTTTTTGCTTCATCTACATATAAACTTGCTGCTCCTCCCACATAAAGTAATCTTGTATTTATGGCAACTTTAAATTCTTCAAATAAAGCTTTCCCAGCCTCTATGTGTAGGTTGCTTTTTTCTGGTGGCGCTCCAAATGCATTTACAACTACATCGAAAGCCTTAATATCATCTGCTTTTAATTCAAAGATATCTTTTTCTATTATTTTAACATTTTGATTTTCCACTTTTGTTGCATTCCTAACAATTGCTGTTACTTCATGTCCTCTTTCAACTGCTTCTTTTAATATAAGGCTTCCTGCCTTTCCATTTGCTCCAATGATCCCTATTTTCATTGTAATTCCTCCTAACTATTTTTACTTGTAACCACTTTTATTACTTGTAATAAGTATAGTTACAAATATATTGATTGTCAAGTAAAATTTTTATGTTATAATACATTTATAATTATTTAAAAAAATACATTAATGATAAACATGTTTAAAGGAAGGTGACCTAATATGTCCATTAGCAGCCGATTTTCCGTTGGAATTCATATTTTAACTCTTCTTGGCACCGATATAAGTGTAGTAAAATCATCAGAATTAATTGCTGGAAGTGTTAATACTAATCCAGTCGTGATAAGAAAAATTATGGGAATGCTAAAAGCTGCTGGATTGGTTAAAGTAAGACCTGGTATTGCAGGAGCTGAACTAACAAAAAATCTTTCAGAAATTACATTACTAGATGTTTATAAAGCAGTAAATGTTGTACAAGAAAAAGAATTGTTTAGTGTTCATGAAAATCCAAATCCAGCTTGTCTAGTTGGGCGCAATATTCAAAGCACAATAATTCCAGTCTTTTCAAAAGCTCAACAAGCATTAGAGAAAGAACTTGAAAATATAACACTAAAAGATATCATAACAGATATAAAAGAAAAAAATGAATTACAAAACAATAAATCTTAAACTTAATAAAAAATGCAGTCAATAATCTGCATTTTTTCTATACTCCAACTTGCTATTATATTATTTCATAGTTAAGAGAATTCTCTTAACTATTAGTGAAAAAAGAGTATCGCGAAATGATTAAAATTTAATCATTTCGCGATACTCCTTTTATTAAACTTATATTGTACTTTCTCTTTCAACTAATTCATGTTCTAAAACATAATGTGGTTCTTCTATTTCCTTTTTATTCAAAAGTTTAATAAGCATTCTCATTGCAACTGAACCCATGTCATAAGTTGGTTGAGAGATTGTTGTAATCTTAGGATAGAATATTGATGCAGCATAGTTATCATTAAATCCTATAACGCTTACATCTTTTGGAATTTTAATTTTATTATCTCTTAAAGCATTTATTGCACCCATTGCAATTTCATCAGATGCACATACTACACCTTTAAATTTCTTCTTTTCCTTTAAGAACTTTTGTATTCCTTCATATCCACTCTTAACCTTCATTGAACCAAAATAAATTAAATCTGGATTTATTTCTATTCCAGCTTCATTCATAGCATTTTCGTATCCAACATATCGGTCTCCCCAAGCATTCTTATTATCTTTCTCAGTTCCTATGAAAGCAATTTCTCTTATTCCTTTTTCAATTAATAATTTTGTGCTATCATAACAAGCTTTAACATTATCAATAGTTACACTTGGTAATGCTCCGTCTTTATCTTTTGTTTCAACTAATACGGTTTTTAAATCTAATTCATTGATTAGCTCTAAAATTTCTTCGTTTAGAGAACTACTCATATAGATTACACCATCAACCATTTTTTCTCTAAGTACTCTTAAATATTCTTTTTCTTTTTCAATATCAAGGTCTGAATTACATAATATTATATTGTAATCGTATATATTTGAAACATCTTCAGCGCCTCTCACGATTTCTGGATAAAATTGATTAGATATGTCTGGGAGTAAAATTCCTATTGTTTTTGTTTTTTGAGTTTTTAAACTTCTTGCGACTATGTTTGGTCTGTATCCAAGCTTCTTTATTGCATCTACAACTTTTTTCTTAGTGTCTTCATTTACTACATCAATATCATTTAAAACTCTAGAAACGGTTGCAATTGATACCCCAGCTTCTTTTGCAACATCCTTAATAGAAGTAGCCATCCTTATTCCTCCTTTGAATTTTTCTAGATAACTTCATTATACTAATATAATACCTCATAAATCAACAGAACTTACAATAATTTATTATTTTACTATAAGTTTTGTCAATAATTATAGTTTTTAATCTTAAATTTTTAAATTTATAAAATACCTTAGTTTATATTAGTATAACAAATTATATTTAGATTATAAAATAATATGACTAGGAACGTTAAGGGCATCCTTTAATTCCTAGTCATTAATTATCATCTTATAACTTCAACTGTCATATTTAATGTTTCACCATTTATAACTGTTTCTGAATAATCAGCTTCTCCATTATAAATAACTTCACAAGTTAAAGTTTCCTTCTTGATTGTTTCTTCAAACTTCTTAATAACATCTAATAACATATCATTATTTGCAACATAAAGTTTTATTTTATCTGCAACTTCAAAGCCCTTATCTTTTCTCATATTTTGAATCTTTGAAATAGTTTCTCTTACATGACCTTCTTCTTGAAGTTCTGGTGTGATAGTTGTATCTAGTACTACTCCTAATTCACCTTCTCCTGCAAATGCATATCCTTCTAATCCTTGCATTGTAACTAAAAGATTTTCATTTGTAAGAATTATTTCTGTTCCATTAACATTGATAGTTTCACTTCCACCATTTTGTATTTTTTGAGCTAATTCCATTTGATCTCTTTCTGAAATTGCATTTTTAATTTGTGGAATTAATTTACCGTACATCTTACCTATAACAGGAAGGTTTGGTTTTATTTCAAAGTTAACATATTTAGATAGATCAGCTCCGAGTTCAACCATCTTAATATTCAATTCTTCTTTTACAATATCTCCATAATATTCTGGAAGTGATTTTGTTGAAATAAGCATTTCTGAAAGCGGCTGTCTATTCTTAACATTAGCAGCATTTCTAGCACTTCTTCCAAGATTAACAAGTGTATAAGCCAAATCCATTTCTTCTTCTAAATTTTTGTTTATAGCTGCTTTATCAACTTCTGGCCATGTGCATAAGTGAATGCTTTCTGGAGCATTCTTATCAAGATTTATAACTAAATTCTGATAAATTTCTTCAGTCATAAATGGTACAAATGGTGATGCTATTTTAACTAAATTATTTAAGACTTTATATAATGTTACATAAGCACCAATCTTATCATCTGTTAATTCTTGTGACCAATATCTAGCTCTATTTCTTCTTACATACCAGTTTGATAATTCATCTGTGAAATCTTCAATAGCTAAAGCCGCTTGAGTAATTTTATAAGTATTTAACCCTTCATCAACTGTTTCAATTAATGTATTTAATTTAGATATAATCCACTTATCCATTACATTATCTGAAACAAAGCCTGCATAATCAGCTGGATTAAATTTATCTATTTCAGCATATAGAACATAGAATGAATATACATTCCATAATGTTCCCAAGAATTTTCTTTGAGTTTCTGCAACATCATCTATCGAGAATCTTGTTGGTAACCATGGAGCACTTGCAGTATAGAAATGCCATCTTGTAGCATCTGCTCCTTGATTGTTCAATACTTCAAATGGATCGACAACATTTCCTTTAGATTTAGACATCTTAAGTCCCTTTTTATCTAATACGTGGCCTAATACTATACAGTTTTCAAATGGATTTGTATCAAATAAGCATGTTGATAAAGCCATTAATGTATAGAACCATCCTCTTGTCTGATCCACAGCTTCTGATATAAATTGAGCTGGAAAATTCTTTTCAAATTTTTCTTTGTTTTCAAATGGATAGTGCCATTGTGCAAAAGGCATTGATCCTGAATCAAACCAACAGTCAATTACTTCATTAGTTCTAGTCATTTCCTTACCACATTCAGAACATTTTATCTTGATTCCATCAACATATGGTTTGTGTAATTCAATTCCCTTACAATCTGTAGTTGCTTTTTCTTCTAATTCGGCTCTGCTTCCGATACATTCTCTATGACCACATTCACATTGCCATATTGGAAGTGGTGTTCCCCAATATCTATCTCTCGAAATACCCCAATCAATGACATTTTCAAGGAACTTACCAAATCTTCCTGTTCTAGTGTTATCAGGATACCAGTTTACTTTATTATTATTTTCAAGTAATTTATCTCTCATTTGAGTCATTGCAACAAACCAGCTATCTTTGGGATAGTATAATAGTGGTGTATCACATCTCCAACAATGAGGGTATGAGTGAAGATGTTTGTGTTTATTAAATAATTTATTATTTTCTTCTAAGTAATCGCAGATGCTTTCATCACACTTCTTAACAAATTTCCCCGCCCATGGAGTTACCTCTGGAACGAAGTTACCACTTGCATCTACTAAATTTACAAATGTAATACCATTTTGCTTTGCAACAAAACTATCATCTTCGCCATAAGCTGGTGCAATATGTACTATCCCAGTACCATCTGAAAGTGTTACATAATCTCCATGAATTACTACAAATGCTTTTCCTTCAACCTTAGCAAAAGGTAACAATTGTTCATATTCAGTACCTAGTAATTCTTCACCTTTATATTCTCTGATTATTTCATGTTCTTTATCTCCAAGAACTGTTCCTATTAAGTCCTTAGCTAATACATAAACCTCATCACCAACTTTAACATCAGCATATGTGTAAGCTTTATTTATACATAATGCTAAGTTAGATGGTAATGTCCAAGGAGTTGTTGTCCAAGCAAGAATATACTTGTTTTCATCTGATTTAACTTTAAACTTAGCTGTTGCAGTTAAATCTTTAACATCCTTATATCCTTGAGCAACTTCATGAGATGATAAAGCAGTTCCGCATCTTGGACAATAAGGCATTACCTTATGACCTTTATATAGCAAACCTTTATCCCATAATTTCTTTAATGCCCACCATTCTGATTCTATATAATCATCATGATAAGTTACATATGGATCTTCCATGTCAACCCAATAT
The DNA here is from genome assembly GCF_002006345.1 of Clostridium puniceum. Taxonomy (GTDB): domain Bacteria; phylum Bacillota; class Clostridia; order Clostridiales; family Clostridiaceae; genus Clostridium; species Clostridium puniceum. The sequence goes on from NZ_LZZM01000195.1 coordinate 13,863, forward strand.
CCTATTTGATGAGACATTTCTTCCCATAAACTCACATATGAAAACACACTGTCTTTACATTCTTTAATAAACTTTTCTACACCAAAATCTTCAATTTGTTCTTTTCCAGAAATACCAAGTTTCTTTTCGATTTCTAATTCAACTGGAAGACCATGAGTATCCCATCCAGCTTTTCTTATAACCTTATATCCCTTCATAACTTTGTATCTTGGGATTATATCCTTCATTACTCTTGTTAAAATATGACCAACGTGAGGTTTTCCATTTGCTGTTGGTGGTCCATCATAGAAAGTAAAACACTCCCCATCTTGATTTAAATCAAAATTCTTCTTTATAATGTCTTTTTCATTCCAAAGCTTTGCAATATCTTTTTCCATATTTACAGTGCCTTTTGACGAATCTACTTTATTATACATTTAATTTTCCCCTTTCATTTTCAGTTAAAAGTTAACAATTACCCATGAACAGTTAGGATAAAATTATGTTCCAATTTTTAATACAAGTTTTTCTCGTTAAATTATCTTTAATATCACTAGATAAATCGTTTGTTCATAGTTAATTTTATTATTTTTAATTTTATATTTTATCAGCCCTTGGACTGCAAAAATTCTCTAAATCTATTTTTATACAAAAAAAGACTCCATCCTACAGGACGAAGTTGAATTCGCAAACCACCTAAGGTTAACATTTAAATAAAAAATCAAATGCTATATTTCAAGTACATACATACTCTATCCTTTAACGCAGGCTCTTACGTGATGACTTATTTAGCAAAGCTTTGCCTTTCAGTATCCAACTCCTAGGTGATTTTCCCTCAAATTTAATATAGCTTTCCACCATACAGCTACTCTCTAAAATTAATTACCTAAGGTACTTTTCCTAATCATAGTCTTTTATTGTAATAATTATATATTAATGATTTTTAAAAGTCAATTAATAGTGAAATATTCGTCATATAATTTCTGATTAATTTATAATAATAATATCTAAATTCCTTACATCTTATTATATAATATTTTCTAATTTTTAAGTAATATATATCGAAATAATAAATCTACATCTAAAAACTTGTAATTATAATCATATTCAAATGATTTATATGTAGAAATATAATTGCAACATATATATTTAATTTTTTTAGTTGATGTATTACTTATTATACAATTAATATATATATTTACGTATAGCTAACTACAATGTTATACTATGGATATAATTCCAAAAAATAATTTAAGGAGTGAATAATGATGTTTTGTAAAAATTGTGGACAAGAAATAAACGATAATGCTGATATGTGCATACACTGTGGGAGTGCTACTGGAAAAAATGGTTCTTCTTTAAATTCTGTAGACAATCCTTCTCATATACCAGGTGTAGCTGGATGTTGTTTTCCTATAGTTGGTATAATATTATACTTTGTATGGAAAGATAAAAAACCATTAAGTGCTAAGTTAATAATCAAATGGACTTTAGCTGGTATTGCTCTTAATATAATTTTCACTATAATATACGTTCTTATAGCTGTTATGGCAAATGTTTATTAATTATAAGACAATTTTAAAATACATATTTTTTTGTCATAGGATGCCAGAACGATCATTCTTTTTTAGAGGACGCCAATTACCAATATGTGCTAGATGCACTGGAATTTTAATAGGTTATGTTATTGGAATATTGTATTTGATTTTTTATAATAAACTAGGTTATATATTCGAATTACTACTTATGGTACCTCTACTAATTGATGGAATCGGTCAATATCGTGGATATTTTGTAAGCACTAATATTAGGAGATTAATTACTGGAATCTTAGGGGGAATATCTCTTATATGTCTATTAAGAATTATAATTGCACTATGGCTAAAAAGTCTACAATGGGCACAAGATTATATACTTAGTCTATTGCGCTAATTATAATATTTAAATTAAAATATTATAATTTAATACTAAAATATTACAGGAGTGATACATAATAATGTTTTGTAAAAATTGTGGACAAGAAATAGATAATAATGCTGATGTGTGTATATATTGTGGTATTGCTACTGGTAAAAGTGAATCTCCTTTTAACAAAAAAGATGTTCCTTCTCACTTACCAGGCCTAGCTGGCTGCTGCTTCCCATTGGTTGGTATAATATTGTACTTCTTTTGGAAAGATGAAAAACCTAGGAGTGCTAGTTTAGTTATTAAATGGACTTTAGCTGGCATAGCCTTAAGTATTATTTTTTCTATTTTATATGTTTTATTCATAGTTTTATTGGGAGTTTTAGCATCTTATTATTAAGTACTTAACTTATTATAATTTTATATTAAGCTAAACAAAGGTGATTATTATGTTTTTCAACATTTTAATCATCTTTTTAATTTAACATATGTTGCAATAATAATTTTTAAATAAAACCATATTAGCATATAAAACTAATTTCACCATATAAACTTAATTACAACAGATATACAATAATTTAAATTTTAAAGTTGGTTCATACATTTACATATTTACTCATAACTTCTATTGATGATATAATATTTCCATTAATTATTAATAAAAAATCAGTTATTTGTTAATAAAAAATTTAAGGGGGATTTATTAATGTTTTGTAAAAATTGTGGACAAGAAATAGACGATAATGCTGATGTATGTATACACTGTGGGGTCGCTACTGGTAAAAGTAATTCTTCTGTAGGTGTAGACAATCCATCTCACTTAGCTGGAGTTGCATCATGCTGCTTCCCAATAGTAGGAATAATCTTATACTTTATGTGGAAAGATGAAAAACCTCAAAGTGCTAGCTTAATATGTAAATGGATGATAGGGGGAATTGTTGCTTGGATTGTATTCTACATATTAACATTTGCACTAGGTTTCCTTGGAAGTCTAGCATCTCTATCATATTAGATGTTTAATTACCAAAAGATTTTAAAATACATGTTCTTTTGTCACCAGTTACCAGAAAGATCTTTTTTCTTTAAAGGTCATCAATTTCCTATCTGTGCACGCTGTACTGGAATATTGATAGGTTATATTATTGGAATTATTTATATACTTACATTTAGATATTTACATATCTTCTTAGAGTTACTATTAATGGTTCCTCTTTTAATTGATGGAACAGGACAATATCTTGGATACTTTAAAAGTACAAATGTTAGACGGTTAATCACTGGAATTTTAGCTGGCATATCAACTATATGTTTGTTTAGATTAGCATGCGTTTTAGGTTTGCAATCTGGACGTTGGTTTTATAATAATATAATAACTAAATAGTTATTATTTATATAACCTTAAGTGTTTAAAAATTATTATATGTTGATGTGTAGTAATTTCTTATAATAATAAAGCTATCCTCATAAATAGAAACTAAAATCAATTTCTATTTATAGGATAGCTTATTCTTTATTTTATTATCTTAGGAATTATTAATATAAATTCAGAGCCCTCTCCATATTTAGAATTTACCTTTAACTTAATTCCAAAATTCTTTGAAATAGATTTTAATAAACTAAGTCCAATTCCAGTTCCGCTAATATTCTGCCCTCTTACTACTTCACTCCTATAAAATCTATCGAATATGCGTTTTTGTTCTTCTTCTTTAATTCCTATTCCATTATCCTTAACTGTTATTTTTACATGTTTATTTATATCCTCAACGCTTAAAGTTATTTCTCCATTTTCTCCGGTATACTTAAATGCATTTTCAATCAATATTACAACAGCTCTCTTTATCTTATCATAATCCCATTGAACAAGTATTTCTTCTTTAGGTTTATTTACATTAAATTTTTTTTCTTTAATTTCTGCTAAATCTATATAGAATTCACTCAAATCCTCAATAAAATTATTTAATTTTAAATTAGTTATATTGACTGCTAGATCTAAATCCTCTTTAGACAACAACAATAAGTCGGTATTTAGTTTTTCTAAACCTCTTACTTCTGTCATCATCTTTGAAATATGTTCAAAGTGATCATCTATAGTATCCCCCCAGGAATGAGCTAGCAATTCTAATTTTCCTTTTATTACAGCTAATGGCGTTCTCATTTCATGAGATGCATCTTGAACAAAATAAATCTGCTTTTCATAAGCTTCTCTAATTGGCTTTACTACTCTAGCTGCAAGATAAGTTGAAAGAATTGTAGCAATTATAATCAATATAATTAAACTTACTATAATTGAAGTTTTTAACCTATTTAAAGAATCTACTTCAGAATCAATATTTGCAAGCACTTGTATTTTATAATCTCCATTATGTATTATAATTCCTCTGAAACTATGCTCATCAAGTGTTAATGTAACTACCTCATTTTCTGCACTTTGTGGAAATACTGGTAAATCATCTTCTGTAAAATATAAAGTTTTACTCATAATTTCAAAAGTATCATTTTTATATATAATAACAATTAAGTTAGGGGGAATTCGCATGAACTTTCCATTTGGCTTTCCTTCAAAACCTTTAATTTGACCTTCCTTTTGATCTTCGAATTTATTAGACATCTCATTTTTTTGGTCCCCTTCCACCTTAGTTATTGCTTCCGGTTGACTGTTTGATGGTTGAGTTTCATTTTGAATTTGTGCCTTATTTTCATGAGCATTAAAATTACCTGAGTCAAAAATTCCCTTATAATCAAAATTAAAAGGTTGTTTAGTTATAAAATCCTTCTGTTCTAAAATCTGATGATCAACATTAACTAATACCTTAGAGGAATATAATGCATTAGTTATTATTGCGAATATAATCAAACATGAAAATACTACACTTGTACTTATGGCTATAATACTTTTCTTGGTCTCTAAAAATATATCCTTTTTCATATATTAATCCTCTATACTTTCATCCAATAAATATCCCATGCCTCTTTTAGTTATAAGATATTTACCAAATCCAAAAGCACTTAGCTGCTTTCTTAGTCTGCTTATATATACTTCGATTATTTCAGTTGCAGCGTCGCTATTATATCCACATACATTATCAAATATTTGTTCCTTAAATAATAATACCCCTTTATTTATAACCATATATTCAAGAAGTTTATATAATTTTTCATTTAATTCTACTTCACTTTCATCTATATAAACTCTTTTGGTTTTCATGTCTATCTGCATATTTTTGAATTCAAGGATATTAGGTTTCTTAACCTTTCCCATACTCTTTAAAATTGAATTAATACGAGCTTTTAATTCTTCCATAAAAAATGGCTTAGTTAAATAATCATTAGCACCTAAATTAAACGCTTTAAGTTTATCTCCAAGTTCTTCTTTTGCTGTTAATATAATAACGCCTGTATTCAAGCAATTCTTAGACGTATACTTTAAAACATCAATCCCGCCTATTCCTGGCAGCATAAGATCTAATATTACAACATCATAAGTGTAAACACCTAAGTATTCAACAGCATCTTCACCATTATATACAGCCTCAATTTCTACTTCACCATTAAAATATTCGACTATATTTTGACTTATTTCTATATTATCTTCAACAAGTAATACTTTTATCATTAATTTCACCCCTAATACAAAATTATAAAATCTTAAATAATTTTCTATAATTAAATTTATAATAATTTCTATAACTTTACTATAATTATATAATAGTTTTCTTAATGGTTGCTTAATTTTCTTTATATTAATTATCATTATTCTAATTTTTCATTTTAATATAAATATATTTTTAATAATTAATTTCAGCTATTATATATTAATATTCATTACTAAATAACAAAGTTTACTTATGAGAATACAAACTGTATAATTTAATTATGAAAGATACATTCTTTCATAATTAAATTATAAATTAGGAGATGTTTATATGGATAATAACTTAAATGAAGCTGTTTTAGATAAATTAACAAAGACTTGTACTTGTAAATTAATTACTCGTGCAAAAATTAAAGAGGTTATTAAAAATGGTGCTTTAACCTTAGAAGAAGTTCAAAAAGCAACTGGAGCTGGCAGTGGACCTTGTAAAGGGAAGAATTGTTCTCCACGAATAAATGATTTATTAGAAAAACTTAATAAATAATATTATGTTTTAAAAAATATTCTGCATTATAGTTAGTTATTGTCACTTAATTTTGTTGAAGACTTAAAGTTGCACTATATATATCATTTCTTTCCTTAAAAATGCTCCTTTCATAGTCACAGTTTTTTTATTTTAACTGTATCTATAAAAGGAGCATATAATTTAATTATATATCTACTGTTCTATTTTTTTAAGTTTATCTTGATATTTGGTGATTATTGGATCGCCGTCAATTGAAATACTTCATTAAAATGCTTTAATTGTATTTTCAGGATATTTCCCTAAGAAACCTCTATGTGCAATATTTAAACTTCTTTTAATAAGATTCTTAACCTATCTATTTATTAGTCTTATTATATTTCTCAATTGCAATATTTGTTGTTTTTGCAGCGTTTTCTAAAGCCTGTTCTTGAGTTTGTTTACCATTAAGCATATTTTCAATGTTTGTTTCAATTGCAGCTCTAGCTTCTGGAAATACTCCAAATAAAGCACCTGCTGACTTTGGAGTTGATGCGTGCAATTGATCTACAGCTGTTTGGAATTGAGGATATTTTGCTAAATTATCCTTAACCATTTGAGTATCATATGCTTTCTTAGTTACTGGGAAATATCCTGTATTTACATTCCAATATGCTTGTTGATCAGCAGAAACCAAGAACTTTATAAATTCCCAAGAAGCTTGTTGTTTTTTCTCATCTTTATTGTCCATTATCCAAAGAGATGCACCACCAATTGAAACTCCACCTTTATCTGAATTACTTACTGAAGGCATATACCCAGTTCCTACTTCAAACTTGCCATTAACCCCCTTTAATACTGAACTTAAAGATGATGTTGAATCTATATACACTGCAGAATTTTCCGCTATAAATGCATTTCTAGTATCAGCAGTCTTTCTTCCAAAGTTACCCACATCGCCTGATTCAACCAACTTTTTCCATTCATTTAAAAGAGTTAATCCACCACCATTTTTTTCATAATCTACAGCAGTTGCATTACCACTTCTTCCGTTTGCATTATTAGCATAATCCTTCTCTTGCTTAAGCATAAATTGTTCAAAAAACCATCCATATATAGCCATTGAATAACCATATTGAGTGACCTTTCCAGATGCATCTTTCTTTGTAAGTTTCTTTGCCATATCTTCAACTTCTGCAAGAGATTTAGGCGGTGTATTAGGATCTAAGCCTGCTTCTTTAAATGCATTCTTATTATATAAAAGTATAGGTGTAGATGAATTAAACGGCATAGAATATAACTTATTATCAACGGTATAATAAGCAAGAAGATTTTCTTCTAAACTTAAAATGTCATATTTTTCTTTATCAACGAAATTTTGTATCGGAACTATTGCCTTACTATCTATCATGTATTTAGTTCCTATATCATAACATTGCATAACATCTGGTCCTGAATTATTTGTTTGAGCACTTTTTAGTTTATTTAATGCATCATCATATTCGCCTTGATATTGAGCTGTTACTACTATATCCTTATGAGTATCATTAAAATCTTTTACAAGTTTATCTAAACTTGTTCCTAAATTATCACTCATTCCATGCCAGAAAGTTATTTTTGTTGGTTCATCATTAGTTTTTGATATACCTTCAACTTTACTGCTACACCCTGCAATTAACGATGTTATAACCATTGTTACCACTATAGCTGATATGATTCTTTTTTTCATAAATAAAGCCTCCTAAAATTAAATAAATTTTGAAATTAAACTTTACTATCCTTTTACAGCACCTGAAGTCATTCCTTGAACAAGTTGTTTTTGACCTAATATAAATATGAATATTGAAGGAATTAAAATTATAATAATTCCTGCTAATATCATTCCAAATGATTGAGCTTCTGAAGATTGAAGCATACTTATACCAATTTGAACAGTTCTCATTTCCTTTTTACTTGTTGTTAGTAGTGGCCACATATATTGATTCCAAGTTGATAAAAAAGTATATATACCTAAAGCTCCAACTATAGGTTTTGAAACAGGCATGAGAATTTTACAAAAAAATTGAAAACTTGTGCATCCATCAATGACTGATGCTTCTTTAAATTCTCTAGGAACTGTAAGAAAAAATTGTCTTATCATAAATATTCCCATGGCTGAAGTTAGAAATGGTATTATCATTCCTGCATATGAATCAAGCATATTCCAGGAACCTATAGTTAAATAATTTGAAATTATTACTCCTTCGCTGGGAATCATCATTGTAGCTATCATTGCCATAAATAAAATTTTTTTACCTTTAAACTCATAAAATACAAACGCATACGCACTAAGACTTGAGGTTAATATTTGTCCTATTGTAACTGCTGTTGCAACTATAAAACTGTTTATAAGAAAAGTGAATACTGGTATTGTATTTAATACTTGCTCATAATTTCCTAAATAAAATCCTTTAGGCAAAAGATTTATAGGTGTAGTAAACATTTCATCAGGTGTCATAAAGGAAACTGAAAGTGCATATAATATAGGTACAATTATTACTAAACCTACTACTATATTGGTTATAGTTAATATGACTTTATTTCTTCTACTTCTCATTAAGAATAATGCACTCCTTTCTTTTCAAATTTAAATTGAATTGATGCAATTACAAACATAATAACAAATAATATAATTGATTGAGCTGAAGCCATATCAAATCTTCCATTAAAGAAGGCATCTTTATAAATTGAATATACCAATAAATTTGTTGAAGTTCCTGGCCCGCCAGCAGTCATTATCTTTACCTGTCCAAAAGATTGAAATGAATTCATAATATCCATAAATACTACGAAAAATAATGTAGGTGAAATCATTGGTATTATAATTGTATGTAACTTTCTAAAATATCCAGCTCCATCAATAGAAGCACTTTCAAATAATTCTCTTGGAATGTTTTTCAAACCTGCATAAAGAAATATAAAATTTACCCCTATATTCATCCATGTAGTTACAAATGAAACTGAAAACAATGCCCAATTTGGATCTACTAACCATCCTATATTTGTTTTAAATATGTTATTAATTAAACCTATAGTTGGATGAAACATTATTGACCATATTATTGCTGCTGATGCTGATGATATTGCCATGGGAACTGAAAACATTATATTCGCTGCTTTTGCAAGTTTAACTTTATTATTTGCAAGCAAAGTTATGAAAAATCCTATTAGCAAAGATGGAAGTGTTGTATAAAAAACAAATTTCAAAGTAATTATTAAACTATTTACAAACTCTACTGAAGTCAATATATCAATGTAATTTTGAAATCCTACAAATTCTACAAACCTGCCTCTAGCATCAGTAAGTTCCATACTTAAATACATAGTTTTAAAAAACGGATAATACATAAATAAAGTAAATAAAATTATAGCTGGTAGCAAAAATAAATATGGCTCTAATTTTCCTTTAAGAGTTGCTGAACCTTTTTTATAAACTACGAACGATAAATTCTTTCCTAAAGAACTTACTTTTATTTCAGTTATTTCAACTGGCAAAGATTCTAAAACATTAACACTAGATTCTTTCATCATTTTTTACCTCTTTCTCATTACTTTATGACTTTCAATAACTCATTATATCTCTCTATTGTTAACACCAAATAAGGTAATAGTTAATTAAAATTAACCAACGTTAATAATTTTTAACAACAAATATAATATAAAAAAATAGGAGATTAAAAAAACTATAAATCATCCTCTCTCTTTTAAATCAAATTGTAGTTAACAAATTCTAACCACTTTGTTTTATTTTTAGAAGATGATTATTGATTTTCTCAAATCTCCACCACTAATTATTCAATTAATTTTAGTTACGTACTCCAAATGAAAATATATTTTTTCCCAACTCAAATATCTTTCTATATCAAAATTCCACAAATTACTTTTACTCACCATATAAATTCTATTCTAAATTATTTTAAAATTATCTTCCCATCATAATATTCAGGTACTACATCTATAATGCTTTTTCTAATACAATACTCAATATCCTTCTCTAATTCTAAAGATTTCATAACAGAATAATGTGTTGCCTCTTTCACATAACTTAAAATATCTTTATGTCCTTCATATACCATACTTGCTGTCTTTGCTATATCTGTAAGCTGTAAATCTTTATTAGACTTTAACATTTCATTAATTATATATCCACCGCAAATATAGTCATCCATTGAAAAATTGCCATTTGTTCCTGCATTAATAATAACCACATCATCATTTATTTCAATCAATCTTTTAGCTACTGTTTTTGCATTTATCATAGCAGCTATTAATATTTTTTTAGCTGTGGTTGATTTTGTAAGTGTTCTAGTTCCATTTGTTGTTGTCATTAATACAGTCTTATTTTCTACTCTTTCCTGTGTATATTCTAATGGAGAATTAGATAAATCAAAACCTTCTATTTTAACAGCCCTTCTCTCTCCACCTAATATATAACTCTCTCTATTAAGTTTCTTAGCATGTTCTAAAGTTTCTTCAATTGTTAAATATGGAATGACCTCTTTACATTTATTATTTAATGCTGTAATTATTACGGATGTTGCTCTGAACATATCAATCACAACTACCACTTTATTTTCAATTTTACTTTCACTTATATCATCTGCTGATATTATAATATCAACTTTCATTTGCCTCTCTCCCTTTATTAATAAAATTGAGCTTAAAGCTTTCTTTAAAGTAATTATTCAAAATAAATCATTATCTTAAAGAAATTCAACTCGTATACGTAAATCAACCAAATTATAAAAAATAAATATATAATATTTACTAAAAAAGTTGTTATATTTTAAAATCTTTTCCTTGCCATAAATCATTATCTTCTAAAGCCTTATCTATTGAATTTAAAACTTCCCATTTCTTCAAACTCCACATAGGTCCAATTAAAAGATCCCTTGGCGCATCCCCAGTTAATCTATGTACTACCATTTCCTTAGGAAGCATTGCTATGCCTTTTGTAATTAAATCTATATAATCTTCCTGTGATAAAAATTCAAGTTCACCTTTTTCAAACACCTTTACCATAGGTGTTTGTTTTATTAAATGTAGTAAATGAAACTTAACTCCCCTAGCCCCTGAGTGAGAAATATAATCTATGGTCTTTAACATATCTTCCTTAGTTTCACCTGGCAGTCCTAAAATATCATGTACTACCACATCAATATTTCTCTCTTTTAGATTTTTCATTGCCTTTTCAAAAACTTCTAATTTATAGCCCCTATTTATTTTATTAGCCGTTACATCATTACTTGTTTGAAGGCCAAGCTCTATCCAGAGATAAACCTTATTTTTTATCTCATTCAATAAATCTAATACTTCATCATCTAAACAATCTGGTCTTGTTGCTATTGCAATTGCTACAACCCCCTCTTGCTTTAAAGCTTCCTCATATTTACGTCTTAACTCATCAATAGGTGCATAGGTATTTGTATAAGCTTGAAAATAAGCAATATACTTTCCACTTTTCCACTTATGTGCCATCATTTCTTTTATATCATTAAACTGCTTTGTGATAGATAATTCTCTATCTCCCGCATAATCTCCTGATCCTCTTTCACTACAAAAAAGACAGCCTCCATTGCTTATTTTCCCATCCCTATTAGGGCATGAAAAACCCCCATCTAAAGATATTTTAAATACCTTTTCTCCAAATTTCTCTCTTAAAAAATAGTTTAAACTATGATATCTCTTTCCATTCCAAAAACTATTCATATGTCCTCCTATATATATAATTTCCACTATAAGTAAATGTATATATTATACTATTAATTATATTAAACTAAGGTCACACATTTTAATTCCAAATTAATTTTTCTTTCTTACATTGTACATTTAAAATTGTTAAAAGTACATTATGCTACATTAAATAAGATTGTATATAAATTAACTTATTAATTTGTTTTTTTAATTCACCCATTTAATTCTAAAATTTATATCTTTAAATATTATAAATTTAAAGAATAAATCAAAAGTAACCTTTATATATTATTAAAAGGAACATTCTTGGAGGAGGATAAATTTTGAAAAACGAATTAATCAAGGTTTTTCAAGTTGCCACAGTGTTTATTGGTACAATTGTTGGTGCTGGACTTGCCTCAGGAAAAGAGATTACAGAATTCTTCACTAAGTATGGAATAAATAGTTTTCTAGGCATTATAGCTTGTGGAACTTTCTATATTATAATGAGCTCTATAATCTCAAAAATAAGTATTGATTACAATCTTAATTCATATAGTGATGTTATAAATATAATAAGTCCTAACATATTAGGAAAATTTACTGGCTTTATAACTACTTTTTTTCTTATTTCCAGTTCCTCAATAATACTCGCTGGAAGTGGGGCTTTAATTCATCAGTTTTTTGGAATACCTAAAATACTAGGTTCATTAATAATGATTTCAATTGCAATATTCTTTCTGCTTCGTGGCACTGAAGGTCTAATTGAAGTAAATTCCTTTATTGTTCCAGGATTAATTGGAACACTTACTCTGATTACGGCTTTATATTTTTCATTTTGTAAAGATACTATTTCCTTTAGTAATATATCTAATTTTCAGTCACATAAATCTGGTCTTGCTATTTCAACAATATTATATGCAGGATATAATACACTTTCTGCTTCAGGAGTTTTAGTTCCACTTAGCACTCAAATGAAAAAAACTAAAACCATGATTATTGGAGTAGTAACTGGTGCTATTGGACTAACTATACTTTGCTTAATGATAAATTTGTTATTAACAGTTAATCAACCATATATATATAACTATGAAATTCCATTGCTTTTTGTAGCAAATAGGTTTGGTAATATTATTCAAGCGTTACTACTTGTAATAATATGGTTGGAAATGTTCTCCACTGAAGTTTCTGATGTATATTCAATAAGTAAGACCTTAGAACAATCCTTTAATATTAAATTCAAAAAAGCTATATTTATAGTTTTAGGTACTGCTCTTTTAATTTCTCAATTGGGATTTGGTAATCTTATAACAAAGTTATATCCTATGTTCGGATTGTTGAGTTTAATTTTTATATCTCAATGTATAATATTCTTTTGTAAACATAAGATATATGAAAAAAAATGACCTGGAACTAAATAGATTAAGCTTTTACACAAATATTAATCTATTTAGTACTTCTATAATCTGCATATTTTCTAAATTAACCATAAAAATCAAAAATACTTAACCTAATACTATTTAATTATATGAAGACCTCTATTTAATCTATTAGTAACTATAAGATTAAATGTAATTTCAGCAGTTACTAAAATAGAATAGTATTGACAAAGTATAGAATACGTTTTATTATACTTACAGTTCATATATGGAATAATTTAGAGGTGAAAACATGTCAAACGATTTATTACGCAATATCTATATGAAAATTAGACATATCAATGATGCTTCAGTTAATAAATTCGTTAACTCTACTTCAGGATATAATGCCACAGGAGTTCAATTTGGGGTTCTAAAGAATATACCACTTGAAGGCAGTATTACTATGTCTGAATTAAAAGATAAAGTAAGATGTGTTGCAAGCAACATGACAACAATAATTAGACGGATGGAAAAACAAGAGCTTGTAGTAACTTTTAAAAATTCTGCTGATAAACGACAAACATTGGTTTCTATAACGCAAAAAGGTATTGATGTTAGAAATACAATGGATATTGCGTATAAAAGTTTCTTATTTGGTATGTATGGAGTTTTGAATCATGAAGAACAAAATATATTAAATAATTTACTTACAAAAATAGAAGAAAACCTTAATGAAAAATAAGGTTTTCTTTTTATGCTCATGGTATTTTAGGTGTATTTATTACTTTAAAAGAAGAAGATACTTTGAAAGTTTCACCCAAACCAACTGTATAATAGGTTTGTAAGAAATATGATTCTTTTTTATAATATAAAGTACAAATTTCTTATATAAAAGAATTTTAATTCTTTTATATTGCATGTGTTATAATTTATTTGGATATATTACATATATAATTTATAGGATAACTTAAATACCTTAATATAGTGTATTTTATGCCATATATAAAGGAGTTAATTATATGGAATTTTCAATTAACAAAACAGAAAATAATATCTTAAATATGCTTAATGAATGTAAACTTTGCAACAGAAATTGTAAAGTCAACAGAAATGATAATCAAATAGGATTTTGTAACGCTTCAAATACAGTAAGAGTTGCCAGAGCTTCTTTACATCTTTGGGAAGAACCACCTATCTCTCAAGGCAATGGTTCTGGTACTGTGTTCTTTTCTCATTGCAATTTGAAATGTGTATTTTGCCAAAATCATGATATAAGTCAAGGAACCGAAGAAAATATTTCTTATGACTATAATTCAAAAAATCTAAAAGTTGAAAATTCAGCAAATAAGTCCTCCGTTACTGGTACTCAAGTATCCATTAAAAGACTTTCTGAAATCTTTTTAGAACTTCAAGAAAAAGGAGCAAATAATGTTAATTTAGTAACTCCAACACATTACGTTCCTCAAATAATAGAAGCACTAAAAATAGCAAAAAAAAATAAATTAAGAATACCTATTCTTTATAACACAAATGGCTATGATTCTATCAAAACCATTAAATCACTAAATGGATATATTGATGTTTATTTGCCGGATTTCAAATATTTTAATGATAAATATGCAATTGAGTATTCCAAGGTAAGTGACTATGCTTCTAATACTATAAAAGTAATTGATGAGATGCTAAGTCAAGTTGGACAGCCTAAATTTGATTCCAATGGTCATATGATTAAAGGAGTTATTGTAAGACACTTAATGCTTCCAGGACTTCTTTTTGATTCCAAAAAGGTAATTGATCTTATTTACAATAGATATAGTGATAATATTTATATAAGTTTAATGAATCAATATGTACCTATGTTTAAAGCTTGTGATTACCCTAAAATAGATAAACCACTTAATCCCAAACACTATGATAGTCTTATTAATTATGCAGTAGAACTTGGAATTACAAATGGCTTCATTCAAGATGAAGGTGCTAATACATCTGATTTTATTCCTAACTTTAATTTAGAAGGTGTGATTAGATAAACTATTTCTAACTTACTTGGAACAAACTATATGTTAAGTTTGTTCCAAGTAAATCGGAAATATATTCCTTTATTCCGAAATTTATTCATCCAACTGAAACTGGAGTCTCTATTCTAATTAAAATTTAATCATTTATGCCTCCCTTAAAAATAGATTTATTTTACACTAATATGAAATTTCAAAATTAATAATAAAATTTAGGTATTTTTCGCTTATTGTCTAAACCAGGTATAATTGGAGGTATAAATTCATTACCTGTCCTTATAGTTTGTGTCTCACAATTCTTTATAAGTTCTGTTGTTGTTCTAAAAAACATCTCTTCTTCATATTTTCTGGTAAAAATAGCATTTAAATCTGATTCAAGTAAAATTAAACTATTAAATACACATATTTCTCCATATCCCCATACTGGATTTGGATATGTTATATCACTTCGTCTCCTCCTTGCACCTCTTACTAAGTAATATTTTAATCTTTGTCCAAAAAGATAAGGATCTTTTCCTTGTATTATTCCCCACTCCATCATTAATGCACATATTCCAGCTACTTGTGGCGCTGCCATTGATGTACCTGTTTTATTATCATAACCACCATTAGGCGCTGGTCCAGCTATATCTTCTCCAGGTGCAACTAAATCAGGTCTTACAGCATTTTGCCACAGCTGTTCGCCCCTGCCACTAAAGGATGAAATATTATCCGTTCTATAGTTATAGCTTCCAACTGCAATTATATTATCTACTGTTGCAGGAATCCCTAAAGTGTTAAATTGATTAGGTTCTAAAAATCTTGTACCAGGATTAAGTCCCTCTAATACAGGAAGCCATATTGAATATTTTCCTTCGTATTCATTTAAAACATTTATTTCTAAAGTCCATACACCTTGAACAAGGTACTCAGCTCTAGCTGAAAGAATTATTTTTATTTCACTATTCAACTCAAATGGTTTTGCTCCAGATATATATATATCATATCTATCTCTTCCTACAGCACCTTGAATATATCCTTCCTGTATTACAACACTTCCACTACTTTGACCTGTTGGGCTTATTATATTAATTGATATATTAGGTAAAATTGATTTATATAAATTCATAACAATTGATTTTTCATCACTTGATATATTAAAGATTTCTCTTTGTGTTTTGTTTAATTCACCTCCAACATGATGACCTGCATCGCCTTCATTCCCAGCAGCAATTACAATAGAAACTCTTTCCAAATTAGCTATCGTTCTAATGTACTGCTCTAATAAACTGCTTCCATTATGGCCTCCATCATTTGTACTCAAACTAATATTAATAACTAAAGGCATATTAAGTTCTTTACTTCTGTCTAATAAAAACTTAATTCCCTGCATTATTTGAGAACTTAACACAGTTACTCCTCTCGCTGCCTTTACCATTGCTATAGAAGCATTAGGTGCTGCTCCCTTATACTGTTCATTTATATTTCCACCAGCTGCTGCAATTCCTGCTACATGAGTTCCATGTCCCGTATTATCAATTGATGGAATTATTGAATATGGATTATTAGACTTTATTGCATCATTTATCATTTGCTTATTATAAATATTACCTCCTGTACTTAAATCATAAATATACTCTATTCTTGTGTTCCCCGTATTATCCATAAATGCTGGATGCGTATAATCTATTCCTGAATCTACAAATCCAATTAGAACTCCTTGCCCTGAAACACCAAAATTAGGAGGTAATTCAAGTATACAAGAGGCCCTATTACTTTCTCTATCCTGTTCATATAAGTTTTTAGGTAATTCTATATATTGAATAGTGTTACTTAACGATAAATCCTGCAATTTGTTTATAGGTATCTCAACAATTGCAAAACTATACCCTAAATCTTGAAACTTTCCTCCTAATCCTTCAATAAATATCCTTGTTTGTTCTGGAGTATCTCTATATAAAATAACTAGTTGTACATTATTATTTCCCTCTACATTTAATTTATAGCCCAATTCATCTAATATTGCTTTGGGTACATTTGTTAACAAACCAATAGACGCATCTACTTTTGAAGTTACTTGCCTTTTAAAATTAGCTATAAGAACCAACTCCTAAATAACTATACACATATATACTATGCAATTAAATATCTATATGTAACAAAAATAGAGACTAATTGGACTAACCAATCAATCTCTATTCATATTGCATATTATTAAGATATAAAAATCATCTTAAATAATATTTACTATAATTTAATTTCAACTCTCTCTAATTTAGCAATTACATCTATTTCTTTTAACTCCATAGTTTCAGTAATTAAGCTTCCTGCATTACTAACTAAAAGCACCTTAGAATTTCCTAAAACTTTTACTTGTCTTATCTTTCTATTTCCTTTATAGTCAATTAAGAAAAAGCCATTATTATTTACTTCTTTTACACTATGTGAAAAAGCAATATCACCTTTTAGCATTCTAAAACCAGTCATTTCATCATCTTCTATTTCCAAATAAAATACCTTATCTTGTGGATAATCTTCTATTTTATTCGAATGAATTGGCATCTCTTTAGATCCTTTTTTCGTTGATAATGAATAATTATATATTGGAACACTTCTAAGTACCGATGAAAATGCATCTGTCCATACTTCTGAGCTTTCTACATTTCTCTTAGGGACTTCCTTTAATGTCTTTCTTTCTTCCATCAATTGCTCATCTGTAACAACCATACTTATATCATTCAAATCAGCTTTTAGTACTTTAGCTGCTTTATCTATAAATGATTCAGGGGCAACTTTTCTTCCAATTTCTACTTCATTTAAGTATTTTTCTGCTACTCCAAGCTTCTTCGCTAAAGCCTTAACTGTCATGCCACTTTTTTCTCTAGCCTGCTTTATATTTTCTCCTACACGACTCACTTTACTTTCTCCCCTTTTGTTGTGCTTCAAACCATTCTCTTTCTTCAACTAAATGTTCTAATAAATATTTAAAGGTCCATTTATAGTTTTGAGCTGTAGATACAGCTAATACTCCACCTTTAACAAAACCTCTAATATATCTAATAGTAACTTTTAATTGTTCATCTTTAAAGCCATTAAAAATAAGTGCCTTTTCATTTAATGGCAGCTCATAATATGAATCTTCATTGATCTTCTCACATATTATATCTTCAATCTTCATCAAGCCCATATTATTATTTATTTCTATTACCTTGATATTTTGACTTTCTACCTTTTCAATTTCATCTGGTTTTAATCCATATACTAATATACATTTATTATTTATAGCCATTTAAGACACCTCTTTTCCATTTACTTTATTATATATGACCTTTTATTAAATACTTATTTTTTATGATTTATAAGCAACTTATTTATATGGTCTGTTTAAAATTAAAATCTATTCTATTCTTCAATTATTTCTGGTTCTGTAATTTCCTCACCTTGAGTATCTACTGTAATACTTTTAATAACTTGATCTTCATAAGGTCTATCTGCTCTATCAGTCTTTTGAGCAACAATTTTATCTGCTACTTCCATTCCTTCAATAACTTTACCAAACGATGCATATTGTCCATCTAAATGTGGAGAATCTGCAACCATAATAAAGAATTGACTTCCTGCTGAATCTGGGTGCATAGATCTAGCCATTGATAATACACCTTTTGAATGTTTTAATGTATTTTTAAAACCATTATTTGTAAATTCTCCCTTTATAGAATAACCAGGTCCACCCATTCCACTACCTTCTGGACATCCTCCTTGAATCATAAATCCTGGAATAACTCTGTGGAATATTAATCCATCATAAAAACCTCTATTTATTAAATCTACAAAATTCTTTACTGTGTTTGGTGCTATTTCAGGATATAATTCAGCCTTAATAACCCCGCCATTTTCCATAGTCATTGTAATAATTGGATTCTTCATTTTTTAATTTCTCCTCTCGATATCAGTCTTAAATAATATTATTATCTAAAATATAAATTTAAATTCATTATTTATGTCTTCATAAACTTTAAATAATACCTATATTTTTATATTAATTAGATTATAACAGAAATCTATAATTTTATTATCATTTATAGAATTATAAATTTCTATATTTCCTTTTTCTTTTGAATCATTTATCAAATCTTTTTCTATTAACTTTCTTTCTAATTCATAAGAAGTACCAAGTCCACCATCAATAAGAGGTACATGATCTCCTATAACATTAGCTAGTGGCTTCTTTACAAAAGGATAATGAGTACATCCCAAAACAACTGATGCTATATCATCAGTTAAGTAATCTTTGAACTTTTCCCTTAAATATCCTTCTAATTTTTCTCCGTCTAATACTCCTTGCTCTATAAATTCTACAAGACCTGCACAAGGTAATGATTCTATACAAGATTCATCTTTATATTTCTCCATTAAGAGCTTAAATTTCTTCTCTCTTAACGTCATTGGTGTTGCCATTATTATTATTTTACCTTTTCTACTTAACTTAACAGCAGGCTTTAATGCTGGTTCTATACCAATTACAATTAATTTCTTATATTTGCTTCTAACTTCCTCAATTGCAGCACTAGTTGCAGTATTGCAAGCTACTACAATTGCTTTAACATTTTTATCTAATAAAAAATCTACTGCATTTAAAGTAAGATTTTTGACTTCCTTTAACTCCTTAGTTCCATAAGGAGCATTTTGAGAATCTCCAAAATATATAAAATTTTCATTGGGCATGATAGAAATGGCTTCTCTCATTACGCTCAAACCACCTACCCCTGAATCAAAAAATCCTATAGGACTATTTTTAATATTCAAAGTGTTCACACTCCATCTTTCCTAAAATTAGACATATGAAAGAACATAACAAATCCATGGTGCGATGAGATGTTCTTATGGCAGCATAGCTGCTCTTTTTTTATGTGTATATTTTTCTCCAGACTAGGAAGTATGTTTATCTTATAGTTAGGGCTACTAGCTGAACATGCTGATGAAGTCTGAAGGAAAATAGATTGTTATTTCTTTAAATATGCCTCAAATATATAAAACAAAAATAACACATATATCTTACCTAATAAATATTTTATTACTTTATTTCCAATAAATCTATACACAAATTATTTAAATCTAGTACAAAAAACTTATGGGCATAATTAATTGATAACTATTTAAGGTAATATATTATAAATTAGGTAAAATTCTTGCATCTTTAATTGAACACTTAACAATTTTTCGTCATTATAGTATAATTATGCATTACATTTATGATATAATAGTTATTATTAATATAGTGAGGTAATTACTATGCGATTAATTCCTATTGAATGTATTAGAGAAAACTCATTATTGGGTAAAAATATATATACTTCTGATGGTCGCTGCTTACTTAAGGCTGGTGTTGTCTTAACGGATGTTATGTTAAAAAGAATTAAAGAATTGCAAATTTTTTCTCTATACATAATTGATGAATATAGTTCTTATGAAATTGAAGACATTATAAAACCAGAGTTAAGACAAAAATCTATTTCTGTAATTAAAGAAACATTTTCTGACATACAACGAATATCATCCGTACATAATTTTGAAAAACGTAGTATTAATCAATATAGTAAACAAGAGAAAAAATATTTTAAATCAATTAACACAATAGCTGAAGAATTATTAGAGAGTGTTTTGTCTAACAAAAATGTATTACTCTCTTTAGTAGATATAAAAAGTATGGACAATTACACCTATTCTCATTGTGTTAATGTTGCTGTAATATCCATTGTCCTTGGTATTAGTCTAAACCTTCCCAAGAGAGATTTAACATATCTTTGCATTGGCGCATTAATTCATGATATTGGGAAATCATTTATTCCAACTGAAGTTCTTCAAAAACCTGACAATTTAACACTTGAAGAATTTGAAATAATAAAAAAGCACCCTAAACGAGGTTATGACTTTTTAGGAAACTTCTTTAACTTGAGTTCTCATATTAAATTAATAGTTTTACAACATCATGAGAGATTTGATGGATTAGGTTATCCTAATGGACTTTTAGGTGATGAGATTAGTTATCTAACTAAAATAGTAACCATTGCAGATGTTTATGATGCTCTAACTTCCGACAGACCATATAAGAGAGCTATGTGTCCAAGTGATGCCCTAGAATATTTAATGTCTAATTCTGGTACGCGATTTGATTATGATATGATTAATGTATTTTGTAAAATTGTTATACCTTTTCCTCAAGGAACAATTGTAAGCCTTAGTAATGGTGATGTAGGCATAGTAGAAGAGACTTTTCCAAACTTCCCATTAAGACCAATTGTTAAAATAGTTAAAAGTGACCGCAAAAGTAACATTGGTTCAAAAGTTAATTTAATAGATACTCTTTCAGTTGTTATTTCTAAAGTACAATATGAAATATAAAATAAGTTGCTAAATTTCCAGGTAACTTATTTTTATTTTTATCAATATGTAAGTTTAATTAATTTATTACATTAAATTTATGTAAAATAAGCATATAAAGTATACATATACATTGCAATAAAAAATCTACATTACAAACAATGAATCAACCAAGTACAAATTTTATGAAAGACTGTTTTTTAACATATACTAATTTATTCTCTTTCTTTTATTCACAAAAGGATTCAAATTTGCAAGTTCTTCTGCTTCTTCAAAACTTCTAGCTCTAAATACTAAAGTCCATCCATTCCTATCATATTTACCTGCACACATTATATATTTATCTTGTCGACCTACATAATTTCCTTGTCTATCTATTATCAAGCTTCTAATATTATCTACATTCTTACAGTTTACTTTTACAAAAAAATTGCCTACATCTTTCATAATATGATCCCCCTATCAAACATACGTTCATTGATTACATTATATAGAACACTTGTTTGCTTGTCAATAATATATGTGAATTTTGTAGAAAAAAATAGAAGGGACAAATCCCTTCTATTAAATAAACTTATTGAGCTGCTATATCAAATACTTCTAAATCTCTATTCTCATCAAGTTTTTCAATTTCTACATCAGCAATTGCTCTTAATGTGTCTAATGCAGTTATTACACCTACATTTCTTTCAACTGCAGCTCTTCTTATTAAGAAACCATCTCTATTTGAATCATTTCCCTTAGTTGGAGTATTTACAACTAAATCTACTTCTCTATTTTTAACTATATCTAAAATATTTGGTTCTTCTTCATCAATCTTTCTGATTTCTTCTACATCTATACCCGCTTCTCTCAATAATACACAAGTTCCTGTAGTTGCAACAAATTTATATCCAACTGCCGCAAGTTCTTTTGCTATAGGTAAAAATTCTGCTTTATCATGCTTATTTATTGTTGCTAATATTTTTCCTTTTTCCTTTGATGGATACATATTAGCTCCAACAAATCCTTTGTAAAGTGCTTCTTTAATATTTCTACCTACACCTAAAACTTCTCCTGTAGATCTCATTTCTGGTCCTAAGCATACTTCAACATTAGGCAATTTTTGAGTTGAAAATACTGGAACCTTAACTGATACTAATTTAGGTTCTTTATATACATCTATTCCATAACCTAAATCTGTTAATTTAGCTCCAAGCATTACTTGTGTAGCTAAATCTACTATCGGAACTCCACTTACTTTACTTATATAAGGTACTGTTCTTGATGCTCTTGGATTAACTTCAATTACATACAATTGTCCTTCAAATTCTATAAATTGAATATTTATCATTCCTTTTATTCCAATTGCTAAAGCTAACTTTTTAGTATAATCCAAAACATCAGTCTTTATCTTATCGGATATATTTTGACTCGGATACATAGTCACACTGTCACCAGAGTGAACTCCAGCTCTTTCTAAATGTTCCATAATACCTGGTATTAATATATTTTCTCCATCTGATATAGCATCTACTTCTATTTCTCTGCCCATTAAGTATTTATCTATAAGAATTGGATTTTTCTTATCTTTAGCAAAAGCATTTTCTAAGTAATATGTTAACTCTTCTTCATCATGAGTTATCTCCATACCTTGACCACCAATTACATATGAAGGTCTAACAAGAACCGGAAATTTTAATCTTCTAGCTTCTTCCAAGCCTTCTTCTACTGACCAAATTCCCTTTCCTTTTGGTCTTGATATTTCTAGTCTTTCTAATAATTCATCAAACTTTTCTCTATCTTCAGCCATATCTATTTGATCTGCAGTAGTTCCAAGTGTTACAATATTTTTTTCTTTTAAGAAATTAGCAAGCTTAATTGCTGTTTGCCCACCAAATTGAAGTATTACACCATCTGGCTTTTCTTTTTCAATTATATTTAAAACATCTTCTTCTGTTAGTGGTTCAAAGTATAGTTTATCAGACACATCAAAGTCTGTACTTACTGTTTCTGGGTTATTGTTAACTATAATAGTTTCAATTCCTAATTTCTTTAATGCTTTTACACAATGTACTGAAGCATAGTCAAACTCAATTCCTTGACCTATTCTTATTGGACCTGATCCTATAACTATAACTTTCTTATTATTTGATACTTCAACTTCATCATATTGTTCATAAGTTGAATAATAATAAGGTGATAATGCTTCGAATTCTCCACCACAAGTATCAACCATTTTGTATGAAGGCTTTACATTCCAGATATCTCTTAATCTATAAATATCATCAGGGCTAACCTTTAACATATCTGCGATAGCTTTATCTGAAAATCCTTTTTTCTTTAAGTTATGTAACCATTCTTTGTCTAAATCTTCAATCTTGCTAAGTTTTAATCTTTGTTCTTCTTCAACTATCCACTTAATTTTTTCTAAGAAGAACATATCAATACCTGTAATTTTGTTTATTCTATCTATCATATAGTCTCTTCTTATCATCTCAGATAGTGCGAATATTCTTTCATCATCTGGTTTCATTACTATATCTTTTAAATCTGTAATACTATATTCCTTGAATTTCTTATGATCTAAAGAATATTTTCCTATTTCTAAACTTCTAATACCTTTTAAAAATGCTTGCTCAAAGTTAGCTCCGATGGCCATAATTTCACCAGTAGCCATCATTTTAGTTCCTAATTGTCTATCTGCACCAAAGAATTTATCAAAAGGCCATTTTGGTATTTTGACTACAACATAGTCTAATGTAGGTTCAAAACATGCATAAGTCTTTTGAGTTACTGCATTTTTTATTTCATCTAATCCATATCCAAGCGCAATTTTAGCTGCAAGCTTTGCAATAGGATATCCTGTTGCTTTTGATGCTAAAGCTGAACTTCTTGAAACTCTAGGATTGATTTCTATAACTGCATATTCAAAAGAATTTGGATTTAATGAAAATTGTACGTTACATCCACCTTCAATTCCAACTGCATTTATTATATTTATTGATGCTGTCCTTAGCATTTGATATTCTTTATCTGAAAGAGTTTGCGATGGTGCAACCACTATGCTGTCACCAGTATGTATACCAACAGGATCTATATTTTCCATGTTACATACAGTAATACAGTTTCCATAAGAATCTCTCATTACTTCGTACTCTACTTCTTTCCATCCCTTAACACTCTTTTCAAGTAAAACTTGACCAATTGTACTTAATTGAAGTCCTAGTTTTAAGATAGTTTCAAGTTCTTCCTCATTATTAGCTATACCGCCACCTGAACCGCCTAGCGTGTATGCTGGTCTAACTATAACTGGATATCCGATTTTACTTGCAAAATCCATCCCAGCTTTTAAATCAGTTACTATTTCACTCTTTATAACTGGTTCTCCAATTTTATTCATCATATTTCTAAATAATTCTCTATCTTCACCTTCTTTAATAGATGCAATAGATGTTCCGATTACTTTTACATTATATTTTTCTAATATACCAGAATCATGTAATTCTACAGCAAGGTTAAGTCCTGTTTGCCCTCCCATTCCTGCAAGTAAACTATCTGGTCTTTCCTTAGCAATAACTTTTTCAACAAATTCTAAGGTTAATGGCTCTAAATAAACCTTATCTGCAACTTCTTTATCTGTCATTATTGTCGCAGGATTTGAATTTACAAGTACAACTTCTATCCCCTCTGATTTTAATGCTTCACAAGCTTGAGTTCCTGAGTAATCAAATTCTGCTGCTTGACCTATGACTATTGGGCCTGATCCTATAACTAAAACCTTTTTTATATCTTTATTTAATGGCATTTAACGTAACCTCCTATAGTGCATATTCTAAAAATTTATCAAATATATATTCACTGTCATTTGGACCTGCTGATGCTTCTGGATGGAATTGAACTGAATATATCGGCAAATTCTTATGTTTCATTCCTTCTACAGTTCCATCATTTATATTTACATGAGTAACTTCCATATCATCTGGTAATTTTTCAACCACATAACCATGGTTTTGAGAAGTTATATGAACAATATTAGCTTCTAGATCTTTAACTGGGTGATTACATCCTCTATGACCAAACTTTAACTTGTTAGTTTTACCACCTAATGCTAATCCTAATAATTGATGCCCTAAGCAAATACCTGTAATCGGCTTTTTGCCAACTAATTTCTTTATATTTTCTATAGCAAAATCCAAATCTTCTGGATCCCCAGGTCCATTAGATAAAAATACTAAGTCTGGATTTGCACTTAAAACTTCTTCCGCTGTTGCAGTTGCTGGGAATACTGTTAATTTACAATTTCTCTTTTTAAAGTTTCTTATTATATTAGTTTTTATACCAAAATCCATAACTGCTATATGCTTTCCAGTACCTTCAACTGTATAAGAAGTATCTGTTGTAACAGTCTTCACTGCTTGCTTAGTTGAAAAACCTGCTAATTTTTCTTTAACATATTCATCATCAACCTCTTCAAGTGCAATTATACCTCTCATTGTTCCACTATTTCTTAAAACCTTAGTTAATGCTCGTGTATCTATTCCTTCTAATCCAAGAACCTTTCCTTGCTTTAAAAAATCTTCAAGACCTAATTCACATCTGAAATTACTTGGTAAGCTGCATTTTTCTCTTACAATAAAACCTCTTACTTTAATTGAGTCTGATTCCATATCGTCAAGATTAATTCCATAGTTACCTATTAAAGGATAAGTCATAGTTACTATTTGTCCGTAATAAGATGGATCTGTAAGTACCTCTTGATAACCTGTCATACCAGTTGTGAATACAACTTCTCCAACGCTTTCTTTTAGGTAACCAAAAGCTTTACCTTCAAAAACCATGCCATTTTCTAATATAAGCTTTGCCTTCATATTCAAGCCTCCTACAAATATATTTTTGCTAAAACTACACCTTATGAATCTTTTTGTGTAAAACAAAAGGATAATAAAGAGACTTCAGTAAAACTGCTCTCTTCACTATCCTGTGATACCTTACAAAATATTGACTTCAAAAAATAAGCTATGAAATTTATCATTTTGCTTTCAAAATCATAGTTATGCTCCCTTTTTGGCCTCACAGGACCAAGTTAAAGTGTATCTTAACTTTTTTAATTTTTCTCTTTCTAATTATTCTAGTTGATAGAACATACTATGTCAAGATAAATTAAGGATAGTTTATTTAATTCTTTTTATTTTAATCTCATTGCATTCATATTATTCTAAATATTCATTCATATACCATATTATCATATAAACACGATAATATAAAGCATAAAAATTCATTTTTATGAATTTTTATTCACTACCTATTTTACCTACTTTTTAACTATTACTTTTTAATATTATCTTTCTACTCAATGAACGAGGAATTAATTTATTTGCTAAAACTAACATTTTATTCTTATATCCTGGAATTATTATTGCTTTTCCTCTAAAAAAGTCTACGTAAGCTTCTTCTGCAACCTTATTAGCATCCATTAAATATTTTTTGGCCTTCTCTGATTTTCTAATTCCTGCCTTTTGTTGAAATGATGTTTTTACTGGTCCTGGGCAAAGACAACTTACTCTTATTCCAAATTCTTTTACTTCATCATGAAGTGCTTCTGTTAATGATAATACATAAGCTTTACTAGAATAATACAT
Organism: Clostridium puniceum; assembly: GCF_002006345.1. Lineage (GTDB taxonomy): Bacteria > Bacillota > Clostridia > Clostridiales > Clostridiaceae > Clostridium > Clostridium puniceum. Next base: position 40,910 of record NZ_LZZM01000195.1, read on the forward strand.
TGCCATCTTTGGACCTCCAATAAAAGCAGCTGTTGATGCTACATTTAAAATCCCACCATTTTTTCTTTTAATCATTTTATTTAAAAAGTATTTAGTAAGATTAGTTAATGCAATAATATTTATATTTATTAATTTTTCTTCAAATCCATCCTCTGATTCATTAAACAGTCCAAAACTTCCAATGCCAGCATTATTTATTAAATTATCAACAATTAAATTTTTTTCTTCCACAGTTCTTATTATTTTTTCACAAGCTTTATCCATAGATAAATCTAATTGTATTGTTTCCACAGATATTTCATATTTTTTCTGAAATTCACTTTTAATTATTTCTAGCTTAGTTTGATTTCTAGCTATAATAATTAAATTATGTTTATGATCTGCAAAAAGTTTTGCTAATTCTAGTCCAATACCTTCTGTCCCACCAGTTATCATTGTATATATACTTGATTTCTTCATTTCTTCATTTCCAATCACTTTTCTTATTTATTTATCATTATTAGGTTGTTGAGTAAACAAAATTTGTAAAAAATAAATAAGCCATTCCTTTGTGGTATAATAATTTCGCTAAAAATCCAAATACATCACATAAGGAATGACTTAAATATGATTATATCACCAAAGGT